>CADAPC010000020.1 GCA_902789725.1 uncultured Bacteroidales bacterium
GTGATTCGAAAAGGACACGAAACGGACAAGAAAAATTTCTTCGGCGGGAGAAATTTTGTTCGTCCGCCGACGAACAGGATTTTGCCCGTGGAGTGCCTCAAAAAAAACACCTGAAAGACCACCAGCTGCAGTAACGTGGGCGAACAGGAGACAGGGTCACGACGAGAACGATAAGCCAACAGGGAAGATGTTAAGAACAGATGTTAACGTTAACGTTCAATTTAACAATGACGGCAACGCAGACTTCAGCGACAACACCAACGAAAACCCCAACTCGAAGCTTTCAGCAACAGCATGAGTTCGTTTGGCAAACATGGAAAAAATTACGCTTGCTCAAACGGCAATCGATACGTGCAGCCTTCTTTCCAGCGGGAGCAGCCGTAGGCAGTTTTGCCTTTGATGATGTGGCCTTCGTGACAGATAGGGCATGGCATACCTATGATTTCATCGGGGTTGTGCTCTGCCTTCACCTGCTCGGTGGTTTTCTTGGAAGCCTTTTTGGAAGCGGACTTTTTCTTAGGTTGAAAACCTGCAGGAGCATTGAAAGACGCATCAGAGGAGGACGGATGAGATGAGGAAGGAGCCGTTGGAACAGCCTTTTTCGACTTTTTCTTCAGATCATCGTCGGTTGTGACAGCCACTTGGCGATTAGAGTGATCGTTGCGCACCGTGTTGATGATGTCGGTGACCATCTGCTTGAGTTCGGCAATGAAAGTTTGGGCATCGTACTGACGCTTTTCAATTTCACGGAGTTTCTTCTCCCAAATTCCTGTGAGTTCGGCACTCTTGAGCAGTTCCTCATGAATAATGCCGATGAGTTCAACACCCGTCGGTGTCGCGATGAGGTTCTTGCGCTCCTTGCGGATGTAGCGCCGCTTGAAGAGGGTCTCTATGATGGCGGCACGAGTGGACGGACGGCCAATACCGTTCTCCTTCATGGCATCACGCAGTTCCTCGTCATCGACAAACTTACCTGCCGTTTCCATTGCGCGCAGCAAGGTGGCTTCGGTATAGGGCTTGGGCGGCTGCGTCCATTTTTCAGAAAGCATAGGGAGATGGGGACCCTGTTCCCCCTTCTTGAAGAGAGGGAGGGAACGGTCATCGGCTGCCACATTTTCCTCATCGTCGGAGACTTCGGATGCATTTTTCTTATAGATAACTTTCCAGCCTTCGTCTAAGATGGTGCGCCCGCTTGTGCGGAAAAGGACTGCATCCATTTCCAAAGGTTTCACCTCACCATACACCGTAGTTGTTTCAAACTTGCAGTCGGGATAAAAGACAGCAATGAAGGCGCGAGTGACAAGGTCATAGACGCGACGCTCCATATCGGTGAGGCTGATGGCTGGCACTCCTGTGGGGATGATGGCATGGTGGTCGGTCACTTTGGAAGAGTCAAAGACTTTCTTCGACTTGGGGAGAGGCTTCCCTTCAAGGGGTTGCGTGAACTGTTCATAGCCTTTCAAGCCTCGGAGCGTCTGGGGACATTTGGCATAGATGTCATCACTGAGGAAAGTGGTATCGACACGCGGATAGGTGGTGAACTTCTTCTCGTAGAGGCTCTGGATGAGTTGCAGTGTCTGCTCGGCAGAGTAACCGAACTTGCGGTTGCAATCGACCTGCAAGGAGGTCAAGTCGTAGAGTCGAGGAGGGGCCTCGGTGCCTTTCTTCTTCTGAACATCTGTCACCGTGAAAGGCTGGTCTTTGATGGCCTCAAGCACCGCCCTACCCTCTTCTTCCGTCTGATACTCCATCTGCCTGTAGATAGGGCCTTTCCCCTTGAGGTTCTTGCCCTGCTCGGCAGCCGCTTTCACCTCGGCTGCATCCTCAGCCTCAGCTTCTTCATCATGGGCGATGGCCGTGAATTTGGTGTCGCGATAGAGCGTAGAGAGCACCCAACTCTGCTTGGGCACGAAACTTTCTATTTCCTGTTGACGGCGCACAATGAGCGCCAGCGTGGGGGTTTGTACACGTCCGATGGAGAGCACCTGCTTCTGCTGTCCATACTTGAGCGTGTAGAGGCGAGTAGCATTCATTCCGAGTGTCCAGTCGCCAATGGCACGACACAAGCCTGCCTCGTAGAGCGACTGATATTCAATCTGATCTTTCAGGCTATTGAATCCTTCGCGGATAGCTTCTTCTGTCAGGGATGAAATCCATAACCGCTTGACCGGGCATTTCGCTCCAGCTTTCTGCATTACCCAACGTTGGATGAGTTCACCCTCCTGCCCGGCATCGCCGCAGTTGATGATGCCGTCGGCAGCCTGCATCAGCTTCTCAATAATAGTGAACTGACGCTTCACGCCCTCATCGTTCTTCAGACGGATGCCATAACGCTGCGGAATCATGGGCAAGTCCCATAGGTCCCATCGCTTCCACCGGGCATTATATTCGTCAGGTTCTTTCAGTTCGCACAAATGGCCAAACGTCCAGGTTACCTGATAGCCGTTACCTTCAATGTAACCTTGCTTCGCGTCTCTGGCACCCAACACGTTGGCGATGTCGCGCGCCACACTCGGTTTCTCTGCTATACAAACAATCATTTTTCTTTCTGCTGGTCATGCAATTCCTTCGCCTGCCTCAAGATGTCGCTGGCGAAGATAAAGTCCTCCAGTTTCTTGTTGGTGGCATCCATAATTTCGTGATTGTTGCCTTGCCACTCAGCTCGACCTTCGCAGATGAAGGTAATGTTCTCTCCGATGCCCATGACGGAGTTCATGTCGTGGGTGTTGACGATGGTAGTAATTTTGTCCTCGTGGGTGATGCCAGCAATGAGTTCGTCAATCACGATGCTCGTCTTGGGGTCGAGGCCAGAATTGGGTTCGTCGCAGAAAAGATACTTAGGTTGCAGCACAATAGCTCGCGCTATAGCCACACGCTTCTGCATGCCGCCCGAGATTTCGCCTGGAAACTTGTTTTCAGCACCTTGTAAGTTCACACGCGCCAAACAATCCAATGCACGGCGTTTACGATCCTCGTAGGCATCGTAGGAAAACATGTTCAGCGGAAACATTACGTTGTCGAGCACCGTCATGGAGTCAAACAAGGCCGCACTCTGGAAAATCATGCCCATCTCGCGCCTAAGGAGGATTTTTTCTTTCTTCGAGAGGGTTACAAAATCACGGTCATCGTAATGAATGCTACCACTGGTGGGAACGAGGAGTCCCACAATGTTCTTCATCAACACCGTTTTACCACTACCACTCTGCCCGATGATGAGGTTGACCTCACCATCGCGAAAAGTAGCATTGATGTCCTTGAGCACCTCACGATCCTCAAAGCTCTTATACAAATGTTCTACTGTAATCATGTCAGCATGTTTGTCAAGAAAATGTCGGAAAAGAGCACTAAGATACTGCTGGTAACCACAGCATCGGTGCTCGATTTGCCCACTTCCACGCTACCACCTTCGACAGTGTAGCCTTTGTAGGCCGAAACGCTGGTGATGATAAATGCATACACCACAGCCTTAATCATTCCGCACCAGAAGAACCACTGGTTGAACTGATAACGGAAGCCTTCTGTCAGTTCGGGCACTGTGGTAGTGCCGAGCAAAGAGGTGGCATAAGCACCGATGATGCCTGCCGCCACACTCAACGTGACTAATATGGGCATGATGGTCATCAATCCCACAATTTTGGGAAGAATAAGGTAATTAGCCGAGTTGACGCCCATGATGTCGAGAGCATCAATCTGCTGCGTAATTCTCATCGTACCAATTTCTGAAGCGATGTTCGACCCCACCTTGCCCGCAAGAATCAAGCACATGATGCTGGAGGAAAACTCCAACAGCATAATCTCGCGTGTAGTATAACCCACCACCATGCGCGGCATCCAGGGACTCTGAATGTTGAGTTTAATTTGGAGACAAATCACTGCCCCGATAAAAAACGAAATTATCAGCACAATACCGATGGAATTGTACCCCAGTTGGTACATCTCTGTCACATACTGTTTCAAAAACATTCTCCATCTGTCAGGCTGGGAAATTACTCTTCCCATCAACATCACATACCTGCCCAGATGGGTTAAACCATTCTTTAGTGAAAGCACTTCTTTTTGCAAATTTAATGATTTATACTTGTCAAAATCTTCGCAAAATTAGCGATTTTTGTTCAAAAGAACGTCTTTTAACATAGTTTTTTGATTTAGAAAGTGAGTAATCAACAAACAATTCGTACTTTTGTAACTAATTTCGTTAAATATGGAGATAAAAAACATATCCACAACCACGAATGCGGGCGACGAGAACATACCCGAATTCTCAGCAGAACGGAACACGCTCTACACACGCAATCTGGTGAAAACCTATGGCAAGCGTACGGTGGCCAATCAGGTCTCTATCAGTGTGCGCCAAGGTGAGATTGTTGGGTTGCTGGGACCGAATGGAGCAGGTAAAACTACTTCGTTCTACATGACAACAGGATTGGTGGTGCCCAACAGCGGTCAAGTGTTCATCAATGACATGGAAATCACCAAAGACCCTGTTTCGACCCGTGCCAAGAAGGGAGTGGGATACTTAGCACAAGAAGCCAGTGTGTTTCGCACCATGAGTGTGGAAGACAACATCATGACAGTGCTGGAGATGAAATACAAATCGACCGAAGAGCAACGTGAGCATCTGGAACGGCTGCTTGACGAGTTCAACCTACAAAAAGTACGCAAAAACCGCGGCAACCAACTTTCGGGTGGAGAGCGACGTCGCTGCGAAATAGCTCGCTGCCTGGCCATCGACCCCAAATTCATCATGCTCGACGAACCCTTTGCAGGCGTTGACCCCATTGCAGTGGAAGACATCCAGTACGTGGTGTGGAAATTGAAAGACCGTAACATCGGCATCCTCATCACCGACCACAACGTGCAGGAAACCCTTTGCATCACAGACCGTGCCTACCTACTATTTGAGGGGCGCATCCTCTTCAAAGGCACTCCACCAGAACTGGCCAGCAACGTCATTGTCAAGGAAAAGTACCTCGGCAGCAACTTTGTGTTGCGCCCCAAAAACTTTCAGATGATTGAAGAGAAGAAGAAACGCGAAATGGCAGAGAATTGACAATTAAGAATAGATACACATTATTAATAATAAATGACAGAAGTTCAAAAGTTAGTACAATCCTGCATCGCAGGTATTCAAGAAAAGAAGGGAAAGAAAATCCGTATCGTCAACCTCGAAGGAATCAACGATACCATCACCCAATATTTAGTCATCGGAGAAGGTAACTCGCCCAGCCAGGTGGCAGCTATCACAGAATCGGTGCGAGAGTTCACCCGTAAAGAACAGAATGCCAAGCCGACGGCAGTGGATGGCACACGAAACAATCTGTGGGTTGCCCTTGACTACACTGATGTAGTGGTTCACATTTTCGTGCCTGATGCACGCGAATTCTACGATGTGGACAACCTATGGGAAGATGCCGAAATCAACGATATTCCAGACATTGATTAACACGAAAACATGGATACGAACAACAATACGAATAGCAATAACAATAACAATAACAATCGAATGCAAAAGCCGCGCTTCAACTTCACGTGGCTATACATCCTGCTCATTGCAGGTTTGGCATTCATGATTTTCACTCGTCATGACACTTCTGCGTCACGCTCAGTGGATTACACAACGTTCAAGGAATTTGTCGCCAAGGGGTATGTGGCCGATGTAACTGTCAACAAAGACAATAACACCCTCACGCTGGGTGTCGATCCTAAATTCGAGAAAGTGGTATTCGGCACTGTCAACAAAAACCGAAAAGCATCTCGCATCAAAGTTGAGTTTGGTTCCATTGACAATCTGGAGGCTTTTCTCGACGAGCAAAACAAGCAAGGTAATTTCAACGGAAAGGTTACGTACGAGCGAGATAACGACTTCTTGAGCAACCTACTCTGGAACTTTGCCCCCATCATCATCATTATACTCATTTGGCTGTTCGTCATGCGCGGCATGGGTGGTGGTGGATTCATGGGTGGCAGCAACATCTTTTCGGTAGGGAAATCGAAAGCTCAACTGTTTGAGAAAGATGACAAAAACTCTCCACAAATCACTTTCAAAGACGTAGCAGGACAAGCGGGAGCCAAACTGGAAGTGCAGGAGATTGTGGATTTTCTGAAGAAGCCTGAGAAATACACAAGTCTGGGTGGTAAAATTCCCAAGGGCGCATTGCTTGTAGGTCCTCCAGGAACGGGTAAAACCCTGCTGGCCAAGGCTGTGGCTGGTGAAGCCGGCGTGCCATTCTTCTCGCTCTCCGGTTCAGAATTCGTCGAAATGTTCGTGGGTGTGGGAGCCAGCCGTGTGCGCGACTTGTTCCAGCAAGCCAAGGCCAAAGCCCCTTGCATCATCTTCATCGACGAAATTGATGCCATCGGCCGTGCCCGTAGCAAAACAGCGGCCATGGGAGGCAACGATGAGCGCGAAAGCACCCTTAACCAGCTCTTGACCGAAATGGATGGTTTTGGCACCAATAGCGGCATCATCATCATGGCCGCCACCAACCGTGCTGACATTCTGGATGGCGCTCTCCTCCGCGCAGGACGTTTCGACCGACAAATCCATGTCGATCTTCCCGACCTAAGCGAACGTAAAGAAATCTTCATGGTGCATTTGAAGCCACTCAAGATTGACGAGACTGTAGATGTAGCACAATTGGCCCGCCAAACTCCAGGTTTCTCTGGAGCAGACATTGCTAATGTATGTAATGAAGCCGCCCTCATCGCTGCTCGCAACAACAAGCAATGGGTAGATAAGCAATGCTTCCTCGACGCGGTTGACCGCATCATCGGTGGTCTGGAAAAAAAGACCAAACTCCTCACTGCACAAGAAAAGCGTACCATTGCACTGCACGAAGCTGGACACGCCACCATATCCTGGTTCCTCGAATATGCCAACCCATTGGTCAAAGTCACCATCGTGCCACGTGGACAAGCTCTCGGTGCCGCTTGGTACATGCCAGAAGAGCGCCAAATCTCAACAAAGGAAGAGATTCTTGATGAAATCTGTGCTACACTGGGTGGACGAGCAGCAGAGGAACTTTGCATCGGCCGCATTTCAACAGGCGCGATGAACGACTTGGAGAAAGTGACCAAACGTGCTTACGGCATGATTGCATACGCTGGTATGGGTGAAAAATTGCCTAACCTCTGCTATTACGACAACCAAGAATACCAATTCAGCAAGCCCTACAGTGACAAGACGGCAGAGACGATTGACGAAGAGGTAAGAAAACTCATTGCCAAGGAGTACGAGCGCGCCAAGAAAGTATTGCTGGAGCATAAGGAAGGACATGAGAAACTGGCACAACTTCTCATCGACCGAGAAGTTATCTTTGCAGAAGACCTTGAAGACATTTTTGGCAAACGTCCATGGACTTCTCGAACCGACGAAATTCTGGCTGCAAACGCAGAGAACGAGAAAGAAAATGAGAATCAGACAGATAATCAGGCCGATCACAAAAACGAGAACGAGGAAATAATCCGTCAGAAAATTATACAGGCAGTCATCGAGAAAGCCAAAGGAACAGGACAACAGCCTCAAGAGCCTTCAGAACAAAAACCAACAGAAACTGACAAAAACCAAGAAGTGTGAAAAACTTAATCATACGTACCATCACGGGGGCGCTCTTCGTCATCCTTCTCGTAGGCGGAATTGTGTTTCACCCCTACTCTATGCTGATTCTCTTCACCCTCATCAGCGCAATGACCGTGTGGGAGTTTACTACCATTGTCAATCGGAACATGCACTTGCATGTCAACCGTTTCATTACCTCTGTAGCAGGAGCTTACCTGTTTGTAGCAGTGTGGGCATTCAACACCAACATCATGGGAGCAGAAGTATTCATCCCTTATCTCATCTCGCTCATATACCTGTTGGTGACTGAGCTCTATTTTGACCGTCCCGACAACATCCTCAACTGGGCAATGGCATTCATGGCACAACTCTACATCGCCCTGCCATTCGCCTCACTCAACACCTTGTGCTTCATCGCCACAAGCGCAGGAGTATCCTATTATTTTTGGTATGCCCTTTCCCTCTTCATTTTCTTATGGGCCAATGACACAGGTGCCTACCTGTTTGGCTCATGGCTGGGCAAGCATCGACTCTTTCCCCGCATTTCCCCAAAAAAATCATGGGAGGGCAGCATCGGCGGCGGCTTCACCGCTTTGGCCGCTTCGCAAATCATCGCATCGTTCGTTCCTTTCGCAGAGACTATGCCCCCACTGACCAACCACGTTCTGTGGGCAGGGCTGGCACTTATCACCGTGATTTTTGGCTCATGGGGCGACCTTGTCGAATCATTACTCAAACGCCGACTGGGGATCAAAGATTCCGGCAACATTCTCCCTGGGCATGGAGGCATGCTCGATCGCTTCGACAGTGCACTGCTTGCCATTCCGGCTGCAGTCATCTACGTATATACAATCATGCTTAACATAATACACTAAAAACTATGACTGAAATTCAGAACCCCACTGAGGAGCCTGTAGTTGAATCTACAGTAGCACCAGCAACAGAACCCATTGCAACTGAAGAGACTGCAACTGCAACAGAAGCCGCTGCAGCAGAAGAACAGGAAACTGCAACAGTTCCAGTTGCCGAACCCGCAGCAGAAGTAGAAGAAGTACCTGCTGAAGAGCCTCAGGCAGAAACCTCAACAACTTCTTTCGCCACTTACGAAACAAAAGCCGACATCGTCGCACGGCTTAAGGAAATTGCAAGTAGTGACGAAGAGGTAACTCGCCAAGAACTCGACAGCCTCAAGAGTAACTTCTACCGCCTCCACCATCAGGAGGCCGATGCCGCTTACAAGAAGTTTATCGACGAAGGAGGCAATGCCGAGGAGTACACGCCTGCGCCCAACCTTGAAGAAGGTGAGTTCAAGGAGCAGATGACCATTATCCGCGAAAAGCGCGCTGCAGCCGCAGCCGCCCTCGAACAGGAGCGCGAGGAGAACTACCAGAAGAAACTCGACATCATCAACAAGATAAACGCACTGACAGAAAATCCCGACGAAATCAACCGCACATACAACGATTTCAAGGAACTTCAGCAGCAATGGAATGACATCAAGGAGGTGCCTGCTGAAAAGGCCACAGCCCTTTGGAAAACCTACCAGCAGGCCGTGGAAGCATTCTACGACACACTCAAATTGAGCAACGAACTGCGAGCCTACGACTTCAAAAAGAATTTGGAGAAGAAGACTGCACTTTGCGAAGCTGCCGAGAAACTGGCTGACGAGACCGACATCATCGTGGCCTTCCGTAAACTCCAGCAACTGCATCAGGATTTCCGCGAGACGGGTCCCGTGGCAAGTGACTTGCGCGAGCAAATCTGGACACGCTTCAAAGAAGCCTCGACAGTCATCAACAAACGTCACCAAGAATACTTTGAGACTCGCAAACAGAAAGAAGAAGAGAACCTCGAAAAGAAGACTGCCATCTGCGAAACCATTGAAGGATTTAATTTAGACGAGCTTAAGACCTTTGCCGAATGGAATGCAATCTCTGACAAAATCACAGCTCTGCAGGCTGAATGGAAAACAATCGGTTATGCACCACAGAAGATGAACACAAAAATCTTCGAGCGCTTCCGTGCCGCTTGCGATAACTTTTTCTCACGAAAGAGCGAATATTTCCAGAAAGTTCGCGACAATCTCAATCAAAATTATGCCTTGAAACTTGACCTCGTAGAAAAGGCTGAAGCACTGAAGGATAGCACAGATTGGAAAGCCACCACAGATGCACTCGTTGAACTGCAGAAGAAGTGGAAAGAAATTGGCACTGTCCCCAAAAAGTATAGCGACCAAATTTGGGAGCGCTTCAACAATGCATGCGATGCTTTCTTTGCTGCGAAGAAAGAAGCTAATAAAGGTGCCTACAGCGAACAAGCTGAAAACATGGAGAAGAAAAAAAGCATCATTGCAATGCTCGCAGCCATTGTACCTGAAGAGTTTGAAGGCGATCTGCGTGCTAAACTGCGCGAAGCACAGGAAGAGTGGAATCAGATAGGGCATGTACCTTTCAAAGAAAAGGACAAGCTCTATAAGCTCCTGCGCGAACAGATGGATCGTCTCTATGGCTATGCTTATCAAAATGCTGCCAAACGTCGACTCGACCGCTTCAAGGAAAGCATCAAGGGAGGCAGCGGCAATGACTTGCGTTCTCGTCTAACCCGCCAGCTCGATATTCTCAAAAACGAAATTAAAACCTACGAAAACAACCTTGGCTTCCTCAGCCTCAGCAGCAAATCCAAACAAGGCAATGCCTTGGTAGAAGAACTAAACCGAAAAATGGAAAAGCTCAAAGCCGACATGGAAGAGGTGAAAGCCAAAATCGCCGCACTTGAAGAGAACAAATAAATTGATTTTCGTTCTCTGCGGATTGCCCTTGGCAACTCGCACGATACATTGCTGTTGACACAGCAACTCATTGCAAGGGGAAAAGTCTGATTGGCTTTTCCCCTTTTTATTGTGCAAAATAATGTTTTTTCCATCTAAGTTCGCCAAAAATGTTGTATCTTTGCAACTAATAAACATATATAAGACAATATAGAGATGAAGAAATACGTTATATTATGTGCTTTGACGCTCGCATCTACACTGAGTATGGAGGCACAGAGAATCTCATTTGAACGCAACACCATCAATGCAGGCACTACGCTTTGGAAGCGACCCGTGACGGTTGTGTTCAAATATACAAATAAAGATAAAGACCCTTTGTTCGTACGTGAAGTAGATGCTGGCTGCGGCTGTTTGAAACCAGAATGGCGAGCCGATGCCCTAATGAAAGGCGACGAGGGAGAAATACGTATCACCTACGATGCACAGATGTTGGGACATTTCGACCGCTATATTGATGTCTATACCAATGCAAGTGAAAAACCTGTGCGCATTCGCATGAAAGCACTGGTAAGCAACGGTGGGCAGAACACTATTGAAGAGTTGTTCCCCTATAGCATAGACGACATTCTGCTGAGCACCAACAACGTAGAGTTTCTCGATGTCAACGCAGGCGATTCGGCCAAGGTGGAGATTGAAATTCTGAATAACAGTGACAACGTCTATACTCCAACACTCATGCACCTGCCTTCCTATTTGACGGCAGAATATAAACCCGAAATGATTGCACGCGGACGAAGAGGAAAAATAGAGTTGACCTTGCACAGCGAGGAATTGAAAGACTTGGGGTTGAACCAGACAAGCATCTATCTGGCCCGTTTCTCAGGCGACAAGGTGGGCAGTAACAATGAACTGGCTGTATCGGCAGTCCTGCTACCCGACCTACATTTCGCAGAGGAATTTACTCGTAAACCCAACTTCCAAATTTCAGATACAGAACTGAACATCGGCAAGTTAGGCAAGAAAACGAAGCTGAAAGGCAATGTAAAAATTAGCAATAAAGGAAGAGGCGTGCTGAAATTGAGTAAAATACAGGCTTTCAACCAGGCCGTGACTGTGTCACTGAAAAAGACGGAGTTGCAACCAGGTGAAGAAGTGCAGATGAATGTTGTGGTGGATGCGAAGTTCTTAGGACTCTCAAAAGCACAACCTCGTGTGCTTATCATCACCAACGACCCCCAACGTCCCAAAGCAGTAGTAAACGTAAACTTTGAAAAGTAAACCGCTTGCTGCAGATCAGTAGCAGAAAACGGAATAACACATAAAACGATGGAACATCCAGAGAACAGTTCGGAATATGCAGGTTTACAGGTAAATGCAGGTGTTGCACAACCATCCATCGTAAGCCCCTATCTCCGACAAATGAGAAAGAAGCGTCAGAAGCTCTTCACCCCAGCCGAATATGTGGAGGGCATTCTGAAAGGAAACGTGAGCATGTTGAGTCAAGCAGTGACACTCATCGAGAGCGTTCTGCCTGAACACCAAACAATAGCCCAAGAGGTCATCGAAAAGTGTTTACCTTATTCTGGCAACTCCGTCAGAATTGGTATCAGTGGTGTGCCTGGAGCAGGTAAATCGACCAGCATCGATGCCTTTGGTGTACACCTGTTGGAAAAACGTGGAGGGAAATTGGCTGTACTGGCTATTGACCCTTCTTCTGAAAAAACCAAAGGCAGCATCCTCGGCGACAAGACAAGGATGGAGAAGCTGGCCGTTCATCCCAAATCGTTCATTCGTCCCAGCCCCACAGCAGGTAGTTTAGGCGGTGTAGCAAGAAAGACCCGCGAAACCATCATTCTCTGCGAAGCAGCCGGCTATGACAACATCTTCGTCGAAACGGTGGGTGTGGGACAGAGCGAAACGGCCTGTCACTCTATGGTAGATTATTTTCTGCTCATTCAACTGGCTGGTACAGGCGATGAATTGCAAGGAATCAAACGAGGCATCATGGAAATTGCCGACGGCATCGTCATCAACAAAGCTGATGGCAACAATGTGGACAAAGCTCAATTGGCGGCCACCCATTTCCGTAATGCACTGCATCTTTTTCCCTTGCCTGACAGCGGCATCGTGCCAGAGGTGATGTGCTATTCTGGTTTCTACGAACTGAACATAGACAACGTCCTCGACATGGTTTTCCGCTACATTGACCAAGTGAAGGAGAATGGCTATTTCCAATTCCGCCGTAACGAGCAGTCGAAATACTGGATGTATGAAAGCATCAACGAGCATCTGAAGAACAGCTTTTATTTCAACCCTGCCATCAAGGGAATGATTGGCGACATGGAAAAGGAAGTGTTGGGGGGACAGATTACATCTTTTGTTGCTGCCAAAAAGTTGTTAGACACCTATTATGACACATTCAAATAAATTATTTACACTTATCGCCCTGCTGTTCGTTTCCCTCGTCGCATGCGCACAGGACGGCAAGACGGGCTATCAGTTTCTTCATATTCCTGTGAGTGCTCATTCGGCAGCTTTAGGTGGAGCGAATGTCAGCATCGTGGAAGATGATGCCACCATCATGTGGACCAATGCAGCCATGCTGACTAATGTGTCGGACAACAGCATCGTATTGGGCTATAATTCCTACATCAGTTCCAGCAATTTATTTGCAGCGGGATACACAAAAGCTATAGGCGAGCGCGGTACTTGGGCATTAGGGGCACTGATGCTGAATTATGGGAAAATGGACGAAACGAATGAGAGGGGCGAAATCATGGGAAGTTTCTCAGCCAAAGACATGAACTTCCAGTCCTCCTATTCTTACTTACTGAGTGAACGATGGAGCGGTGCCATTACAGCCAAGGTGCTGTTAAGCAACTACGCCAATTATTCAAGCACAGCCTTGGGAGCTGATTTAGCTTTGAACTATTTCGATGATGCCCGCGGCTTCTCTTTTTCTATGGTAGGGCGCAACCTGGGCGGACAGATTAAGTCGCTCCATGAAGATGGCAGCAAGGAGTCGATTCCGTTCGATTTGGCCTTCGGCATCAGCAAAGACTTTGCCAATGCACCACTAAGATTTTCTTTGACAGCCGACGATGTGACAAACTGGGATGATGTCAAGTTCATCCAGCATTTCGTATTGGGTGTTGATATACTGCCCTCAAAAAACACATGGGTCGCTTTGGGCTATAACTTTCGTAGAGCCAAAGAGATGAAGGTAAACGACAAAGGGCACTGGGCTGGTTTCAGCATCGGTGCTGGACTAAATGTTAAAAAATTCAAGGTAGGAGTAGCATATGGTAAATACCACGTAGCTTCCTCCTCTATATTGATTAATGCAGGTTATTCATTATGAAGAAGATTATTATTGCTATAGATGGCCATTCGAGCTGCGGAAAGAGCACGATGGCAAAACAACTGGCCAAAGAAATTGGCTATGTATACGTTGACACTGGTGCTATGTATCGCGCTGTTACCCTGTTTGCCCTCCGCAACGGACTCTTTCCAGATGATGGCATTAAGGAAGAAGAACTGAAAGCTGCCATTGAGGCTGGGAAGATTGAAATCAGTTTCCGCTTCAATTCCGAAACAGGTCGCCCAGACACTTACCTGAACGGTGAGAAGGTTGAGGACGAAATTCGCCAGATGGAAGTGAGCAATCGCGTTAGTCCTATAGCCGCATTGCCATTTGTACGAACTCTTCTGACAGAGCAGCAGCAAGCGATGGGACGAGAGAAAGGGATTGTGATGGATGGCCGCGACATCGGTACAGCCGTCTTTCCTCAAGCAGAGATGAAAGTGTTTGTCACTGCCACAGCCAGAGTCCGTGCACAACGACGCTACGATGAACTAATGAAGAAAGCAAAAACTCAGGCAGAGCGTAACGCGTTGAATTTTGAAGAGATTCTGAAAAATGTGAAAGAGCGCGACTATATTGATTCACATCGCGAAGTGGCCCCCCTTCGCCAAGCCGAAGACGCTTTAGTGCTGGACAATTCCAACATGACTCGCGAGGAACAAAGTGCCTGGCTTCTGAAACGATACAAAGAAATTGTTGGCTAAGGTGATGGATTCTACACTGTCCGAACAAATAAAGAGAAAGAATCATGCTGATAGAGATTGACGAAGGTTCAGGCTTCTGCTTCGGAGTGACCACCGCCATCAAGAAGGCGGAGGAAGAACTGGCCAAGAGCGAATCGCTCTATTGTTTGGGCGACATCGTACACAATGGGAAAGAGGTGGAGCGACTGAAAAAGATGGGCCTCCGAACTGTTGAGCATGCCGACCTCGACACTCTGCACGATACCCAAATGCTACTCCGTGCCCACGGTGAACCTCCACAGACTTACGCCAAAGCCAAAGACCAAAACATCAGGCTGATTGATGCGACATGTCCCGTAGTGCTGAACCTACAGAAACGCATCCGTAAGGCTTACGAGGAAGGGGGACAAATCGTCATCTACGGCAAAAACGGACATGCCGAAGTGGTCGGCTTGGTTGGGCAGACAGACGGAACCGCCATTGTCATTGAGAATTTAGACGATGCCAAGCAGCTGGACTTCAGCAACGATATCCAGTTGTTTTCGCAAACCACCAAATCGTTGGAGGGATTCCGCGAAATTGTAAAATACATCGAGGAGAACATGCAGGATGGTGCTCGTTTCAACTATTTCGACACCATCTGCCGCAGGGTGGCCAACCGCATTCCCAACATTCGGAACTTTGCTTCTCAGCATGATGTCATCCTCTTCGTCTGTGGCAAAAAGAGTTCTAATGGAAAAGTACTTTACAACGAGTGCTTGTCCATCAATCCTCACACCTACATGATTGACGACCCCTCCGAAATTGATTTCAGATGGTTTGATCAGGTTGAGACCGTAGGCATCTGCGGAGCCACCAGCACCCCCAAGTGGCTAATGGAAGATTGCAAAAAGAAAATTGAACATGAAAAAACTTAATTACGAGATTATAGAATTACCCAAAATCACTGACCCACGAGGCAACCTGACCGTTGCAGAGCAGATGAAAAATGTACCATTCTCCATCAAAAGGGTCTATTGGACTTACGATGTACCAGGCGGAGAAAGTCGAGGCGGCCATGCACACAAGAACCTTTACCAATTGGTTGTAGCCATGAGCGGTAGTTTCACCGTCACGCTCGACAACGGCGAGCAAAAAGAAACCATCTTACTCAATCACCCCTGGCAGGGACTGCTCATCAAACCCAACACTTGGCGTACTCTCGATGACTTTTCCAGCGGTGCTGTATGCATGGTATTGGCATCTGAACTATTTGATGAAGAGGATTACATCTACGATTACAACGAATTCATCAACTACACGAAATGTTTGATATAAAACGATATACACCTGCCGACAAACCGCTGTGGGACAAATATGTAGAAAAAGCACGCAATGCTACATTTCTCTTTTACCGCGATTACATGGACTACCACAGCAACCGCTTCGAAGACTATTCACTCCTGTTCTTCGTAGGCAACCACCTGCATTCCATTCTTCCTGCCAACATTGTAGGCACAACACTCTATTCTCACCAAGGTCTCACTTACGGAGGATTACTGATGGATGTTGAAGTGACAGCAGCAGATGTCATCCAACTCTTTGAAGAACTGAATCAGCACCTGCACAACATGGGCATTCGGAAGGTGGTGTACAAACCCATTCCTTGGGTTTATCACCAAATTCCTTCAGAGGAAGATCTCTATCCGCTCTATTGGGTCTGTAAGGCACGTATTGTTCAACGCGACATTGGGACGGCCATCTTCATGCAGCAGCATCTCCGCTGGAGGAAAGATCGCCGCCGCAGATTAAAAAGAGCCCATGAAGCAGGGATTGAAGTGGTAAGAACCAACGATTTCGCCCCTTTCTGGCAGGTACTTGAGGACAACCTGATGGAACGGCATCAGGTACATCCCGTCCACTCTTTACAGGAGATAGAATTGCTACATAACCGTTTTCCGAATAATATCATCCAATACAATGCCAAGCTCAACGACGAGGTGGTGGCCGGCATGACTTTCTATCTTACCCCACAAGTGCTGCATGGGCAGTATTGCTCGTCGAATGTACTCGGAAAGGAGAATGGAGCAGTAGATGCCATCCACGATTTTGCTATGCACCACGACTTTCCTAACATTCCATACATGGATTTCGGACGTTCCACAGAGGGCGACGGCTCCGTACTCAACACAGGACTGGTGGCCCAAAAGGAAGGATTTGGCGGTAGAACTATCTGCTACGACATCTACGAATGGGATGTATAATCACTATCAATGACCACATTAACGCATGGGAAACATGAAGATACCTTACTTGAATTTGAAAGCTATTACTTCCCGACACTTGGATGAGCTTCAACAGGCTGTGGCTGAGGTCGTAAGTAGTGGATGGTACCTGCAAGGAGAAGCTGTACAACAGTTTGAACAACATTATGCCGAATACATCGGTACGCAACACTGCATCGGTGTGGCCAATGGGTTGGATGCGCTCACGCTGACACTCCGAGCCTACATGGAAATGGGCAAAATCAGCGAAGGAGACGAAGTGCTTGTTCCCGCCAACACTTTCATTGCCACTGTGTTGGCTGTTAGCGAAAACAAACTCACTCCTGTCTTTGTTGATGTAGAGGCAGACACGCTCGACATCGACATCAAAGCATTGGAACAAGCCATCACCCCCAAGACCAAGGCCTTGATGCTCGTGCACCTGTATGGCAGATGCACTTATAACGAACGTATAGAAAAAATATGTCAGAAGCACAATCTCCTTCTCATCGAAGACAATGCCCAAGCCCACGGATGCCGGTATCAGCAACATCGCACCGGTTCTTTCGGCCATGCGGCTTGCCACAGTTTCTACCCGGGCAAGAACCTTGGCGCATTGGGCGACGGAGGTACTGTAACTACTGATGATGAAAAACTGGCCAACACCATTCGCACCATTGCCAACTATGGCTTTGCCCAGAAATATGTTGCTTCACATCAAGGACGCAATAGCCGCCTCGACGAAATGCAGGCAGCTGCACTGGATGTGAAATTACGCTATTTGGATGAAGATAACAATATCAGGCAGTCTCATGCGCGTACTTATTATAATAATATACGCAACAAGGCCATTCGCCTCCCTGACATGATGGATTATGGTACTAATGTTTATCACATTTTTCCTGTCTTCACCCCCTTCCGCAATCAACTCCAAGCTCACTTGCAAGAAAAAGGTATTGGAACTCTCGTCCATTACCCCATTCCGCCTCACAAACAGGCTTGCTACTCCCTTTACAATCATTTGCAACTACCTGTGACAGAACGGTTAGCCGAAGAAGAGTTGAGCATTCCTTTGAATCAGACAATGACCGAAGATGAAGTACAATACATCATCGAAGCCATCAATTCTTTTCAAAAATTTTGAAGAGTCAAAGAAAATGCATAATTTTGCACACAGATACACTAACGCATAAAAACCTACACCCATGGCAGACATCAAATGCATCGGAATCATCACATCGGGCAATGACGCACCAGGCATGAACAGTGCCATACGTGCCGTCACCCGTTCAGCTATCTACAACGGACTTAAAGTGAAGGCCATTTACCGAGGCTATAAAGGGCTCATCGATGGCGAGATTGTTGAGTTCCAAACTCAAAACGTCAGCAACATCCTGCAATATGGTGGTACCATCCTCAAGTCCTCACCTTCCAAAGACTTCAAGAATGCAGAAGGAAGAAAGAAAGCTTATGAAAACCTTGTAAAAGAGGAAATTGATGCCCTCATTGTAATCGGAGGTGACGGCAGCATCCAAGGCGCGCGCATTTTTGCTCAAGAATTTGACTTTCCTTGCATCGCCATCCCTGCTACCATTGACAACAATCTCTGTGGCACAGACACCACCATTGGTTACGACACAGCTCTCAACACCATCATGAAGACGGTTGATAAGATTCGCGACACAGCCACCAGCCACGAACGCCTCTTCTTTGTAGAAGTGATGGGCGACGGAGCTGGTTTTTTAGCCCTCAATAGCGGTATTGCAGCAGGAGCCGAAGAGGCCATAGTACCCACAATAGAGGTGGAGGATGAGCAACTGAACCACTTTATTCAGAAAGGGTTTCGAAAAACTAAGGGAAGTTCCATCGTGCTTGTGGCAGCCAATGAGCAGACAGGAGGTGCCATGCACTATGCCCAACTTGTAAAGAACCAATACCCCGAGTTGGAAGTGCGCATTTCCATTCTTGGTCATGCCCAGCGTGGAGGTCATCCAACAGCCCACGACCGCATCATTGCCAGCCGCATGGGAGCAGCCAGTATTCAAGCCATCCTCAAGGGACTTCGCAATGTGATGGTGGGCATCGACAACGACGATATTGTCTATGTCCCCTTCTCACGAGCCATCAAGGAGAACCGCGCCATCGACCGCAACCTGCTCGACATTCTCCACAACATCTCCATCTAAAATTATCTCACTCGCTATCTCTCCTGCGCTCACCTCAATCCAGCCGTATCCATCGCTATGGTATTGGCAGGACGGATGCTCATTCGCAAACTGCCCAACTATCTGGTGGCACAATTACAAAAAGGTTGGCATAAGATTACGTTATCGATGCCAACCTTTTTTCGTGCGTTTCAACTTTTTGGGGTGTCAGACGTGAAATGTCCTCCCAGTAGCCTCAACAACTCAGGGTTCAACTGCATCGCTTTGCGCATATCGTCAAGTGCGCCCTTCTTGTCTTCGAGTTTCATGCGGATAGCTCCGCGCAAGCTGTAGAGGTTGGCATCGTCCTGCACATTCAAAGTGTCGATAAGCGTGTTCAAATCTTCCAGTGCTTCTTTATACTGCCCCATCTCGCTCAACGCAAAAGCACGCTTTTTGCAAGCCTCAGCGTCTTGCGGATTGGCTACAAGAGCCTGTGTCGTTTCTACAATAATATCAATCAAATTCATAAGCAAGTAACAAAATAATATTATTCAATACACTTAACCAAGGCATCATCATAACTAAGGCTAAGCTAAAGATTCTCAGTTTCTTCTACCAGCACTATTTTCAATCCTTCCACCCTGAGCTGCTGTTCGGCAGCCATATAGCGTAGCGCTTCTTCGCACATGTTGGTGCTGATGGGCAATTGACGGACTTCTTCTAAGCGATGGGGCATCCCATCTTGTAAGCATTCCCTAATGATTCCAATAGCTCGCTGAAAATCAGATTTTTGTTGAGACACCGTGCGCCGTTTCTCCAGACACACGTCACATTGTCCACAGTCGCTACTGCTGCCTTCGCCAAAATAATTCAGTAGCATTCGACTGCGGCAAGTGTCGAACGACGTGACATAGTGCACCATTGCGTTGATACGCTCCTTGAGGTCTTCCATTCGCTCTTCATAAACGATGGGTGGAAGACTGATGAGTGCTGTGTCAACTCGCCCTATTGTGTAGGTGACAGTAGGGGTAGAGCGGCGAGGTATGAAGTCGATAATGCGGTGATGGTGCAAATCTTTCAGAATCTGGTACACCTGTTCGGCCGTAAGCCCTGTGAGATGAGCCAGATTGGTTTCTTCAATATAGACAAAACCAGCAAACACGCCTGTATAGGTGCGAAGAATGGTCTGAATCAGGAGGTCGGTAGCGGCGTCTGTCTCATAGATGCGATAGAGTTCTTCCTTTCGGAGGATGAAATGGAGAGCCGATTTAAACTCCTGCTCCTCATGATATTCGATGTAGCCGGCATTGTTGAGCAAAGTCAGCGCAGAATTGGTTTGAACGGGAAACTGATGGAAACGTCGGCAGAACGTCTCCATTGGGAAATAGAACGTGCGCCCTTGTGCCTCACCAACCCCAACTTGAAGAAAGTAAGCCACATTTTCATAGGTCTGCTTCACATAGTCGATGGTTGGGAAGGTCTGCCCCACCCTTTGGGGCATAGCAAAGACATCGTGATCAGTATAAAGCAGCACAGCGTAGGAACTCTTTCCATCACGCCCTGCTCGACCAGCCTCCTGAAAATAAGCCTCCAACGAGTCGGGCATGCCATAATGAATCACCACACGCACATCGGGCTTGTCGATTCCCATTCCAAAAGCATTCGTAGCCACCATCACCCTCACACGATTCTTCGTCCAGTTCGTTTGCCGGTATTCCTTCTCTGCATCAGTAAGTCCTGCATGATAGTTGCTTGCCGAAATGCCGTGCTCGTCAAGAAAACGCGCTATGTCCACCGTCTGTTGGCGTGTCCGGGCATAAATAATTGCACTCCCTACGGGGATGCCATGCAGAATTTTGAGCATTTCGCCTCCTTTATCCTCAGTTTCGCGCACCACATAAATGAGGTTTTTACGTTCAAAGCTCATGGAGAACACATTCCTCTCCTTAAATTCCAGCTGCTTCTGAATGTCCTCTACCACCTTGGGGGTAGCTGTGGCTGTAAGCGCCAGGATGGGCACATGGGCAGATGCCAACAGATGCCGTATTTGCGCAATTTGCAAGTAGGAAGGGCGGAAGTCATAGCCCCATTGTGAAATGCAATGAGCCTCGTCCACCACAATCATGCTCACTCGCCTCATGCGAACCAACTTGGCCAGAAACAATTCGGACGATAGTCGTTCAGGCGACAGATAAAGGAGTTTATAGGCACCAAAGACCGCATTGTCCAAAATGCGCACAATGTCGTCTTTCATCATGCCTGAATAGACGGCCTCCGCTTTGATGCCGCGGGCCTTCAACTGCTGCACCTGATCTTTCATCAAAGAGATGAGCGGTGTGACCACAATGCACACACCTTCCAACATCAATGCCGGAACCTGAAAGCAGACGCTCTTTCCTCCACCCGTAGGCATGAGCCCGAGAGTGTCTTTACCTTCAAGTATGCTATTGATTATGTCGCTCTGGATGCCGCGAAAGGCCTCATAGCCCCAATACTCCCGAAGTATGTCAAGTGGAGTTTGCTCACTCATGGTCACTCTCCAACTCGTGGGTTCTGATGTCTTCAATCTGCAACTGCACCTCCCCGTGCTTGCGCGTATTCTCCTCCACCGTATATACGATGTCGAAAGCCTGCTTCGTCTTGATGTAACGCGCCTGCGAACTCTGTCCAAAGGCGATGCCGTTCATGACATTGTTCGACTTGCTGTCCACCAGCTCCAACTTGATGTGCTCCTGCTGCCGTCCCACCACCTTGCTTGTGCCGTAATCAAACACATTCTTTGTGCAGAACACCGGCTTGGGATTGTCGGGGCCGTAAGGGCGCATGCGCTTCAGGTCGTTGAAGAACTTTGGCGTGATGTCGCGGAAATTGACCATCGCATGAATGTCGAGATTCGGACGTGTCTGTTCAGGGTCGATGTTAGCATTCACGTATGCTTCGAAACGGCGAGTGAACTCTGCCACCTTTTCCACTTTCATCGACAGCCCTGCTGCATAGGTGTGCCCCCCAAAGTTGTCGAGCAAGTCCTCGCAACTCTGAATGGCTTTATACACATCAAAACCGCTCACGCTGCGCGCACTCCCCGTCACAATGTCGCCATCGAGCGTGAGCACCACAGCCGGACGGAAAAACTCCTCCGTCAGGCGCGAGGCAACAATGCCAATCACCCCCTTGTGCCAATCGGCATTGTAGATGACGATGGCACTTTTGTCTTCCACCTGAGGCATGTGCGACACCACCCGGCTGGCTTCCTCCGTCATGCGCTTGTCCAGTTCTTTGCGCTCCTCGTTGTAGTGATTGATGGTTCGCGCCATTTTCAGAGCCTTCTCCGGGTCGCGCTCCACCAGCAAGTCAACCGATTGCTTGCCATTCTGAATGCGTCCGCTGGCATTGATGCGAGGACCAATTTTGAAGATGATGTCGCTCATTGTCAAGTCCTTGTCAGCCAGCCCACACACCTCCAGCACCGCCTTCACGCCCACGCTGGCATTGTTGTTCAACTGCTTCAACCCATGATAGGCCAAAATGCGGTTTTCGCCCATGATGGGCACAATGTCGCTGGCTATGCTGATGGCACACAAGTCAAGCAACGGAATCAACCTGCTGAAAGGAATGCCGTTGCTGATAGCGAATGCCTGCATGAACTTGAATCCCACGCCACACCCCGAAAGGTCGAGGTAAGGATAGGTGTTATCCACACGTTTCGCATTCAAGATGGCCACAGCCGGAGGTAATACCTCGTCGGGCACATGGTGGTCGCAAATGATGAAGTCGATGCCCCTTTCTTTGGCATAAGCAATCTCATCAATTGCTTTGATGCCACAATCTAACACTATCACCAGTTTCACCCCTTGGCTTGCTGCATAATCAACCCCCTTCATCGACACCCCATAGCCTTCCTCGCTACGGTCGGGTATGTAGCACTCCACGTTGGAATAGAACTGCGTGATGAACCTATACACCAAAGCCACAGCCGTGCATCCGTCCACGTCGTAGTCGCCATATATCATGATGCGCTCACGCTCTCCCATTGCCTCGTTCAGTCGATCCACAGCCCTGTCCATGTCTTTCATCAGGTAGGGGTCGTGAAGTTCCAGCAATTGTGGGCGGAAATACTTCTTTGCTTGTTCAGCCGTGCGTATGCCACGTGCCACCAGCATTTGCGCAATGGGCTGACTGACTCTTACGTCGTCGGCCAACTGTGCGGCACATGCCTGGTCCTCGGTTGTAGGTGGTTCGTAATTCCATTTGTAATTCATTTATGTTGTCATTTTTTATAATCTTTCTCGCATCCTCCACACATATCCACAAAAGCACCATCACCCCCTCCTGAACGTGCCCAGAATCCACCTCAACCATCCTCTTCACACCCTCATGGGCACCATCTCCTCCATTATACGATGTAAAATTATGAAAAAAAAATGACATGCACACTATTTTCACCCAAAGATTTGTGTTTTTTTAGACTTTTCCTCCGTTTTCCTTGATTTAAATCATAAAAAACACAATTTTCCTCATGTTTTTTTGCACTTTATTTGACAATGACCAAAAAAGTGCCTACCTTTGCAACGTGTTTTTCATAGTATTAGATTTAAGGTTAACAAAGGTTAGGGTTGCGGCGGCAACCCATTTTTTTTGTTCATACTCCAACAGGCAACAAATCGCATGAATGAAAAGCACATTTCAGCATTTGACATCATTGCCCGCTGAGGCTCTTTGCGACTTCCCATCGCCGCCTTTTGCGTTCTATTTCCTCCGCATGCTTTTTGCCTTTTCCTAACCTGCCAGCAACTTTTGTTTGCCTGAGAAAATAAATTTCGCAAGTTTCAAATTATTTTTTGAAAGTTGCGAAAAATAATTTGAAACTTGCGAAATTTATTTTGAAACTTGCAAAATAGAAAAAGATAAGGGTGCAGTTTATATTGTGAAGCCGATGCTTTCAACAACTTCCTTTACGGCATCATCACTAAATCCGTCGCCCGTAACAGTAGCGATGCCGCTTTGCAAATCGACCGACACCGATTCCACTCCTTGCACGGAACGAATCACCTTTTCGGCATTGGCTCGACAATGATTGCAGCTCATTCCGTGAATTGTATAGGTGCGAGTGGAACAATCGCCTTTCGAGCCTTGTGAATCGAAAGAATCGCAGCAATCATGTGGGCCGCAGCAGTCATCATGAGTACTACAGCAATCCTCGTGGGAGCCACAACAGCCATGATGAGAACCGCAAGAGCAATGCTCATGTCCACAATGACAAGCCGACTTGTGCATCAAGCGCATGCGCAACACATTGAGCAGAAGCAACACGAGCACAGCGGTGCAAGTCCATTCGAACCATCCAGCCACATCGTGGCAACAAGCGTGAGTGGATAGGAGATGGTTGGTGAACCATTCGCGCGGCAAGAGGTGGTCAATCCCCACCCCAAACAGAATGGAACCTCCCACTATAGCTGCGAGGTAAAGCATCAAGGTCTTTTTGCCCAACACCTTGTTCACCACAAGGATGGAAGCCACATTGCAAGCAGGGCCTGCCATCAGCATCACCAAAGCGGCACCAGGAGTCAAACCCTTCATCATCAGCGCTACAGCAATGGGGATGCTGCCTGTGGCGCAAATGTACATCGGCACACTGATGCAGAGCACCAGCAGCATGCTCAGCAGCGTGTTGTCCTTGAAGACAGCAAAAAACTCATCGGGCACAAGGGCTGTAATCAAACCAGCCACAATCAAGCCCACCACCAGCCACTTGCCAATGTCTTCCATCATTTCGACAAAACCAAACTTGATGGCTTCTACGCAACGTTGCCCAAAAGAAAGGTGCGGTTGCTCCGACCACTTTTTGGCGGCATCATGCTGAGAAGCCGTTTCTCCCTTAACACGAACAGAACCTTTCTCGGAGAGAGAGGCTCCTTTTTCGCCCCAATTCACAAACGTTCCGCCAATCAATGCCGTAAACAGAGCGGCTATGGGACGCACTACAGCAAAGGGCAAACCCATGAGCGAATAGGTGGCAAAGATGCTGTCCACACCCGTTTGAGGAGTGGCTATCAGGAATGACACAACGGCTCCTTTGCTGGCTCCCTCACGCCGCAGCGACATCGCTGTGGGGATAACACCACAAGAGCATAACGGCAGGGGAATGCCGAAGAGGGCAGCGTTCAACACGGAGCGGAAGGAGTTCCCACTCAAATACTTAGCATACCATCCATCAGGAATGAACGCATGCATCACGCCTGCAAGAAAAAATCCCAAAAGCAGATAGGGCGACATTTCGTTAATGATGCCCAACACAGCTGTCAATACATTCAAAAAATACTCCATATTTCTTTCTCATTTTTAATTTCGGGTGCAAAGTTACGAAGAATTTTATGCAATCGGATTGCAAACATGCCCATTCCCGTGTTTTCAGCAAAGATTTCAAAATAAAATTCCCTTCATTTTGAAAAGTGAGAGAAAGTCATTACCTTTGTCTTCCAAATCCATAAACCATTACATGAAGAAGCTATTCTGTACATTCATCACACTGTTGTCCACCGTCGCCGCTTTCTGTCAAACCACACAGAATGAGGAGGATTCCCTAATGGTGTGGGAGGATTTTGTGGAATGGATAGAGGAAACAAATGAGGAAGAAGATGGGGTGGACGAAGAATTGATGGAGCAGCTGTACGAGCTGCATGCCAATCCGTTAGACCTCAACGAGATAAAGAAGGAAGACCTGATGGTGCTCCCTTTCCTAAACGAGGAGCAGATAGGCGAAATTGTGAGGTATGTGGAGAAGAATCGGCCCGTAGTGTCGCTGGGAGAACTAATGTTTGTAAGCGGTTTAGGACAAAAGGCAAGAGAAATGCTCCGTCTGTTTGTCACTGTGGAAGCTAAGCCATCGCTGAAAAAAGATGAAACAGAAAAACTGTCGCTGAGGGAGTTGCTGAAGTATGGAAAGAATGAAGCGGTGTGGAGGTCGGACATTCCGTTTTATCGTAAAGCGGGCTATGAAAAGGTATCAGCTGAGGTGCTGAAGAAATCGCCCAACAAGGTATATTGAGGTGACAGGTTTCACCATTCATTCCGCTACAACTTTGCCAGCATGAACCATTTGCTTGCAGGTTTGAGTGTGGAGAAAGATGCAGGAGAGAAAGGGGTGGATTACGTGTCGGGATATGTAATGGCGAAAGACTTGGGCATTGTGAAAAATGCCATCGTGGGAAATTACAGAATCAGTTTTGGCAAAGGATTGGCGGTGAACACATCGGCCAGATTTGGCAAGATGTCGATGTTCAGCACAATGGACAGGATGGATGTGGGCATCGCAAGGCATTCTTCCACAGCCGAATACGGCTACTTCACAGGAGCAGCCGCCACGCTCCGATTGGGAGCATGGGAAGTGTCGGCTTTTGGTTCCTACCAGAAAACTGACGGAACCTTCAGGAGCGACTCAATGGGGCTAACCTCCTTGAAAACCGACGGATTGCATCGCACCCAACTGGAACGCAGCAAGAAGGGCAACTGTAGCACCACCCACTTGGGCGGCAACATCCATTGGGAGCACAAAGCCTTGCGGCTATCCACCACCTTCATCGCCACCCATCTGTCTGTACCCTTGCTACCCAAGCACAACACGGCCTCCAGCATTTACAGAACTTACAACGCACACGGGCAGGACTTTTTCGTCAGCAGCCTTGCTTACGCTTACCGCTTCAAGTCGCTCACCTTCAGCGGCGAAACAGCCTTTAGCCACATAGAGCGCCAAAACGGAGTAGCCACACTCAATTCTCTCCGCTGGCGAGTAAACGGCAGCAATGTGCTGACACTTGTGGGCAGATACTACGGAGCCAAGTTTGTGAGCCTCAACGGAAAAGCTTTTGGCGAAAACGCCACACCACAAAACGAAGAGGGCATTTTCCTCAGCTGGACATCGCGCTCCATTAAGAATGTATTGCTGGAAACTTACGTGGATGCCATGTACTTTCCTTGGCTGAAAAGTCAGGTGTCGAGCAGTTCGTATGGCTTTGACGGAATGCTGCAAGCTTCCTATTCGCCCAGCAAGCGTTGGAATCTGCTGGCGCGTTATCGGCTCAAAACCAAACAAAAGGATTTTGTGATAGAGCGGAAGGGCGGCAACATCAAAATGCTCAAATACAACACCAACCACAATGTGAAGTTGCAGCTGAACCTCACCCTTTCCTCCTTTCTTTCCCTCCGCACATCGGCAACAGGAGCACTCGTTTCATTTGGTGCCAACCCTAACGAGAAAGGTTTTGCCATCGGTGAACAAATTCGTTGGCAAAACCCTCAAAACAAATGCCGCATCGATGTCGGCATCACCTATTTCAATACAGACAGCTATGCTGCACGCCTCTATCACTACGAGCCTTCGCTCCTCTACTCCTTCGGCTCCACAGCTTATTCCGATAAAGGAATCCGTGCCATACTTGTCGCGTCTCTCCCCCTCGTCAAAAAGTCTCTCTTCCTGAATGCCAAGTTGGGCATGACCCACTACTTCAACCGCAGCACCATCGGCACAGGGCTTGAGCTTATCAACGCCCATCACCGCGAGGATTTGCAAGTGCAACTGCGCTGGAAGTTTTAAGCAGCGTAGCAGAAAGGAGGGAACGAAAAAAAATGTGGAATGAGAGAAATCTACCAAGTCAACTTACCATCCTGGAAATAAACCATCGTGAGGCGGTAAGGAGCATCGTTGGACGTAGCCGCAAGCAACGAATCGGTCTTGGAGTCGTAGCAAAGCGCACGCTTCATGACAAGAAGATGCTTTTGAGTGTCGCTCACCCAAAAGCGAGAACGGGGATTCACGTGCATGAGGGCATCCTCAAATTTCTTGAGCAAGTCGTTGTTGTCAAGCAAAATGTCGAGCACCTCGCGAATGTCGCTGACATCAGGGAAAGGGTAGCTATAGTAGAGAAGGCTGTCGAAGAGTTCTGCGCGGTCATCTTTCGTGAAGGGTTGACCACCCACCATCATGATGCGCGCACGCGGCATCTTGCCCAACACTTTCAGCAATATGCCGCGCTGCTCGCTGGAGGCCTCGCGAATGCAGATGTAGCGTGAACCGATGCATTGCTCGTACGATTTGCTTCCGGTACGCTTCAATGGTTTTGTCTCCCGAGGCAGTGTGACTACGTCGCCTACTTGCCAATTCTTTTCTTTAATTGCCATGAATATATGAGTTTGATGTGATGAATCTACGCTAAGGTGGATGAGGGTGCAACCTCGTAATGGTGAAAATACTAAAATGTGACTGCAAAGTTACATCAATTTCTCCAAACTATAACATTTTTTTAAAGAAAAGAACGGAATTGGAGAGGAATTTGCCAAAATGGGGGGGGTATTTTTTGCATTTTGTCATGTTAAAGCGTGTTTTTTAACTCCTAAAGAGAACATCAAAGTTGGCTATGAAATGAATGGGAGAGGAAGTGTTTTTCGGCTTCTCTGCACTAATAATAAATAATGTATGCACGATTTATGAATTAAATTTCTTACCTTTGCACAAAATTTCAACAAATAAAACATGAAAGAAATCGTACTTAGCGGCATCCGACCTACCGGTAACCTACATTTGGGCAACTACTACGGGGCAGTGCAGAACTTTGTGAAAATGCAGGAAGACTACAACTGCTTTTATTTCATTGCCGACTGGCACTCACTCACCACCCACCCAAAGCCCGAAGACATTCAGCAATCGGCTCGCACCATTCTGGCCGAGTATTTGGCTTGCGGCATCGACCCTGAAAAATCGACCATCTACATACAGAGCGACGTGCCTGAAACCATCGAGCTGTACCTCTACTTCAACATGAACTGCTACCTGGGCGAACTGGAACGTGTGACCACTTTCAAAGAGAAGGCTCGCAAACAACCCAACAACGTGAACGCTGGCTTGCTCACCTACCCCACCCTGATGGCAGCCGACATTTTGCAACACCGAGCTGCCAAGGTGCCAGTGGGGAAAGACCAAGAACAGAACATGGAAATGGCTCGCAAATGCGCTCGCCGCTTCAACAACATCTACGGTGTGGAGTTCTTTCCCGAACCGCAGAATTTCTATTTTGGCGACCACGCCATCAAAATTCCAGGACTCGACGGCAGTGGAAAGATGGGAAAATCGGAAGGCAACTGCATCTACCTCTACGAGGATGCCAAATCTATCGAAAAAAAGGTGAAGAAGGCCGTAACCGACTCAGGGCCAACAGAACCCAACCAGGAGAAGCCCGAAGTGATTCAGAACCTCTTCACGCTGATGGAGATTGCCTCTTCGAAGGAGACTTACGACTATTTCAACGAGAAGTGGAACGACATGTCTATCCGCTACGGCGACATGAAAAAGCAACTGGCTGAGGACATTGTGAAGACACTCTCCCCCATCCGCGAGCGCATTCTTGAATACAAGAACAATCAAGAGTTGCTCGACAAGGTGGCCAAACTCGGTGCAGAGAAAGCACGCGAAAGCGCAGCTGCCACGCTGAGGGAGGTGAGAAAGATTATCGGATTCAAAGTGTACTAAGAAAAAGGCAAGCGCACTTAACCATATACATTATTATATATAAGGGCAGGTTGAAATAACCTGCCCTTATTGTTGAATAACCCTGCCTTATCTGACAATAACCCACCCTTATCATTCTTAATATCTAATAATTCGCCTTGAATATCTAACAAAATTAGTTAAACTTTCAAGTTCAAGTGCTTTTTCTTGTCCCTTTCTTTGCGATTATCTAAAAGTTTAGATTAACTTTGCAGCAGAAAATCTAAAAAATTAAATAAAGATGAAGCGCAACAAAGAAGAAAGGCAATTGACAAAAGCCGAAATGGAAATCATGAATGTGCTTTGGAGTGCCCCCTCCCCTCAAGAAGGGCTCACCACTCACGAAATCATAGAGCACTACCCCGACCCCAAACCTGCGTACTCCACCATCGCCACCTTTCTGAAAATTCTGACAAACAAGGAATTTATTTCCTCACGCAAACAGGAAGGAGGAGGGAAAACCTTTGTGTTCTTTCCGCTGCTGACAAGGGAGGAATACACCAACCGCGTGATGAAGGAAGTGAAGAGCACCTTCTTCGCTGGCTCACTGAAATCCATGCTGTCTTTCTTTGCCCAGCAAGAAGAGGTGTCGGAGGAAGAATTGAAAGACATCGTGGCGATGATTAACAAGTCATAAATCGCAAATTACCAATCCCCTAAAATGAAATAACAATGATGCTGTTCGTCTTCAAATCAGCCATCACATTGGCACTTCTATACAGCTGTTTCTTCTTCCTGCTGAGTAAAGAAACGTTCCATCGGTTCAACCGCTGCATGCTGCTGGGCATCATGGTGGTGTCGCTCATTGTGCCATTGCTGCATTTCACCACAGCGCATCCCACCGTTGTCAACGAGGAACTCTATGCCATGCAAACCTACATGGAGAGCTACACCCTGCCCGAACAAGTAGTGTACGCCGACAACAGCCCCCGCATTGTTTGGATGCAAGTCGTCATCTATGGATATTTGGCTGGTGTGGCTGTAATGGTAGTGTTGTCGCTTCTGCAAGCCATTGACCTTATCCGACTGATACACGGAGGTTTGCGACACACCGACCCACAAGGCAACACGGTGGTGCTGCAGAAGGGCAAGGTGACACCGTGCAGCTTTTTCCACTTCATCATGATGAACGTGCAGGATTATGAGCAACACAGCCAGTATATCCTCACACATGAACAGGAGCACATCCGCCTGGGACACACCTACGACCTCCTTCTTCTGGAGGTGATGAAGACTTTCCAATGGTTCAATCCCTTCATCTGGTTCATCAGCCGCGACTTGAAAGCGGTGCACGAATACGAGGCCGACCAAGCGGTTATCCATCAAGGCATCGATGCAAAAAAATATCAACAATTGCTGGTGACAAAGGTTGTCGGAAATCGACTGCAGCCTTTTACGAACAATCTGAGTCACGGCTCACTCAAAAAACGTATCACTATGATGTACCAAAAACCTAAGACCAGATGGGGAATGCTCAAAGCACTCTGCGCCATCCCCGTGGTGGCATTGACCCTTAATGCCTTTGCCACACCTATTGAAACCGACCCCGTAGAAGATATGGTGAAGACGTTGGAAACAACGAAAGTGCCAGCCTTCAACGAAGTGAAAGAAACCCTTCTCGCCCCAATGGAAGAAACCGTCGAAGCAGCAATCGACAACAATGCTCCTTTTGCCATCCATCCCGTCAGAGACCAATATGGCAGAATCATCGGCTTCTCGCACGAAGGGGAGCCTGCTGCCGGCGACTTCGCATGCACTGCTGAATATGTGTTTATCAACGGACGCCAAGCCACTGAAGCCGAATTGAGAAACTACAAGAACTACTCAGCCTTCCAAATCATCAAGAATGCTGACGGAACTCCTCAGTACAACTACAAGGACAAGCACGGCATCATCTGCTTCACCAGTATTGAAGACGAACCCCTCGTTCTGCTGGATGGCAAGGTGGTGGAACTTCCCGCAGAGTTTCCCAACAAGAAAAAGAACCTTGAAGACGAGGACGTGCTCGCCCAACTGCTCCACATCAACAGCGAAGACATCGCATCCGTCACTGTCATCAGAGACGGTGCAGCCACAGCCATCTTTGGCGAAAAGGGCAGGAACGGAGTCATCAGCATTGAGACCAAGGCTTTCCAAGCGCAGCCAAAAGACACGGTCGTGGTCAAGAATAAAGTCTCCAATGTATTGAATATCGACGAGTTAACAGAAAAGCTACCTGGTGCAGAGAAACACGATGATGGCAGCATTACGATTAATGGAAAGCCTGTGAAGAAAATCACCTTGGAAGGCGAAACCATCTACCCTAACAACGACGATGATAATGAAGTCTTTCTTGTGTGTGAACAAAATGCAGCTTTCCCTGGTGGACAAGAAGCCCTGATGCAATACCTCGTCACCCAATTACATTATCCCAAAGAAGCACACGAACATGGCATTCAAGGGCGCATGATAGTGGAGTTTATCGTGGAAAAAGACGGATCGCTCAGCAACTTGAAGGTAGCCCAAAATGGTGCAGAAAACACAGCCGGCAACACTGCAACCGTTAGTTACCGATCGACCAAAGAGCAGATGGAGAAGGGCTTGGAAGTGAAATCTACGCCCGAACAGTTTGAAGCTGGCAGCAAAGCACTTGAGCGCGAAGCTCTCCGTATAGTCAAGAATATGCCCAAATGGGAGCCAGCCAAACAGAGAGGAAGGGTGGTAAGAATGAAATACACGCTCCCCATTTCCTTCCGTCTGCAATAGCACACACGTGTTAGTAATTAAAGATCAGTTAAAAGAAGTAGCTACACCTCTCGTGCAGTCAGTGATGATGGTGCGAGAGGGTTTCCTTTCTGAAATGAAAAGTTCAATGTTATGATGTACACATATAAATCATTCGTAGGCGATGTACGGTTTGAGCCGTTCAAGCTCGCCGGAATTGAAAATGCCAGTAGAGAGTAGTTGCTGTTCTGACTGGATCTCACCATAAAGCCGCACATACTGCAGCAGGGCTTTTGTCTGTTCGTAAGTAATATAAGGGTGGCTGTTCAATTTTTGAAAAGATGCCTTGTTGATGTTGATGGTTTGTACGGAGGGAGGAGAGGAAACGGTAAACCATTCCAACAATTCGGGGGAAACAATCTTCACTTCTAACAGCTGCTCCACCGAATAGAAACCGCCCAATTGTTGCCGATAGCGGACAATGGCCTCGCTAATTTTCTCGCCCACACCCGGAATGCGGCGAAGGAGCGTCGTGTCGGCTTCGTTCACATCCACTTTGGTCAAGTTTTGAAACTTCTTCAATTCAAAATGCAGTGAAGAGATTTGCCGGCTTCTCGCTAACGATTCATCTTCTGCGCGTACGTCTCTGGCACGAGCCTCTGCCGTCTTTTTTTGATATTGTTCACCCACCCTCACGTATGGGGCTAACCTTTCCACATCCTTTTCCGTCCACCCGTACGTGTCCCCTAAATCATCTACAGAACGAAACACTTTCCCTGCTGCACGATAATGAAGAAAATTCTTCACTTTCCAAGGTTCCAAACCAAATCCCACAAAGGTGAGGGAATCAATAGTGTTGGGGTCAAAGGCATGAAGGGCTGCCTCATGCTGCTCTTGGAATATCTCACCCTCTATAAGAGAGTTCGTTCTGCCCGTTCGTAATTGACCAACCGACGTCATGATTTCCTCTTTCATGGATGGAGAAGGTTGGGAGGAAGGACGATCCATAACAAACATAACACCCACGCAGAACACGGCGACAAAACCAATTGCCACTATGGCTCGGCGGTCGCTTTTCTGAAAATAGAAGAAATCTCTGAGTGGATTGCTTTTCATTGGTATTCCTCCATCAAACGTTGACAAGTTTTCTTTATGTTCTCTACGGCGACATCCGCTTGCATCAATAAAGAGAGGGGACGTTCGTCACCTTCATTGATTCCGCAAAGGCACTCAAAGCCAAAAGCTTGCAAAATGGCTTTGTCCTTGATTTGTCCAGACATCAAAACAGTCTTCACGCCCTGCAGTTTTGCCCTCTTCAACACACCCGAAGCTACTTTTCCGTGCAGGGTTTGAGCATCTGAGCACCCTTCGCCCGTAATGACCCAATCTGCTCCTTCCAACATAGCATCGAACCTACAAGCATCCAACACCACATCGATGCCAGGCTTTAGTTCTGCTTTCAAATAGGTGAGCAAGGCATAACCCAATCCACCTGCCGCACCCGTTCCTGGACGGAAAGCATCTAATGGCTCAGCAATGCCCAATTCTTCTGTTGCCAAAGCGAAAGCACGCAGACGGCGGTCAAGTGTCTTCACCTGCACAGGGGTTGCTCCTTTCTGAGGAGCAAACACATAGGCAGCACCGTATTGACCATACAAGGGATTGTCCACATCGCAAGCAACTGTCACTCGCACACCTTCGGTTTTTCCCTTCAAAGAAAAATCATCCCCATAGCAAAGAACACCGTGCAACACTTCCAGCATTCCCATACCTGCATCGCAGGTGGCAGAACCTCCAATGCCCAGCACAATATGCGTCACGCCTCGTTGCACCGCATCCATCATCAGCTCGCCCAACCCGTATGTGGTCGCATCCATCACGTTCCGTTTCTCCGCTGGCACCAACGTCAAACCACATGCACTCGTCATTTCCATATACGCAGTTTTCCCGTCATTGCTAAGAAGATAGGTGGCCACAACTTTCTCCATCAACGGGCCATGCACTTCCACGCTAACCTCACGCCCTTTGCATAGGCGTGAAAAGCATGCCACAAGCCCTTCACCCCCATCGCTCAGCGGCACACTAACCACTTCGGCATCAGGACACACCGTCAGAATACCCTCTCGGGCAGCGTTGCACACATATTCCGCCGACAAGCATCCTTTATAGGAATCAAAAGCCAATAGAATTTTCATCGGTTCTTTTTTATCTGTTCATGAAACTCTGCTGTAGCCGTAAAAAGCGCATCGCTGCTGGAGTTGAGTGCTGTCTCAACAGAATCTTGCACCACCCCGATGATGAAACCAACGGCTACGGCCTGCATGGACACATCGGGCGAAATGCCAAAAAGAGAACATGCCATAGGAACCAACAACAGAGAACCGCCTGCAACTCCCGAAGTTCCACAGGCCCCCAAAGTAGCAATAAGACTAAGAAAGAGAGCCGAAAGGAAAGTTACTTCAATGCCTACGGTGTGAGCTACAGCGAGAGAAATCACCGTGATGGTGACAGCTGCTCCGCTCATGTTGATGGTGGAACCCAACGGAATGCTGACCGAATAAAAGTTGGGGTCGAGTCCCAAACGGCGGCACAAATCCATATTGACAGGTATATTGGCAGCGGAGGAACGAGTGAAGAATGCTTGCAAGCCGCTCTCTCTTATACATTGAAAAACAAGCGGATATGGATTTCGATGCAGAAAGATGAAAACAATGAGAGGATTGAGAATGAGGGCAGTAAAGAACATGCACCCTACAAGCAAAAGGAGCAACTTCCCATAATCGGTAAAGATTTCAAGACCACTTTCCGACACAGAAGCAAAGACAAGACCCATGATACCGAAGGGAGCGAACTGGATAACCCATTTGACCACCAAGGAGATAACCTCAGAGAAATCATCGACCACTTGGATGGTTCGCTCATTCGCTTTCAAGCGCAATGCCACACCCACAAGGATGGCCCAAAAGAGAATGCCGATGTAGTTGGCTGAGGTGACAGAATAAAGAGGATTGCTGACCATGTTGGTGAGTAAATTGGTAAACACTTCATCCAAACCTCCAGGAGCACTATCAACTGTTGCCTCACGAAGCCTCATTGTGACAGGAAACATAAAACTACCTACCAACGCAACCACGGCGGCCATGAAAGTGGTGAACATATAAAGCGTAATGACTGTACGGAAACGAGAACCTAAGCCTCCTTTTGCCTTGGCGATGGAAGCTGTAACCAACACTGCCACCAGCACGGGAGCAATGGCTTTCAAAGCACTAACAAACACCTTGCCAAGAATACCCACTGCGTAACATTGTGGGCAGAACAGGCCTAACAATGCACCAATAACAAGACCTATAAGAATGCGCAGAACGAGACTCATGCTCGTCCATTTTTTAAGAGGATTAAGAACTTTCATGCCACAAAGTTAACGATTTTAAGGGGAAATATAGAGTTTGAAAGTAAAAAAACTTAGTTATTTGCCACAGAAAGAGCAAGTCCCCCCGAATTTCCACCTTGGAGTTTTCGCTTTTCGCCGAAAATTGACTATTTTTGCAAAAACAAACGGAATTATGAACTTCCTAAATTTCGACAACATTGCCCGCAGTGCTAACGGCATAGAGTATCACCCACTCATCCCATTCCTTCCCCCTAATGCACGCGTGCTTTTCCTCGGTAGTTTTCCACCCCAACGCAAGCGGTGGTGCATCGATTTCTATTATCCCAACTTCATCAATGACCATTGGAGAATAGAAGGAGAAATCTTCTTCGGCAACAAGAATCATTTCGTGGATAGCGAAAGGAAATGCTTCAAGTTGGAGAAGATTGTAGCACATTGTCAAGAGAGGGGCATTGCGTTCTTCGACACCTCTACCGCTATCCGACGGTTGAAGGACAATGCTTCAGACAAGTTCCTTGAAGTAATCCTACCCACCAACATTCCGACGTTGCTCAGCCAGTTACCCCAATGCCGTGCCATCGTCACTACGGGCGAAAAAGCAACTGACACCATTTGCCAGTCGCTACACATTCCAGAGGTGCCCAAAGTGAATCATAGCGTTCCTATACCAAACACTTACAACCAAGCAGGACAACAACTCGTGCTCTACCGGCTTCCGTCTTCATCACGTGCTTACCCACTTGCCTTCGAAAAGAAAGTGGACGCATACAAAAAGATGTTTGAGCTGATGCTATAAAAAAGGCGCACGTCTTTGTAACAAACCGTTTAAAAGTCTCGTTTGTACAAATAGAGAGACTCATAAAACTACAACATTCATCACTTAAACAACAATAAACATGAAACGGACATTATTAGTATCAGCAATGATCATCTGCGTGAGTTGTGCTTTCGGACAGACAGTGAATCAACTGATTGAAAAGTACAAGGGAATGGCGGGGGCGCTATATCAGGAAATTCCGAAAGATTCTCTGCTCATGAACATACAAACAGACGAAGAGTTTATTTCACAAGGATTGAATAAAAAGGAAATCGCCTTCATCAAGAAAAACCTTAAACAGGTGGAGCAAGTTACATTGGAATTAGATTCCACTCAGCGAAAGGAACTGGACAAAGACATCAAAGCACTGAAAGGTTATGCATTACTTTTTGTGGTCAATGACAACAATACTCCCGAAGATGGAGGCAATATCGTGAAGCAAATGTGGAATAATGTCATGAACCCCAAGAGCCAACTATCGGTGTATGGAAAGACAAAGAAAAATATGGTTGACGATGTGTTGTTGTGTTGGGACATTTGGAACAAGGTGGTGCTGGGACATGTTGACTGTAAAATAAAGAAGGAGACTTTGGCTAAAGCTTTCACTGAATCCGATAGCTTGATTAGCTTTGAACAGGAAAACAATGCGGTAGATATGAAGGATGTTTTAGAGGATGTTAACAAAGGGAATGTCCTCATCGTCATCGAAGGAAAAGAGTATCCTGATTTACAATCTGAAAAAGAAGGGACTGAGTACATGAAAGCCAACGGCATCAGATGGAACACAGAATCATGGATTGTGGGAGAAGCAGTAAAGGAAAAATATCCCAACACTGACAAGAAAGTGGTGATTGAGTTTGCGGAGAAGGCGAAGGAACAGAAATAGCAAATGGACGCACGAGAGTTTAAGCAACGGTTCTTGCCTCACCATCAACTACTTTATCGAGTAGCGTATCGTCTGACGGGAAATGCACAAGATGCCGAAGACCTGCTTCAAGACACATACTTGAAGCTGTGGCAAAAACGTGATGCCCTGAAGGATGAGGCAACAAATGAAGCGTACCTCGTGACCATGATGAAAAACCTCTATCGCGATCAATGCCGGCTGGGGCGCATTGACACATCAGCCAATCTCAGCGAAAACATCGAACCACCGGATGAAATGACGCCATCCAGACAAATGGAAGCAAGCGACGCACTACAACAAATGACAACACTACTGGATGGATTGCCAGAAAGGGATGGAACGGTGTTAAAGATGCACCTCTTAGAAGAACGTTCCTACAAAGAGATAGAACAAGACACAGGTCTCACTCAAGGCTACATCCGCATCATCATCATGAGAACAAAACAGAAACTCAAGCAACAATGGATAAAATTGACAAAGACATGGACGAACTGAATTTGAAAGACTTAGAGCGCATCCCCATCCCAGAAGGATTGGAGAAAAGACTCTCTGAAAAGATTGATGAATGGGAGCAAGCGGAAAAGAAGCCTCATTTCTTCTCATTCAACAAGCCATTACGCCATGTTTCTGTAGCCGCCTCTATCGCACTCGTTTTAGGATTGGGTTACATCCTCCTTCAGCAAAAAGTGTCCATCAACCTTGCAGAACAAGACACTTATCGAGATCCTGCAATCGCCAAACGCGAAGCAGAACGAGCACTAAACCTCTTGGCATCTAATCTTAACAGAGGAATGGAACAAATGAAGAAAGCGAAAGACATCAGCGACAAAACCGAACATACTTTGAATAAGCAATTAAAATCATGGAAATAGTATGAGACGAACAATCATAACACTTTTATGCTGTGTGTGTTGCACCATGACATGCATGACCGCCCAAGCGCAAGTGAAAGCGTTTGAGAAATATTCCGATGCAAAGAATGTCACCTACGTATATATATCCCAATTCATGCTCAAGTTAGCAGGATTGAAGGCTACACCTTCTCTGCCTGGAGTGAACACAACAAATCTGATGAGCAAACTCGACTGCATCCAAATTATTTCGTCAGAAGAAAAGAATGCAGCCTTGAAACTAAAAGCAGACACCCAAGGTATCGTGCAAAAGGAAAAGTACGGCTTGCTATTACAAGTTAGCGAAGAGGATGAAAAAGTCGATATCTACTATAGTATTGACAAAAAACATGGGGTGGTAATCATGTTAACACAGGAAAACAACGAGGTAACAGTCATCATCTTCTCTGGCAAATTCACACTCGAAGATGTAATAAAAATGGTAAACAAATAGCACTGTCATCCTCTTCCAGACTACCCTGAACAAAAACCTACAGCAACCCCAAAAACAATAAGCCTTCAGTATGGCCTTCCAAGCAACGATATACACCTATGGTAACATTGGCATTGACGCAAACGAACTCATCCAACTGTTAAATCCTCACAATATCAATTGTGTGGTGGATTGCCGCCCATTGACCAATACACGTATAGCACGAAACACACCAAAAGATGAACTAAAACTCGTCCTTTCCCAACACCATATAGCATATATACCATTCTTCCAACACTTTGGGCATTTCCCTCCCAGCACAAGAAGTGTAAAAGGAACCATACTATACAAACGAGCGATAAGTACACCTGAATTTATCCAAGGCATCGAACGCATAAAGAATGGCATACAAAAAGGTTTCTCCATCTGTATAATTGATGGTGAAACAAATATTTATCAAAGCACACGATACACAATCATTGCCAAACGATTGAAAGAAGATTACAATATTACTCACTTATTCGCAAACGGCCACTACTATACACACGAACAAGTAGAACTGCTAAAAAAGGAAGAGAAGATCAAACGGCAACAAAAAAATAAAGCCAAACAAGCAATCGGTAAATCTGGAGAGGAATTAGCTGCACTCTATCTCACACAAAATGGCTACCAAATTCTGGACAAAAATTGGAACCTCTACAAAGGATGCGAGATAGACATCATAGCATTAAAAGATAATAAACTACATTTCATTGAGGTAAAAAAACGAACTACCGACATATATGGTGCACCTGAAGCTGCCATAAACTACAAGAAAATGAAACATATCGGCAAAGCGATACAAGCCTATCGCTACCAAAGGTCCCTTTTCAACATTGACTACCAAATAGACAGCATAGCCATAATCTACCATAGCGAACAGGACTACCAACTCAAGCACTTCCTTGGCATACGTTGGGGAAACGGAGCGTGCGATGCCACCATTGTCTTCAATCAGTTACCCCTAAATTGATAATTACACACACAAAAAGAGGACACTCACCGGATTTCTCCGGAAAGCGTCCTCCTCAAGAAGGCGGCGACCTACTCTCCCGCATTGCGGTGCAGTACCATCGGC
>CADAPC010000021.1 GCA_902789725.1 uncultured Bacteroidales bacterium
ATAGAATGCGCTTGCGCCCAGCTTGTACACACCCTTAGGAGCGTTGGCAATTACCTGGCTCAGCGAGAATACAGAGTGATAAGACTCTGCGCATCCGCCCTTATCACCGCCGCCAGTCAGGTTCTTGTTATTTGCTTCCATCGTCCATGCGCTGACATCGCGACGGTTACGGCCGAAGTAAGCATCGGTGATGAGGAATGTTACATCAGCTGGCTCTTCTGCAGTTGCAGCCGCGATAACATTTGCACGCTCTGCTTCCATCTCTTCCTCTGTGATGAGTTGCCACTGGAAGTTTTCGCTTTCAGCCGATTCAGATGTAGCCAAAACAGTAGAAGCGCCGTCATAGCCGTAATACAATGTACCGTCAACGTTAGCAATCGTGTAATTGCCATTCTTTTTCTTGATAGTCAGTTTGGCTGCAGTTCCGTCCATATAGGCACCACCGAAGTAGTAGTTGGTGCCACCATTGGACACCATTGTCTCCAATGTGTAAGTGCCATCTTCCAGACGAGCTAATGTGCCGTACTGCTGTTCGCTAACGAGAGAAGCCTGTGTGCCCCAGTTGTTGCTGGCACCCCAGTAGAGGCCTGCGCCTACATTCTTGAAGTAGTACTTGCCGTCAGCAATTGCCTTTTCTTCCAGCAGGAGGTACCAAACAGTACCCTTGTTCGAGTTGTCCCAAGGCAGGCAGATGGCGTTGAGGTCTTGCTTGTCGAACTGAGTGAGGTCGAGCTTGTAAAGTCCGTCTTCACCAAGCTGTGCATCGAGGAATACATACTTGCCTTCGTCTTCAGCGGCATAGTCGCCAGCATTCTGCTGTGCAGCTACTTCGTGGTTCATATAGAACACCACCTTCAGGCCTGGAGTGCCGACAAGTGTCAGAGAAGTATAGTCAGAGAGGTCGGCAATGACGTTTTGGGTTCTTGCGCCAACTACCACTTCGCCATTACCCAGCACGATGGGGTGCTCGTCAGCACCTAAACCGATTCTTGGCTGGAGGTCGGGGAATGCCTCAGTAAAGTCAACGTAATTACCTTCTGGTTTGCCAGGATCTTCTTCGTAAGTGATCTCTGGAACGTCAATCGATTCGTTCTCGGGATAAGTCTCGAGATAAACAGAGTTGATGACAGCTTCGCCAGGAGCAGCGCCGTTGTTACCAGACAGACAGATTTCGTCGCAAGCAAGCAGGTACTCGTTGTAGTCGTTAGGAGCAACTTCTTTCAGTGCATCAGCAAGGATGAATTCGTTCACACCGTCCTCAGCATAAAGAGTCAGGTTGCTTCCGCCCTTGTAGAAGAGGATGCGGAACTTTTCACCCGACTTGATGGAGCAATCCACAACTAATTTCTTGTATTTAGAAATGTCGCCATTTGGCAGACCGATGTTACGCAGCTGGTTGTAGTAAGTAGTTGACCATGTGAAGGTCTTTGTTTCTGCGTCCCAAGTAGTGTTGGTGTTGTTCGGACTCTCGAAAGTTGCCTCCACCTTTGTGCCCTCATCATCGTAGGTCTCCAGATAGACATCGTTGATAACAGCTTCGCCAGGAGCAGCACCGTTATTGCCTGACAGACAGATTTCGTCGCAAGCAAGCAGATACTCGTTGTAGTCGTTAGGAGCAACTTCTTTCAGTGCATCAGCAAGGATAAACTCGTTCACACCGTCCTCTGCATAAAGAGTCAGGTTGCTGCCACCCTTGTAGAAGAGGATGCGGAACTTTTCGCCCGACTTGATGGTGCAATCCACCACTAATTTCTTGTACTTGGTGATGTCGCCATTTGGCAGGCCGATGTTACGCAGCTGATTGTAATACGTGGTGCTCCACGTAAACGTCTTCGTTTCTGCGTCCCAAGTAGTGTTGGTGTTGTTCGGACTTTCGAAAGTGGCATGCACCTTCTCCGTCTTTGCACTTGCACCAACCACTCCTATTACCATCATAAGCAATAGGGCCAGGAAAGATTTTGTAAATACTTTCATAAGCTTTGGTTTTTTAGTTGTTAATAAATAATGTTTTGAAAAATGAAAGATGTTAATAACTTTTTTTTTACGTTGAAATGTTGATTAGGTTTTGATTTTTGTTAAGATAATAGATAATATTTTTTTAATTCGCCGTCAAAGTTACGGTTTTCTGATGAGTTGGGGTATTTGTTTTGTAACATAAACTTTTAAATATGATACATACATGGTATTTTTCTTTCAATTTTGAAACATTTGCACGGAAAAAGCTGTTTTTAGGGCACTTTTCTTCATCACCAATGCAGAAACTTGAAGATTTGGTTGCATAAGTGACAAGTGGTTTAAACAAATTGTCGTACCTTTGTGGACTGAAAGACTTTAATACCTATTTACCAATAAGAATATGAAAAAAGTTTTATTGATTGGTGTGCTGGCTCTCTCCTTAGGCGGACGGGCTATGGCACAGGACAAACCCACCATGGGTTGGAGTTCGTGGAACACGTTTGCGCTCAACATCAACGAGCAGGTGATAAAAAATCAGGCCTACGCCATGCGGAGCAAGGGGTTGCTGAAAGTGGGGTACGACCACATCAACATCGACGACGGATATTTTGGAGGTCGCGACAAGGCGACGGGCAAGCTGCTCATTCACCCAACCCGATTCCCCAACGGACTGCTGCCAGTGGTGAAGTACATTCACCTGTTAGGCATGAAGGCCGGCATCTATTCCGATGGCGGCATCAGCACCTGCGGCAATTTCCACGGAGGCGACAAGATGGGCGAGGGAGTGGGTCTTTACCAGCATGAGCAGGAAGATTGTGACCTCTTCTTCAAGGAACTGGGCTTCGACTTCATCAAGGTGGATTTCTGCGGAGGCGTGTCGTACCACAACAGCAAGGGGCTGAACCTCGATGCCGAAGAGCGGTACAAGGTGATTGCTCAGGCCATCAAAAACACAGGGCGTGACGACGTGAGGATGAACGTGTGCCGTTGGGACTATCCCGGCAACTGGGTGCAGGATGTGGCTGTGTCTTGGCGCACCACACAAGACATCAATGCCTCGTGGGGTTCGGTGAAGGACATTCTGAGGCAGAACCTCTATTTGTCGGCCTACTGCTACGATGGGCATTACAACGACATGGACATGCTGGAAGTGGGGCGTGGATTGTCGAAAGAGGAGGACCGCACCCACTTTGGCATGTGGTGCATCATGTCAAGCCCGCTGCTCATTGGTTGCGACATGTCCTCGCTCTCGGGCGCTACGCTGGCTCTGCTGAAGAATACCGACCTCATCGCCTTGAATCAAGATGCGCTCTGCCTGCAGGCATACGTAGTGCAGCATGTGGGGGATACTTATGTGCTGGTGAAAGACCTGGAGCAACTCTATGGGAAGGTGCGTGCCGTTGCTTTCTACAACCCTTCGGACAAGGCTGCCGACATGAGTGTGGATTTTGCCGACCTCGACCTGACGGGGAAGGTGAAGGTGCACGATTGCTACGAAATGAAAGATGTGGGCGAAATGGAAGGCCAGCTGAGTGCGACGGTACCTGCTCACGGAACTCGCATCTATCGGGTGGAAGCCGAAGGACGTTTGGAACGCACCCTTTATGAGGCAGAGACAGCCTATTTGGGCAAATATCAGGAGATATTCAACAATCAGTCTTATAAGTCGGCCATTTATGAGGACAACGAAGCCAGTTCGGGCAGAGCCTACGTGGGTTGGTTGGGCAGCGACCCCAAGAACGACCTGCAGTGGCGGCACGTGTACAGCGACCAGGGAGGCGATTACGAAATGAACATTCGCTACATTTCGGGCGACACGCGGAACATCACCGTGAATGTGAACGGCAAAGACGTAAAGACCCTCTCGTGCAATTCGGGCGGTTGGGGCAGTGTGGCTTCGGCGAAACTCACTGTCACTCTGCAGCAGGGTGAGAACACCGTCCGGCTCTATGGAAAATCCTCCTCGGCCTGGATGCCCAACGTGGATTGCATGACGATTACCCCCGTGGGAACTACGGAACGTGTGGCGGTGGGTATCGCTTCGCCAGCTGCCCCTTCTACGTCCGACTTGCAGCAAGGTTCCGATGCTTATTATACGTTGAGTGGGCAAGCAACAGAGCGTCCGGAGAAAGGATTTTATATCCACAAAGGGCGGAAAATCTTGAAAAAATAGTTAAGAATAGGAAAAAAAGTGCCATAAGTTTTTGTAATTGAGATATTTTGTGCTAACTTTGCAGCCGTTTTGAGTTTAAGGTGAAAGAAAATCATGCCTTTCCAGCCCTTACACATTATTTATATAAGTAGCGGCCTTTACTCAAAACCTGCGAAGAAGAGGACTTGTGGGAGAGAGACAAAAAAGTTTGACACTAATACATAACATTCAAAAAAAACGATAACATTATGACAAAAGCTGAAATTGTTGCTGAAATCAGCAGACAGACAGGTGTAGAGAAGGATAAAGCCCTCAAAGTAGTAGAGGCGCTGATGGTTACAATTAAGGATCAGATTGCCAATGGCGAGGACATCTTCCTCCGCGGCTTCGGTACCTTCACCACGAAGATTCGTGCTGCCAAAGTGGGACGTCTCATCAAGGAGAACAAGTCTGTAGTGGTGCCAGAGCACAAGATTCCATATTTCAAGCCCTGCGAGGACTTCAAAGAAATGCTTGGCTAAAACGGTAGAAACCTATGTCAGAAAGTATGGGTGCATCAGTTCACACTGGTGCACTTTTTTTTTGCTGTTTGCACCGAGGAAGTACCGCTATAGTACCTCGCATGTACCTCGCATGTACCTCGCATGTACCTCGCATGTACCTCGCTTCGATACGATAGGGGTTTTCAACGGGGTTCTATAGGGGAAATTAGAGGGTGGGGAAACGAAAACGACGCTGCATCACGCAGTGTCGTTTCTGAATTTGTTAGATTAGCTATATTAATGAAAAACTTACTTGTCTCCTCCTGGGAAACCCTGATGTAAAAAATGAAAGTACTAACCCTTCCAGCGAGAAGACGCTGCAAAGTTACAACTTTTTCTTTTTCTAACCATGCTTTGCAAGTACATTTTTTCACTTTTCCCCCAAAAAATGGCGTCAGCCACTTAAATCTTTCATTTCTGTGCGTTTTGCAAGTCACTTTCCTCCGATTTGTTCCGTCCAACATACAAATATCGTCTAAAAAGAGGCTAAAATCCTCCATCGGCTAAAAAAGCGGACACAAATGCTTGCTTTTTTGAAAAGAAAACGTGAACTTTGCCGCAGAAAAATCTTTTTTATAACTATTTTTTATTAACTATTTAGCTATTTTTACTTTTATGAGAAAAATTTACTCCTCTCTTCTGGTGCTCCTGCTCATGATGGTGAGCACTACCGTAAAGGCGCAATTCAAGATTGAAGCTGAGGCTTATCCAGCTGATGCTTGGGGGCAAGAAATTTCCCAATCTTTGAAACTGAGCGAATTTGCTACAGCCTTAGGCACTGATGCTGCTACTTTTGCTGCAGAGTATGCAAAAGGCGATCCTGCCAATCTCGACGCAAGTGCTGTGAAAGTGGCTCTTGACGAGGGCGAAGGTGTGATGAACACCAATTACACACAAGGTGGTTTTGGCAACTTCTGGATGACAGCCGAAGGAAAGGCTCTCGATTGGGGTGGTGAAGGCTTGATTTTCTACAACATCACTTCTTGCGATGTAGATAACGATGCGTTTGTCTTCATGTTGGGTCAGATGCCTCAATTAGCAAAAGTGGGCGACAAGTTAGTTGCAAAAATTGCCTATACATACGGTGATAAAACTGCAACAGTTGACATCACGGTGAACATCGTGGAGGCTCCACCAGCAGCACTCGAAGTGGAAACTACCAAACTTTCAGAGCTGACGATTGTGAAGGACTACACGATGACACTCGATTTTGAAGAAGGTAAGTCATACGAAGGCAATGTTGTTACCACCTCTCTCGAGGGCATCTACGATGCACTGGGTGTGGCTAACGCTGCCGATCTTGACGGATTTATTAAAGAAACATCAGTGGGCATCTATTTGCAACCCATCTCTACAGAGAATGATGTGACCACCGTTCTTGACGAGCTGATTCCTTCACGTTCCACTACTGATGGCTGGATTGGCCGTTACACTTCTTACGACGAAGCCACTGCCACAGAGACTCCGCTGGAAATGAACTACCCACTTTCTTGGGGTGCTAATTGCACATTCTATATTCAGGATGCAAAACTTGCTGAAGGGGAATTTAGCATCAAAACAGGACAATATCCTGGCACCATGAAGGGTGGCGACACTGACTGGACTTACCTCTACATCATCGTGGGCAAGAACGCTGCCCGCATCAAGGTGCAGGCCAACGTCGCTGCCGGTGAACCACAACCTGAACCAGAACCTGGCGAGGTGGTTCCGTTTGGCGAATGGCAGAAGGTGGGTGAGGAAACCATCGAAGCCATTGGCAAGGGTGCTCCTGAAAGCGGCAAGTTCACTGTTGACATCGATGCCATTGCCGAGCTGTTGGGTTGCAACGCCAACTCTATCCTCTTCAATGCTTTGGCCGACGAAAGCAACATTTCAGACGAACACACAGCCAACAAGGGCGGTATGTGGATGACGAAGGATGGCTACGTGGTGAAGTGGTCGGGCAACGAAACGGTTCGTGCCGTCTATACTGAACCTACTACAGAGGGCGACCTCTCCAGCATCGACTACGGATTCGAAGCAGGCAACTGGGCCATTGGCGACGAGTCGAACATCAAGCTCTACTACAACTTCAGCGGCAAGTACTACCTGGTTACTATCCACGTGAAGGTGGAGGAAGAGAATCAGTTCGACCTCAACGAGAAGGCTAAGGACTACTTGGTGAAGGAGTTCATCGCTAATGCCGACGGTTACTGGCCAGACGCTGTAACAACCAAGCTTGACATGGAATTTGTCCAGAGCATGCTTGGCACCACCAACTTCAAGCTCTACACCGATCAGAATGTTGTGCCCGAAGGAGCTGAGACTGGCGAACTCCAGATGTCGAAGAACTACACTTGCACTCCTTATCCTGGCTTCTGGTACGGAACAACAACTTACACTACTGCCGACGGCATGACTGTGGTTGACAACGCAGGTTGGGGCAACAACTCTGTAGGCTTCACTTACGCTGATGGTCAGCTCACTTGGTACTGCCCAGGTCATGAGGCTGGCACTAACTACATGCTGAACGTTTATCTGGTGAACGAGGAGACAGGCGACTACGTAAGATATATCGTTACCACTTCGTTCGTGGAGGAGCTTACTCCTGAGACAGAAGTGGCTCTGGACGAGCAGGTGAAAGCCGCTGTTGAGGAAGAGAAGATTGTGAATGGCTTCTACGACATTCAGATTGACAAAGCTAAGGTAGCTGAAGCTCTCGGCATCACAGAGGATCTCCTCTCGGGTGTGGAAATCAAGTATGCCAAGACTCCTGTAACCTACGAAACCGTAGCATTCATCGACGAGGTTTACTTCAACCCTGCTGGCTACTACGACCTTGAGAACGGTATTGCAGCTTCTATCTCAGAGGATTGGACACTTAGCGTGAACCTTGAGGATGTGACACTCTCCGACGAGGGCGTGTACAAATTCCGTTACGCATTCGACTATGAGGGCAAGCGTGTGCTCTACACCGTTACATTGGGCACCGACACTGCAGTGGGCATCTCTAACGTGGCTGCTCCCAAGGCTGCTGATGGCGCTTACTACACACTCACAGGTGTGAAAGTGGCTCAGCCAACAGAGAAGGGCATCTACATCAAGGGTGGCAAGAAGGTGTTTGTGAAGTAAAGTGTGCTGATACACATTCGTATATAAAGATGGGGGGCTGGCATTTTAGTGCCAGCCCCTTGTGGTTTTGCCTATTTATGCTCAAAATCATCCAAAAACAGAAAGAGAAGTCCAAAACGCTTGCCTGTCTGAAAAAAAAGTCGTTCCTTTGCAGTGTAAACGCATTGCGTGCTATATTAACCTAATTATAATTAACGGAGTATGAAGAAAATCTTACTTTCATGTGCGCTGGCAGTCATGGGGTTGGTTGCTCAGGCACAAAAACAAATTTACATTCCGCAGGAATGGAAGTACAACACGTCTCTTTACAAAGAGTCTGACCCTAACCACACCGCCACTTATTCCAAATCGCGTTCGAAAGAGAACGACAACTTCATTGTCTATTGGAGCAAGGAGTATGGCTCCAAGGCTCCCAACGAGCTGGCAAAAACCGACTTCTACTATGTAGATATTGACGACCTGCTCAAGCAAGCCGACTATCTCTACGACATGTATGTGAACAAGCTGAAGTTTTGCGACGAAGCCACCTCGCAGGTGAGCAAGTACAAGATGATTATTTGCCTGCTCCATCAGGAAGAGTGGCTCGCCACGGGTTCGGGCTACGACAACGTGATTGGTGCCCTGTGGGTGAACCCGAGTACCTGTAAGCCTGTGGGCCACACCATTGGGCATGAAATTGGGCACTCCTTCCAGTATCAGAGCTTCTGCGACCACGGAGGCTACGCAGGTTTCCGCACCGCAATTGGCAACGGTTCCTCCTTCTGGGAACAAACAGCGCAATGGCAGGCTGCCATGACCTTCCCCATGCCCCGCTGGACAGAGAGTTGGGTGGTGTATGGCAATCCTTACTTCCCCCGCTTTGCCAACTATGCCATGACCCACGAATGGATGCGTTATCAGTCCTATTGGTGGCACTACTATCTGACAGAGAAGTATGGCATAGATTTTATGGGCAAACTTTGGCAGCACGACTCAGGCAAGGGGCAAGACCCTAACGAGGTGCTGATGAGTCTGCTGAAGATTGACGTGAACGAACTCTTCAAGATGTATTTCGAATATGCCATGAAGATGGCTACCATCGACATCAACTACGACAACCTGAACACGGAGGGCCTCGTGTGGCTGCAGAGCTATCCCTACCGCTATGACTGCATCTCGTTAGGCGGAACCAAGTACCAGGTGGCTTACAGCAGCTGTCCGCAAAGCACAGGCTTCAATGTCATCGAACTCAACGTGCCTGCAGCAGGAGCAGAGGTTTCCACCGAATTTACATCGTTGAAGCAACGTGCAAAGTTGGCAGAGGGCGATCCTGCCCAGTACTACGACGGAGATAACCGACTCGTCAAGGTGGAGGGCACGAAGACCTACTATAACATCAACTCCAAGTATGGGCAGCAGCGTGGTTTTCGCTTGGGGTACGTGGCTCTGAAGGCCGATGGCACACGTGAGTATCTTTATGAGGATTCGCTCTATTGCGGCGAAAGCGGTACGGGCGAGAAGACCGCCAACCTTTCCTGCACAGTGCCCGAAGGCACCCAGCGGCTCTTCCTCGTTGTGGTTCCCGCTCCTCGTCAGTACATCCAGCACCTGTGGAATGAAAACATCGGTGACGATGATCAGTGGCCCTACACCGTCGAGTTCTCTGGCACCAACATAGCCGGTGCTCCCATCATTAGCGAAGACCTGCCTGTCACGGATGCCACCATCACCTTCGATGTCAACCTGCCTGTCACCACCAATGGCTTCTACACGCCAGTGTCTGTCAATGTGCAGGGGGCTGCAGCTGCGGCTCTTGGCACCGCCTTCCAGATGCAGCCCGACGATGTGGCTGGCCACCTGACGGCTTGGACCTCGGCAGCAGTGGCTGAAGGGAAGATGAAGTTCTATGCTGTCAACCCCACCACAGGGGCTGTAGTGAATCAAGGTTCCACAGCCAATGGCTATGGGCATTGGTTCAATGCCAGCGGGGCACGCAGCGACTATAATAGTGGCTATGTGTTCAGCGAGTACCAGGCCGGTTCGCTCTATTTCAACGTGGGGCCTTATCCCGACAAGTTGAAAGCAGGCCAGAACATCAAGATTGGGCAGGCTATTCAGTACAAGAAGGATGGCAAGACCGCTACCGTCACCTTCATCTTCAACGTAAAGGCTGTTGCTGCCACTGAAACGGGTTCGTATGCTGTTGCCAGCATTCAGCAAGACCCCCTTGTGGCGGAGTATCTTGAGCGTATGACAGGCATCGACACGCTCCCTGCCGAGGGCGGTTCAGTTCCTGCTCCCGTTGCTTACTACACCCTCAGCGGCACACAGCTCGCCTCCCCACAGGCTGGCATCAACCTGGTGAAGTATAGTGATGGCAGTGTGAAGAAAGTGTATGTGAAATAATGAGACATAAAAAAGCACCGATGCGCTCGCTTGCGGTCCATCGGTGCCCCATGTAAAAAAATGAAAAAAAACGAGTCGATAGAACCTTGGTTGTCTCTCGATAAGAGAGTGAATATTCATAAATACGTATGGCAGGTTCTGTTTTCGACTTTGCAAAGGTAGTGATTATTTTAGAATGGTGTTTGCACTTTTGAAACATTTATGTGTTAAAATCACAAAAGGATGTGTCAAATCTGCAAAATCGTGCTTCAAATCTGCAACAATCGCCTTTGAGAGACGTTTTTTGTGGGAAAAAGGACTTCTCCCCTCCGTCCAGTGTGCAACTGCCACAGGGGACGGAGGGGAGGCGTTTTTTTTATATGCCGCCTTCCACCTTGGTGATTTTCAATTCGCCATTCACGCGCTCCACGGTGTAGTAGATGGAATTGACGCTTTTCTTTTCGGGCGTGCCCCAATAGGCAGTGGTGAACTTCTTCTCGTAGCGTCCGTCGCCCGTTGCGGTGGCAGGTGAAATGTCGTACAAGTCCGTTTCACCTACAGGGTCGGAGCATAACAAATCCCATCCGGCATACTTCTCGTCAATCGCAACGTCCTCGAAGCCCTCGTACACACCTTCTTCCAACTGTTTCAGCACCTCCTCGCCAAGGTACTTGCGGAAATCATCACCGTCCCAGCCATCCATGGCGTAGAACTCGTCGATGAAGGCAATGGCCTCTTCGTCTGTCACTTTTTCGTCGGACAGGGCATTCCCCACTTCCACTTTGACCTCCACCTTGCTGATGCTGTCTGTGTCGAACTGGAGGCTGTCCGTCCCCTTGCTGGTTTCCACTGTCACCTTGCCGCGGCATGAGGTGAACATGCATGCGATGACGAATGCGCCAGCCAGCATGCTAAGAATTGTTTGTTTCATGTTTTGTAGAGTTATAAGTATCTGAAGCTTTCGGGAATGTTCTCTATGTCCTTTCCCAATAATTCGGCTACAAAAGTAGGGAAAAAAGCTTGAACGTCCAAGAAACTTTCTGAAAAAAATGGGCAGAGGTTGATTTTCTGTCATTTGTGCCATGTCTGAAGACTGGTTTGAATGTACGAGGCATGATAGATGTGGGGGGGAAGTTATGGGATAGGTGGCAGCAAGTGCTTTTGCTCCTTCAATTTGCAAAAATGGAGGGGTGAGAAAGCAATTGGGAAGGGTAGGCGATGAGGGAAAAGTTTTTTTTCAACTTTTTCGAAAAAAAACTTGTAAAAAGAGTTGTCATGTTATAATAATTTCTTACCTTTGCATGTAAAAAAAAGTTCTCCCTTTCGGAAAACTTTTTGGAAGAGAAGAATTGAAAAGTTTTCCATTTTGGAAAACTTTTTCAAGTGAAGTGGAACTTTAAGTATTTGAAAAACAATGATAAATAATGCGTGACTCAGATAATTTGTGGAAGAGAAAAAGGAAAAAAGTTGTCCGAAAATGTTCTTGGCGGGAAAGATTAAGTGCTTGCATTTGAGAAGAATGATCTGCGTTTTTGGGCAATGTGGAGACATTTCAGATTTACACATAATATAATAGTAAGATATACAAAATACAAAGTTAAGATGGAAATCAAAAACTTTACAATCACCAAGCGAGATGGTTCGAAAGATCGCTTCTCGTTGGACAAAATCATGAACGCTATTGTGAAGGCGTTTGAAAGTGTGGACGAACCTACAGATTTGGGCACCATCTCTAAAATTCTGAGCAGACTGAACATCAAGGATGATATTAAAGTGGAGGACATTCAGAATCAGGTGGAAGAGGCGTTGATGGTGGAGGGGCACTTCAAGGTGGCCAAGTCATTCATGCTGTATCGCCAGGCTCATTCGGAAGACCGTGAGACACTGGCCAAGTTGCAGTTCCTGTCCGATTATTGTGAGAGTGTGAATGCTGCGACAGGTTCAAAGTACGATGCCAATGCCAACGTGGAGCACAAGAACATTGCCACGCTGATTGGTGAGTTGCCCAAGTCGAACTTTATCCGTCTGAACCGCCGCTTGCTGACAGACCGCATCAAGAAGATGTATGGCAAGCAGCTGGCCGACGAATACATTGACAAGCTGACCCACCACTTCATCTACAAGAACGATGAGACGTCGCTGGCCAACTACTGTGCCTCCATCACCATGTACCCCTGGCTCATTGGCGGCACCCTCTCCATTGGCGGCAACTCCACTGCCCCCACCAACTTGAAGTCCTTTGCTGGCGGATTCATCAACATGGTCTTCATGGTCAGCTCCATGCTCTCAGGCGCATGTGCCACACCTGAGTTCCTCATGTACATGAACTACTTCATCGGCAAGGAGTATGGGCAGGATTACTATCTGCATGCTGACGACCAGGCAGACTTGAGCCTGAAAAAGCGCACCATCGACAAGGTCATCACCGACTACTTCGAGCAGATTGTCTATTCGCTCAATCAGCCTACGGGCGCACGCAACTACCAGGCCGTGTTCTGGAATGTGGCTTACTATGACCGCTATTACTTCGAGAGCATCTTCGGCGAGTTCTACTTCCCCGACGGGTCGAAGCCACACTGGGAGAGCCTCTCTTGGTTGCAGAAGCGATTCATGAAGTGGTTCAACCGCGAGCGCACAAAGACGCTGCTCACCTTCCCCGTGGAGACGATGGCTCTCCTTACTGACGAGAAAGGCGAGCCGAAGGACGAAGAGTGGGGCGACTTCACTGCCGAAATGTATGCCGAGGGCCACTCCTTCTTCACCTACATGAGCGACAATGCCGACTCGCTGAGTTCCTGCTGCCGTCTGCGCAACGAGATTACCGACAACGGATTCTCTTACACGCTGGGTGCGGGCGGTGTATCGACAGGCTCCAAGTCGGTGCTCACCATCAACTTGAACCGCTGTGTGCAGTATGCCGTAAATCACAAGCTGGATTATCTCGACTACCTGAGCGACATCATCGACCTCTGCCACAAGGTGCAGCTGGCATACAACGAGAACCTGAAGGACCTGCAGGCGCATGGCATGCTGCCGCTGTTCGATGCGGGTTACATCAACATTGGCCGTCAGTACCTGACCATCGGCATCAACGGCCTGGTGGAGGCTGCCGAGTTCATGGGACTCAAGATTTCGCCTAACGACGACTACAAGAATTTTGTGCAGGGCATTCTGGGGCTTATTGAGAAGTACAACAAGCAGTACCGCACCAAGGACGTGATGTTCAACTGCGAGATGATTCCTGCTGAGAACGTGGGTGTGAAGCATGCGAAGTGGGATCGTGAGGACGGCTACTTCGTGCCACGCGACTGCTACAATTCCTACTTCTATGTGGTGGAGGACGAGAGCCTGAGCATCATCGACAAGTTCAAGCTGCATGGTGCCCCCTACATCGAGCACCTGACGGGTGGTTCGGCCCTGCACATGAACTTGGAGGAGCACCTGAGCAAGCAGCAGTATGCCCAGCTCCTCAAGGTGGCAGCCAAGGAGGGGTGCAACTACTTCACGTTCAACATCCCCAACACCGTGTGCAACGACTGTGGTTACATCGACAAGCGCTACTTGCATGAATGTCCTAAGTGCGGTTCGAAGAACATCGACTACATGACCCGTATTATTGGTTACCTGAAGCGCATATCGAACTTCTCTCAGCCGCGTCAGGAAGAGGCTGCACGCCGCTACTATGCCCATGCCAGCGCGTGAGAAAAGATTGAAAGAATATAAAAGAATGAAAGTTTGGCCATGCGGCGTGTGTAGCAATGCATAGCCAAACTTTAATCTGTTAATCTTTTAATTTTATTTCGTTTTGCTAAAATACGTCAATACCGGCATCGTCTTTCAGGAGATACCTGACGAAGTGACGCTTGCCATCAACATATCGGGTTGCCCCTGCCATTGTCCGGGTTGCCATTCACCCTACCTGTGGGAGGATGTGGGCATCCCCCTCACCACCGACACCATCGACGAGTTTGTGGAGAAGAATGGTAGAAACATCACTTGCATTGCCTTCATGGGGGGTGATGCCGAACCGCGCCGCATCAACCGCTTGGCGCAGTACATCCACGAGGAGTACCCCCACCTGAAGGTGGCTTGGTACAGTGGGCGGATGCGCCTGTCGCCGGAGGTGAATAAGAATGATTTCGACTACATCAAGTTGGGCCCCTACATAGCCCATCTCGGTCCGCTGAACAAGCCGACCACCAACCAGCGGCTGTACCGTAACACCTACAACGATGCGTGGGAGGACATCACGAGCCGCTTTTGGAAGAAATGAGGTTCAATGCACGTCGATACCGTCGAACATGAGTTCTGCAATGACGGTGTCGGCGTATTTTGTGCCAGGATAGACATCGAGGATTTCAAATCGCAGGTGCCAGGAGGGTTTTGTCTCGTCGTGGTAACCGAAGGGACCAAATTCCTCTAAGTCGAAATACTGCATGGCTCGTTTGTCCTCCAGTGCGAGAATGCAGATGGGTTTGCCTAAGTAATATACCTTCAGGAATTTGGGACGCGAGTTTTCCGTCCAAGCTGACTGTGTTTTTACATGTCCTGTGATCACTTCCACACCTGTCACTCGTGGACATTTTCCCTCAAATTCATAGTCGAGCCATTCGCCGATGCCCTGGCCCTCTGCTCCTTCTGCCCACACACTCTCATGGTTGAAGTTATGGGCATTCTCTGGCTTGTAGGTGTTTTTGCCCTGAGCCTTCAGGTAACTGGAAGCTGTCACCTTCTTCACCTCCCCGCCGCAGTACCAGCTGCATTTGTCGGAGTAGAGTTCTTCAAGCACGGGGTTCTCGCCCAATTCTTCATAGCGTGCCCACACGTTTTCGGGCAGGTCGGCATCTTCGTTTTCTGCCTGCTCATTCAGCTCATTCCATTCCTTCAGTTCTTTGTCCGAAGGCATCAGCCACACGTGGTTGGGCTTCACCACGGGGAGGTTCTCCGCATTGATGTCGGCGAGTGTTTGGGCTTTTGCTGGTGCCGCCACTGGCTCGTTCTGCTCCTCAGCAAAGGCTTCTGGCTCATCGGTTGAGGTAGCGTTTTTGGGGGATTCGTTGCAGGCTGCCAACATCAGAGCGGCTCCTGCCATACTCATGAGTGTCTTAAAAATTCTTTCCATATTCATGTTTATTTCTTTTGTCCGCCGAAGGCGTATAAGTTTTTAACCTTAGAAAATTATTATATTTCTGTCACGATTTCTTCCAAGGGTTTGCGAGTGGTGGGGCGAGGTTGCGCATCGGCAGCAAGATGTCCCAGCGGAATGAGCACGGCAGCCTCTTCGTTGTCGGGCAGTTGCAAGAGCTGGTGGCAGAGTTGTGCGTCGAAGTTGCATACCCAGCAAGTGCCAAGTCCCTGCTCGGCTGCAGCAAGGCAGATGTGTTCGGTGGCAATGGCTATGTCGATGTCGCCGTGATCCTTCTGGTCGGTGGGGCGGTGCCAGGACTGGTCGTGGCAGATGCAGCCTACAAGGACCAGGGGAGCTGTGGCGAACCAGCTGCGAGGATAGGTCTGGCGCACTTTCTGCAAAGCCTCTTCTGTGCGGGCAAGGTAGAAGTGCCAGGGCTGGAAATTGACAGCAGAGGGAGCGATGCGGGCACACTCGAGGATGTAGTTGAGCTGCTCGTCACTCACAGGCTCTGTGCTGTACGAACGCACAGAGTAGCGTTTTTGTGCTAATTCTTTGAATGTCATGATGAAAGTTTTTTATGGTTTCTTTTTCATTTTCGCTTTGTATGTAGCCGCACGTTTCGCTGCCGCACTCTTGGGCTGGGTGGAGCCTTTTGTCTGTGTGGTGTTTTTCTTCACAGAGGTGGCAGAGGAGCTTCGTGTGCTGGAGCGGCGTCGGGTACGCTTCACGGGCTTGGGACGTTCGTGCAGTTTGGTGTGGATGCGCCATCCGAAGAAGGCGCGTGCCTGCCATTGCGTGTCGCGCAGGGCGAAGTCGCTGTTTTTTCCGCATTTTGAGTGTTGGATGACAGAGGTGAGGCCGACGAAGTACTTGTCCCACGAATAGATGGCTCCTGCACGGCCTACGAGGAAGAAGTTGATGCGGTCGGTCTCCATCTTGTTCACTTCTTCCACTCCCTTGTCGTCGGTGGAGTGGAGCTTATAGTTCTGCCACACCATCAGGCTGGGTTGGAAGGTGGCGTGCAGTAGCCAGTGCTTGCCAGCCACAAGGTTGTAACCGTAGCCGGCACCGATGTGGAACGAGTTCATGTCGATGCGGTTGAGCCGCGAGGCGAAGGAGTGCTGGTTGTCGAGGTTGTCGCCTATCTTCACCCTGCCTGTCTCAAACCCTGCCTGCACTAAGAAACTGCCTGCGGAACGCTTTTGCACCCAGGTGCTGTTGAAGACGGCGGGGAGGGAGAACCGCTTGCCGTTGAAGACGTAGTAGGCCGACAGGGCAAAGCTGCGCATGTTGGTGTTGTTGAGCTTGTGGCTGCTGCTTTGCAGGCTGGTGCGTCCGCGGAAAGCATCGATTTTCTCGAAGGTGGCATCCACACCGAAAGTGTTGCTGTAGTAGTTGATGGCCGACATCATGTCGGAGATGTCGCTCAGTATTTTGCTGGGCGAGAAGGAAAGGGAGAGTGAGATGCCGCGGTAGTTGGCCATGATGCCCAGGGTGACCTTGGGGTCGGCAGTGAGGTAGTAGTTGCTGGAGTTGTCGTGCATATCTACGGCGCGGAGGTGCATCAGGTCGCTGAACACGTCGGTTTTGGCGCGGAAGGTCCACGTCTCCAGCGGACGTGCCACCCAGAGCGTGTCGGTGGTGACTTTTGCGTTCCTCACATTGAGTATGCTGTCTGCCTTAATCATCGCCTCTTCTGCCTTGGGCTTCAGCGAGTCGATTTTAGCCTGTATGCTCTCCTTTATTTGGTCTCTCTTCTCGATGAGGCGTTCCTTCAGCGTGGTTTTGGTGGTGTCCTTGGGAGTGGTTGTCGGTTTGTTCTGGGCTCTCATGCCGCAGGGCATCAACAGGGATGCCAGGAGCAGGAGGCGAGGTAGGGTATGGAGCTTCATTCTTTGCTGCAGTTTTTATGATTTGTCAAAGCCATTGGCTCTTCATTCTTTTTATCGTGATTGCAAATGTACGACTTTTCTACCAATCAACAAAAATCTCACCTTAATTTCAGGGGGTAAAGTGGCAAAATGGGGTTTGACGTAAAAAAAAACGATAATATTTTCTCTTTTTTGAGTATTTTGTACTTTTAGTTTGCTAAAAAGGTGCTACCTTTGCAAATATTCCGAATGGAAGAATGCTAATTATTAACCAAATAAGGACGCAAAGGAAGAAGGAAACGTCCACACTCATCCTCGAAAACCCTTGGAAAAGGGAGGGGGAGAATGTACGAATATACATTGTGTACTAACTTTTTATTTTCCTATATTATGAAAGTGAAGAAGTATCTCTCGGCATTTGCCGCAGTAGGTGTTGTTGCATTTTCGTTAGTGGCATGCAGCGACTATGACAATGGGTACAATGAAAGTGCCATCCAATTCACCGAAGAGTTTAAGAAAGCATACGGTGACATTGACCCTGAGCAGGACTGGAACCTGGCGGAACGGGCCAGTGTGACTGTATCGACACAAAGTGAATCGAACATCAAGATTTATGCCCAAAATGGGAATGAATATGCCATCGTGGCTAACTACGAGGGTGTGAGCGGCACGCGTGTGCTGGGTTTTGACGTGGTGGAAGGTGTGACGGATGTGATTGTCAGCGACGGAAATTCGGCCCAGCGGGTAAAAATAGGTGACGTGGTGCTCTTTGGGCAGGACACGCGCACCACTTACGAGGGAACCACAGGCAAAGTGACTGTGAGCAAGTTGAAAGCACCTGTTACACTCAGCGATGGCATCACCTATCCTGTATATCGCTACGGGACAAAGGCTGAATATGACTCAGTAGCGAATAAATATTCAAGCTATGCTATTGTGCGAGAAGGAGAGAACAACCTCAACAAAGTGACGCATAATTTCAGCTATGTTTCCACAGGCCCCTTCGTCATTTATCCTTATTACTGGCAAACGTCGGAACACAACACCTTGGGTATCTACTATTACGAGGGTGGTGTGCGTAAAGAAGTGCCTATTTACAAAATTAAGGAGGCAAATGAAGGCGAAGCGAGTGAAATACTGTATGAGGATGTCAATAAGGGAGGGGATGCTGTCGTTTACGAGGAAACGTTGACAAGCCTGACTCAAGTGGGGTGGGGCGATTCTCGTAAGTGGCCTGAAGGATGGACCATCAACAATGGTATCGGCATTGACAAATTCCACTATAATGGATGGTCCAAAGAGCAAGATGAGTCCAACATGAGAACCCCCTTCATCGAGTATTGGGTGGGGGCGCACAACAGCCTGCAAAACTGCACCATCAGCAAGACCATCACAGGTTTGGCACCGGGTAATTACAATGTGCATATCGATGCCCGTCTCTTCAACGAGGAAAGTACTACTCCACCATCGGGTGTCACTTTCTTTGCCAATGATAAGGAGAGCACGATTCCTAATAGCGGGACATATACCGTTTATAACAATGGAAACGTAAGTAGCCAAAGTGCTGAACTTTATGGCGACACGTATGTGACAGATTGTGTAGTGGGACGTGATGGAAAACTCACCGTCGGCTTCAAACTTGAGAATGTAGTAGGCAACTGGCTCGCCTTTAAGAACTTGAGAGTGACGAAACACGGTACTTATCAAGATACAGGAGATTTAGTTAGCTATTCTGCTGCTTTTGTTCGCAGTCAGGGTATTTTGGTGGACATCACTCCTGGCACAGAGTTTGGCATGTATCTCCATGCGGGCGACAAGAACATCACCTATTATTCGCAGGCTGAATTAAACAAAGATGTGGCAATATACGGCACCGGTGTGGTTTACGACGGAGCGCGTTGGGTTGAAAAGGACGGCTCTTATCCATGCTATGCTTCTACGTTCACGGTGAATGGCCAGATGTATCTTGGTTTCGAGGACTGGTCATATCCTACAAACTCAGACAAAGACCTCAACGACCTTGTAGTGGCTTTCTCTGGCTACACGCCTACCATCATCAACGAAGACCCTGAACCTGCTGCTACTTGGCTGTTGGCTTGCGAGGACTTGGGAGGTTCGTTCGATACGGACTACAATGATGTTGTCTTCAAGGTGGAGCATGTGAGCGGACAGGAGTTTGCTATCGCCACTCCGTTGGCAGCAGGAGGTACACTTGCCAGCTACATCTTCTATGAAAGCCCTACAGGGCAAGAAACTTGCTTGGGCGAAATCCATCAGCTGTTTGGTGAAGCACCTGCTGAGAGTGGCTCTTATTCGCCAATCAACGTGGGTTACTCACGTGGCAATGCAGGGCAGTCTGTCACTTTCACAGTTCCTGCCGACTGGTCCATGTCGTCCTTCACTCCCGATGTGTGGGACGGAAACACGCAGGATGCTTACTATAACATGGGAGGGTTTGAAATACGCACCTTGCCCATGGGCACTGAGGCACCGGATGGAACGCCTACCCTCGACAACATTGTCAGCTCAGGAGCATCGCGCATTCCTGCACCCGACCAAGGTGCTGCGCCCTACATCATCTGCCTGCCTTACTCCTACGATGTGGAGAACGATCCAGAGGCTGGATGGAAGAGCACCTACGTGTGGGCTTGGCCTCAGGAACTGGTTACCATCACGCCATCTCAAACCGACAAGTATGGCAGTGGATGCTATCCTGAATTTAAGGACTGGGTGGCAAACCATACGGCATATGGCGATTGGTACAAGAAGCGCAGTCAGAATGCCGCTACTGTGGAAGAACTGAAACTGAGCACTACGCAGATGGGCAGCAGTTCACAAGGTGGAGGCAATGGAAGCGATGACAACGATGATGATGATGACCAGCTGAGCAAAGCATTCTACTTTAAGTACGAACCTTTAAGCATTAATGGTAATTGGCCAGGCCAATCTGAACTTATAGGTGAAGATAATGTTCCGACAAATGTGTCAGGTCTCACCGCAGGTCAATACTTTTGGATCTATAGTAAAAATGCTTATGGTGAAGAACTGCATCGTAATGGATTGACGGCTACATATAATGGTGTAACCTATGCCATTGGAACAAATATGTATAATTGGTATAACGCTATAGGTTTCTACCTCGTTGGCGCAGGCGACCAGACGGTTGTGCTCCATGCTCCAGCCGACGAAAGCAAGGGGTACGCAGAGCAGACTGTCACTCTCAAGCTCAAGCTGAACGGTCTGACTAAGGAGGGGGAAACAGGCAACATCATCAACTTCACCTTCACCGACAATGGCACCACTTATGCACTTGCCTATCGCGATGCGGGTACGCTGGGCATGAAGACCTATAATGCCAGTGACACTTCGCAACAGTGGCTCATTGTCAACTATGGTACGGATTCTTCGGATGGTATGCGCCATTATTTTCTCTATAATGTAGGTGCACAGAAGTATATGTACTTGGCAGATAATGGATGGAGCGGAGAGTTTAATGAAACTTCACCGAAGAATATGGCGGTGTCGAGTGACAAGAACCGTGGCAAATATAAGTTCTACGATGCTTCTCAACTGGATGCAAATCAAGGTGGAAAAGTGGTCATTGCTGTAGCTACATATTATACTTCTACCGACCACATGGCATACATAGGTAGAGATGAAGCAGGTGATAACAAGGGCGTTTATCTTAACAAAGGTAAAGGCAATATCGTTTACTGGACGCAAACGGTGACTAATCAGACCTACACTTTGCCTGCTGCAAACTCAGCCAAGCAGCGTTCAGCCAAGCAGCGTTGAAGTCTGCTTGCTGGCCTAACTTTGGAAATAGATTAAGTTAATAGATAAAGTTTTTTGAAGGCGGAGGGGTGTCCTTGTGAAAGGCTGCCCCTTCTTTTGTTTTCTCCCCCCACTGATGCCACAGATGACAGAGTGCCCCCCCCAAAAAAGTACCTCCATGGCACCTCTATAGTCCTCTATAGTACCTCTATAGTACCTCGCATGTACCTCGCATGTACCTCGCATGTACCTCGCATGTACCTCGCTTCCAACAATGCGAGTTTCATAGGGGGGAATATAAGGGTACTATAGAGGCACTTTTGTTTACCTACTTATTGTTTTAATTATGAGCGGATCGCCTCCAAGGAATCAGTTTCGTTTTTGTTACATTTGTGTGCGGCTATGTTACCCATTCTCATTAAGTGGGGGTTTCTTGCAACTGATGTTTCAAAATTGAAAGTGTGTGTTTCAAATCTTATAGTTTAGTTCGGCGAAACTGCGTACCTTTGCAGCCAAATGCCCCTCTGCAATCAAAAAACTTATAAAATTATCTATCTAACTTAATTAAAGATGAAATCGAAAGGAATCTTTTTAGGTCTTATGTCCGCTGCCATCGTCCTGCTGCTGATGGCAAGTTGTAGTGACTATGACAATGGCTACACTGAAAGTGCCATCAAATTCTCTGAGGAATTCAAGAAAGCATACGGCGACATCGATCCGGAGCAGGACTGGAACTTGGCTGAGCGTGCCACTGTAACGGTATCGGTTGTCAAGTCATCCAACATCAAGATTTATGCACAGAAAGGTGCTGAATATGCTATCGTGGGTGACTATGCCAATGTGTCTGGCACCAGAGTGCTTGGCTTCGATATGATGGAGGGCACCGAGAGCATTATGGTTAGCGATGGTGTGACAGCCCAGACGGTGAAGCCTGGCGATGTGGTGGTCTTCAGTCAGGATACACGTACTGTCTATGAGCATGATTTTTCAAATGGCAATGAAGTGTTTGTGCAGAAACTGAAAGATCCTGATGGCTATACAATTAGCGGCGACTATTATCCCACCTATCGTTATTCTGACGATGTAGAGTTGGCAGATGTGCTTAGGATAGTACCTGAAATCGGTAGCCGCAAAACCTACACCAACCTAAATAATGTGACCCACGACTTCTCTTATGTCTCTCAGGGGCCTTTCGTCATCTATCCATATTATTGGAACACAAGTTCCAAAAACACCATCGGTATCTACTACTATGACGAGAATGGTGAAAACCCAAAGGAACTGGATGTTTACACAATTCAGGAGGGTGATGAACTGATGTATGAAAAAGAGTATGCTGTGCTTGGCGAAACGGTTTACACTGAGGGTTATGGCGGTACGTTCGGCTGGACTTCTACCCCTCCTGCTCCCAATGACTGGACCATTAGCGGCGGCAACTCCAGTGCTTTCCACTTGAACGGTTGGTCAATCGAATCAGAGGAGTCTGGTTTGACGCGTCCTTTTATTGAGTATTATGGGCAGTTGAACCAGAATATCGAGATGTCGAAAACCATTGCCGGACTTGCTGAGGGCGAATACTATGTGGAAGTGAAGGCACGTTTGGTTTACGAAGACTCTGAAACTATGCCATCAGGCCTGACTTTTTCTGCTAATGACGGCTTTGTGGATATGGGTAGAGATGCCATCGGTAAAAACGCTACCTATCAAACAGTTAAGAATGGAAAAACTATTACGTGTAGTGAGCGCTACTCTAATGCAGATGATTTTGAGACAGGTGCGCATAACACCAAGAAGATGTATGTGGTTTGTCAAGTAGGCAGCGATGGAAAGTTGACCGTAAAGTTCAATCTGACCACAGCATCGGTAGGTAACTGGTTTGCATTCAATGGACTGACGGTGAAGAAGGTGATACGTGAGAACCGATATACGAGTACAGATGGAGCACATTCATTCTCTACTGCAAGTGTGCGTGGACAGGGTATCTTTGTTAATGTTCCCACGGGAAGGAAGTTCGGCATGTATCTGAAGAAAACAGATACTTCAGATACAGGTGTGCAACATCCCTATAAATACTATTCTGAGAGTGCCCTCAATGACCCCTATAAAGGACCTGACGGTTTTGAAGCCTGTGGTTCAGGCGTAACTGACGATGGACTCAACAATAGCAATTCCGTTCAGCAGATGGAAGGTCTCCATCCTTGCTATGCTTCGACGTTCTACACAAGCAATGGGCAGATGTTCCTTGGCTTTGAGGACTGGCCTAACATATATAATAATAGTGACTTTGACCTTAACGACGTGGTCTTTGCTTTTGCAGGCCATAAACCTATCATCATCAACGAAGACCCAGAGCCTGCAGGCTCTTGGATGCTGGCTTGCGAGGACTTGGGTGGTTCGTTCGATACGGACTATAACGATGTGGTATTTAAGGTGACACACATTAGTGGACAGACCAAGGCGAGCATTACGCCGTTGGCTGCAGGTGGTACTTTAGCCTCCTATATCTTCTTCATCGACCCATCGGGCAGTGGCGCTAACGACAAATGTTTCGGCGAAATCCACCAACTCTTCGGAGAGGATGCTGCGGCAAGTGGTGAATACTCGCCAATCAATGTAGGCTACTCACGTGGCTCTGTTGGAGATGTGGTTGATTTTGTAGTGAGTGAAGACTGGACGATGGCAGCATATAGTTCCGACACATGGAATAGCGAATCGGACTACAATATGGGTGGTTTTGAGATTCGAACCCTTCCATTAGGCAACGAAGCCCCTTCCACTGTACCCAATGTGGGGTCAAGCATCTGGTCAGGTGCATCGCGCATTCCAGCTCCTGATTTGGGCGAGGCTCCTTACATCATCTGTCTGCCTTACTCCTACGTGGAGGAGAACAAACCAGAACCAGGCTACAAGACCGAGACCGTGTGGGCATGGCCACAGGAACTTGTCAACATCACGAATTGTTACACCGATTTCACCAAATGGGTGGGCAACCACACAACTTATGGCGAATGGTATAAGAATAAGGATGCCAACGGAGCAACTGTTGAACCACTCCAGTTTGTAACGGGCATGAACACCAACGAACTCATGGCAAGTGACCTGAATGTCATTAGTTCTACAGCATATACGGTGGTGGATAGAGCATACACGCTGAAGAGTAACATCACCACCACTGGCACAGGAAAGTTGACCTATAAGGTGTGGGTGACAACAGATGGAGGTAACAACTGGTGGGTTTACCAACAAGGAGATTTGGAGGGAAATACTACCTTCACTCCAAACCGAGAAGGTGACGTGAGAGTTGAAGTTACTCAGGAAGCAGATGCCACTCATACAAGCAAAACTGTGGAATACATTCTGCATGCTAATCCTAAAAAGACCAATGCTGCATTTGGCTCCAAGGCACAATTCGTGGTGTGGAACAACACGGAAATCTGGGCATGGGATCAGGTAGGTCATAAACTGCCTTTCTATACAGGCGATAAGATTATGGTTGAAGCCTCTCTGAACACAAGTGATGCAACAGGTGCTATAACTGCGCGGTTGGACGATGTGGACAATACAGGTTCCATCTTCTCGCAGAATGGCAATAAGTTCTATGTGACAATGGGCCCAAGGTCTGGAGTTGCTAAGCTGAGAATCCACTATGCTGGCGACAGCAAGTATAATGAGGCTGACATTTTGGTTACTATTCAGGTGAAAGCTGCTGAGGTTGTCAGATTCACGACGGGTGGATTGGCTATGACATATACCAAGGGTGAATTCAAGTTACAGAATTCTAATGGCAATGACCTGTGGCAGATGTGGCGCCTTGAAGATACGGGTAATGGTCTTTATGCCCTCTTCAATATCGGTGATAGGAAGTATCTCCACCTCGTATCCGAGAGCGATGGGCATGGTGCCTGGGGAACCGTCTATGACAAGAATGCCGACGATGCAGCGAACTATCGTTTTGAGATTAAGAGTGACGGCCGTTTGCGCGTTCGAACATTTGGTAGATTACAAGGCTCTTATGGCGAAAAGTATCTGGGTTTCGACAATTATGGAAGTGGTCAAACCATTTTCCTCGACAAGACGGGTGATAAGGTCATCTACTGGAGCAAGCAGAATGTTGACATCAATACAATCAACAATAATGCAAATGCCAAGCAGCGCAACGCCAAGCAGCGCAAGTGATGTTTAATTTTCCGGCTCCAGCTTATCTGTTCACACCAAGGGGTGCCCATTTCGGGCATCCCTTTTTTGCCTGAAACCGTTCCGTTGCCCCTGGCAGGGTGGAAAGGTTGGGCGGGAGTGAGAATCGGAGCTTGTCGGCACCCTCTGCGGACAAAAAATATCTCTGCCGGCCTGTGTGGGGACTGAAAGCGTGAATTATCGCCTCAGATTGTCGGCCTTTCCCGGCTTTTTCCGTAACTTCGCCCTCGGATTGTTGGCCTTTTCCGGCTTTTTCCGTAACTTCGCCCTCGGATTGTTGGCTTTTAACGGCTTTTTCCGTAACTTCGCCACAGAATTGTTGATGACATGAATAACGAAACGAATCAGCCCCGGGGTTTCGACCGCCTGTGGGCTTCTCTCATCCTCTTTACGCGCTTGCCTTTCTGGCGTCTGCACCTGCCGCCCAAGGCGGCTTACCAGTCGGCCGTGGAGTTTTGGCCCCTGAATGGGTGGATAACGGGAGGTGTGATGGCTGCCACCCTCTTTGCGGCTTGCCATGTCGTGCCCCTTTCAGTAGCTGTAGTCCTGGCCATCGTTGTGCGGCTCTTTCTGACCGGTGCGCTGCATGAGGATGGGTTGGCTGATTTCTTCGACGGGTTCGGCGGAGGCACTGACCGCGAGCGCACTCTTGCCATCATGAAGGATTCCCACATCGGCACGTATGGCGTGTTGGCTCTCATCTGCTATTTTCTGCTCCTTTGGGGAGTGCTCAGCCATCTTGCTCCCCTGACGGCCGTGTTTGCCATCTTGGCCGGCGACCCGTTGGCTAAGATGTTCGCTTCGCAGATAGTAGCTTTGATGCCATACGCTCGTCGGGAGGATGAGGCGAAGAACAAAACCGTTTACCGGCCCCTCCGTCTGGTCGCCACCCTCGGCCTGGGCCTTCAGGGCTTGCTGCCCTCGCTGCCTTTGCTGCTTCTGACCGACACTGACTGGTGGCTTGCCGTCCTTGCGCCCATCCTCACGGTTTCGCTCTTGTTCTTCATCATCTGGCGGAGGCTTCGGGGCTACACGGGCGACTGCTGCGGGGCGGTGTGCCTTCTTGCCGAATTGTCTTTCTATGTGGCCGTGCTGATGATGGGGTGAGAAAATGGGATGGCTCCACATGGAGGCTTGCGTGCTCCGCTGGCAGTGTTGTTGTTTTCCCTTGTTGACTCTATTTTAAGGTGTGAGACAAGCTGTGGCTTGCCTCGCGATGGCATGAGGTGTTTCCAAATCATTTTGAGGTGACCTCACGGGGTCGTGAAGTGTTTCCAAATCATTTTGTGGTGACCTCACGGGGTCGTGAGGTGTTTCCAAATCATTTTGAGGTGTCCTCACGGGGTCGTGAGGTTCTTCCAAAGCATTTTGAGGTGACATCACGGGGTCGTGAGGTTCTTCCAAATCATTTTGAGGTGACTTCATGGGGTCGTGAGGTTCTTCCAAATCATTTTGAGGTGGCCTCATGAGGTCGTGAGGTTCTTCCAAAGCATTTTGAGGTGACATCATGGGGTTGTGAAGTGTTTCCAAAGCATTTTGAGGTGGCCTCACGGGTCCGTGAGGTGTTTCCATATCATTTTGAGGTGGCCACCGAGCCTTTGGAGGTGTTTCCAAAATGGTTTTCGGTGGCCACCGAGCCTTCGGAGGGGGTTACTTTTCTTTCCGCGCGGATGTTCCCTCGTCTTTTATCGCTTGCTGGCTGTAGATTCGGGCCATGAGCGCCCCGCTGATGTTGTGCCACACGCTGAAGATGGCTCCCGGAATGGCTGCGAGGGGGGCGGAGGCGAAGTGGGTGGTGGCTAAGGAGCAGGCGAGGCCGCTGTTCTGCATGCCCACCTCGATGCTGATGGCTGTGCGCTTGTTGTGCGAGAGTCCTAAGAGGCGTCCGATGCCGTAGCCAAGGGCGAGTCCGCTCAGGTTGTGGAGCATCACCACGCTGATGACTAAGCATCCGCCTGTGAGCAGGGGCGTGGCGTTGTGTCCCACGATGATGCCTACCAAGAGCGTAATCATCAGGGTGGAAAAGGCTGGCAGATAGGCTACGGCATGGCGTGTGAAGGTGGGCAGGTAGCGCTGGATGAGGAATCCGGCCACGATGGGGGCGATGACTACATAGACGATGGAGAGCAGCATGCCCCAGGCGTCAACATCGACAAAGGTGCCTGCCATGAGCCAGGTGAGCAGGGGGGTGAGCAGGGGGGCCAGGAGGGTGGAGGTGGCTGTCATGCCCACGGAGAGGGCCAAGTCGCCTTTGGCCAGATAGGTGATGACGTTCGATGCCGTTCCTCCGGGGCAGCAGCCCACCAGGATGACGCCCAGGGCGAGGTCGGGCGGCAGGCGGAAGGCCTGTGTCAGCACCCAGGCCATGGCTGGCATGATGGTGAACTGTGCCAGGACGCCTGTCAGCACGTCCTTGGGGCGGCTGAACACCACTTTGAAGTCGGTGAGGTTTAAGGTGAGGCCCATGCCGAACATGATGAGTCCCAGCATGGGGTTGATGACCCATGTGCCGATGGCGCAGAAGGGGGCGGGCCATATCAGTGCCGTGATGGCTGTCAGCAGGACGAGTGCCCCCATCCAACGGGAAATGAAATTGCAGATTTTCTTCATGTTGACTCAATATAATCGTTTTTTGTTGTTCTTTTTCACGGTTTTGACGTTACCTCCCCCTGTGGCTGTGGGAGTGAGGCAAATAAGTTCTCCAGCAGCCGGGGGAAGGCGTAGCTGTCGAGCTCCGTCTCTTTCACCCAGCGGAAATCTTTGGGCAGGGGAGGTGGCGTGTCTGTTTGCAGGAAGTAGAAATCGGCTACGAGAATGCGGTGGGTGAGCACGTGCTTCACATGTTGGCGTAGCAGGGTGGCGCCGGGCAGCAGGGCCTCTTTCAGATGGTCTGTTTCCGGCTGATGGCGTGCGTCCGCGGCCGATTCTTCAAACAGGAGCGGCTCCCACAGCCCTTGCCAGATGTCGCCAGCTCCCCGCCGGCGGATGGCTGTTGTGTCTCCACATCTTATATATAAATAGGTGAGGTGTCGCGTCACGACGTTGAGCTTTTTCTCCTTCACCGGCAGCTGATTGATGCGCCCCGTCCTGAAGGCGAGGCAGGATTCTTGCAGTGGGCAAAGCTCGCATCGGGGCGAGGCCGGCGTGCACTGCGTGGCTCCGAAGTCCATCATGCCCTGGTTGAACGCCGCGGCTTGGCGGGGCGGCAGGAGCGACTGTGCCAGTTGGGTGAACACCTTTTTTCCCTGCGCCGAATGGATGGGCACGTCTATTCCGTAGTGGCGAGCCAGCACCCTGTACACATTCCCGTCCACCACCGCGCTTGGCAGCCCAAATGCAAACGACGCGATGGCCGCGGCCGTGTAGTCGCCCACGCCCTTCAGGCTTTTGATGCCCTGCAGCGTGTCGGGAAACGAGCCTCGCGCCACAATCTGCTGCGCCGCCTGATGCAGGTTCCTCGCGCGGCTGTAGTAGCCCAGGCCCTGCCACATCCTCAGCACCTCGTCTTCCGTGGCCGCTGCCAAATCCTCCACCCGGGGCCACCGCTGCACAAACCGGAGCCAGTAGTCCATCCCCTGCCCAACGCGTGTTTGCTGCAGGATAATCTCGCTTAGCCAAATCAGGTAAGGGTCGCGAGTGTGTCGCCAAGGCAAATCGCGCCCCTTCACTGTGTACCAGTCGAGGATAGTTTCCGTAAATGTCATGGATGCCGCTGTGGTTCTTTATGTTTTCAAGCAATCTGTTTCCTTGCTCTCCTTCTGTCCTGTCTATAAACAAAAAACACTTGCGAGCGTGTCGTAAGTGCTTCTTGGTAGCGGGGGAGGGGCTCGAACCCTCGACCTCCGGATTATGAATCCGACGCTCTAACCAGCTGAGCTACCCCGCCATCGCTATGGGTTATTTCCCGTTAGCGAGTGCAAAGGTAGGACTTTTCGCGGAAATGGCAAAGGATTTTGAAATATTTTTTGTTCGAAGTGTGGAAAAAGTCGAAAAAAGGGATTTCCCCCTCAACCATGTGGGCAATTTGTGCTACCTTTGCATCGTTTTTGAAAGGATAAATAATTGATTAGGTATTAAAGGTAAAAAGACGAATTTTATGGCTTACAATTTGCTGAAAGGTAAGAAGGGCATCATCTTTGGTGCTTTGAACGATCAATCCATCGCTTGGAAAGTGGCTGAACGTGCCGTGGAGGAAGGGGCGCAGATTGTGCTCACCAACACTGCTGTGGCTTGCCGCATGGGCACCATCGCGCAGCTGGCTGAAAAGACAAATGCGGCGGTGATTGCAGCCGATGCCACCAGTGTGGAAGACTTGGAGATGCTTTTCTCAGAGGCTCAAAAAGCACTGGGCGGACAGATTGACTTTGTGCTCCACTCTTGTGCCATGAGTGCAAACATGAGAAAGAAACGTACTTACGACGACTTGGATTACAGCCTTCTGGACAAGACGCTCGACATTTCCGCCATCTCTTTCCACAAGATGTTGCAAGTGGCAAAGAAGCTGGACGCCCTGGCTGAGAATGCCAGTGTGCTGGCGCTCACCTACGTGGCAAGTCATCGCACGTTCTTTGGCTATAACGATATGGCTGACGCCAAGTCGCTGCTCGAATCCATCGCTCGTTCATTCGGATATATCTATGGCAGAGAGAAGGGCGTGCGCGTGAACACCATCAGCCAGTCGCCCACTTACACCACGGCCGGTTCGGGCATCAAGGGCTTTGATGGGCTCTACGATTTCTCCGACCGCATGTCTCCATTAGGCAATGCCAGTGCCGATGAGTGTGCTGACTATTGCATCGTCATGTTCTCCGACTTGACGAAGAAAGTGACCATGCAGACTCTTTTCCACGACGGCGGATTCTCCAATATGGGCATGTCGCTCCGTGGCATGACACAGTACAACAAGTCCTTCATCGAAGAGAATACCGACAAGGAGACCGGCAAGATTATTTACGGATAGGAGGGATGCGGAATGATGCTTCATTCCGCACCCCGTCATCATTTTCTATTTGCGGATAAATACGACAGAATGGTTCTGCTCCACCTGTAGGGTGAGGGTGGAACCTTTCTTTTTCAGGTGGGTCGATTCGGGGAAGACGGGCTTCCAGCCTTTCATGAGCCGCAAGGCGAGGGTGGCAGTGTCCTCTCCCTTGAAGTTGCTGATGAGCATGTAGGAGCATCCGTCATCGGGCACGACGACCCCGTTCCAACCTTCGGGCAGGACAGGCTTCAATGTCTGAATCTGTGTGGCATAGGCTTGGGTCTGCTTGGCATCGATGAGGCTGTAATAGACCAAGTTGCGAGCATCTGCCACCTCGCCTTGTGAAAGGGTGCGCGGTGTGTTGCTGTACATGGGGTAGAGTTTCGATGTAAAGATGGAGTTGTTGGCCCCCCTGTCTCCGAATGCCATTTGCTTGTCGTTGCCAGCCGAGATGATGCCCAGCTGGTTGTCTATGTTCACCCATTCGCTTCCGAAGGTGATGAATTTGCTCCCGTCGGTGGTCTGTTGCCCCTCCTTATAATATAATGTACGTGCGACATTCATCAGTTCATCTGTCGAGATGGCAAGCAAACCTCCTTTTTCGGCTGTGATGGTGGCAGCGGTGTTGGCTGTCACGTAGTCGAGGTAGATGAAAGCATTTTGCGGGGTGGAGTAGAGGGCAAAGCGGTTGTTGAGGCTCCCGTCGTTGGTGTTCAGCTCGCCATTCATCACATAGCTGTTGTCTTTCAGCTGATAGATTCCACTCACCACCGGGGCGGCATTGGTCTTTTTCCCTTCCACCTCGTACCATCCCAGCAGATTACCCGTATTGTTGGCGCGGTAAGGGACTACAATCTTGTTCTTGTCGGGGGAGTTGGCCGCAAAATAACCCGTGTAGGATTTCAGTCCGGTGCTCCATGAAAAGCAAGTGAAGCGGTCGTCGGTGGCGGCGCGAACAATGTTCTGTTCAGGAATCATTCTCGCCTGGCTGTAAGCCTTGTTGAAGTCATCCCACTTGGTGGAGGTGAGGTCGGCGGTGGAAAGTACGTCATGCATCAAGTAGGTCATCATCACTCGGTGAGCCTCCACCCCCATTCGGCGTGCACCCACATCGGCGCGCAGTAGCCAGGAACCATCCTTGGTGGTTTTTTGTCGTGCCTGAATATATTTGTAAGCCCTGTTCTCCAGCATCAGCGCATGCGGATCGCGCAGAAAGCAGGCCAAAGTGGAATAGCTCGTTATCTGATCGTAAAGGAAAAGGCTCCAGTCATTGCCGTTGGGCATGGCCAGTTCTCCATCGGGGAGAGCGAGCCAGTTGAGTATGCTGTCCTGCACTTCCTGGTTGTGGTGCATCAGTGCATTGGTTTTCCACTTCTCTGTGCCGTGCAGTTCCTGCTGAAACATCTTGAGTGCCAGAGCCGCTTCGCCCAGTTCCTGCTGAACGACATTCTGGTAGCTGGTGTGGAAGAGGTTGTGGTTCTGCAGCGAATAGTCGTTGTAGAGGTTTTGCCCCCGATAGAGGTCGGCCACGGTCTTCCGGTCATACCAAGGGTCGATGATTGTGGTGTTTTCCTTGTCGGAAGGGTGCGAATAGCTGTTGATGGCGAACTCTCGCAAGCGTTGGAACCATTGGGGAGCCAAGGCATCGTTGGGGAAGAGCCCCAAGGTGGCAGCCAAGATGTCTGCCTCCCACCCATTCTCCTCTGCTTTGGTGTCACCTTTATAGCCAGTAGGGATGGTGCGATGTAGTTCGTAATTACATTCGGCTTTCAGCATCTTTTCGATGTGTCCCTTCTGCGTGGTGCTCAGTTTGTCCCATTGGAAGAAGGCGGAGTAAGCTACCGACATGGCCCAGAGTGAACTTTCCCAAGCCACATCGTTGGTGGATGTGCTGCCCCAGTAGTTGCCTCCCTTGCACACTTTCAGCCGGTTGGCTTTGTGAGTGGAGTAGGCAAAGACGAGCGACTTCATGGCCAGTTCTTCAATCTTCGTCCATGTCACGCCGGAAGGCAAGGTCACTCCGGCAGGTTTTCCGTATTTGACGAGGAAGGCGCAAATCATGCTGAGGTCTGCGTTGGGGCGTACTCCCCGTTCGTCATTGGCCATCGTGTTTTCCCCCCTGAAGCAGCCGCACATTTCTCCTTGGTTGTTGGGTTCTTGGCACTCTTGGAAGTCGTTGACCATCCACAGGGAGAAATCGGCAAGCATTTGCAGGAGGTCAGCCTTCATCTCTTTCTCTTCCACAAAGTCGGCCGTGATGGCTCCTTCGGTATAAGACTGAAAATCCTCTTGAGCATGAGCCGTAACAGCCCATGCCAAGAGGACTAAGGTTAGCATTTTTTTTATTATCATAAGGAGGAACGTTTTACGTTTATTTCAGTCGAGCCAGCGTGTCCTTGATACGCTTCATCGCTTCGATGATGTTCTCGTCGCTGGTGGCATAGCTCATGCGGAAGCACTCAGGAGAGCCAAATGCATCGCCACCTACAGTGGCCACGTGTCCCACTTCGAGCAGATACATGGCAAAGTCGGTGGAATTGTTGATGACGCGGTCTCCGTCCTTTTTGCCGAAGTAGCTGGAGCACTTGGGGAAGAGGTAGAAAGCACCCTGTGGCTCGTTCACCTCCAAGCCGGGAATCTCCTTGGCAAGTTTCACGATGAGGTTCTTGCGGCGTTCGAATGCTTGGCGCATGTCTTCCACACACTGCTGGTCGCCGGCAAAGGCAGCCTCTGCTGCTTTCTGCGACACAGAGCATGGACCGCTGGTGTATTGTCCCTGCAGCTTGTTGCATCCCTTCACAATCCATTCGGGGGCAGCGATGAAACCGATGCGCCATCCTGTCATGGCGTATGCTTTGGAAACGCCGTTGATGACCACCACGCGCTCCTTCAGTTCGGGGAAGGATGCAATGGATGCGTGCTTGCCCACATAGTTGATGTGCTCGTAAATTTCGTCGGCAATGACGATGACGCGTTCATGCTTCAGCAGCACATTCTTCAAGCCTTCCAGTTCCTCTTTGCTATACACCGAACCCGTTGGGTTGCTGGGCGAGCAAAGGATGAGGGCGCGAGTCTTGGGCGTGATGGCTGCCTCTAACTGTGCAGGGGTAATCTTGAAGTCTTGTTCAATGGGTGCTTCGATGAACACGGGTGTACCTTCGGCCAGCAGCACCATCTGTGGGTAAGAAACCCAGTAGGGCGCGGGGATGATGACCTCGTCGCCTGCGTTGATGATGGCCATGATGGTGTTGCAGACAGACTGCTTGGCACCGTTGGAGCAGAGAATCTGCGAGGGCTGATAGTCCAGTCCGTTCTCGTTCTTGAGTTTGTTGACGATGGCCTTCTTCAGCTCAGGGTAGCCAGGTACCGGGCTATAACGGCTCCAGTTCTCCTCCACTGCCTTGATGGCGGCAGCCTTGATGTGGTCGGGGGTGTTGAAGTCGGGTTCGCCCACACTCATGTTGATTACATCTACGCCTTGAGCCTTCAGCTCGGCGCTCTTCTGACTCATGGCAAGCGTGGCAGAAGGTGAAAGTCTGTTCAGACGTTCTGAAAGTAGTTCCATATATTTGGTGGTTTTTTATTTGTTAAAGTGCAGCGTGTGTCCCATGCGCTCCTTCTTGGTGCGCAGGTAGCGTTCGTTATATTTATTGGGAGTGATTTCGATGGGGACGTTCTCCACAATCTTCAGTCCATAGCCTTCCAACCCCACGCGCTTAACGGGGTTGTTGGTCAGCAGACGAATCTTGCTGATGCCGATTGCTCTCAGTATCTGTGCCCCCACACCGTAGTCTCGCAGGTCGGGGTCGAAGCCGAGGTGAATGTTGGCATCCACCGTGTCGAGTCCTTCTTCTTGCAGCTTGTAGGCGGCAATCTTGTTCATCAGCCCTATGCCGCGTCCCTCCTGAATCAGATAGACAACGGCGCCCTTTCCTTCCTTCTCGATGAGGGACATCGACTTGTGCAGCTGCTCGCCGCAGTCGCAACGCTGGCTGGCAAAGATGTCGCCCGTGGCGCAGCTGGAGTGCATGCGCACCAACACGGGTTCGTCAGGTTCCCATGTTCCCTTGATGAGGGCCACGTGCTCCAGTCCGTTGCTCTTCTGGCGGAAGGGGATGATGCGGAAGTGTCCGTAGGCAGTGGGCATGTCGGCTTCCACACCCTTTTCCACCAAACTTTCCTGTCGGAGGCGGTAGGCGATGAGGTCCTTGATTTGGATGAGCTTCATGCCGTGTTCCTTTGCCTTCTCGATGAGTTGGGGCAAACGGGCCATGGTGCCGTCGGGGTTGAGAATCTCGATGAGGGCGGCAGCGGGTCGCAACCCTGCCAGCCGAGCCAGGTCGATGGCGGCTTCGGTGTGGCCCGACCGGCGCAGCACGCCATTGTCCTGTGCGTAGAGAGGATTGATGTGTCCGGGCTTTCCGAAGTCGGACGGTTTTGCGTCGGGATTGGCAAGCCACTGAATGGTGGCAGCTCGGTCATGTGCGCTCACTCCCGTGGTGCATCCCTCCAGTTTGTCGATGGTGACGGTGAAGGGAGTGCCCAGCATGGAGGTGTTCTCTTCTACCTGGTGCGGCAGTTCCAACTCTTTAGCTCTTGAGATGGTGATGGGTGCACACAGCACGCCTCGCCCTTCTCTGAGCATGAAGTTCACCTTCTCAGGAGTTATCATTTCGGCTGCTGTGATGAAGTCTCCCTCATTCTCTCGGTCTTCGTCATCCACCACAATCACGAATTTGCCCTGTCGGAAATCTGCGATTGCTTCTTCTATCTTACTGAATTGAAAGGATGTTTCCATATATGTAGTCTTTGATTTGTTCGGAATATTTAATTACGGTGCGCAAGTCTTTTCTGCGTCGGCGGTAGAAACGGAAATTGCGGGTTTCCATCACGGGGTAGCCATTGAGCAGTTTCAGCACTTGCCGGTCTTTGCTGTTCGAGAGGACATCCACCACGTACTCTGTCATCAGGCTGATACCCTCGGCTTGCATGTCTTCACGTTTCGAGAACCAAAAGCGGAAGATGTAGGCTATGTAGCCCAAGAACGTGGAGTGGGGCAGTGCACCCAGGTATTCGCGGCTTGTGGTGATGAGCTGTTCCAGCGTGTGGCACATGTCGGCATAGTCGGGGTCGTTGATGATGACTTCTTTCCTGACGATGTTGCGTTTGGGGCGTATGCCCAGCAGCTTTTTCCACAGGTTGATGTAGGCATCCATGTTGAACACCGTCGAGTCGTTGTTCGACTTGATGGTGAGGAATATGCCCAGCGGTGCCATCACCAGTGTGCTGAGCCACATGCCGAATGCCACGGGAATGCCGCCTTCGCGCCCTGTCTTCATGGCTCCGGTGTCGATGATGTAGTATATAATAAAGATGATGACAGCCACCACCACGGGGAATCCCAATCCTCCCTTGCGGATAATGGCACCCAATGGCGCACCCACGAAGAAGAAGATGAGGCAGGAGAGTGACATGGTGATTTTCTGCCAGAACTGAATCCAGTGCAGGCGGATGTCGCGATTGCCCTCCTCCATGGCACTTGCTTCGTTCACGGTTTCTATCTCCTGAAACCCTGCCTTCTGCAAGGCATTCATCACAATCCGCTGCTTCTTCTGAGGGTCGGTTTGGGCAAAGAGCGAGTCGATGTTCACGCTCGCGTGGGGCACCCTCTGCCCAGCCTTGGCCTTCTTGGCCAGATAGTCAGCTTCCACCCTCTCCAGCTTTTTCCTTACCGAGTCGCTCATCTGCGCCACGGCCAGCGAGTCGTAGTCCGATAAGCGGGCTTCATGAGGCACAGCGAGGGCATAGCGTTGCATGGTCTGCGTGTATCGTCCGCTCATGTCGTGATAGTAGTTTTCCATCGAGTCGATGTCGTGCGTCAGCTGCTTCATGCCTTTCGTGCGGGCATTGTTTGCCACGCTCTCCTGGTCGGTCAGGTTGAAGTTGGAGTCGAAGTCGATGATGAAATGCTTCTCCACAAATGCCTCGCGGCGGTAGGGTGCGTCGCGTGCTTGCAGGGCATCGGAACTGCCGATGTTTTCATACTGTATCCCCTGATAGAGGTGCAGGAGCAGGTGCATCTTGTCGCTGGTGGTTTCCAGGCGTCCCGAATCGGCCAGCACAATGTGGGCACGACTGGCTCCGTTCTGCAGGTTGTAGATAATCACGTCGTACAGCATGCCCGTTTCCTTGTTTTTGTGCTTCACATACAGGTTGATGTTGTCAATGCCATCGTAGAACACTCCCTCGGGAATGTCCAGTTCGGGCGACTTCATCTTCATGGAGCGCAGCATTTGCAGCAGGTTCTGCCACGCTTCGGGGGCTATCTTGTTCTGGAAATGGAAAGAGGTGAGCGCCAGCAGGGAGATGAGGATGATGAGTGGGCGCATGGTGCGGATGAGGGAGATGCCCGCGGCCTTGATGGCCAGCAGTTCCAAGCGCTCGCCGATGTTGCCGAACGAGATGAGCGATGCCAGCAGAATGGCCAGTGGCAGTGCGGTAGGCACCAATGTTTCGGCAGCATAAAAGAAGAACTTCACATACACGTCTAAGGTCAGTCCCTTGCCCACCAGATCGTCAATGTACTTCCACAGAAACTGCATCATGACGACAAAAATGCTGATGCAGAACGTGCCTGCAAACAGCGTCAGAAAATTCTTCAGGATGAAGATGTCGAGTTTCTTGATGAGCTTCATTTCTACCTAAAAAGCTGAGTACACACCTTTTCGGCTGCAAAGGTACGAAAAATTCGAGTAAGTGAGAGAAGAGGAAGCTTGTTTTCTCTTCCGAACGTGAGAATTTTCTAGAATAAGTGAGTGAAATACCAAATATCTTTGAGTTTTTCCGAACGCAAGCACCTTGGCGTGGCTAACGGAACACAAAATTGGGTGCAATGAGAGAAGCGAATGCTTGTTTCCTCCGGGGAAAATGAAGTTTCTTTCTCTCGACGGGCTTATAATTCGGAAATTATCTCTAAATTTGCACGGTTGATTCATAAACCATTCCTAAAGATATGCAAACAAGATTCAAGAAGAAAGCCAAGGTGGTTGACATTATGGTCACTGCCATTGGCGGCACACTCTCGGTGGGGGTGATGCTATACGGAGTTTATCGTTTCGGACTCGGAGAAGTGTGGCCAGAGTTGGTGCTCAACTTCTTTTACATCGCCTGCATGATGATGATTTGGATGTACTTCTTCAACGTCCGCATCAACACCCACCAGTTCAACTACTGGACCTCCCTGTCGGTGGGCATGACGGTGCTGCTGCGCGACATTCTCTGTCCGCCGCCATTAGCCAACCATTTTCTGCGCTCCGCATGCTTCACGCTGGCAGTGCTGCTGCTCTGCACGCTGACCTATTTCTATGCGCGCCGCGACTGGAAGAGCTACACAAAGAAGAACCTGTGGGCCATCTTCGCCATCGATGCACTGATAGCCATACTCTACCATCTCGACATCATGTACTTTGAAGTCATTGACGATTACACCAACTACTTCCTCACCGAGATATGGATTCGCCCCACCATCACCTACGGGCTGGTGGCATGCTTCATCAATGAGGCGAAAGAATATAATGACTTGATGCCCCCGCAGTGCTGATGATGCCGATTTTTGCCGTTTCCCCAACTTTTTTTCCGCCGACAGCATGAATAGTTCAAAATACTTTCGTAACTTTGCAGCCGTACTTTCCGGCTGAATGAAAGCAGAATCGTCTTCTTTGCATTTTGCAGAGGTTTGTTAATATAGTTCTAAATCATACTTAAATACATATATAAACCCGAATAACCCACCCCCATGCCCAGCATTTCCACTACATATTATCCGGCTGCTGCGTCCTGCTCCTCAACAGTGAGCAGGGCTGGTGAGTTTGTTGGCAGAAAAGGGATGGGTAAAATTACCCCCCCCCTGTAACTTACTTAAAAATAATAAGTTCGGTGCTTGTGTGCTGGACTGCCTTTGCGGCGCGTCTGCATTCCCCCATCGTGAGGAATGCGGACGCGCCTTTCTGTCGTAAGGTTTCATCAACCTAACATATTATATTCATTTTATTATTAACAACAATTATTAACAAACAAAATCAAAACCGAAACAATCATGAAGAAAGTTTATGAAAGACCAACGATGAACGTGGTCAAGTTGAAACAACAGCAGCAACTGCTCTCAGGCAGCAATGGTGTACAGTCCATGCGCTCGGGCTATGGTGCGGCGCAAGAATATGATTGGGAATAAGGAGGACACGACAATGAAGAAGAACATCCTTTCATTGGCCGCTCTGCTCATAGCATCGGCCGCAGTGTTTACTGCATGCTCCAGCGACGACAACATCAGCAGCGAGCAGCCCGCCAACCCGACGGGCAAGTACATCATGACCGTCCAGGCCTCGAAGGGCGACGACGCCACCACACGCGCACTCACGCTCGATGGCAAGACGCTCAACGCTACGTGGGATGCGAACGAGAAGGTATTAGTCTATCAGGGTGGCTCGCAGATTGGCACGCTGTACTCTGCCGCAAGCTCCACCAACGCGACCACGCTCACCGGAGAGCTCAACAGCGCTCCAAATGCAGCCCAAAACCTGACGCTCTATTTCCATACGAATGCTACCCCCAGCTACGCCGGTCAGGACGGCACGCTGGCAAAGATTGCCTCGACGTATGACTTCTGTGCGCCCGCTACCATCACCGCGGGTAGCTTTACGGTGAGCGGCAGCACGGTTTCCACTAACAGTAGTGCCAGCTTCGGTGCCAACCAACAGGCCATCGTGAAGTTCACGCTCATCGACAAGGCCGACGGCACGACATCGCTCAACGCCTCGCAGCTCGTCATCAACGACGGCACCACCGACTACACCATCAGCCCCACCTCGCCCACCAGCGAAATCTACGCCGCCATCCCCGGCTTCACGGGCCAGACCGTCACGCTGACTGCCACCGTGGGCGACGACACCTACGCCTACGAGAAGACGGGCGTGACGTTCGAGAATGGCCAGTACTACGAGGTGAAGGTGAAGATGCACGAATATGTTGACCTTGGACTGAGCGTGAAGTGGGCCACCATGAACGTGGGAGCAGAGAGCGTGACCGACCCATGGGGCGAGACCACGGGCCATGCATTCGGCAGCGGCTATAAGTTCTCGCTAGACAACTATGCATGGTACAACGACGGCGTCACAGGTAAATACACAAAGTATAAGCATGATGGCTCTTCATGGGACTATGAAGTACTGGAGTCCGGCGACGACGCTGCCACCCGGAACTGGGGCGGCATGTGGCGCATGCCGACGAAGGCCGAGTGGGAAGAACTGCTCAATGAGGACAACTGTACATGGACGTGGACTACCGACTACAAAGGCGACGGTTCGAACGTGGCAGGTGTCATCGTGACCAGCAAGAAAGATGGCTACACCGACAAGAGCATCTTCCTGCCCGCTACGGGAATCTATAATGGTAACAAAAACACAGGCCCCAACATATATGCCAACTATTGGTCGAAAAGCCTATATACCAATAACCGCGGGACAGACCTTGAGCCACTTTACTATTATCATTATGCATGGAAACTTGAAATCCTATACGATAACGGAAGCCTCTCTTGGAGACGAGTGCAGAACGAGAATCGCTACTATGGTATTGGCGTCCGCGCCGTTCGCCCATAATCAAGTAATTTGAGACGACGATGAAGATATGTAAGACTAAATTCATGACCCTGATAGTCCTGATTATCACATTGGCACCGCTGACAGCCTGCTCAAGCGACAGCGAGATTCTGAACAACCAGCCCGTGAACCCCACGGCGCGGACGGCCGCCCTCCTTCCGGAAACCTTCCATAAGCTGAAGGAAACTCCGTGTTTTACCCCTACCTCGTTTTTATCACCAACAAAAACCTCGTTTTTATAGCCAACAAAAACCTCGTTTTTATCACCAACAAAAACGAGGTGGCAGTTTCACCCCTAAAAAAATCACTCATTTAAAAACCTCACGATGGTATAAGGCAATCGTTTTAATGAGATGATACAGTACAATGTTTGCTTGAACAATGGCATTGAGGCTTTTGGCATAGACCAGAAGACCATCACCGCCAATGAGGTCCTGCTGACTTGCGATGAGCAGGCGCTGGCAAGGGAAATCAATCATGAGAACCCGCTCATTCCTGAGCAGGTGGCGAAGGCCGTGCTGGATAACTTCTGCAAGGCTGCCGCCCAGCTCATGTCGATGGGCTTCGCCATTCAGCTGAAGAATGGCAACGACGTGGCTCTGCGCATACATCCCGACGTGCATGTGAAGGGTGGCAACATCAACCTGGCCCGTGCCCAGGAGCTGAACCCGGAGGTGACGGAACTGACGTTGGAGAATGCCGGCGACTTGGTGAACAGGGCGGGTGTGGCGCTCAGGGCCAAGGCCGAGTGCGCGCCTAAATTCTCCGAGCTTCTCCTCTCGATGGGTGCTGCTGTGCAGAGGAAGGGAGTGGTGGAGCGTGCTAAAGTGATGCGCTCGGAGGGCGACGGCAATTCCGGCGGCTCCGACCCTGGCCAAGGCGGCGGCGGTCTGCCCGGCGGCGGCGGCACCGAGCCGGAAGAGCCATAGGCCACTTGCGCTGCCTGCTGAGCCGCGCCCGGCATGCTCCTCGTTTTAGAACATACCTTTATGAAAAGAAAATTCGCCCTTCCACTGTCTGGAGGGCGTTTTTCGTTCTCTTTGCCGGCTTTTCGTGAGATTTAATGCCGTTATGGCGCGTTATGTGAATAAAATTGATTATCTTTGCCCCTCAAATAATGTAAAAGGCTTCAGCCATAAAAAATGGAAGGGGCTTTCACTCCATACCCCAATGACAATGGACTCTATGCAATTGACTGACAATCGTCTAAAATTACCTGTCAACATGAAACCGATTATTCTCATTCTATTCTCTCTGCTGCTTGCCTTCCCTTGCCTGACGAAGGCGCAGACTCGCCCCTTGACGCACAACGACTCCGTCCAGCTGGAGCTGAAGGAGCGCATCAAGACGGCTAAGCAAAAGGCTCGTGCCAGCCGCACACAACTTAAGGAGGACGAGCGCGAGGTGACTCGCCTCACCCGCGAACTGGAGCGTGCCCGCCGTCAGGCTCAGAAGGACAAGCTGGCTGCGCGCAAGGCGAAGCTGAAGGGTAAGGAATACGCGTCGAAGCCGGTGAAGGTGCAGATGGAGAACCCGAAGACGGTGGTTGCACAGCGTCGTGCCGAGGCCGCTGCCGCCCGTGCTGCGAAGGAGGCGAAGGCGAAATCTGCTCAGGAGGAAAGAGAGGCGAGGGCTAAGGTGGTTCGGGAAGAAAGGCAGGCGAAGGCTAAGGCTGCTCAGGAAGAAAGAGAGGCGAAGGCTAAGGCTGCTCAGGCAGAAAGGGAGGCGAAGGCTAAGGCTGCTCAGGCAGCGAAGGAAGCTGAGACGAAAGTTAAGCCGGCGAAGGTGAAGGAAGAGAAGCCTGCGAAGGTGAAGAAGGAGAAGCCGGCGGCTGCGAAGAAGAAGACGGAGGTGAAGGTGAGCGTGCGACGCAAGCGCGACATGAAGGAAGACGAGGAGGACGAGGAGGAAGAATAAAGATGAATGCAAGCATCCAGGTTGCTCAGAGCCGAACAACCTGGATGCTTTCTGTGTGGGGTGCGCCTGACAGGACTCGAACCTGCACATCGGAGATACCAGATCCTAAGTCTGGCGCGTCTACCAATTCCGCCACAAGCGCTTGTGCCATTGGATGCCGGTCTTGCGCCACGGGCAAGGCTCTGGTGCCAATTGCGAGTGCAAAATTAGGGTTTTATTTTGAACTGAGCAAATATTCTCGCGCTTTTTCAATGTAAGTGTCCTTCTTTTGGGCAATATCGGCCCCCGACATCGACAATGGGAGGTCGGGAGCGATGCCAAACTCGGTGTGCTGCATGTCGGCATCGTAGAAGACCACCGCGCTGTAGCGGACCGTCCACCCGTTGGGCAGCTCGCTGTTGAAGGGCATGCCCGAGCCGCCCCCTGTGCGGTCGCCCATGATGGTGACGCCCGGGCAATGCTTCATGCAGTTGACGAAGTCGTTGGCGGCGGAGAACACGGCGCGGTTGGTGAGCACCACCACGGGCTTCTGCCAGCGTATGCCATCGGTGGCGGCGTAGAGCGTGAGGCGTTCGGGCGCGGAGAAGTCGTTGCGGCCCTTGCCCGTCTTGTGCGACACGTAGCCTATGTCGAGCGTCAGGTTGGTGAAGTGGGAAGCCAGCGTGTGGGCGGTGGTCAGCTGTCCGCCGCCGTTGCCGCGCACGTCGATGATGAGGCCGTGGCACGTGGCCAGCGCGTTGAGCATGGCGCTCACATTGCCGTCGCCAATGCCGTTGGCGAAGGACTCGCAGCGCACGTAGCCAATGTTGTCGTCGAGCACAATGTACTTCAGGCCCGAGGCTATCATGTAGTTGTGGCCCAGGTAGAGGCGGGCGATGCTGTCGTTGTAGTTCTCGGGGTAGTCCTCGTAGAAGCTCCAGTTGCGTCCGTAGTCGAAGGGGGCGCTGAGGTTGACGTGGCCGTCCTTCAGTTCGGCCAGCATGTTGCAGAGCACTTCGAAGAGCTGGGCGTTGGTCATCTTCTCGTTCACCTGAGCGGCGTAGCGCGTGTGCACCTCGTCCCAGTCCACGCCCAGCTCCTGCCGTTTGTAGTCGAAGAAGCAGTAGTGCTCGTCCATCAGCCGCCACAGCGCCTCGAAGTTGCCGCGCTTGGAGTTGTCGTAGTCGTCCTCCTTCACGCAGGCGGTGAGCAGGAGGGTGGAGAGGCTGATGAGCCATGTGAGGAGGGTGGCAAGTGAGCTTGTCCTTTTCATTTTCGGTAAAGATATTTGCTGAAGCCCACCATGATGTCGTGGGAATACTGGTGATACTTCAGGTGGTGAAAGGTGGATTGATTCATCTGCGCCACATAGCCCAGACGGAGGGCGGCACGGCGGAAGGGGATTTCGACCGTGAGGCGGTGGCGCATGGAGGGCATGTTGCCGGGATAGGCGAAGAGGATGTTGCGGTCGTCGTTCTGCAGGGAGAATATCTCGTAGTAGCTCTGTCCGTAGTTGGGGGAGAAGGCGATGCCCATGAGGGGGAGGGAGAACTGGTAGCGCCACACGTAATGGCGGCGGCCTATCTTCATGTCGAAAGTGGCCAGCGCGCTTGCCTCCACCATGAGGCTCGACTTCAGCTGGGCGGGGTTGTTGCCGCTGCGCACCATGTAGATGCCTCCCAGATAGCCAGTGGCGGCAAGGCCGGCTGCCAGGCTCAGGGGCGAGGCCGCACGCTCGGCGGGGTTCACCACGTTGCCGCGGCCGAAATTGTAGAACCACCCCTGCGAGTAGCGTATGCCGCCGGCATACTCGTCGTGGTTGCCGGCGCGGTTGTCGGTGGTGGCGAAGTTCACGTCTATGAGCCGTTGGTTGCACACATGCGCATGCCACAGGTTGGTCATGCGCGTGGTTTCGCGCTGGAAGCGGAAGTCGGAGCCGGTGTAGTTGTAGGGCGCCAGGTAGGTGTCGAGAATGTTGGACCATCCTATTCCGAACATGGAGGAGTGGAGCACTTCCTTGTTGGCGGGGAAGGCGCCGGTGGGGGAGGGGAGGGGCGTGGCATCCTGTGCCCACACCGAAAGGCTCAGCATCAGCATTGCCGCTGTTGCCAAGCCTTTACACATTATTATATATATAGAAGGTTTCATACGGGAGAGAAAGGGGAAGTGTTGTGGTGTGCTGAGTGATGCTTTCGGTCAGAAGAGCTTCAGCTGTCCGGTTATTTCATCGCGGATGTCAGCGTCGCTCTTCCCCTCGTCGGGGTCGATTACCTCTTCCTGCTCCTCTTCCTCCACCTCTTCGCTCTCGCTTTCAGGCTCGGGGAATCGGACAGGCTCCAGCTCCCTCACCTGGTCGAGGGCGAAGGTGGTGAGGCGTTTGCCTTTGGCCTTGAAGCCTTTCACGGCGATGTATTCTTCGGCATCCAACTCCAAGGGGCCGCGGAAGGTGTCGGGCTGGAGGAAGGTCAGCTCCAGGCGTGGGAAGGGGGTGTCGGTGAGGAGAATGAGCCGGCTGTCGGGGTTCTCGCCCAGGAAGCTCTGCTTCTTCTTCGACTCTTCGAAGAGGAAACGCTTCACGTAGGGCTGGTTCTGGTTGTCGGCATCCCAAAGCACGGCTGTCCACACTTTCTTGGCTTTGTACTTCTCGATGCGGAGCACGTTCTGCTCGTAGTGGTTGTTGGCGTCGAAGTTGGTCAGGTAGTACTCGCCTGTCTGTAGAACGACCAGGATGAGGTCGTTGTTCTGGAACTCGCCTAAGTACTCCCCGTGCTCGTCGTAGTTGATGCGCTGTATGTCGGGGTCCCACCACACTTTCCTGCCGCCCAGGGTGCTGCCGCCATGGGCTTTCAGCTGAATGCGGAACACCTCGTGCTTGGTGAGCTGATTGCCGCGCGCCGTGCGGCCCTTGATGTCCACCTCGCTGAAGTCCTTCTCGAAGACGAGCTTCTTCAGCTTCTCCTGGGGCTTGAGCGTCACTTTGATGATTTCGGCCTCGCCGTTGCTGTTGGCCGAGAACCAGGTCACCTTCGACTTCGGAGTGCCTTGGGTGAGGTCGTACTCGCGGTCGCGAGTGACGCTGGGCACGTTGAAGCGCTTGATGTAGGTGATGCCCGTCGCGCCGTCCTTGTAGGTGGCGTTGTAGATGGTGCGCGTGTCGTTCTTCTTGAACACCGCCACATGTATCACCTCCACCTTGCGCTTTTCGGCCTTGCTCCGCTCCGTCTCGCCTATGAACACCTTGTCGGCCACCTTGATGACCTTGTAGGTGCCGTCCTTGTAGAAGATGATGATGTCGTCGATGTCGGAGCAGTTGCACACGAACTCGTCCTTCTTCAGCCCCGTGCCGATGAAGCCTTCCGCGCGGTTGATGTAGAGCTTCTGGTTGGCTTCGGCCACGGTGGCGGCCTGGATGGTGTCGAAGTTGCGTATTTCTGTCAGGCGCGGATGCTCGGCTCCATACTTCTTCTGGAGGAAGCGGAACCAGTCGGCCGTCACTTCCACCAGGTTGGCCAGGTCGCGCTCTATCTGCTCCAGTTCGGCTTTCAGGCGGGCAATGAACTCGTCGGCCTTGTCCTTGTTGAACTTCAGAATGCGCGCCATCTTGATTTCCATGAGCCGGAGGATGTCGTCTCTTGTCACCTCGCGCACAAACTGCGGATAGAAGGGTTTCAAGCGGCTGTCCACATAGTCAACCGCCACATCCATCGTCTTGGCATTCTCAAACTCCTTGGCTTTATAGATGCGCTCCTCGATGAAGATTTTCTCTAACGAGGCAAAGTGCAGCTGCTCGAGCAACTCGCCACGGCGAATTTCCAGCTCGCGCTTGATGAGGTGCTTGGTGTTATCTACGCTCTTCCGCAGCACATCGCTCACGGTGAGGAACTTCGGCATGCGCTCGTCTATCACGCAGCAGTTGGGGGAAATGCTGATTTCGCAGTCGGTGAAGGCATAGAGAGCGTCGATGGTCTTGTCGCTCGATGCGCCGGGCATGAGGTGGATGACTATCTCCACACCCGCTGCCGTGAGGTCTTCCACCTTGCGGGCTTTGATTTTTCCCTTCTCAATGGCCTTGAGGATGGAATCGATAAACTGGCTGGGCTTGGAGGGCGAGCCGGTGGTTTTTCCGTAGGGAATCTCTGTGATGGCGAGGGTTTTGCTGTCGCGCTTCTCAATCTTTGCCCTCACTCTCACGGTTCCGCCGCGCTGTCCGTCGTTGTATTTCGACACGTCGATGAAGCCGCCTGTCTGGAAGTCGGGGAAGAGTTGGAAGGGCTCGTTGTGGAGGTAATGTATGGCAGCGTCGCACAGCTCGTTGAAGTTGTGCGGCAAAATCTTGGAGCTTAAGCCCACGGCAATGCCTTCCACTCCCTGAGCGAGGAGGAGCGGAAACTTGACTGGCAGGGAGATGGGCTCCTTGTTGCGGCCGTCGTAGGAGAGTTTCCAATCGGTGGTTTTGGGGTTGAACAGCACATCGAGGGCGAACTTGGAGAGCCTGGCCTCGATGTATCGTCCCGCGGCAGCGTCGTCGCCCGTGAGGATGTTTCCCCAGTTGCCTTGGCAGTCGATGAGCAGGTTCTTCTGCCCCATCTGCACCAGCGCATCCTTGATGGAAGCATCGCCGTGGGGGTGGAACTGCATGGTGTGTCCCACGATGTTTGCCACCTTGTTGTAGCGGCCATCGTCCATCCGCTTCATGGAGTGGAGTATGCGTCGCTGCACGGGCTTGAGTCCGTCCATGATGTGCGGCACGGCACGTTCCAGGATTACGTAGGAGGCGTAATCCAGGAACCAGTTCTGGTACATTCCGCTCAGGTGATGGGTGATGCTGTCTTTCATCACCGTTGGGTCGTAGTCACTCTTTGGGGGCTGTCCATCGGCTGGGGGCGATGCGTCTAAGGTTTCGTCTTCCAAAACCTCGTCCTGTGTTTCGTCTTCTGAAGCGGCATCTTTAACTTCGCCCTCCATTCCGTCTTCGAAAGTCTCGTCGTTGTAATCGCTCATTTCACTTTTCACTCCGTCTTTTACTTCGTCAGTTCCAGTGTGTCGAGTGCAATCATCAGCTCCTCATCCGTCGGGATGCAGCAGATGGTCACCTTCGAATCGTCGGTGGAGAGGATGGCTTCTGTGGCGCGGCAGGCTTTGTTTTTGGCTTCGTCCAGCTTGATGCCCATGAACTCCAGCCCCTGGGTGGCTCCTTCGCGCACTTCCCACTGGTTCTCGCCTGCGCCACCGGTGAAGAGAATGATATCTACTCCGCCCATTGCTGCGGCATATTCGCCAATGTATTTCTTGATGCGGTAGCAGTACATGTCTTTGGCCAGGCGCGCTTTGTCGTTGCCGGCAGCGATGCCAGCCAAGATGTCGCGGAAGTCGGACGAGCCTTCGCTCACTCCCAGCAAGCCCGACTGCTTGTTGAGAAGGTTGCTGATGCCATGCGTGTCGAGGTTCAGCTTGTCCATCAGGAACGTGACAGCACCGGCGTCGATGTCGCCCGAGCGAGTGCCCATGATGAGACCCTCGAGTGGAGTCAAGCCCATCGACGTGTCAACGCATTTGCCATCTTTCACAGCGGCAATGGAGGCACCGTTGCCAATGTGGCAGGTGATGATTTTCTTCCCTTCGGGCTTCACGCCTAAGAACTCGCACACGCGCTGAGATACATAGCGGTGGCTGGTGCCGTGGAAACCATAGCGGCGCACGCCATACTTGCTGTAGAGTTCGTAGGGGAGGGCATACATGTAGGCGTAGTCGGGCATGGTCTGGTGGAAAGCGGTGTCGAACACACCCACCTGGGGAATGTTGGGCAAAATGGCGCTCACGGCATTCACGCCCTTGATGTTGGCAGGGTTGTGCAGCGGCGCCAGGTCGTTGCAGGCAGCAAAGGCTTCCATCACTTCAGGCGTGAGGAGTACGGACTGATTGAACTTTTCCCCGCCATGCACCATACGGTGACCCACGGCATCCAGTTCGTCGAGGCTCTTCAGCACGGCATAGTCGCCCGTGGTGAGCACGTCGAAAATCCACTGCACACCAGCGGTATGCTCCTTGATGGGCTTCTCCATCTTGTGTTTCTCACCGTTCAGTTTGACGGTGATGAAAGAGTCGGGCAGGCCAATCTTTTCGATGCCACCCGATGTGATGACAGACTTGTCGGTCATGTCATACAATGCATATTTTATAGAACTGCTGCCGCAGTTAAGTACAAGAATCTTTTTCATGTTTCCTTTATCAATTTATTTTGCGTCCATTGCTTGGCAAGCGGTAATGGCCACCATCTTGTAAATGTCATCTACTGAACAGCCACGGCTGAGGTCGTTGACAGGGCGGGCTATGCCTTGCAGAATGGGGCCGATGGCATCGGCATTGCCCAGGCGCTGCACCAGTTTGTAGGCGATGTTGCCCACTTCCAAGCAGGGAGCCACCAGCACATTGGCCTTGCCGGCGATGTCGCTGCCCGGAGCTTTCTTCTGTCCCACTGAAGGAACAAGCGCGGCATCGGCTTGCAGTTCACCGTCCACCTTCAAGCTTGGGTCAAGTTCCTTGGCAAGACGAGTTGCCTCCACCACCTTATCTACCACCTCGTGCTTGGCACTACCCTTTGTGGAGAAGGAGAGCATGGCCACGCGTGGATCGGCAAAACCTGCCACGCTCTTTGCGGTCTGAGCGGTGCAAACGGCAATCTGAGCCAGCTGGGAAGCATCGGGCATAGGGGTTACGGCTACGTCGCCCATCACAAGCACTCCCTCCTCGCCATACTGCGGAGTTTGGGTGATGAGCAGCATCGCACCACTCACGCAAGTGATGCCTGGTGCGCACTTGATGATTTGCAAGGCAGGACGGAGTGTGTCGCCCGTTGTGGAGAGGGCACCGCTGATTTGTCCGTCAGCATCGCCACTCTTAATGATGAGGCAACCGAAATAAAGTGGGTCGAGCACCTGTTGGCGAGCCTTCTCGATGGTCATGCCTTTCTTCTGACGAAGTTGGAAAAGCAGCTGGGCGTACTCCTCTGTCTTCTCCGACGTGGCAGGGTCGATGATGGTGGCCTTCCCAATGTTTCTCAGTCCCAGTTTGTCAGCCAGAGCGTAAATCTCCGTAGGATTGCCAATCAGGATGATGTCGGCAATGTCGTCAGCAAGACTCTTGTCGGCGGCAGTTAAAGTGCGCTCCTCCAATGACTCGGGGAGCACGATGCGCTGCTTGTTTGCTTTAGCACGCGCAATAATACTTTCAATTAAAGCCATATTTGTTTTTTGTTCTGTTTAACATTTCTCGTCACAAAGATAGGGTTTTTCGGCGAGTTGTCAAAACCTCCGCTTGAAAAACCTGCTCTTTTCAGTTTCCCCATGCATGAAAACAGGTCTTTTGCAACAATGGTACAGGCAAAACCTCGCACATGGATGCAGCGCATAGAGTGCGTGCTAAGTAGTAGGAAATGAGGGGAACGAACGGCAATGTTACCCATTTAAAAATAATGGAAACATAAGGAAAAGGGAAAGCCAATGATTCCACGTACCTTTGCAAAAAATAACAACTCACTAATCTTTTCAACGTATGAAATCAATTTTACACAGCCTTTTGATGGCCTTGATGCTCTTGGTGGCATCGCAGACAATGACGGCGCAGGAACGCCGTCCCATTGACTCTCAACACCCTCTCTGGCTTGTCCACATCGACGTGTGGAACAGTGCCGACCCTCAGAAAATTATCGACCTCATTCCCGATGATGTTAAACCCTACGTGTGCATGAACCTTTCGCTCTCTTGTCAGTTTGATGAGGGAACTGAAATGTACCGCATGCCACGCTATGCTGTGCGCACTTACAAGTCGTGGGCAACCGTGTGCCAGGCCAACGGCATGTGGTTCACCTGTCAGCCTGCCAGTGGTGGCCACACCCACATTCAGGACGATGACCTTGCCACTTTTGAGTACTTCTTCAAGAACTATCCTAATTTCCTTGGTTGGAACTATGCCGAGCAGTTCTGGGGGTTTGATGTGGCTGGCAACAAAAGTTCGAGCACTCCGGCCAACCGTTGGGCACTGTTTGCCAAACTGGTGGAAATGTCGCACAAGTATGGTGGCTTCTTGACGGTGAGCTGGTGTGGAGGCACTTACCACATGAATACGAACCCGATTGCCGAACTGAAGCGTAACAAGGATTTCATGGCTGCCTGCCAGAAATATCCCGAAGCCATCCTCTTCCTCTATAAATATACTCACGCTGGTTGCTTCTACAACAACGAGAGCGTCTGCTGGGGACCCTTCATTTCTGGCTTGACCAAGAATTATGGTGTACGTTACGACAACTGCGGATGGAACGACACGCTGAACAAGCTTTTGGGAGATAAGCACGGAAAGAAATATCCAGGCAGTGCCGGTATCGGCACCGTGATGGAGCAGACCTGTGTGAACGGTGGTGCTGTGTGGGATGGTCCCGAACTGATTTGGAACGGCGAATGCTTCCAGGGCACAAGCGACAGTCAGATTGATGGTTACACGCGTCGCAACTGGACTACCTTCCCCAATTTCCGTGGCATTTGGTTAGACATGTGGCGTAAAATCATCGACGGAACCATGTATATCCCCACTCGTGAGGAAGTGCTGGAGAAAACCAAGATTGTGGTGATCAATGACAAGGCTGATGACTACACGGCTTGGGATGACCTCTACAATGGCCTCTATTTGCAGACCGACCCCTTCAACCAAAAGAAAGAGTGGCAATGGAACTACGGGCAGTGGTACAACAACCTCTGTTACTTCAAATCCACAGGCCGCTATGGTGCCGTGCCAATCGTGACGGGGTTGTACGACGATTTGGCAAAGAAAATACCTGTGCAGGTGAAGAAATCGAACTACACCTCACGCTGGAGCACGCAGACCCGCAAGGTGGCTGACTTTAATGCTCAGTACCCAGAGGTGAGCACAGGTGACCTCTATGTGAACCGCTACAAGAACCAGCTGGTCACTTATACTCCTTATACATATATGAATGAGAAGAAGACCGCTTCGGCACAGATACCGCTCCAGTACAACACTTGCGAGAGTCTTGAACTGACTTGGGGCAAACTGAGCAGTGGCGTCATCCGTGAGTATAGTGACCACATCGACTTCTATCTGAACAACTACCGCAACGACACCACCACTCAGGTGCTGGACAAGATTGTGGTGAAAGGTGCTACAGCTGAACCTACTTACTCGGTGAGCAAGCGCACGCTTGCCAACCACACCACCACAAAGGAGTGGGATGCCGAAACGGGTACTTTCACTCTTAATGTGAAGCATTTGGGTGCACTCGATGTGACTATCAATTGTGCCGGTGCAGCTACTGAGCGCAGCACCGATGTGGTGAATAGCGCACCACTCACCGCCGACCTGCCCAAGCAGCCTGAAGACTACACGGGCGAAATCATCATCGAAGCTGAAAACATGGACCGCAAGGACGTGGGGAGTGTTGCACTGACCCACAGTGGTTGGTGGGCACAGAATGTGAAGGACTTTGCCGCAATGGGCTACATCGACTTGGGAACTAAGACTACAGCCTCTCTGCGCCACCAGCTCAAACTGAAGAAAGCGGGCGACTATGACATCTACGTGCGCTACTGCAACTCCACCAAAGCGGGGAAAGTCCGTCTCACGGTGAATGGTAAGGCTACCCTTGTAGATTTTGAGAAGACAAAACTCAACGACTGGCGTCTGGCCAAAGTGAGCGCAACACTGAAAGAGGGTAGCAACAATTTCATCCTCCTCAACACGGGTGGTGTGGGCATGTATATCGACCAAATCATCTACATGCCTGTAGGAGCCAATCCGAAGAAATACGATATTGCTGTGCGTGAGGCTGAAAACGGAAAAGTAGAAGCCGACTTGTCCGAGGCTATGGAGGGCGAAACTGTCACCCTGACCATCACTCCTAATCCTGGTTGCGAACTGAAAGAACTCCGCGTTGTCAACAGTGTGTATTTCACGGAGGGAAAGACCATCCCGGTAGAGGATCCAAAAGCTGAAACCATCACTTTCGCCATGTTCGATGATAATGTCACCATCCAACCTGTCTTTGTTGACAATAGCTCTGTCTATAAGCTCGACTTCGATCAGGTGCTCAATGGCACAATGCCAGTGGGATGGCGTGCCACACAGGAGAACAACGACGTGCATCAATACCCCAGCAACTATGGTTCGGGTGCCCGCACTTTCGCCGGATTTACAGGCTATCAAGGCAAGGCTCTCTATTGGCGCAACACCAATGCGGAGTATGGCAAGCAGGCGGCCTATCCGCTCAAACTCGCCATTGGCGACTACAAACTCACTTTTGCTCAAGCTGCATGGAAGGGCGCACCTCAGTACAAAGTGCAGATTCTCAATGCCAGCGGAAGAGTGATTGCTCAGTCGGCCACCTACACGGCTACACCTGATGCCAACGGCAACACCACGGCCAACCTCACCAACGCCAAGACCTACGAACTGCCTTTCAGCATCACTACGGAGGGCAACTACACCGTTCGCTTTGTCAACATGACCACTGGAGGTACATTCCAGGAGTTCCTCCTGCTCGAATGCCGCATCAACACCGTCTATAAAGAAGAACCCAATGCTATTGGCGGAATTGCCGCTCAGCACAAGCCTGCAGGCATCTACAGTCCGATGGGCGTGAAGCTCAACTCCCTGCAGAAGGGCCTGAACATCATCCGCGATGCTGATGGTAAAACTCGCAAGGTGCTGGTGAAATAAGTTTCTAATATATTGTGGCAAGATAACGACAGAAAGAGTCTGTGCAACTGCATGTTGCACGGACTCTTTGCTGTATAAGGATGGGACGTTTCACTTATTTCAGTGGACCTACATATTGATAAAAGGCACGTTATCGTTCAATAACCAAGCCTTATTGCTCAATAACCCTGCCTTATTGTGTAATAAGGGTAAGTTATTTGAGGAAAGCGAACACCCCGATTTGGTCGAGGAAGACGAGGGCGATGGCCAATGGAGCGATGTAGCGCAGGGAGAAAACGAGGAGCTTGAAATAGGGAGTCTTCATGTCGCCACCGTTGCTGAGTTCGTCGCGATAGAGCTTGCGGTCAAGTACCCATCCGGCAAAGATGCTGATGAGCATGCCGCCCAACGGTAAAAGAATGCGTCCGGAAAGGTCGTCGAACAACGAGAAGATGTTGCGGTCAAAGAGTTTTACACCGCTCAGAGGTCCGAACGAAAGAGAGCAGAGCGCGCCTAAAACCAGGACTGTGAGGGTGACAATTGTGGCTCCTTTCTTGCGCGACATCTTGAACTCTTCTGTTACATAGGCTGTTGCCACTTCATGCAACGAAATGGCGCTGGTAAGAGCGGCTACGAAAAGGAGAAAGTAGAAAGCTGTGGAGAAGACTACTGCGAGGAAACTGCCGTCGCCCAAAGCCTGCTGAAATACGTTAGGCAGGGAAATGAAGGTAAGCCCAGCTCCTACACCTACGTCGTTGGGGTTCATACCGATGTTAAACACGGAGGGGAAGATGATGAAGCCTGCCAGAATGGCTATGAGTGTGTCGATGACCGACACGTTCAGTGCCGACTTTGCCAATGGAGTCTGCTTGTCGAAGTAGCTGGCGTAAGTGCACAGACAACCCATGGCTAAACTCAGCGAGTAGAACGCTTGTCCCATGGCCTCGAGAATGGTGGTGCTGTCCACCTTGCTCCAGTCGGGACGCAGCAGAAACTCGATGCCCTGCGATGCTCCAGGCAGGGTGACAGAGCAGATTGCGAGGAAAATGGTGATGGCAAAAAGAGTAGGCATCATCAGTTTGGCAGACTTCTCGATGCCTGATTGTACACCGCGTGTGATGACAAAGTGTATGATGCCAATGAAAAGGAACAGCCACAGGGTGGGCGCCCAGGGGTTGGCGACGAAGTGGTTGAAAATGTCCTCGTATCGCGAGGCAGGAACTTCGTAAAAAGCGTTGGTGACGGAGAGGAAAGTGTAGTGCATGGTCCAGCCGCCTACCACCACATAATAACACATAATGAACCAGCCGGTGAAGACACCCATGCGTCCCACCCACTTCCAGGGTGAACCATTTGACACGATGCGGAACGCACCTGCCGTGTTAGCATGGGTGTAGCGACCTATGAGGAACTCGCTGATCATGATGGGTAGGCCTAACAGCAAAATGCAGAGCACATAGATGATGATGAATGCCGCACCGCCGTTTTCTCCTGTCTCGATGGGGAAACGCCACACGTTGCCTAAGCCAACGGCTGACCCAGCAGCTGCAAGGATGGCTCCTATTTTCGAGCCAAAATTTTCTCTCTCCATAATTTATCGATAAAAATAATGCACAACATTGCTATCAATACTCCCACAGCATCGGCCTCGAAATCTATCCAGTCGCCAGAGCGGCAAGTGGTGAGATATGCCTGCACCAATTCCATGGCTCCACCCAGGGCAAGGGCATAGAGCATAGTGAGTATGCGGGCCTTCCGTGTGAATGGATTCTTGCCCCTCACCACATGATCCACCCATACTATCAGTGCCAAACCTCCATACATCACCATGTGTACCCATTTGTCAATCAAGGGTACATCGCCAAGGGGAGGATTTTCAGGAATGGGTATCGTGCTAAGTACTATAATGACCACCGAAATGATGATTGTCAAAAGGTATTTGCGTATGTGTATAGTCATTTCCCTTTCTTTTATTTTAGCCTTTAGGGAGGCTTTGTCATTGCTTGCTTTTCTTCGTGCTCTTGCGTTACAATCTTTCTGATGGGTCGTCCGATTGTTCAAATGCCACCTCGTCCTTCCACAATTTGTAGGGGCGGCGCAGCATGTATTTGTTGTAGTAATGATAGTCGCCCGTCACTTCCTTGCCGAGGAAATCGGGACGCTCGTAGGTTTCGTCCTCGCTCTCCAGCTCTATCTCTGCCAGCACCAGTCCTTCGTTGTCGCCAAAAAACTCGTCCACCTCTACTATGTGCTTCCCGCACTTCACCAGATAGCGGTTTTTATCGACTCGTCCAGGCATGCAGAGCGTCATCATCTCGTGGGCATCTTCCAGCGAAATTTCCGTTTCAAATTCGTAGCGTGCCAGTCCTTCCTTTTTTGAGGGACCTTTGATGGTCAGGTAGCCTTTGTCATCACGAATTCTCACCCGCACGGTTTTGCCTGGTTCTGTGGCGAAATACCCTTGCTCAATGTGTGTCTTGCTGTAGGCATGCGCTTTGAAGGAATTGTCTTTCACCAGAAACTTTCGTTCTATTTCTTGATGTACCATATTATTCCTTTGTAGCAAATTCCATGAGATAGGCTTTGATGAACCCATCCAGTTTACCGTCCATCACTCCACCGACATCGCTTGTCTGGTAGTTGGTGCGGTGGTCTTTCACACGGCGGTCATCAAACACGTAGGAACGTATCTGGCTGCCCCATTCAATCTTTTTCTTCCCTGCTTCCACCTTGGCCTGCTCAGCCATGCGGTGTTGCAATTCCTTGTCGTAGAGCATGGAACGGAGCAGACGCAGCGCATTCTCCTTATTCTTTGGCTGGTCGCGAGTTTCCGTGTTCTCAATCAAAATCTCCTCTTCCTCGCCTGTGTAGGGGTCTTTGTACTGGTAGCGCAGACGCACTCCCGACTCTACTTTGTTCACGTTTTGCCCACCTGCTCCGCTGGAACGGAAAGTGTCCCACGAAATACGTGACTGCTCAATCTCCACATTGATGGTGTCATCTACCAGAGGAGTGACAAACACACTGGCGAAGGAGGTCATGCGCTTCCCTTGGGCATTGTAAGGACTCACGCGCACTAAACGATGCACGCCGCTTTCTCCCTTCAGGTAGCCATAGGCCATATCGCCTGCAATCTCCATTGTCACAGTTTTAATGCCTGCATCTTCACCATCCTGATAGTTGCTGATGGTCACTTTGTAGCCGTGCTGTTCGGCATAGCGCTGGTACATTCTCATCAGCATCTGTGCCCAGTCTTGAGCCTCGGTGCCTCCCGCTCCTGCGTTGATTTTCAACACAGCGTCCATGTTGTCTGCCTCACCTTGCAACATGTTTTTCAGTTCCAAGTCTTCAATCAATCTTAGGGCTTTGGCATAGTAGTCGTCCACCTCTTCCTCGGTACTCATTTCTTCCTTGTAAAAGTCAAAAGCCACCTCTGTGTCGTCTGTCGCTGCTTTCACTTCGTTGTAGCCATCAATCCAGCGCTTCAATCCTTTCACCTTTTTCATCTGTGCCTCTGCCGCTTTTTGATCATCCCAAAAGCCAGGTGCTTGGGTGCGCAATTCTTCTTCTTCTACTTCCATCAGTTTCTGGTCAATCTGCAAATAGCGGTGCAAAGCCTCAGTTCTGTCCTTTATGTCCTTCAGTTGTTCTATTGTAATCATGATGATTCGATATTTATTTTCAGGGCGCAAAGGTACGAAATCTTCTTGAAAAAAACGTCATGTCTGTGTAGAAAAGACAATTAGGAACCCCTTATGGAGGGTTCCTAATGCTAAATTGTCATTTAAGTTCTTCAACGAAAATCAGTAGGTCATTTCGGTTTCGTTCTCCCAAGGGGTGTTGAGCGTAACTGTGGCAGTGACGGATTGGGCATAGGAAGGAGTGGTTCCCACAAAGAAGGCTCCTGTGAGCGTGGTAATTTGATTTCGCTCCATAGCGATGTTGAATTCTCGCTCAAGATAGACATTCTCGTCTGCGTCCAAAGCCGTGACAGTCAACTTGATGGTTCCCTCTTGGTTGTGGAGGAACGTGTAGAGGTCGTACTGTGTCTCTGCATCTCCTTCTTGCACATCGAATACCAGCTTTTGGGTGCTTTTCACGCTGCCTAATCCTGTAGCGGCATCAAACGCTCCGCTTCCACCTGTGTAAGTGAATTGCAATTTGGTCACTCCCTCGGGAATTGCATCGGTGATGACGAAGCGGCAGAGCGACACAATGCGGTTGAGAGTGAGCGAGAGGGTTTGCGGTTCGTCGGTCACGGCAATTGAAGTGTGGTAGAGGAAGGTATCGGTATATCCCGTTGCGTTGGTGAATTGAATCTTTGCAGGATTGGTCATTGTAGGATTTCCTTTGCTGCTATGCGCCAATGCCACCAACTGGTAGTTGCCCTCGTCGAGTTGGAAGGAAGCCGTGCCGAAACCGCTTTCCTCTGCTTTCTGATTGATTTGCTCTAAGCGGGTGCCTTCCAGATCGTAGATGGCAAAGTTGAGCCGTGTGCAGACTTCTGAATCTGTGGCGCGTGTAAGAGACTCAAATGGTGACTGTTCCAGCTGGTAAATGCTGACGGTAAGGTTCCCTTCTGTTTCGGGTGCAATCTCATCGGGTAGTGTGTATTGTTCACAGGCAGCAAAAAGGCCTGCAATGAGTAATAACGATAACTTTTTCATGGATGTTGCTTGGTGTTAATAGCTAATGTCGATGACAGGACGGAGTTTGATTTGACTGCCAAATGGTGTGGTGCCTGTATTGAAAGTATATGTATTACCGTCTTTTAGTGTATAGCCCCATCCGAAAGTGGAATTGATGGTACAGAAATAAATGGGAGAAATGTTGTTGTCAAATATCACAACAAGGGGGGATTCTTTGCTGAATATCTCAGTCTCTGCAGAAGTAGGCAGTCGCCAAGTCCCCTCAATGCCTGTAGGCTTCTCTAAGTTGGTCATAGGCTCGATTGTGGCTTGCTGCCATGCAGCGGCATCAGTTGTGTTGTTAGGAACAACGTATGAGATGGATTTCTTTGACAACAGTACAGCCGTGCGGGCAGTTGTGTTGACCGACACGCAATAGTATCCATTGCATTTCTGACCCGCAACAGGTGCGTAGGTCAGCTGGTTGTCTTTGTTGAGTTCGAAATCTATGCTGCCATCTTCACCCCATTCAGAGGCAGAAAGAGTGCAGGAGAGGGTAGCTCCATGCGCCACGTTATAAGCACCGCTGATGGTATAGTGCTTGTTGGCGAGCATGGCTGTTTCGGCAGTATAAGAGAATCCTGATGTCCCTTCTGGTGAGGTCAACGAGACATTCACCATAGGTGTTCTTTTTGATGGGAAGAGCATCTGGTTAGGAGTGGCTTTCCAAGTGGTTCCATCAGTTTGCTTTGTGAGGGAGACGATGTAACTTTCGGACGGAGAGGTGGGGTAGGTGCCATCGAACGACATGGTGCTGTAGAAAGGTGAGAGTGACACCTCTACCTTCGTGACATCTGTTGGCATATTGGTTATGATTACCTGGTCGATGCAGAGCACTTTGCGGTCGAGAGTGAGATTCAGGTCTCGCTCTTCACCGTCTTCCACTGTAATGTCGGTTTGTTTCTGTAGCAAATCTCCCATCAGTTTTCCTGCCTGACGCGCAATGACGCTGGTGGTAGTGGCTTCTTCTTGTGAAGGAAAGATGAATCGCGAGAGGTCGCTGCCGCCGAAAGCATAAATGCTGTAAGTGCCAGCGGATAGTTTTGTAGTTACTTCTGTGTTGTCAGCATCGGTAGAAAGCCGTTGCACACAGGCACCTGATGAGTTGAAAATGTAAATGAACCCTTCTGTCACGTTGTTGTCATCACCAGTACGGGTGGAAAGCGTGATACTTGCATTTTCTTTTTCTTGTGAAGAAAGTTCAATGTTTTCGTCCAATGAGACTTTCTCGCAGGAAGTGCACATCAATATAACACAGAGTGCTGTAGGTAGTTTGATTTTCATTGCTAAGTATTAGTTTTTTTGCAAATTTAAAGATAAAAGGGTATTGTACAAAGCGAAAAGAAGAAAAAAATGATGTTTATGATGAAATTTATTGAGTAAAGTCATATTTGATAGTTCCCCAAATACATTTATTCATCATGTTTGTACATTATTCCAGTAAAAGTGGAATTCTGTAAGGATTCTGGTTGTTTCCTCGTTGGTTGGGAGACAGTATGTGTTGCTAAGGCTCTTGATGATGTCGAGATAGTGGAGCAGGGGAGTCAGCCAATCGTGGTTGATAGGAGTGGTAAGTGCCTGTGTGATGATTTTTTTGAATTGTTCGTCACTGACTGCCGTTACATGTCCTTTGCGGTTCAAACATGCTGCCAAAGTTGTGGTGTGAGGGTTGTAGGGTGAAAGAACTTTTCTGCTATCTGCATGACGGGTCAGCAAGAGAATGGCTCGTGCCGTATCATCGGTTCGAGAAAGGACGATGGGTAGCTTGCCCAGTGCTTGTGGATATACCCCAAGTTCCCGCAGTGCCTCTAATGCCTTTTGTAATGTTGTGTAAGTGCCGTTAGATGGCATTAGGTTGCCTATTCGCATCACGCACCCTTGCAGACTTCCCGTCTTGATGGCTTGGAGTACATCCTGTTCAGCAATAGACTTCGAGCGGATATAGGCATTGGCGGTATGAGGGATAATACCCAAGGTGGACACATGTATGAGTCGTGTACCCTTGGTTTGGCAAAAATTGATAATGTTTCTGGTGCCATCAATGTTAGTGGCTTCGATGTCGTTGCCAGCCGCAAAGTGGCGAGTGTCTGCTGCACAGTGGATGACCATCTCAATGTCCACAGGGAAAGACCACGGAGAAAGGCTGAACAAATCACCAACCACTGGTATGATTCGAATGCTTTGTTCTCTGCCAGGTTCGTATCCGCAGTGATTACGAAGAGCTTCAAGTACTCGTTCAAAGGCATGATGTTCATCATGAGCCCGAACAAGGCAATAGGCAAGTCCTGGCTCTGTGTTTAAGTAAGTTTTCAGGATGTGGCTACCCAGCAAACCTGTTGCTCCTGTGAGCAGAAGGTGGGGGGTATGGGGCTTATGGGACTCATGGGACCTATAGGACTCATGGAACTCATGGGACTCATGGGTCTTATAGGTTTCATGGGAGCAGTGGGCGCGATTGGCAAGCTGGCGAGGTGTGGGGTAAGTGAAGATGTCGCCATAGGTGAGTGCTTGGCCTTGCTGCTGGGCAGCGGCTACGAGGGTGGTAGCAAGGATGGAACTGCCGCCAAGGTGGAAGAAATTGTCGGTAGGAGATACTTGTTCCGCTCCAGTCACTTGTTCAAAGAGCCGGCACCATGTCCATTCTTCCTCGTTGATTGGTTTCTCGTAGTGGATTTCCTTTTGAGGTAAAGGAAGGGAACTGTAATCGATTTTTCCTGTAGTGGAGAGGGGCATTTCATCGAGCGGGATAAGGTAGTCGGGCATCATGTACGGGGGGAGCGTTTTGCTTAGCTCTTCTCTCACGAAGGAAGGGGATACGTTTCCTTCTTTTGGGAAAGTTTCCACCTTGGAGGAAATATCTGTCTTTAGATAATAAGCGCAAAGGCGGTCAATGCCATTCACTTTTTGTATAGCGGCAGCGGCCGTTTGTACGCCTTGCACTAGTTGAAGTTGATGCTCAATCTCCTCTAATTCGATACGGTAGCCGTGAAGTTTGATTTGGCGATCTTTTCTCCCCATGTATTCTAATTCGCCTGTTGGGGTCCATCGGACGAGGTCGCCAGTGCAATAGACTTTCGTTTCAAGTTTTGGAACCTCGCAGAATACACTTGAAGTCTCCTTTGGTCGCTTCCAATATCCATCTGCCATTTGAGGACCTGCGAGGCACAATTCACCAGTCTCTCCTTGAGGAACAAGATGGTGCCAAGAATCCAATACGTAGGCAGCGAGGTTAGGGAAGGGGCGTCCGATAAGGGTGGAGGTTTTACTGTAGGTGGCATCGACAGTGAACTCTGTGGGTCCGTAGGTGTTGAATATTTGCGGTTGGGTAGCAGGCACTTTGGCTAATCGCTCACCACCTAAACAGAGATATTGCATAGGGAGAGGAAATTGTTCAGCTAATGCTGTGCCGAGGTGGGTGGTATAACAACCGCCTGTAATGCGATGGGTGATGAGGAACTCATGTATTTGGGGCAGACTTCGACGTATGGCTTCGGGCATGATGTGGACGCTCCCCCCTACCGTGAGGACAGGGAAGATGTCTTCGACCGAAGCATCGAAAGCGACAGATGAATGGCAACTGATGCGGCTCTCAGCCGTCAAGTGCCACAGGTGGACAATGCTCTGAATGAGGTTGAGTTTGGCTCGGTGGGAAATCATTACCCCTTTAGGGCGGCCTGTTGTTCCTGACGTATAGATAATGTATGCCAGGTCGGTTGGGAGGGGGAAGCCGGCTTCAGTGTCGTTCGTTCGCGAGAGGTCTTCATCCTGTTCGTCCCCATTTATGACTATTTTCACTTCTGCATCCTGCTTTACTTCCTCCTTTCGTCGCTTTGGCCAAGTGGAATCGATGGGTACGTACGCGGCTCCGATACGCTGGGTGGCAAGGGCTGCCACCACGAATTGGGTGCATTGCCCGGCTGTGATAGCTACGTGGTCACCTCTTCCTATCCCTTTCGCCCTTAGGTAATGAGCCACTTGGTTTGAACGGCGGTTCAAGTCATTGTAGGTTAATGTGAGGATTCCGTCGGTTACTGCTAAAGCATCAGGGGTGGCCTTTGCTTGCTGAAGGAAGAGGCTCACGAAGGTTTGGCTTTTGTCGTACTCCAGGAATTCGCCTTGCCCTAATTGTATGAGTGCCGTCTGCTTTTCAGAACCGACAATCTCAATGTCAGCGAGTGTGCCATCGGGATGACGCATAAGGCTTTCCGTACAGGTGGCCACAGCGTTTGCTATGCGTTCCAATCGCTCTTCACTCCATCTGGCTCCACTCCCTTCTGTGCGCACTTCATAGTGTTTATCTTTCAGATAGATGGTGCAGCTGAGATCGTTTTTAGTGGTTCCTTGCACCAATTGGTAGCCAGTGGTAAGCTTTCCGCCTGTTGTGGTTTGTTCAAGAATGTTGTGACCTTGGAATGCAAAGGTTACTGAGGGTGTCTTGTGTAAGTCGCGGCACAGATGTGTGAGGGGATAGGTGTGGTGGCGAACACAACCGATAAGCCATCGTCGCAGTTGTCTGGTGAAATCTTTTGTGTTCAAATCTTTCTCCACCTTTGCCACCACAGGGAGAGAACAGACGAACATGCCGTAAGCATTGGTGAGTCGGCGGTCTGTGCGGCCATGAGTGAGCGAGGCGAAGGCTACCGTTTCCTCTCTGCTGAGTTTTGACAGCACGATGCTGAAAGACGCTATGAATAGGAGGTTTTGCGACACTCCTTGCTCTTGGCACCAATGGTCAACACGCGTCGCTTCTATTTGTGCAGTTGCTTCAAGATGCGGTCCCCAAGGATTTGCCACAGGAGCGGAGAGGCTTGTGAACGTCACTTCGCTCATTTGTTGATGAAAGTACTCTGCATCTTTCTTATATTGTTCGCTTCCTGTCAGCGCATTCTCAGCAATGGCATGCTCATAAAGTCCGTACGTCTGTTTCGCAAGTGCTGCATCTTCGTAAGCAGCAGGCAGGTCTTTGGCTAAGAAGGCTCGGGAAAGGGTGATGCCGTCGCTCAGTAGGTGGTGTATGTCGTAGAGCAGGTAGTTGTGGACTTCTGTCTCTATGATTTCAAAACGGACGAAAGGTGTTGAAAGACCGTTTAGCCAGGTCTCTGTGTGTCCGTTTGGCACAACTTCTTGTACAACAAACGGACGCACAAAACCACACTGTATGTAGTTTTGTGTATCCGCTTCTGTCATTCGCATTCTCGTAAGGGGCAACGGAAGCGTAGGGTCATTCCATTGGCGTGGTTCTCCGTCTTCCTCTATCCGAAACAGGGTGTGCAGTTCCTTCCTCTGAGTCCAAATTGTCCGTAAGGCAGCTTCCAACCTGTCAAGGTCGATGTCCTTTCCGAAGGGCACCACCGCTGGCAGGTTGTAAGCAACGGATGTGGGGTTGGCTATCCAAGCGTGCCACACCTCTATTTGTCCTTGCAGTAGGGGATAGGTTTTCATTTGCCGCAGAGAAGAACCCACATCTATATATAATTATATGTGTAGGTCGGTTAGAGAAAGTCGATGGTTTGTACGAGCTTGTTGCTGTTGGAGCCTTTGATGAGGATGAGCCGTCCTTGGGGCTTATTTGCAGAGAGGGCGGATTTCACCTCCTCCACATTAGCAAAGAGGCGGTAAGAATCAGGGTGTTCTGTCTTTGCAAATTCCTCTCCGACGAGCCAAACGGTTTCCATGTCACTGCTTTTCAGCTGCTCAACAATTCGCTGATGCTCCTCATGGCTCACTTCGCCCAATTCGCCCATCTGCCCAAGAATGCACATCTTGTGGGGAGCAGGGATAAGTGCGAAGTTATCTAACGCAGCTTTCATCGAGGTGGGATTTGCATTGTAGGCATCCACCACCAGCTTGTTATCTTTGGTGACGGTGAGTTGGCTTCGATTGTTCGAAGGAGTATAATCCTCCAGTGCTTGGCAAATGTCTTGGGCGGGCACTTGGAAGAAGGTTCCTATGCAGGCTGCGGCCAAAGCATTGTCGAGATTGTAGCTGCCAATCAGTTTGGTCAGTACCGTCATCGGTTGGGAGTCTGCTTCATGAGGTATTTCGTTGCTGGTGCCGTAACGCTTCCACTCGAACTTGAGAAAGGGGGTGCACTCCACAAGTTTGCCCTCTACCAGCAAATTCTCGTTTTGGCTTTGATGTCCGTACTTGACGAGGGTCAGATTCTGACTGATGCGCTTGAGATAAGGATTGTCATTGTTGATGAAAGCTGTGCCTTTGATTTCGCGGAGAAAATCGTAAAGTTCCCCTTTTGTGCGGATGACCCCTTCGAATGAGCCGAAACCCAGCAGGTGAGCCTTTCCCACGTTGGTGATGATGCCAAAGTCGGGCAGGACAATGTTCACCAGCGTTTTGATTTCGCCTGGGTGGTTGGCACCCATCTCAATGACGGCTATGTTGTGTTCCTTGCGTAGTTGCAGCAGCGTCTTGGGCACTCCGATGTGGTTGTTGAAATTGCCTTGCGTGTAGAGCACGTTGTATTTCTTCTTCAGCACGGTGGCAATCAGTTCTTTGGTTGTGGTTTTACCGTTGGTGCCTGTGATGCCGATGATGGTGGTTCCGAGGTGAACCCTGTGGTATTTGGCTAACTGCTGAAGGGTGGTAAGAACGTCATCCACAAGAATGAGCCGGTCGTCTCCCTCCGTGTCATATTCTTTTTCATCGATGACGGCATAGGCGGCTCCTTGCTCCAAGGCCGTTTTGGCGTATGCGTTGCCGTCGAAGGTTTCGCCTTTTAATGCGAAAAACATAGAGCCTTCAGGCACATTGCGGCTGTCGGTGGTGACTGTCGGGTGTTGCAAGAAGAGTTCGTAGAGATCTTTTATTTCCATTATTTCAGTGCATTGATTAAATAGCTTTCCAACTCGTTGCTGGCAAGTCGCAGATGGAACTCCCCGCCTTGTGCTACGCTGATGGCCCCTGTTTCCTCGCTGACGATGATGGCTATGGCATCGCTCTGCGACGTGATTCCAAGGGCAGCACGATGGCGAAGCCCGAGTTCCTTGGGTATGTTCAAGTTATGGCTTACTGGCAAGATACAGCCTGCTGCCATTATTCGGTTGTGGCTGATGATGACGGCTCCGTCGTGGAGTGGAGAATTCTTAAAGAAGATGTTCTTGATGAGTTCTGTGCTGATGTTTGCGTCGATAGTTTCGCCCGACTTCACAATGTCGTTGAGTGACATCTCGCGCTCGATGATGATGAGGGCTCCAACCAAATTCTTGCTCATGTAGTCGCAGGCGAGCACGATGCGCATAAGCTGTTGGTCGGCATGCTCGTTTTCAGTAGCGATATTTCGCGTTTGGAAGAATTTGATAATCTTACTCAGGCGATGTTGCGAGCCAATGGTGAGGAAGAAACGGCGTATCTCTTCTTGGAAGAGGACAATCAGGGCGAGCACTCCGACACTGACCAGTTTGTCGAAGATGCTTCCTAACAGTTTCATCTCCAACATTTGCGAGACGACAATCCAGGTGACGATGAAGACGAGGATGCCGTAGAAGACGTTTAGCGAACCTGATGACTTCATCAGTCGCCATACGTAGAAGAGCATCAAGGCTACAAGAAGAATGTCTATCGCATCTTTTATACCAAATTCAAACATATCGAAGGGGGCTTAATTGTTATCAGGACGCTAAGGTTTTAGTGACGATTTTTAACACTTCCACACAGGGTTTTACATCGTGTACCCGCAGGATGTTTGCTCCTTTCTGCAAGGCCAGTGCATTGAGCACGCTTGTGCCATTAAGGGCTTCCTCAGGGCTACATTGGAGCAAGCGGTGCACCATGCTTTTGCGCGAGAAGCCTACGAGGAGGGGGAGTTGAAACAATTGTAACCTGTCTTGATGGTGCAGTAAGTGGTAGTTGTCTTCTAAGGTCTTCCCGAATCCGTAGCCAGGATCGAGGATGATGTCCTTCTGCCCAAGGTCTCTCAGTTTTTGAACTCGCTCAGCAAAGTAGAGCAGCACCTCCTTCATCACGTCTTCGTAATGGGGAGCTTGCTGCATGGTTTGAGGAGTTCCTTTCATGTGCATGAGCACGTAGGGGACACCCAGCTTGGCGACAGTGGGGAACATGTCTTTGTCCAGTTCCCCTCCTGAGATGTCGTTGATGATGTTGGCTCCCATTTCTTCAACTGCAGCCTTCGCAATGTCTGCACGAAAGGTGTCGATGCTGACGGGAATGTCAGGAGCCGTTTCTCTCACCACCCTCATGGCTCGCCTCAGCCGTTCCATTTCTTCAGCGGGCGACACATCTTCCGCACCTGGTCGTGAGGAGCAAGCCCCAACATCAATGATGTCCCCTCCTTCAGCCACAATTTGCTGCACGCGCTCACGTATGGCTCCCTCTGTCTGCACCCGGCTCGCTGCATAGAACGAGTCGGGCGTAGCGTTGAGTATGCCCATCACTTTCGGCTTGGACAGGTCGAGCAATCGACCTCCTACATTGAGTGTATATGGTGTCAGAAGGTCCACTTCAGGGCTAAGGTTGGGTTGATGAAGAACGACTTGTCGTTGCAGGTGTTATAGACGAAATTGTTGCTTATCTCCACCTCTGTACCGATGCTCAGGTTTGTTTTCTCCAATCCTTTGATGCTGTTGAAGTTGTACCAAAACTGTGGTTCTGTGAGCAGAACGAGCTGTCCGTGCCCATTGGCCTTTTCCCCGCGCCAGAGGTCGATGAAGCCTGTGAAGGTGCAAGCCTTGTTGGCAAAGGTGGTGCTCCACACGCCTGTGAGCTGGCAGCTGGCATAGGAGCGCGTGTTTTCGTAGCTCTTAAAATAGTGCTTGTACATGAGCTGCACGGAGTAGGTTTTGGAAAAGTCCTCCGAATGCCCGTTCCATGCGGCACCAATCAAGCCCGATTGCTGGAAACTGCCAAAGCGGTTCAGGCCTCCGTCGTACTCGATGTGGGCAGCGAAGGGAGATTGCTTGCCGAGGTTAAACTCGCGCGAGATTTCGGCGTATGCTCCTTCCGTGAATTTGCGGCTGAAGTCGATATCCACGAAATAGAACCAAGAACCCCATTGGTCGGCCTTGAATTGTTCAAGAGTCATGGTCAGTTTCTGACGGCCAGCTTCTTCGTCAGGATAGAGTGAACGCCCGAAATCGTAGTGGAACTGAATGTCTTGTGCATTCATGCTGATGGCTGCCAGAATGAGCAGCGCAGAGAGAATGATCTTGTTCATAATTATGTGTTTATTTAGTGATGATTTGTAATGAATGAATACTTAGCAGAGGGGTTCGCACATGCTGAACATTGCTGCCCTTTAGTTGGTGAATTGCTCTACATCTATATCAACGCGGTTGGGGAGTATGGCATTGAGCACGATGCCTACGATGGAAGCCATAGCCAGGCCTGAGATGTTGACAGGCCCGATGGCGATGGAGTCGTTGGCTCCGTATTTCACGCCGATGGCAATGACAAGGATGAGTGCGGCAATGATGATGTTGCGCATCGATGAGAAGTCGATGTGTGCTTCCACCATGTTGCGGATGCCCACAGCCGAAATCATGCCGTAGAGGATGAGGGAGACTCCGCCGATGGTGGCGGCTGGCATCATGCTCACCAGACAGGCGAACTTGGGACAGAAGCTGAGCAGGATGGCCAGCAGGGCAGCCAGCCGGATGACTTTGGGGTCGTACACCTTCGTTATGTTGAGCACACCCGTGTTCTCTCCGTAAGTGGTGTTGGCTGGAGCTCCGAAGAGGGAAGCCAAGGCAGTGGCCACACCGTCGCCGGTGAGTGTGCGGTGCAGTCCTGGGTCGGCAAGGTAGTTCTTGCCCACAGTTCCAGATATGGCGCACATGTCGCCGATGTGTTCCATGATGGTGGCAAAGGCGATGGGCATGATGGCGATGATGCTGGTGAAGATGAGCGAGGTGTCAGGATTGTCCGTCACAGCCAGGATGGTGTTTTCGCGAGCTACAGGCAAACCCACCCATGCAGCTTGGCTGAAGGCGGCGAAGTCCACCTTGCCCAAGCAGGCAGCCAGGCCGAAGGATGCGATAACGCCCAGCAAGATGGGCACGATGCGGACAATGCCCCTGCCCCACATGTTGCTGACGATGACCACCACAATGGCTACTAAAGCGATGAGCCAGTCGGTGGTGATGCTCGAGATGGCAGTGCCTGAGAGACAGAGTCCGATAGACACCACGATGGGGCCTGTGACGACAGGAGGGAAATACTTGAGCACTTTGGTTGAACCAAACCACTTGATGAGTGCAGCCATGATGAAGTAGCAGAGTCCTGCACATGCTACACCGATGCAGGCATAGTCGAGCGACAGGCTTTCAGACAGCCCCTTGTCTATGCCTATCTGCTTTATCGACATGTAGCCGCCGATGAAGGCGAAGGAGCTACCCAGAAAGGCGGGCACTTTCATTTTTGAAATGAAGTGGAAAATCAGCGTGCCGATGCCAGCAAAGAGAAGGGTGGTTGACACGTTGAGGCCTGTGATGGCTGGCACCAGAATGGTGGCACCAAACATGGCGAAGAGGTGCTGAATGCCCAGAATGCCGAATTTTGCGTAGCCCAACTTGCGGGCATCGTAAATGCCTTGTTGTAGATTTTCCGCTGTTTCTTCTTTCTTCATGATGAATAGGTGATTAAGAATAACTTACAGCAAGATGTATCGAATGGCGAAGGTGACGGCCAGGATACCCAGCGTCCAGTTCAGGTTTTCCCACTTGCGTGCTATGGCGTTGAGCACCACCCAGGAGATGATGCCAAGCAGGATGCCGTCGCTGATGCTGCTGGACATGGCCATTGCAAAGAGGGTGATGAAGCAGGGAAGCCCCTCGTCGTAAGAGTTGAAGTCGATGTGTACCACACGCATGAACATCATCAGTCCCACCACAATCAGCGCAGGAGCTGTAGCGGCTGAAGGAATGGACAGGAACAAGGGGGAGAAGAACAGGGAGATGAGGAAGCACAGGGCAATGGAGGCTGCCGTGAGCCCTGTGCGCCCGCCTTCACTCACACCGGAGGCCGACTCCACGTAGGTGGTGGTGGTGGATGTACCCACGCAGGCACCAGCGGTGGTGGCGATGGCATCGGCCAATAAGGCGCGGTCCACACCCGGAATCTTGCCGTCCTTGTCGATGAGGTTGGCACTGCCCATCACGCCAATGAGGGTGCCGATGGTGTCGAACATGTCGATGAAGAGAAAGGTCAACACCACCAGCAGCATGTCGAGCGTGAAGATGTTGTGCCATTCAAATTGCATGCAAAGGGGCGAAACGTCGGGAGGCATGCCCACAATGCCTTGCAACTCTGTTAGTCCCATCGGAATGCCGATGATGGTGGTAGCCAGAATGCCTATCAGCAGGGCACCCTTCACTTTGTAGATGAGCAGAGCGGCGGTGAGCAGAATGCCGATGATGCAGAGGAGGGCGGTGCCGCTCTTCACTGTGCCCAAGGTGATGAGGGTGGCTTCGTTGCCTACGATGATGCCCGAGTTCTTCAGTCCTAACGAAGCAATGAAGAGTCCGATGCCCACAGAGATAGAAGCCTTCAGAGGCGTAGGGATGGCATTGACAATCATTTCGCGAATCTTCGTCACGCTCATGATGATGAAGATAATGCCTTCCAGCAGAATGGCTGTCAAAGCAAACTGCCACGTGTAGCCCATGGTGAGGCAAACGGTATAGACAAAAAAAGCGTTCAGGCCCATGCCTGGAGCAAGTCCGAACGGCATCTTGGCATAAATGGCCATGACCAGTGTACCGATTACAGAGGCGATGACTGTGGCGGTGAACACTGCGTTGGTGTCCATCCCCTGACTTGCCAATGCTGAGAAGATGCTTGGATTGACGGCGAGGATATACGCCATCGTCAAGAACGAGGTCAGGCCGGCCATCATTTCGGTCTTGACCGAATGCTTCGTGGCGTCGAAGCCAAATAGTTTCTTTAGCATGTGTAACAGGTTTTTTATTGATATGAACGATTACTCATGATATTTTATGCAAAGGTACGACTAAGTGAGAGAAAAAACAAATAAATTTGAGTTTTTCCGAATGTGAGTACCTTAGATAACCATATCAACAGCACGATTAAATGAAAGAACTTAGCTCGGCGTAGCCAAAAACCAGATGAATTTGAGTTTTATTTTCCTCCCCGCCTTTTTCCTTTTCCTTCGCTGAATTGATAACTTTCAACAATCAAAGCTTCCGCAGAATTATGCCAAAGCTTTCGTTGGCTTTCACCAAAGCTTTCGTTGACTTTCACCAAAGCTTTCATTGACTTTCACCAAAGCTTTCGTTGACTTTCACCAAAGCTTTCATTGACTTTCACCAAAGCTTTCGTTGACTTTCACCAAAGCTTTCGTTGGCTTTCACCAAAGCTTTCGTTATTTTCTCCCAAAGTATTCGCTGGTCTCTCCCAAAGCCTTCGATGATTTTCGCCTACCTCCTACTGCCGAAATCCAAAGCGAAAATGTTGTCCCTGCGAAAAACGAATTTACATTCCGTGGATGCATTGTATAAAGGTATGTTCTAAAAATTAGCTTTCAATTGTTTTTAGTTGATTTTGGAGTAGATTTGGGTGCAAGACCGCAGGGGCATAGCGAGCTATGGCCCAAGAGAACATACCTAAACAATAAAAACGAAAAAAATGCTTTTTCGTTTTGTATTGTTCTCACTTATTTGTATCTTTGCCACGCAAATATCGTAAACTATGCTTACCAAAGCCCTTATTCCTTCCTTTGTGGCATTGCTCCTCCCTTGGACAATGATGGCTCAGTACTGCCAGCAAGACGGATTTACGCTGCGCCGGCAGAACGACAGCCTTTATTGGCTCGATGACTGGCGACTGCCTTACCCCGTCTATCAGTTCCAGACAGGCGATGTTGATGGCGACGGAAAGGTGGATGCGATGGTGGGGGTGGTGAAATCCACCCGCTTCTATCCGGAGAGTGGGCGCAGGCTCTTCATCTTCAAGCATGTGAATGGACACAAAGCTCGCCCCCTGTGGCTCGGCTCCAAACTGGGCGGCATCCTCGAGGACTTCCGTTTCCTGCCACCAGCCAAAGGCGAAGGTGCAGGGCGAATCCGCACTCTCGAACTCACAGCCGACTCCCTCTATGTGGTGGCCGACTACCGCTGGGGCAAGTTTGGAATGAATTTCGACCATTATATCATCAAAGCTGTTGACAAACAAACTGCATTAAAAACCTTTAGCCAATGAAAGCAAAACTCTTTTTCGTGGCTTGCGTGGCGGGCCTCATAGCCGCCTGCAGCCAAAAACAAAGTGTTGTGTCGGTGCCAGAGTCGCAAATCGACGTGGAAAAGCTTCTCGACAGCATCGACTACAACATGGATGTGACAGGACTTTCTCTGAGCGACGTGGTTGTGCTGAGCAATGCACCCGCTGCACGCCAGGGATTCCCCTTCAAGGATGCCTTCATCCGCGGAGTGTACGAAGGCACCACTTGGTACGACTCCCTCATGTGGGCGTTTGATGAAAAAACCTCGTTCGAAAATGTAGAAGAGAAGGAAGACGAATCCTGGCGCGACTTCTACTATCGTGCCAGCGAAGAAACAGGGCTTCTGAAGTTTAGCGACGAAGAAAAAGCCTTCATCAAGCGGCTTCAAGCACGGGCCGATGAACTGAGAAAACTGAACTTCGACGTGCCTGAAGACCTTCGGGTGAACATGCAAAACCTCATCAATGCGTCGCAGCTGACACATTTTGATGAGCGGCTCAGCCAGCAGCTGGCACAAGACGGATTCGCCATCGTGCCAGCCAATCACGACCAGCTCTTCCACGTCTATGAGCAGAACGACTACCAGAGCCTGCCCAGTTTCGTCACCACCGACCTCTACCTGCAGCTCTATCACCTCTACTTCGACAGCATGCTCAAGGAAATAGAGCAAACATCGCTCTCGAAGCTCGTTGTGGAGATGACGCGCAACCTCTACGATGCCATGCACCAGCAAGCCAACACCGCTGCTAACGAGGACATTCGCGCCTATGCCCACCACAATGCAGTCTTCTTTGCTGTTGCCCACAAGCTTTTGACGGGGCAGTCGATTGGCTCTGCCGACGAAGAAGAGGAAGCCAAGCCCGAGGTGGAGAAGGTGATGAAGTCGGAGAACGATTTCAGCCTCTTCATGAAGGACTACAACGAAATCGCCTTCCCCTACAGCCTCTTCCGTCCTCGTGGACACTACACCCGCAGCGAAACCCTTCAGCGTTATTTCCGCGGAATGATGTGGCTGCAGAGTGTGCCTTTCGGAATGGACAATCCTGACGAAGTGTGTGAAGCCGTCGTGATGGCATACGCCTTGGCGAACAATCCTGTGGCAAAGAAGAACTACGACACCTACAACAAGCTCATCACCTATCTGATGGGTCAGCCCGACAATCTCTCCATCCTGCAAGTCATTGACGAAGTGAAAAAGACAGGGCTCACGCTCGAAAGCCTCCTCGCCAATCAGCAGGAGATGAGCCGTCTGAAGAAGAACCTTGAGGAGATGGGCAACGGGCAGACACGCATTCGCCCTAAGTTTGAGAAGACCAGCCACAACAAAATCTGCCTCATGCCTCAACGCTACCAACCTGATGCCGAAGTGTTGCAGGAAACGGTTGACTACGACAGCCACCCCACCCTTCGCGCTGTGCCCAAGGGACTCGATGTCTTTGCCGCAATGGGTGTGTCGGCTGCCGAAAAACTCCTTGTGGAGGAACAGCAGCAATGGGACGGATTCAAGCCGGCATTGGAACAGATGAAGGAACGCATGAACGAGATTGAATGGAAGGAAACCATTGCCACCCAGTGGATGCAGACGCTGAAGGTGATGGCCAACCAAAAGGACAACCAGTCGCAACTCCCTTACTTCATGCAGAACCCCGAGTGGAGCAAGAAGGACCTGAACGCTGCGCTTGCTTCGTGGGCGGAACTGAAGCACGACGCCATCCTCTATGCCAAGCAACCTTTCGGTGCTGAGTGTGGGGGTGGAGGCCCTCCAGAACCCGTCACCAAAGGCTACGTGGAGCCAAACGTTGCCTTCTGGAAGAAAGCCATCGAACTGCTCGACAACACAGCCCAACTGCTTCAGCAGCAGGATATGCTCACCGAGAAAATCGGCAGCGCTACCGACCGCATGAGGCAAGAAGTAAAATTCTTGCTGAAAATCAGCGAAAAGGAACTGGCAGGCACACCACTGGCCGACGAAGAATATGACCAGCTGGAGTACATCGGGGCCACGTTTGAGAACATTTCGCTCGACCTTGTACGCGAGGAAGACCAATACCTGATGGGTTGGAGCGATGTGGAGGGAGCCGACAAGAAAGTAGCTCTTGTGGCTGATGTCTATACTGCCAATGCCGACAACAACCCCGAGAAGAGCATTCTCTTCGAGGCGGTGGGCAATGCCGACGAAATCTATGTAGTGGTGGAAATAGAGGGGGACCTCTATCTTATGCGGGGTGCTGTGCTGAGCTATCGCGAGTTTATTCAACCTATTGGCGAACAGCGGCTCACCGACGAGGAGTGGCAGGAAATGTTGGAAAAGAATCCTCGCAAAGGTGTGCCAGAATGGATGAAGAGAATCATTGTACCTTTGGAAAAGACCCCCGAAGTGAATGAGGAATATTTCTACAGTTCTGGTTGTTAGCCTGTTGTTAAACCTGTCTATGTTGAGTGTGTCGGCACAGCGTCCCGACACACTCAGCATTCTGTTTACTGGCGACATTTTGCTGGATCGTGGTGTGCGGAGAGAAATCGACCTTCATGGTGTGGATCATCTCTTCTCCAACGGCATCGACTCCCTCTTTCAGCAGGCTCAGTTGGTGGTGGGGAATTTGGAGTGTCCGGCCACCAAAATCAGCGAACCCGTCTTCAAGCGCTTCATCTTCCGAGGCGAACCCGAATGGCTCGACGCACTCCAGCGGCACGGCTTCACGCATCTGAATCTGGCCAACAACCACTCTATCGATCAAGGGCGGAGGGGATTGATGGATACTCAAAAGAACATCGTTTCGGCTCAAATGACTCCCATCGGTGCCGGAGCGAACATGCAGGAAGCTTCCCGCCCTGTCCTCTTGGCCGAACATCCGCGAAAAGTGTGGATGTTGGCTTCGCTCAGGTTGGCGCTTGAAAACTATGCCTATCTGGAAGATGAACCCTGCGTCAGCCAAGAACCGATGGATTCACTCATTGCTCGCATCAGGCAACTTCGTAAAGCCGATCCTGCAGCCGTCATCATCGTCTCTCTCCATTGGGGGGGTGAACACACTCTCAAACCTGTACCTCGCCAGCGCTTAGAAGCTCAAAAGCTTCTGCTGTCAGGTGCCGACATCTTGATATGTCACCACACGCACACGCTCCAAACCATCGAAACTTTTCGGGGAAAGAAAATCTACTACAGCATAGGCAATTTCATCTTCGATCAAGCCAAGCCTCTCAACAGCAAAGCATGTATGGTAAGGTTGGACATCACCGCCAATCAGCTGAGTGCTTCCACCATTCCGATAGAAATACGCAAGTGTGTTCCCTATCTGCATGCGGCTATGCCTCCTGAATGACAAACTCTTCAACAACTTGTTTGTTTGTCATCATTTTTTCCTACCTTTGGCTTTGCTGCAAGTACTTGCATTCGGCAATAAAACAGAAAAATTGCTTTTTCGTTTTGTATTGTTCTCACTTATTCGTACCTTTGTCCCCACTAAAACTAACGGCAATGAATAAAAAGTCTATCTTCCTAACCTATTTAGCACTGCTGCTCTCTGCCACAACTGTGGCTCAACCCCGTTTTCAGGAGGTGATGGCAGCCATGGAACGTGCTAACGATTACTTTATCAACAAGTATCCTGATCCTGGTAAACCAACGTTCGTGAAGAAGGAACGTCCCTCAAACCTTTGGACACGTGGCGTCTATTTCGAAGGACTAATGGCTCTTACGGAACTGGAGCGTCTGACAGGTGGAGAGAAGTTCAATCGCTACGAAAAGTACATCATGGATTGGGGCACAGCTCACCGCTGGACACCGCGCAATGGTGTGACCACTCGCGATGCCGATGACTATTGCTGCAGCCAGACTTATTTAGATATGTATGTGCGGAAGCATGACGAGCAGATGCTCACCCCCACCGTACAGTGTATGGACAATGTGATTGCAGCTCGCCAAGTGCCTTGGGTAGCTGGTGGACAGACAAAGTCGGATGGCAGCTTTGGCGACTGGACTTGGATTGATGCCATACAGATGGGATTGCCTGTGCTGTCTAAGTTGACTCGTATTTGCTACTTTGCAGGCGACAAAGATGCTTCCCGGTATGTGGCTCAGGGATGGAACATGTATGCTGCTTCTCGTAACACTATTGGAGGGGGGTTGCTCAACCTGCAGGACGGCCTTTGGTGGCGCGACAAGGATTTTGTGCCTCCCTACAAAGAACCTAATGGCGAGGACTGCTATTGGAGCCGGGGCAACGGATGGGTTTATGCCGCACTGGTCAGAGCAATGGATGCGATGCTGGTGAGCAAACAGGCTCAGGCTCCTGATTTTCTTGAACCGTTGGGCGAAAAGAAATGGAAGAACATCGGGGAAGATGCTCACTTCAAGGACGAAATGAAGGATTATCTCCTCATGACCAAGGCTCTGCTGAAGTGCCAACGCCCAGACGGCTTTTGGAATGTGTCGCTCCACGACGGAAGTAATTATGGTGGGGTAGAACTTTCAGGTACAGCCCTTTTCATCTACGGAATGGCTTGGGGCGTAAGGCACGGCTATCTGCCTAAGAAGACTTACCTGCCCGTCATCTACCATTCGTGGAAGGCAATGGTGAAGACTTGCTTGCACACGAATGGAAAATTAGGCTTTGTGCAGGGTACAGGCAAGGAACCGAAGGACGGACAGCCCGTGACTTTCGACAGCGAGCCCGACTTCGATGACTACGGTTTGGGTTGCTTCCTACTCTGCGGAAGCGAAGTGGCCAGGTTGGTGGCTCCTCGAAATTAGAATATGGGAAAATAATCACTTAAACAGACAAACGGCAGAATGATGAATGGCTTCACATCAAGCGCAGCATCGCTTTTTCGTCATAGGTTTTCCGCCTATATATATATAATAATGTGTATCTGCTTTCTCTCCGCCTGTAATTCTGACGAAAAGAAAGGAACTACAGCGAAGGGAAAGGCGCAAAGTGCTCCTTATGAATTGCTGGTTGTGGCCGACAAGGACTGGCTGAACACGGATGCCGGTCAGCGTCTCATTGCCACAGTGGAAGCTCCCATTGCAGGACTCCCTCAGGCTGAACCTAACTTTAGGGTCACTTACATCAATCCATACGCTTTCAGCGGAACCTTCAAAGGCTACTCCAACATCGTTGTAGCCGAAGTGGGGAAGAAGCATCCCAAGGCGTCGGTGGCGATGCAGAAGAATGTCTATGCCCAGCCACAGGTGGTGCTCTACATTTATGCGCCCGACAATCAAAGCTTTGTCAGCTGCTTGGAAAAGAATCAGGCAAGGATTCTGACACGTTTGAATGAGAACGAGTTTGCTCGCGAAAGGAATTTTCTGAAGAAGCACCACAGCGGCGTTGTACTGGAGGAAGCCAAGAAACTCTTCGGCATAGAGATTTATGCCCCAGCGGAAATTGATGACATCAAGAAAGGGAAGGATTTCTTTTGGGCCTCGTCCAGAAAGAAGGAGTTTCGTCAGAATGTCTGCATCTATTCCTTGCCCATGCAAGAACTCACAACGGAACGTTTGGTGGCAATACGCGATTCTGTGATGAAAGTGAACATTCCAGGCGGACATGAAGGTCAATGGATGGAAACAGATGCGCGCACTGTGTCTGAAAGCATGGTGAAGGTCGATGGCAAGGACATCTTCTCCTTGCGTGGTCTTTGGTACATGAGGAACGACGCTATGGGAGGCCCTTTTGTCTGCTACGTCTATCCTGACGAGAAGAACAACCGTCTGTTAGTCGCTGAAGGTTTTGTGTTCTCGCCTGAGGAAAAGAAGCGTGCATTGGTACGAGGACTTGAAGCGGCTCTTCAAACCTTTACATTCTCCGCTGTAGCGCAGTAAACGTACTCATTAATGGGTAGGTCGTAATGGGTTTTTTCAACTGTTTTCATCAGTTAATGCAAGTATTTTGCATCCGTTACCGCATTTTCTCTACCTAAAATTTGGTACGTATAGAAAACTTTTCTTACATTTGCAAACGAAACAACAAAGTAATACTAAAATAATAAAAGAAAGTAAAGATTATGGCTTACGTAATTAGTGACGATTGTGTAATGTGTGGAACTTGCGCAGGTGAGTGTCCATCAGGTGCCATCAGCGAAGGCGACGGCAAGTATGTAATTGATGCAGACGCATGTGTTGACTGTGGTACATGTGCTGACGCTTGTCCAGCAGGTGCCATCGCTCCAGGCGAATAACGAATTTGTACCTTTATGATGTGATTTAAACGGCATTCTCTTTGGGATATGCCGTTTTTTTTGTACCTTCGCCCCCAAAAACTAACAAACATGAAACCTATTGACTACAAAAGGAGTATAATATGGGCATTGCTCCTTGTTTTTTTTACCTCAACCGTATGTGCTCAATCAATTGATTTGAGTGGAACGTGGAGTTTTCAGATTGACCGTGAAGGAAAAGGCGTTGTCGACGGTTGGTACAAACCCGATTTCGCGCTGACCGACCAAATTGTTCTACCAGCTTCTATGCCCCAGCAACTGAAAGGCGACGACATCAGCGTCGAAACCCAATGGGTGGGTTCGCTCTACGATTCCAGCTATTTCTTCAATCCTTACATGAAGAAATACCGCAACCCGGGCAAGGATATGAAGCTGCAGTTCTTCCTGACACCTGATAAACATTACGTAGGGAAAGCTTGGTATAAACGCACAGTGGTGTTGCCTGAAGATGAACCCGTGCCCATGTATGCCCTCTATCTGGAACGCCCCCATATCACCACGCAGGTGTGGGTGAATGGGGAAAAAGTGGACGATGGAAAGAAGTCCCTTTCCGTCCCTCATGTATATCACCTCTACGGTTTGCTCAAACCTGGCAAGAACACCATCGCCATCTGTGTGGATAACGACCCGGAAACGGTGAAAGTGGGACAGGACTCACATTCTGTGACTGACCAAACCCAAGGTGACTGGAACGGGTTGGTAGGTAAACTCGAACTGCGTCCTTTCAATGCCATCGACTTCATTGCTGTCTATCCCGACATCGATTCAAAATTGGCTCGTGTGCATCTTGAACTGATGGATGCGGGAAAGAAACAAAAGGCAACGGTGAAGCTGAAGGCTACGGCATTCAACACTGAGCGGCAGCACGTGGTGGAGGCAAAACCTGTTGAGGTAACGTTGGCTGAGTCGGAAATGGTGAAGTGTGATGTGGATTTGCCAATGGGAGAGGGTATGCTCTTGTGGGACGAATTCCAGCCTCAGTTGTACAAGCTGGAAGTGGAAATGGTGACGAAAGCTGGTAAGGTGTATCGTCGAGAAACCGTGTTCGGCATGCGGAAGATAGAAATCAAGGATAAGATGTTCTACGTCAATGGACAGAAAACTATCCTCCGCGGAACGGTTGAGAATTGCGATTTCCCTAATACGGGTTATCCTCCAATGGATTTGGAGTCGTGGCTGAAGGTCTTCAGAACTTGCAAGTCATACGGACTGAATCACATGCGTTTCCACAGCTATTGCCCGCCAGAGGCCGCTTTCTTGGCGGCAGACATCGTGGGCTTTTATATTCAGCCCGAAGGTCCTTCATGGCCAAATCATGGTGTGCGTTTAGGGCGTGGAGAGCCGATAGACACCTATCTGATGGATGAAAGCATCGCCATAGCGAATGAATATGGCAATCATCCCTCCTTCACATTCTATGCTTTTGGCAATGAACCTGCTGGCAATTGGGTGCCTTGGTCAACTGAGCATGTGGCTCAGATGAAGCAATGCGATCCTCGTCATTTGTATTGCGGATTCAGCGTCGGGGGTGGATGGGCTTGGCAGCCAGGTAGCGAATATGCAGTGAAGGCTGGTGCTCGTGGGTTGAATGAATGGGCACGTTCTGCACCAGAATCGGTGGTGAATTTTGAAAAGAACATTTCCATGTATAATGGGAAAGATATGCCCAACACGCCCATCACGATGCCGTTTGTGAGTCATGAAACTGGACAATGGTGTGTTTTCCCAAACTTTGATGAAATAGACAAATACACAGGTGTCAACAAAGCGAAGAACTTTGAAATTTTCCGTGACTTGCTTCGTGACAATGGTATGGAGTCGATGTCGCGTAAGTTTATGATGGCTTCGGGAAAATTACAAGCCCTGTGTTATAAGGCCGAGATTGAAAGAACGTTGCGGACTCCCAATTACGCAGGTTTCCAGCTCCTGTCGTTGAATGACTACTCAGGGCAGGGAACCGCTCTCGTGGGTGTGACTGATGTTTTTTTCGATGATAAGGGCTACATTTCCAATCAGCAGTTCCGTGAGTTCTGCTCTTCCATCGTGCCGCTTGCAAAAATAAAGAAATTCACTTATCAGGCAGGAGAAACTTTCGAGGCTGATGTGGAGTTGAGCCAATTCTCTGGCAAAGAATGGAAAGGTGTAGCTCCTGAGTGGCTTATTTACAAAGAGGGTGAGACCTCGTTGACGGGTTCCGTCTCTTCCATTCCTTCCGAAGAATTATTTGCTGAAGGGAGATTGCCTGTACGTGACCTCACTATAGGGGGAAATATTGAACTGGGAAAGATTGCTGTTCCTCTTGCAGCTGTGACTGAACCTACTAAGATGACCCTTGTGGTTTCTTTGCCTGGTACGGATGCTAAAAACCGTTGGAGCTTCTGGGTGTATCCTGCTCCAAAGCCCGAAACCGTGCAATATGATAAGAAGTCTGCACCCAAAGGTGTGTATGTGACAGACTCATTGGATGCGAAAGCTCTGAAGACGTTGCAAAATGGTGGTAATGTGCTGATTTGTGCCGCAGGGAAAGTGACTTATGGCAAAGAGGTAGTGCAACAATTCACCCCCGTCTTTTGGAACACTTCATGGTTCAAGATGCGTCCCCCACACACTACAGGAATCTTTGTGGAGAATACTCATTCTATTTTCGACCTTTTTCCCACAGATTATCATTCCGATATGCAATGGTGGGAATTGGTGAATCATGCTCAAGTCATGCAGTTCACTGATTTTCCTGCCGACTTCCAGCCTTTGGTTCAAAGTATCGACACATGGTTCGTGTCTCGCAAAATAGGTATGCTGTTCGAGGCAAACATTGGCAAGGGGAAGTTGGTGATGACAACAATGGACATCACTCACAATCTTAACAAGCGCATTGTGGCACGTCAACTGAGAGAATCCATCCTTGCCTATATGCAGTCAGATAAGTTCCACCCTCAGTGGACACTGAATCCCCAACTCGTCGCAGACCTGTTTACCAAAGTGGCTGGCGAAGTCAATATGTTCACCAACGACTCCCCCGACGAGTTAAAGCCAGTGCTGAAGTGAGTGCAAGAGAAAAGAACTCATAAAAACAATGGAAGATAATCATCTCAGATTTAGTAATTATTAGAACATACCTATATATAATATAGTATCAAGATGAAGCAGTTTTTTTTATTTTTAATTATTAGTTTTTCGTTCATAGTGTCCAATGCCCAGACCTATTCCTTCGATGGACGCGATAAAACGGCCATCCAGGTGAGTCCTTCTGATGTGTTTACAGCAGAAAAAGGCTATGGCTACGACTTCCAGTATATAATTGATGAGGCTCGAAAGGCGCAAAATGACACCTATCGCCTGTCGGAAGGCATCTTTTATTTCTCTGTTGCTGTGCCAGACGGTAATTACAAGGTGACAGTGACGCTGGGTGCCAAAAAGAAAGCGGCAAACACCACTGTTCGTGCAGAGTCGCGTCGTCTTTTCGTCCAAAATGTGAACACAAAGAAAGGGGAGTTTAAGGAATGCTCCTTCATTGTCAACAAACGAAACACCACCATCCTCCTTCCTGATGGGAAAACGGATCGTGTTCGTATCAAGAAACGCGAGGAGACAAAGATGAATTGGGACGATAAATTAACGATTGAGGTGAATGGTGATGCGCCAGCTATTTCTTCCATAAAAATTGAACCAGCCAAAGATGTCCCCACGCTTTGGCTTTGTGGCAACTCTACCGTAGTGGATCAGGACTATGAACCCTGGGCTTCATGGGGGCAGATGATTACACGTTGGTTCACCGACAAAGTGGCGGTCGCAAACTATGCAGAGAGTGGGGAAACAGCCACCTCCTTTATTGCGGCAGGACGCTTGAAAAAAATCGTGTCATTGATGAAAGAAGGTGACTACATCTTTATGGAGTTTGGACACAACGATCAAAAGGAAAAACGTCCAGGTAGCGGTGCATTTTATAATTACGCATACGCCCTTAAGCAGTTTGTTGATGAAGCTCGCGCCAAAGGGGTTACTCCCATCTTTGTCACTCCCACCCAGCGTCGCTCTTTCGATAAGGAAGGGAAAATTCAAGAAACACATGCCAACTATCCTGAAGCAATGCGGTGGGTGGCCAAAGACTTAGGGGTTCAACTCATAGAGCTGCACGATATGACGCGTACTTTCTATGAAACCTTGGGAGTAGAAGGAAGCAAACATGCCTTAGTGCACTACCCAGCTCGTACTTACCCGGGGCAGTTTAAAGCTTTCGAAGATAATACGCACTTTAATCCATACGGTGCCTTTGAAATTTCTAAGATGATCATAGAGGGAATGAAATCGCTGAACCTCCCCGTCCTTCAATATCTTCGTAGCGATTATTCCTCATTCAATCCGTCCCAACCCGACGATTGGAAATCTTTCCATTGGAATGACGGTCCTTTTATCGATATTGTAAAACCGGATGGCAATTAGTTTTATCTCCCTTTGAGACGGATACGAATCTAAAGTTTGTCAGGACGCGAATCTCTCAAATCGTCACGAAAAATCTCATTCTTATTTCATTCGTGTTGATTCGAAGGATTCGTGTTCGTTTTTGAACATCCCTTACAGTCCGTTTCTATTTTATTCCATTGAAGCACAATTTTTTTATTCAAAAATTTTTCTATTATTTAAGAAATTCGTAATTTTGACGTTAATTTGATAGAAAATCACCTGAATCCGTGACTTTAGCAAGGCTAATTCGTTGCAGGAATCTTTCTAATAGATTGAAATGCACCCTGTTGCATAAGATGGGGTGAAGTAAAGGTATGCCTTGTCCTTAAAAATGCAGAAAAGCCTTAATGGTGGATTTCTTGAAAGACAAAGCTTGACTAAATAGTTAAAAAATATTAAACATGAGAAAATCCATTTTTACTTTTGGTATGGTCATGGTGACCATAATTATGTTGTTGAGTTCCTGCTCAACGCCTAAAGACATTGCCTATTTTCAAGATTTTAATCCAGGCAAGTCTATCGTTGTTCAGAATCCAGTGGAAATCAAATTTAGGGCTGACGATGAAATCCGTATCTTAGTGAGTTCGGATAAGCCAGAATTGGCAGCTCAGTTTAGTCTTTCTTCTGGTGGTAGCAGTGGAGAAGGTTCTCGATATACAATCGATTCCGAAGGTTGCATTCGTTTTCCTTTGCTTGGCAAGATTCATGTGGCAGGTCTCAATCGTCAGGAACTGCAGGAAACCATACGCGAGCAAATTATAGCGAAAGGATTGATTCGCGACCCCATCGTAACAGTGGATTATTCTAATCTATATGTTATCCTTTTAGGCGCAGCTGGAGCAGGTCGTGTTCAGATTGATCGTGATAAATTCACCATCCTGGATGCCATTGGTACTCAAGGTGACTTGAACATCAATGGTTTGCGTACCAATGTGAAGGTGATTCGTGAAAGCTATGGAAAGAAGAGCGTCTATGAGGTCAACCTCTGTTCTGCTGAAGATTTGTATTCATCGCCGGTCTATTATTTGCAGCAAAATGATGTCATCTACGTGGAAATGAACAAGAAGGAAAAGCGTAATGCCACCGTCATGGGCAACTCTACAGTACAACCTTCCTTCTGGATGGGTCTTGCTACCTTTATTGTCAGTGCCATCGCATGGTTCAAATAACCCACCTTGTTTCTTCATTGGATTCATTGGGTTAAAGGTTGATTTCACCGTGTTAAACGTTCGTCATTGCCTATCGGCGAGCTAAAGGTTTTTTGACTCTTAACTCTTAACTTTTATCTTTTAACTCTTAATTCATATAGGCTGTCAACTAAATAAATATGTTACCTCTTAATAATACTCCATCAGCGGCTACAACCAATAGGCCTGTAAACGCAGGAGCCGCAGCCCCCAAAGGACCTTCGCCCTACGCAAAGGTCTTAGATATGCTAACAGTCTTTGCCTCCAAATGGTATTGGTTCATCCTTTGCTTAGGTTTAGGATTGGCAGGCTCTTACCTTTATCTTCAGATTACTCCCCCGATTTACACAAGAGAGTCGTCCATCCTGATCACCAACGACTTTCAAACGTCTGGTGCAGGGGGGGGGAGTGCTGCGAGCATGAATATGTTGGGCGGAAGTGTGGATGTGAATAATGAATTGTTCACCTTGAAGTCTCCAGATATTGCAGATGCTACAGTGGCGAACCTTCATCTGGAAGTGAACTGCTATGCTCAAGGACGTTTCCATGAGGAAGTAATTTATGGAACGGCATTGGGAGTGCAGATTGTTCCTCTGGAACTGAATGATGCGGAATCGGCAGAATTTTTGTTTGATCAGCGCGCCGATGGTACTTTCTTGATGAGTAATTTTGTGCGAGGTGGTCAAAGTCTTCCTGGTTCGGTTTTAGGAAAGATAGGCAGGACTGTTAACACACCTATAGGAAAAGTGGAAGTGTCCCAGTCACTTCATTATTCTCCTCAAGAAATCACGCTGCGAGTGGAACGTGTCCCTCTTCAACAGGCGCGTAATCATATCATCAGCAAGTTGAATGTCAGCGCAGTGAGTGCAATGTCCACCATTATCAAGTTGTCGTATGAAGATGAGAATCCACAACGCGCAGAAAATGTTTTGACCACATTGGTCAACGTATATAATGAACGATGGATTCAAGATTGTAACCGCCGTTCTGTCTCTGCTTCCAAATTTATTCGTGAACGCTTGGAAGTGATAGAAAAAGAGTTGGGCAATGTGGAAAATGAAATTTCTTCATACAAGTCTGCTAACATGATTCCAGCTGGTGCCAGTGATGTGTCGAGTATTTATGTGGGGCAGGCCACTTCTGCCTCCGCGCAATCAACTGAAATCAGCAATCAATTACGCATGGCGCGTTATGTACGTGATTATTTGACCAACGATGCCAATAGGTATAAATTGATTCCAGCAAATCAAGGCGTCAACAGCCCTAATATCAGTGGACAGATTTCAGAATACAATACATTGTTGCTTTCCCGAAACAATCTTTTGAGTGCCAGCTCATTGCAGAACCCCATTATTCAAGAGAAAGATTTGCAATTGGCCGAACTTCGCAATGCGTTGATTGCATCGGTCGATAACCACATCGCTTCCTTGAATGTGGAATTAAGTTCTGCCCAAGCCATTCGTGGTCAAGCCAACAGTAAGATTGCTTCTTCCTCTTCCCAATCTAATTTCCTGCTGAATCAAGAGCGTCAACAGAAGGTGAAAGAAAACCTTTACCTGTTTCTGTTGCAGAAGCGTGAAGAGAATGAACTTTCACAGGCTTTCACGGCTTATAATAACCGCGAAATCTCCAAGGCTACCGGCTCTAATGTCCCCACATCTCCAGTTCCTGCTATGATTTGGGCCATTGGTGGTATTGCAGGACTGGTATTTCCTGGTTTGATTATCTTCCTGATGGAAGCAATCAACGATAAGGTGCGTGGACGAAAAGACTTGGCAGAACTTTCTATTCCATTTATTGGAGAAATCCCAATCCATCGTCATCATCGCACGTTGAAGGAGAAATTGTTTGGTCCGTGGAAGAAGCTTAGAGATAAGATAAAAGTAACCTTCAAATTAGGGCAAGTGGAAGAAGATAAGACCCTCCACATTTTGGTGAAAGACCATTCGCGCAATGTCATTAACGAGGCGTTCCGTGTCATTCGTACCAATATTGAATTTATGATGGCCAAGGGTACGCGAGGAAAAGTCATTATGCTTTCGTCTTTTAATCCAAACTCAGGTAAGACGTTTGTGGTGACCAACTTAATCACTTCGTTTGCCATCAAGAAACAGCGCGTCTTGGCCATCGACCTTGACCTCCGCAAGGCATCTCTTTCAGCGATGGTGGATAAACCTAAGATTGGTATTGCCGACTATTTGTCTGGCGTGACGGACAGCTTTGATGATATCGTGGTACGCGATGCTACTCATGAGTATCTTGATGTAGTGCCTGTTGGCACCATCCCTCCCAACCCCACCGAGTTGTTGTTCGATGACCGTTTAGGGAAATTGTTAGATGAACTGCGCAACCAGTATGCTTACATCATTTTAGACTGTCCTCCCATCGAGATTGTTGCTGATGCAACGATTGTGGGGCGTTGTGCAGATGCCACGCTCTTCATCGTTCGTGCCGAAGTCATGGAGCGCAGCTTGCTTCCTGATTTACAAGCTTATTATGATGACAATCGCCTTCCCAAGATGTCCATCATTTTGAACGGTACCACCGATTCCTTCTCCTACTATGGCTATCACCGCTACGGTTCACGTTATGGCTATTATGGCGGTTCTGCCTACGGAGGCTATACAAAGGATGATGATTGATAAACTTTAAATTTAAAGGTATGTTCTAAAAATTAGCTTTCAATTGTTTTTAGTTGATTTTGGAGTAGATTTGGGTGCAAGACCGCAGGGGCATAGCGAGCTATGCCCCAAGGGTTATTAGAAAATACCTAAAGAAAAATAACACTAAAAAACGATATTAGTTATGGGCAACTCAAAACGTACAATTCTTATTCTCATTGAGTCTTTGGATAACGGAGACGCAGCAAAAGCCCTCTCGACCTTAGTGCAGTATATTGACAAAACCACCTATGATGTGACGGTTTGTTCTATCAATGCGGGAGGGCAATATGAGTCAATCATTAAAGAAAATGTCAATTACAAGACAATTTTGACAGCTGACAGCGGCATGAAGCGCAAAATGGTGTATCGGACTCTGCCCATGTCGATGGTATATAAGTTTTATGTGCCCCAAGGCAGCGATGTGGAAATTGTCTATTCCGAAGGCTTTGCCACAAAATTGTTGAGTGCATCCTCCAACAAGAAGGCCAAGAAATATGCTTGGGTGCATACCGATTTGAACAAGAATCACTGGACGCGTGAAGTCTTTTCTGATAATAAGGAAGAGACCGAAGTTTATAATCGCTTTGACAAAGTCATCGGAGTGACCAATTTGATTTGCGAAGCGTTTAAAAAGGAATTTCCGAATGTGAAGCAGCCCGTTGAGACCATTTACGATCCCATCGATTCCCTTTCTGTCCGCCTGAAATCGTTGAATGCCAGCAATGACACCGAAAAGCCTGTGAAATACAGGTTAGTTGCTCATGGCCGTCTGGAATCCCGCAATGAATACAGCCGTTTGTTCCGCATTGTCAAGCGTCTGATTGGCGAAGGCTATGACCTTGGTCTATGGGTGTTTGGCGATGGTTCCGAGCGCGGCATTCTTGACCATTATATACGTGAGAACAATTTACAGGATCGCATCAAGTTGTTTGGTGCGCATCCCAATCCCTATCGTTATACTGTTCAAGGCAACTTGTTCGTATGCTCATCTTTCAGTTCTTCCGTTATCAAAGCCTTAATTTTAGGCCTTCCTGTCATAGCGGCTGAGACTCCTGAACTGAAAGAACTGCTCAAGAATGGTGAATGCGGTTACATTGTGCCTAATAATGAAACAGCTCTTTACGAAGGCATCAAGAAGTTGCTGGATGACCCGCAATTGCTTGCCCAATATCGTCAGAAAGGTGAGGCCCGGGGTTGGGATTTCGATATCGAAGCTTTGATGGTTCCTTACGAAAATTTGTTGGGAGCATAGATGGTTTCAGTCATTATCCCTATATATAACTCAGATCAGTATATAGGACGTTGCCTTGACTCAGTGTTGAAGCAGACCTACAAAGACCTTGAGGTAATTTTAGTGGACGATGGCAGTGTGGATGATTCTGGGAAGATTTGTGATGATTATGCGGTGCGAGAATCCCGAGTAAAAGTATTTCACCAAAAAAATAGTGGAGCATCCATAGCAAGAAAGAATGGTATTGGTTATGCTAAGGGTGAATTGTTGACATTTGTGGATAGTGATGATATTGTGGAGAATGATTATATTGAGAGATTGTTTAATGCCATGCAAAAGTTTCGTGTGGAGATTGTTGCATGTGATCAAATTAAACATGTGGAAGGAACTGATGTGGTGGTGGAAAAAGATAAAGAATCCATTCTTTTGGATGAAAAAGAATTACATGATAGATTTTTCAAATATCAATTCTGGGGATTTTGGGGGAAAATATACCATCGTTCCGTCTTTGAGAATGTTTATTTCCCTCAATATACAATTAATGAGGATTATGTGGTGATGGCTCAGCTTTTTGATAAATACAAACAGATGGCGTATGTGCCCATAGGATTGTATCACTACATGGTACATCCATCCAGTCTTTCTCACCAACCATTAAGTTCTCGGATGTTTGACGAGTATTACAACAAACTTTGGGTTGTGGACTTTTATAAAAAAAATAATTTGTATTATATTAAGAATGCAGAGGCACAAATGGTTGAAACATGCATCAAGTTGATTGGCAAAATAAATACTTCAAAATTTCAAGCGGAGAAAACTCAAATGAAAGAGTATCTGAGGGCTAATATTCTCAAGATTCTTTTAAATCCGAATTTACTTCCAGCATTAAAAATGATGTCACTAAGGCTCTGTATATAGTTATATGAATAAGACTATTCATTATTGCTGGTTTGGGAAAAGCCTTATTCCAGAAAGGCTGCGTAAATGCATGGATTCGTGGTCGGAGAAGATGCCAGATTACGAAATAAGATTGTGGAATGAAGCAACATTTGATGTGGAGTCTGTTTCTTGGACAAACAGTGCTTATCGTGCAAAGAAGTATGCGTTTGTTTCTGATTATGTCCGCCTTGTGGCTTTATACCAACATGGCGGAATTTATCTAGATACGGATGTTAAACTTCTAAAGAGTTTAGCTCCCTTACAGAAGAAATTTTCCAACTTTATGGGATTCGAAAATGGCAAAGTTGTTACATCTGCCGTTATTTGTGTAGAACCATATCATCCTATTATTAAAGAGTTTCTTGATTATTATAATACAAGAGAGTTTTCGGATGAGGTTGTATCTGCTAATGAAGCCAACGTTTTAATGATGACCAAACTCTTGGAAAAGTATGGTTTGCATGCAGATAACACAGAGCAGGATGTGGAAATTCGTTCTTCTTCTATGCATATTTTCCCTCAAACTTATTTCTGCCCCCTTGATTTTTATCATCATAAGGATTTCTCACAACAGACTCATGCAATTCATTATTTTGATGCCTCATGGTTGGATGAAGATACAAAACAGCGAATCGAAAATGAACGATCCATTTTATATAAAATGAAGGCGTATGTATTGCAGTTCCTTTCCACAATAAAGCACTTTTTGATTAAATGATTCATGTGTATATACGTGGTCGCCTTGGCAACCAACTGTTTCAGTATGCTTTTGTACGCATGTTGCAGCATTATAATCCAGAGCAACATGCAGTGTATCATTTTGAGGAAGTCTATTCTGCTGGTAGTAAGGAGCAGGATTTTATTAATGCATTGGAGGCTTTTAATGTTGTAGATGTGAATGAGAAGAACGAGAACCCTCATCTCTCATTTTTTCAAAAAGTTTTGCTAAAATTGTATTGGCCGAAATATCCTCATAAAGCTTCTATTGATGTTCGTACTAAGTATCAGATGTGTTGGATAAAGTGGATGAATCTTTTTGGACTTTATTATTTGGATTTGGGGTATTATCCATTCAACAAGAAGATAAAAGGCGATGTTATTGTTTCAGGAAACTTTGAGAGCGAGCGGTATTTCAAAGAAATTAAGGAACAAATTTTGCAGGAGATAACACCTAAAAAGTCTATTTCTGATAAGAACATGTGGCTTCTTGAGAAGATGCATTCTTGTAATTCTGTTTCTCTTAGTATTCGTAGGGGGGACTTCGTCGATAATCCAGATGTTGGTAAATTGCACAATGTATGTACTAAAAGTTATTATCAACGAGCGGTGGACTACATGAAGCAGCATGTGGACAATCCGGTCCTTTTTATATTCTCGAATGATATAGAATGGGTGAAAAAGAACATCCATTTCAATCTTGAAACATTTTATGAGAGTGGCACAGATCCTTCTTGGGAAACATTGGAATTAATGTCGAATTGTAAACATTTCATTATTTCCAATAGTTCTTATAATTGGTGGGCGCAGTATAAGGGTACATGTCCCAATAAGATTGTTGTGGCTCCAGAGCGTTGGTTTAATAATCCTTTGGTGCCTGATGTTTTTTTAGATACATGGGTGAAACTCCCAGTGGAATGATTTGGATCGCTGTTCCTATATATAATACGGAGGATGATGCTTTTATGAAAGTTAGTTTAGTAAATTCTCATATTTTGTGTGCTATATGTACTCCTTGAAACAAATTGATGCAATATCAACTCATCGAGATGCTATATACGGCATTAGTATTATCTTGATTATATTATATCACTGCTCTTGTGGTGGAGATAATGTTTTTTTCATTCCTTTTGAAAAAGGCTTCATAGGGGTTGATATCTTTATGATGATGAGTGGATTTGGCTTGTGCCATTCATATACAAAGAGATCATTGAAGGATTTTTATTTAAAAAGGGTATTACGAATCATCCCTGCATATGTTCTGTATAATATTTTCTTTGTCCTTGTGTCTACTTATTATTTTAATACTCCAATCTCTTTTGAGGATTTTTTTTATAATTTGACAACACTTTCTTTCTACGGATTTGGCTCGTGGGGAATTGGAAATAAATGTTTTGACTGGTTTACTGCAGCAATATTATTGCTATACATGATATTCCCAATATTGTATAGACTGGCTCGCAAATGGGGTATGTTCACATTCTTTTTTGTCAGTCTATTTGCGATGATTTATAATCATTTTTTTGTGGTTCCATGGCGGATTGATTGTCTGGTTAGTCGTGTTCCTATATTCTTTTTTGGAATCCTTTTGTTTATACACCGTGAAAAACTTTCTTTAGTTTCTTTAAATAAGGAAAGTGGGATAGGACGTATAGGACGTATTTTATTGTTTTTACCCGCATTTATTTATGTAGGCTACATCTATTCTACGAATTTCTTTCTGACCGCAATGATTACTCCATTTTTTTTGTTGATAGTATGTGGATTAATGTCTTTGCTGGCGGGAACATTTGTGTATCGTTGCTTGTCATATTTGGGTAAGTATTCTTATGAATTGTTCCTTGCAAACTCTTGGTCCCAACAATGGTCTGTTTTCGTTCTACAAATTTTCCCTTTAAATATTATCTCTGTTATTTTCTATCATTTAGTGGCTCAACACATTTTTATCATAGTAACAAGGTCTGTACGGAATTTAGTAAAAATGCCTGTTAAGATTACATGTTGAATAATAGCATTCTGTTTGTCCGAATATTAGTAGTAAGCATAGGTTAAAGATGGTTAGTATTATAATCCCTGTCTATAATGCGGAGAAATTTGTTTCGGAGACAATTGAGAATCTATTGTCACAAGATGTGGAAAAGGAAATTATTCTTGTGAATGATGGCTCTACGGATAATAGTTTGCGAATACTCCAGACCTATGCAAAGACTTATGATTGCATCCGTATTATAGACAAACCTAATGGTGGTGTTTCATCTGCGCGTAACGTAGGCATAAAGGCTGCACATGGCGAATATGTAATATTTGTGGACTCAGATGATATACTTGAAGAAGGGACATTAGCACGGGCTTTGGATGTTTTCACGGAGGATGTGGAATGTGTTTTCTTCTCTTATAAACATGTCGCAGCAGATAATCATGTAATAAGTAGTATATCATATCTTCCCACGGGGAAATACACACTTCAAGAGTGGACAGAAGATGCTATGAGGCTTATCAAAACTCACATTGTTAGTCGTCTTGGGGCATATATATGTCGTATGTCTATCATTAAAAGAAACTTTATTCTCTTTAATGAAAATATGTCTCATTTAGAGGATATTGCGTTTGGTTATACCATTTTGCAATATGTGAAATCTCTATATTATATAGATGAACCTTTATATTGTTACATGCATGTAAACTCTGAAGGTCTTTTTAGAGGATATTGTTATTGTCTTCCTCAAAGTACAGAGTTCTGTTTAGATAAAGTAACTAATGTTATATCTGTGGATCGGTGTTCTGGGTATGTGACAGAATTACTTTTAAACTGCATCAAGAATGAGGCAATGTATGATGTTGTGGAGGATTCGGTAAAAATAAATAACTTGTCTTTTTTGTCACGGTCAAAATACCTATCATATTTGAAGAAGTCTGTAATGGGGGGCTTTTATCATAAGTTGTTGGTAAATGGTCATTTTCATATATTACTGTTGATATATGGCTTTGTTCCAAGGACGAAGGCTTGGACTTGGAATACTTTTGTGAAAGGTGGTGTTTGGGTGAAACGAAAATTGTTGAATATTTGATGATTGAATGAGACAGAGGCTGAATACCCGTAATGAGGTAATTGATTTTGCGAAGTTTGTGGCATCATTACTTGTTGTGGCAATCCATACGGCTCTTTTTAAGGATGTAAATAAGCAACTTTATTTTGTTTTTAATGAATTAATCTGTAGGCTCGGTGTACCATTTTTTGCAATATGTACAGGCTTTTATCTGTACAAAGCAATAGAGAAGAATGGCTGGAATAAAGTTGGAAAGTTTTATTGCCAAACTGGATAGAGACTAGACTAATTATATTTCGACTGTAAATATAATGGGATTTTGTAAGTCCGTTGTATTAAGCGGGAGGCTGTCCGAAAACCTAACGTGACATGAGTTATACTTGCGATAGTCTTTCTTTTTTTTGCGACCGCCTGATTGTCAGTAAGTTTTAATTGTTTTTAACCTAATAATGTCGTTTGTGAATCTCTATAACATTTGGACTTTTCTGTTTTGTGTTATATCGTTTGTGTGTATATTCTTGCTTTTTCAATGGAAGTATTTTTTTAATGAGTATGAAAAGAATTTGGGTTTTTCGTTGCTGAAAAAACTGAAGATATATAGAAGAGGATAGTGAATTTTGTTTTTAGTAATAAATCTTATATAAGATTTTGTGGACGAAAAAAAGACAATTTATGAAACGAGCGATTTTGTATGTACATGGTGGATCTGGTAATCATGGTTGTGAAGCAATTGTGAGGACGATGGTGGACTTGTTTCGAGCATGTGGAATTGCAAATGTGGTCGCAATGGCGATTAATCCAAGTGAAGATGAAGAATATGAATTAGATAGAGTCATCGAGTTGTGGAATGCTACTTCTGAATATAGTAAAGGAACCTGGCGATTTCTATACGCATATTGTATGCATAAGATTTTTGGTAAATACATCTATTTGGACGTTCTCCCTTATCGTAAGGCAATAGACAAATTAGACAACGAAGATGTCGCTTTTGCAATAGGAGGTGATACGTATAGTTATTCCCATTCGGAAAACAATGCTTACATGCATGACCTCTATCGAAAGAAAGGGATAAAAACGGTTCTGTGGGGGTGTTCAATAGAACAAAAATCATTGGATAATGTTCAGACTTTAGCAGATTTAAAGAATTTTGATTTAGTAGTTGCTCGTGAAAGTCTGACTTTGGGATTGCTGAGAATGTATGGAGTGAAAAATGTTGAGTTGATCCCGGATACAGCATTTTTGCTTCCTCAAAAGACGGTGAAGTTGCCCCAAGGTTTTCTTGAAGGAAATACAGTTGGTATTAATCTGAGTCCAATGATTATTGGGTATGAGAATAAAAAAGGGATTGTGATACAGAATTACATAAGATTGATAGAGTATATTTTAAGAGAAACAGATATGAATGTCGCATTAATACCTCATGTGGTATGGAAAAATAGTGATGATAGAGGTCCTTTGTCTGAGTTATACAAACGCTTTTCATATACAGGCCGAGTCCTGTTGATTGAGGATTGTTGTGCAGAAGAATTGAAGGGATATATAGCTCATTGTCGATATATGGTGGCTGCTCGTACTCATGCATCCATTGCGGCATATTCCAGTTCTGTTCCGACACTTGTTGTTGGTTATTCTATCAAAGCTCGGGGGATTGCGATGGACTTGTTTGGTACTGCTGATAATTATGTGGTTCCAGTCCAATCTTTAATAAATGAGACGGATTTGTCTTCTGCATTTAAATGGTTAGAGAAGAATGGGAGTAATATAAAGACTCATTTGCACTCTTTTATCCCTTTGTATCAACAGCGAGTTGTTGAAGCAGAGAATGTGATAACATCTTTATAACATAAATTGTTTGTGATTTGTTAAGAAAGTGATGAGTACTATAAAACTTGCATTCGTGGACTTTTGGCCAGATTTTAGACCCCAAGAGAGTCTTTTTGTAGAATTGCTACAAGAAGAATTTGAGGTAATGATTACTGATGCAACTTCTGCTGACTATGTGTTCTTTTCTTTGTGGGGAGATGCTCATTGGTATGTCCCAGACAGATGTGTGAAAATATTTTATACAGGTGAGCATTTGTGCCCAGATTTCAATAGCTGTGATTATGCAATGGCATTTGATTGGTTAGATTATGGGGATAGATATTTCCGATTACCTCACTATTTGTTGTATGGAAAAATGTGTCCATTAATGGAACGTAAGCATTTATCAATAGATCATAAGCAATTAAAGATAGAAAAGAAAGACTTTTGTAGTTTTACAGTTAGTAATAATAAGAGGTGTAACGAGATTCGAGAACAGATGTTTTGGGCATTATCTAATTATAAGAAGGTGGATTCTGGAGGGAGATGGAACAATAATGTAGGTGGTCCTGTTGCAGATAAGTTTGAGTTTGATAAAACTCACAAATTTTCTATCTGTTTTGAAAACATTTCACATAGAGGATATACAACAGAAAAAATTGTTCAGGCTTTTGCGGCTAGGACAATCCCTATTTATTGGGGGGATCCGTGGATTGGTAACGTTTTTAATACGGAATCTTTTATAAATGTGGCTGATTATGACAATGATATTGAAGAGGTGGTGAAGGCGGTAAAGCGAATTGATGAAAATGATGAGCTGTATTTAAAGATGCTTTCCGAACCAGCTTTGGTGAATATTAAATACTCTTATGAAGAACAAAAATTAGCATTAAGGGCTTTTTTGTATAATATTGTATCTCAACCTTTGGAAAATGCATACCGCAGAAATCGTATCACTTTTTATGTGACGGCGAGAAAGCGTATGATAGAAGGCTATTATAAATCTGTCGCTCCCGCATTACCCCGGAGAGTAATAAATAAAGTCATAGGATTCTTCAAAAAGTAGCAACATAAAAAACGCCTAAGATTATTGTAAAGCAGGAGTCTTGAGATATTCCATTTAAGTTAAACAAACAAGTTTCTACCATGATAAGTGTAATAGTTCCGGTTTATAATCGAGAGAGAACACTCCCAATATGTGTAGAAAGTATATTGAATGCAAATTATCATGATTTGGAGGTGATTCTCGTGGATGATGGGAGTTCTGATAATTCATTGAATATCTGTATGGGTTATGCTACAAGGGATTCAAGAGTTAGAGTTGTGAAACAACAAAATATGGGCGTTTCTTCTGCCAGGAATCATGGTATAGATGTTGCGGTGGGAGATTGGGTGTCTTTTGTCGATAGCGATGATGCTGTAGCACCAGAACATTTTGATGTGGTGATGTCGGAAAAAGCTGAGGAGACTGATTTAATGCAGGTTAAATATGTACATGGGAAATATGTTGGGGGGCGGATTGTTTTGTGTGAAGTGCATAATGAAGAACCGAAAGACTTGTTTTATGAATCTCCAGAAATATTACCATTTATATTTGGTACCAATAATCCATATAAGAATTTCTTTTATTTCTGTCATGATAAATTTTTCCGACGTGATATTCTGAATAAATATAATATAAGGTTCCCCGATGACGTTTCTTTAGGTGAAGACCAGATTTTTGTTTGTAAATATTTGCAATATACTACGAAGTATATTTATAGAAATGCCTATACTTGTTATAGATTAGAATGGATGCAGTCTGATCGCTCATATCAATTAACAACAAAGGAAAGAACGGCGGAGGAATATCTATATGATATCTTAAAGAACTATAATGCAATCAATAATTTAAGTTTCGGGAGTTCTTAACTCGCCATTTTACATTGATATAATTCACAAATATGGGCAAGCTCATCAGATTCATTAACCATGGCATCCAAGACTT
>CADAPC010000022.1 GCA_902789725.1 uncultured Bacteroidales bacterium
CAATTCGATAATTATGTTTTATATAAACACGAATTGCCATGAATTGGCCTTGAATTTATCATGAATATTTTATATAAACTATTTTTGTTTGCCTACTTATGTAAAAAGGCTTCAGCGAGTTCAAAATCAAAAATGACACTCATGACACTCTTGACACCAATATTCGCGATTCATGGGCAAACCTTGATAAACAAGCACTTAGAAATAGACAAGAAACATAACGACCGCTTGATTGTAAACAAAAGATGCCATTAAAGCAGGTAAAAAGAAACAAAACGCACCACTTGGATAGGCTAAAGTGATACAAAATGTAAAAAACGGAGAGGGTGATTCATTATATAAATACAAAAGGGCGTAGAGCTTGGATTAGGCGCGGGATCGATTTAGTTTCCAACAATATCCTAAAATGTTTCTCGAAAGCAGAATTAAAAGGATGAAAAGAAATATTATTTGTCCTAATATTCCACGAATTGTAACTTTTTTACTATTTCTATGTATTTTTTTTGTGAATTATTTGGAGGAAGTAAACAAAACAGGTAACTTTGCATCATCAAAAGGATGAAATGAGCGTTTGAGATAAAATAACACCAACTCGCAAAAAAATATAAAATCAATATAAACTACTTAAACGAAAGGGCAAAGTTATGAAGAAGTTCATCTTAACAGTTTTAGCATTCTTATCGCTGGGTGCATACAATCATGTGATGGCACAGGGCGATGCAGGTGAAAAGAATCCAGACTTGAAGAATGGAGGAAAATATACCGGCAGCAAGAAAGAAGGCAAAATGCACGGCAAGGGTACATTCGAGTGGAAGAATGGCGACCGCTTTGAAGGTAACTTTGTAAACGGCCAGATTGATGGCTACGGACGTTACTCTTGGGTAGATGGCGACATGTACCAGGGTGATTTCAAAGACGGCAAGCAGGACGGCTTTGGCGCAGCATTCTACGCTGACAAGTGCAACACTTACGAAGGTGAGTGGAAGAATGGCAAGCGCAATGGTCACGGCAAGCTGACTTGGGCAAATGGCGACACCTACGAAGGTGAATGGGTAGATGATGTACGAGTGGGCGAAGGTGTGTTCACCGCAGCTAACGGCGACAAATATGTAGGTCACTACGAGAACAACCAGCGCAATGGCTTCGGTACTTACTACCACAATAACGGTGATGTGTATGCAGGTCAGTGGGTGAACGGTGAGAAGGAAGGTCTTGGCAAATACACATACGCTAACGGCAACGTGTACGAGGGACAGTTCTGCAACTCCTACATTGAAGGTCAAGGCACATTCGTTTGGGCATCAGGCGCAACCTATACAGGCCAGTTCAAGGAAGATATGCGTAACGGTGTCGGCACTTATACAACAGCAAGCGGTAAGGTGATTGCTGGTAACTGGAAAGACAACCGCTTTGCAGGCAACATCAACGAATCTGTTCTCGCATCACGCTAAATCATACAGAGTCTCTAACTAACGACTAATATATATTTCGATTTTTAAGAAAACAAAATACCTGAATTTTTTCTTCCAGATTAAACTGAAGGTTTTCGAGTACGGCATACTTACGATATTTTGCCCAAATCTTTGTAAAACAAGTTATAAGTAGTAAATAGTAATTCATAACATCCCCGATAAGTTATTCGTAATCGAAAATAGTTTTTAATGGAAAATAGGTGGACTTCCGCTGCTGCAAAGGACTAGTGATAGCCTTTTGGAGAGCGGAAGTCAAGTTTTCTACCAGATTGAATGAATCGTCCTCCACGTGAACAGATAAGTAACTGAACAAAATGATTTGATGGCAATTCGCGCTCAATTCATGATAAGTAGATAAACGACCACGAATCAAACGAATCCACACGAATACAATGAGCTCTTTTTATGATTGTATTCGTGTGGATTCGTTAGATTCGTGGTCGTTAAAAATATAAATATATTCGTAGTCGTTTTAACCCAAATCGGTCATTAGAAGTGCAAAAATCTGTGATCAAGTCTGTAATGCCTTGAAAATAAGTCATTTGCAAAATTGTTTTTCTAATGGCGGTCATTAGAAAAATCAAATTACAAAAGGCTTGTAGCCAATCAATTACGAAGTCGACCACAAAAATAGCCGTTCTAATGATCGATTTGGGTTTAATATTTCATGGATAGGAACAATCTCTACTATATACACATGATTATCCCAAGAAAGTTCGCACGATGTAGAGGATGTAGATGGTGAGGAGGATAGCACCCTCCCAACGGACGATTTTGTGGTGAGTGCGGAGGAAGAACCACAAGAGAACGCCAAGAGAGAACATAACTGCATAATCAATAGCAAAGGGTTCCCAAGCATTGCGGATGGGAGTGATGGCACTCGCTACACCAACCACGCAAAGGATGTTGAAAGAGACAGAACCGATGATATTGCCCACGGCCATATCTGTTTCGCCTTTGCGAGCCGCCATAACGCTCGCAAAGAGTTCTGGCAGTGATGTACCCACAGCCACTATCGTGAGGCCAATGATGCGCTCCATTGCCTCCTTTTCTACGCCAAACATCTCACCCAGCTCCATCGCGATTTCCGACGAACCCTTGATGAGCAAATCAGCCCCCCACACCATCGCAGCTAACGAAACGACAACATAGAGAATGGCTCTCCACAGAGGCAGGGGAACGGCTGGCGTAGCATCCACTTCGGAAGTGGAGTCGGACAAAGCATTCGCCTCAGCTGCTTTGGTTTGTTTGCGCGACTTGATGATTTCCCAAGAGATAAAAACAATGAGGAGCAGCACCATAGCAACTCCTTGCCAACGCTGGATGGTGCCCCCTGAGTAAGCCACAGCGACAAACAGAGCCATTGCGAAAATCATGAAGGGGATGTCAATACGCATCATGCTGCGCTTGGACGGCAGGGGGTGTATCAGAGCCGTCATACCCAAAATCAAGGCGATGTTGGCGATATTTGAGCCTGCCACATTACCAATAGCAAGTCCCGATGACCCCACCCACGCTGCCTGTGAGGAAACAAGCAGTTCGGGCATCGAGGTACCAAAACCCACCACAGTAAGTCCTATCACCATATTACTTAGTTTGGCGCGCTGAGCGATGGCCACAGCTCCGTCGATGAGGTAATCTCCTCCCTTGACGAGGAGCACAAAACCAATTAAGATAAATAGAATGTTGAGTAACATAAACCAATAATGCTTAAATACCAAAAGTCTGCCCGAAATCGGTATTGCAACCATTTCAGCCGTTCGACTTCTAAACCATAAAACCTTACAGCGTGCAAAGTTACGCACTTTTCCTTTCTCCACCAAGTTTTTGCAAAGGAATTGGTGTTACAATTGGGTTACAGGGGTACAAATATAATAGACTGTGGATTTGAATTGAATCAAATCCACAGTCCTATTTTTATCATATTAATCTTCTATCAGCGTCGTTTCGCAGAAGATATTGAGCGTACATATATACCTACGAGCGGATGCTTATCGTTATCTATATAAGCAGCGTTATTCAAGTTCCAGCGCAAATGAGTATAACCTATATTTGGAGCAAATGGATATGTAATAACAATTTTATCATTTTGGATTGTCGCAGTTCCAGTACTTACTTGTGTCGTAGTTTCTGCTGTGCCATTATTGAATCCCCAAAATCCGAAATTGCCTCCATAATTATAAGGGTTATCATTATATTCATACACCATGACAATCTCATAAGCACCTGATGGAAGCTCTGAAGTTGGAATAGCGTTTGAAACGACAAATGTTTGATTCCATACATCTGTAACACTAATATTCCTCAACTCAATTGGAGAGCCAAATTCACTGCCACCAGTGCTTTGCTTTTTCACTACCACACTCACACTTGTCGTTCCAGCCTTATACTGATCCGTTTCTGCTTGGTTGACAGTAATGGTTGCCGTACCTTCAAAGGATTGAGAAGCAGTGAACGTGTTGCCATTCATCGTACCTGCATTGGATGGGCTGACAGAGTAGGTCACGTTGCCACCAGTCGATTTGTTGAGGTTGATTGTGGTGGTGCCCCCTTGCTGAATGCTGGAGCTGCTTGCAGAAGCTGACATTGTAGAAGCAGGCTTTTCGTAAACTTGCATCCAAATGTAGTTCGTAGTTTCCTTGTAAGTGTCGGTAGCAGCCTGAGTGATAATGATGTTGTCATTACCAGCCTTGAGCGCCTTGATGGTGAGCTGACTTCCATTAAGAGTCACCTCAAAGATGCCGCCATACTGTGTAGAAACAGAAGTGATGGCACCGTTACTGTTCGAACTGATAGTGACAGTCTTTGTCGTTCCTTCCATCATGCTATTCGCGTCGCTCAACGTAATGGTAGCTGCCGGCTTTTCTGCTTTCTTGTTGTAGTAAACAGGAATGTCGAGTTCTAGGACATTTCCAGACATCGCAAGTTTGGCTGTTACAGATGTCTCACCTGAATTGCTTTCCAGACACTTGAGGATGGGTGAGAACTTTTCGCCCACATAGTTCATTGCGCCTGTGCTTTGCGAAATGCAGAATATCTTCTCTGGATAGTTGGTGTCGATATAATCCAAAACATTGATTTGGTCGTTCTGACTTACTTCGATAGCAGTCACACCTTCCTTCAGCTTGAGAACTGGTGTTGGCACAGGATTAACAGGATATTCCTGCACCACCACGAGGTTTTCGTAAGCCTCTTGAGTGGCTTCAATCTCCTCCTCAGTCAACTCCTCCACCTGTGGTTGCAGCGATTCAGGTGTGCCCATTGCCGATGTGTTGAACACAAAACCCGAATTAGGCTTCGTGTACCAGTCAGTATTGCCAGTGTGGTCTTGCACCCATCCAGCAAAGTCGGTATATGCATCGACGATGTATTTGCGTTCGGTTGGCCAAGCCCAAGGATAGGAAGTCCTTGTGGCAGCCTCGAGGTCAACATTTGCGTAGAGGAAGGGCACGCAGAGGATGTAGGGAGCATCGCCAGGTGTGGGACCTTGCACCACAGACACTTCGGATGAGCCGAAGATGGGGTCGTTGATGTTCTGAGGAGCTGTGGCAGGAGGCTCAGTTCCGTTAGGCAACACGCGGATGGAGAAGCCACCCATATTCTGCGAACTCTGCTTGCTCATGTTCCAGTCAGCCACACTGTAGCAGGAAAGCGACCAATTTTCGCCCACTTCAACTTGCTGTGAGAGTGCGTTAGCTGCAGTGGCTGCACCCACGTTCAGCACAGGATAGCGTCCGCTAACCGCTGGCTGCGCACCAAGCAGTTGGTGAATTTCTCCGTAGCACTTGTCGTTGAAGAAGAGGTAGCTGGCCAATGTACCACCTGCTGCCAAAGGAGTGACTGTGGCAGACTTACTACCAGCTATATGCTGCACTTTCACCACCACGTCGTTGTAGTCAACGTCGCCTGTGCCGCCCATATCCTCAGCAGCCAGCACCCAAGAGGTGGTTTGTGCCTTGCGCAGAACCGCCTGTGGAACACCTGTGGAGCTAAAAGCTCTGGAGACTTTGATAATCCAGTCGTTGAACACCCAGTCGCGCTCCACATCCATGTTCTTGTTCACTTCTTGGCCTTCTGGATGAGTGGCGTAGAAGTCAAATCCCAGATAGAGCTGTCCATCCACCACTTTCATGATGTATTCAGCGTGATATTTGCTATCACAAGCATTGTGGTAAGCGAACTGCTTCACCCAAGTGAGCGTCTTGTCGTCCAGTGTCACTTCTTCAGTTGGCACACCTGTTGGGTCAATGTCCCACATGAGGGTGGTGCCCACAATATTCACTTTATCATCTGCGTAAGAAGCAAAATGTCCTGAAACGTTGAAGTCGTTGATGTGCTCAAAACCTTCCAATCCGCTGTCAGATGTTGGGCCGCTGCCGTCCCCCTTGTTATTGTTATAAATCTGCAGATTATTCATCTTTGCGAGGCTGTTGACTGCATTGCCATTGCCATCCACGTAATCATTATTGCCTCCATACACCTGCTGCACCCACATTGCGTCCCAAGGCACAGTAACGGTGTTGTAAGCTCCGTAGTGCACTTTGCTGAACTCCTTCACCACCTTTGCCACTTCTTCCTCTGTGACCATTGAGGGGATAACAAACTGCGAAGGCCACTGGTTGCGGTTTACATTGTGGCTACGTGTGCTGAGAGCAGCCAAATCGGTGGAAATCATATCGTCGAACGACACATAGCCCCCGATTCTGGCTCGCAGAGCCGTGTCGCCATTGCTCACCACGATGTTTTCGGCATTGCGGTTGATGTCGAACTCCAGCAACTGGCTGCCACTCACACTGCGGTAGTTGGCAAGCAGCGTGAAGGTGCCGCTTTGCTCGGCATACACTTTGATATCTTTGGTGGTAGAAGTCTCGACTGTCACATTACCACGCTCAGCCAAGTTCCAATCCTGCTTAGGATCGATTTCGCCAAAAGTTTCGACAAATTCTTTCTTAAAAGAGAATGACTTTTCATTATACCCATTGTCATACTCGCTACAACCCACAAGTGTGGCAAGTGCCACTACTGTGAGGGCAAGGAATGAAAGTAAACCAATCTTTTTCATATTCAGCGCTATATTTTGTTACGTTCAATTCAATTCTTATTCTTTTCATTCCTTAAATTCATTTCATATTCATTGGTTCACCGCGCAGATTCAATATGGAGCCATTGCCCACTATGCATGCGCATACATACATATTAGTATGCAAAGATAGGTTTTCTTACGGAAATCAACAAGAAAAAGCAAGAAAAAAAACGAAAAAAGCAAAAAAAACACACAAAGGTGGACAAAAGTGCCACTTATGACCGTTTCCGCAGGTAATGAATCCACGCAAAGGGTTTCCGCTGGCTGAAATACTTGGGGTCTCTCTCATGCGCGAAGGCCTCGCGCTCGAAGGAGATGTTGCGGTAGGCCTCGAAGGTGTTGAAACGGTACTGGACAAGTCGGACAAGGTACTCGAGGAGGTAGAGAAGGAAGAAGAGGATGAAGAGCAGTTCGCGCTGCTGGTAGGTGTGAACCATTTCGTGGGTGACCTCATGCGGCAGGAACCGTCCCCATCGACGTTGCACGAAGACAATGCCGAAGAGGTTGATGCCGTGAAAGTTGCCTGGCGGAAAGTGCTTAGTGTAGATGATGCGCATGAGACAAAGGTGTTTTGATGAGTGGTGGGTGTGTAAGCGGCGACAAAGTTACACTTTTTTATCGACTTCTGCAAATAAGGTATGTTCTAATAATTTCTCTCAGGGCCTTTTTGCAACAAACAAGCTGACAAGTTCTATTTTCCTTACAGAGTTTCTAAATAAAATAAGCTATAAAATTGCTTTTCCCCTACTGAACAGAAAAATTTTGAAAGTTGCAAAATATTTTTTCAAAGTTTTGAAAATTATTTTCTCAGGCGAAGAAATCTATCTACACAGTTATCCTTTTTGAATTTGCTCACCCAGTAGGCAATTTCCCCCTGTTTGGCTATTAAGGGAAAAAGAGGCGCAGCAACCAGTGAGTTGCTGCGCCTGAAAAATAAGAAAAAATCCAGTTACTTTTACTTCTGAAGGAACTTCTTTCCGCCCTTGATGACGATGCCCTTGTAGGCAGCGTTGACGGGCTGGCCTGCAATGTTGTAAGCACGAGCATCAGCTGCGGTAGCCTTTGACTCAGGAGCTTCGATAGCGAGGGCAGCTTTCTCGTCGTAAACGCCTTCGATGGTGATTTCGTTTTCATTTGCACGTACTGCCACACTGCTTACGTTGGAAAAAGCATCGGCAGCTACGATGGGGAACTCGCCTTCGACCAGCGCATCGGCTTCGTACACTCCGTTCTCACAATAGAGGTTCGTAATGTCGCCATAGAGTGCACTGATATTGCCACCATCGTAAGCAGAAGACTGTGCAACGGATTGCTTATTAGGAACGAAAGTGGAAACAACTTCACCTGTCTGAGCGTTCAGCAGAGTCAAGAACATTTCGGAAGAGAAGCCATAAGTGACTTCGCCTTCATCGCTGGTGCTCACTTCGCCCGAAGTCTTCGAGTTGTCGAAAGGCAGTTCGCCATAATAAGTACCGCCAACAGCGATGTTGTTCTGCACCTTGCTCATAAAGATATTGTAAGAACGAGCATCTTTGAAGTGGGGAGCTGCATCGTAAGTGGTAGATGTGATGGAGCCATTCTTGAGCGTAGCCAACACGAAGGGGTGCTTGCCATAGTCAAACTCATAGCTCTTAGCGTCGCTTGCAGTAGCGAGCGTAAGGTTCCCAAAGCCGAAGAAGCCAACGTAAATGGTGCCGTTTTCAACGGTAAAGCTAAGTGCTTCAGGATAGTACTGCTCAAACATGCCAATGATGCCTGTCATCTGCACAGTAGCAATGTTGGTGGGGCTGCTGAGGTCGCTCTTATTCAGGGAGAACACGCCGTTGCTGCGGTTGTCCACATAGCTGCCCATATCGATGTAGCTACCTTCCCAACCCAGCTCCTTCACGTCGCCCATGTAGGCAGCGGACACATAAATCTTGTCGCCATCAATCTGCAGCTTGTTAGGAGTCACGTAGATAGGGTCGAAAGCCATATAGAGCGGCATATCGAAGCCGTCGCCCCAAGGATCGCCTACAGCTGCTGCGATGTCGGCATCCGTTTCTGGAGTGATGATTTTCAGAGCCTCCACCTTACCTGCGGTACTGATTTTGGCGATGAAGGCAGAATAGTTGTCGGGGCTGTTGAGCGACTGCTTTGCACCTGTAGCATCGTTGCGTTCCACTCCGTCGAGGATGTTGCCTGCTACAAAGAGTGTGCCGTCGGCATCAGTTTCCATCGCACGTACTGTGGCTTTGCCCACTAAAGTGATTGCCCACTGAGCATCGCCGCTGTTGTTGTACTTAATGATGGCTGAAGAAACGAGTCCTTCAGGGTCGGCAATAGTGACGTCGTTGCCCAGCGAAAGAGCCTGATTGTAAGTGGTTGACACATAAACATCTCCACTGTAGGCAGTTGCAGCACGCACCCCAGCCAAGTCGTCAGCTTCAGCTACAGGCTTGATGCTTTTTGTCCAAAAGGTAGCTTCTTGGTCGTCTGCCTGTGCAAATGCAGAGAAAGTTGCGCCGAATAAGGCTGCTAAGAGTAATAATTTCTTCATAAGCGTTTGTTTTTTTGAAGTTAATAATTAGGGTTATTTAATTTGAAATTTTCAGTTCCAACGTTCAATTTCAGGATTGGCTTCCACAGCTTCGGTGGGGAAGCGCATCGTGTAGCGTTCAGGCGTGAGGGTGAAGGTTTCTGATTCGTCAATCACCCCATCGCTGTTGGCATCGTAAGTGTGCACAAGGGCAGGTTGGGTGGTGCGGCGAAGGTCGTACCAACGGTGTCCCTCGAAAGCCAGTTCGCGTGCTCGCTCGTCCAGCACCTCAGCTAAAAGTTCTTCCTGGCTCAGTCCCTCCATCAGCGTAATAGCTTGGGTATAAGCATCCGCATTCAGACGCTTGGCGAGAAGAGGCTTCAGATAGTCGATGGCTGCAGCATTGTCGCCCAAACGCACAGCACATTCCGCTGCAGTGAGATAGGCTTCGGCTGAGCGGAAGGAGCAAGCAAAAGCATCGTCCCCCCCCTTCTGCAAACTGTAGGTGGTTGAAGTGGGACGCTTGAAGTATTTAGAACGGCGCTGGTCGCCTGTGCGATAAAGGGCCACAAAGTCAGGCGAGGGGCGATCGATGACGGTGAAGAGATTGCTGGAGTATTTTTCCAAAGCCACAATACTCTCCACCGAGGCATAGCTGTTGGGCAATGTGGCAGTACTATTGTTCAAGTCCTCCAGCTCTCCATGTGCGTCAATAACTGTTCGGGCTGCAGCAAGTGCCTCTGTCCAACGCCCCATGTAGAGATTGGCACGTGCACTTAATGCCTGAGCTGAAACAACGTTGAAGCGATAGTTCTTACCTTTTTCCCAAGCCGTAACGTTCAAGTGCTTCACAGCCTCATTCACATCAGTTATCACTTGCTGATAGATAGCCTCCACGCTGCTGCTGGCAGGAACGGCATTCACGTCAGCTTCTAACAACATGGGCACTCCGCGAGTGGTAGCGGGTTGGCAATGCGTGTAGGGTTCGGCATAGAGATTAACCAGCAGGAAATGGCTGTAGGCTCGCATCATATAGGCTTCGCCCACCATTTGCTCCACTTCGGCTGTGGTGGCATCAGTTATTTCATCCTGATGTTCAATCAGATAATTGGCTATGTAGATAGCGTGATAATAGTTGCGCCAAGTGAAGTAGCTGGTGGTAGGAGATGGGTTATCGTCCTTCCATCGCCACAAGTCGAGATAAGCATCAAGGTCTGTGGCTGATGTCCGCTTAGGGTCCAACAGCAGTTCATCGGTTCGCAAGGTTGTCATGTAGCGGTCCTTGGCGAAATATTTGTATTCGTAAGTGAGCAAAGCACGATATTCCTCTCCTGTCTTCGCAATGACCTTGCCTGTTGGCGTAATGTCAAGGAAGTCATTGCAGGAAGATAGCGTGAGGAGCGAGAGCGTAAGGCTCAGGATGGATAATATGAAGATTTTTCTTTTCATTGCGTGATGCGTATTTAGATAGCTTGATTCATTCAACCAATTGATAATCTGTTAGAAGTTCACGTTTAGGCCAAAGATAAAGCTCTTGGGAATGGGCTGCGCGTAGGGGTTGCCCATCGTTTCGGGGTCGAGATAGTTGTCGTAGTTGCTGGCTATGACGAAGAGGTTGCGTGCCTCGAAAGAGACGGAGGCAGAAGAAATGCCGATGGGGGTGAGCACTTTCTTGGGAATGCGATAACCCAGGCGCAGAGATTGCAAACGGCAATAGTTGCGACGTTTCACCCACACATCGAGCATAGAATAGGTCTGATACTCAGAAAAGTGAGTGTATTCGCTGGCTCTTGCAGCCGTACTGGTCATCAACACCGGATAGGCAGCAGAGAGTGCCTCGTTTCCTGTGCCGCCAGCTACCCAACGATGAAAAATGTCGTGATTGGTGTTCAAACCCCGATCGAAGTAAGTGGGCGAATAGCTGGGTTGGGTGCGCACTTTCATGCCCAAGTTGAACATGAAGTTGATGTTGAGTTGCCATTCTCTCCACTCAAAGGTGTTGATGAAGCCCCCACTCACCTTGGGTTCGTCTGTGCCCATATAAGTATAAAGTCCTCGTTGTTCCTCCGCCGTGAGGGTGCTGGCTCCAAATCGGTTCAGACGGAAAAACTCAGCCGCTGTCTGCTTGGTTCCGTCTTTAGCAAGGAAAAGCGGGTAGCCATCAGCATCCACTCCTGCTGTCTTGTAAGCAAAGATGGCTCCCACAGGATAGCCCTCGCGAGCAGGATAAGTAGCATTCTCAGCAACAGTTTCGTTGAGAATCTTGTTGGTGTTCAATCCTAAGTTGAAGTTCGTAATCCAAGTGAAATCTTTAGTACTGATGTTGCGCGTGTTGAGCGAGAACTCCCATCCACGATTCTCCATCGAAGCCCAGTTGACCGTTGTCATTGCAAAGCCTGTCTCCAAAGGCAGCTGGCGCGAGGAGATAAGGTCGGTGGAACGCCGATAGTAGAAATCAACACCCAAACGGATGCGGTTGTGCAGAAAGCCCATATCCAGGCCCACATTCACGTTTTTGGTCTTCTCCCATTTCAAATTCGGATTGGGAGCCGTTTCGGCAGCAATCACGGTTTCTACCGCACCTGGCAGAACGGAGAGACGGTCGAAAGTGCCGATGAGGTAAGGCGAGGTGTTTTTATCGATGTTACCTTGCAAACCGTAGGATGCACGCAAGTTCAACTCTTCCACCCATTTCAGAGGTTCCATAAACTTCTCGTCCTTCACTCGCCAAAGCCCGCTGAAAGAATAGAGCGGCAAATAGCGATATTTCTTCGCCACACCAAACACATCGCTACCATCGAATCGGACGCTTGCCCCCAAGGTGTAGCGGTGCAGGAAAGTGTAAGAGCCTGTAGCAAACCAAGAGACGTAGGCATTCTCCGTATGTGATTCTTCGTGAAGAGGATAGCGTTGTCCGATGCTCTCCGTTGGGAACAGAACGGGCTGGGTGGTGAGGGTGCGGTCATCGTAGCCGTAAGCCGTAGAAGTAAGGATTTCAGCATCGACGTGACGCACTTCCGTCCCCCCCATCAGTTCCACATCGTGTATTTCGTTGAATCGCTGGTTCCATTCCAGCATAGCTTTCCAAGTCCATTGGTCGGAGTTTCCTTCCGTCTGCTTCTTCATGCCTCCATCGGGGAAGATGCTTTGGCGCGCACCATCCACCATATAGGTGGCGTATGCTTTTGCCTTGCGCATTGCGTAGGAGTTGTGTCCGGCATAGCGTTTGAGAGTGTAATTATCGTGCTGAAAACCAAACTGGGAGGTAAGTTTCAGATGTCGGCTGAACTTCAGTTCGGCATCAAGAATGGCCATCACCGAACGGTCGGTACGCTTCTTTGACGTATTGGCACGTTCCTCAAAAATGTTGAAGTCGGGCACTTCATTCTCTCGTCCCTGCACGTTGGTGTCATAATTATAGTGACCGTTTTCGTCGTAAGGTTCGAAATAAGGGTTCGCCATACGAGAATAATAGACAGGGTTGGTGAAGCCGCCTGCATCCGTCATATAGCTGCTTTGCTTGCGCTGGTTGGCAAAAAGGCTCACGCCAATCTTCAGGATGCGATTCATCTTGAAATCCGTCTTCAACGTGATGTTGTAGCGATTGTTCTCCACCCCTTTCACTGTTCCCTGCTCGTTGTAGTAGCCAGCCGACGCATAGTAGTGAGCATTGTCGCCACCTCCGCTGATGCTGGCATTGTACTCTTGGTTGAGCACATTGCGGAAGAGGATGTCGTTCCAGTCGGTATTGATGGTGCGAAGCCGATTGATGCGCTGCTGGGCTTCAACTGATAGTGCGTCCCATCCTCCGCTCTGATAAGCAGAGAACTCGCCCAGTTCGTCCAGAATGTTCGCCACCCCACCCTTGTGCTGGCGGTATCCATAACCACTTCTCAACAAGTCCAGTTCCAATCCCACTTTTTCGTCAGCATTCAGTAGGTTCAAGCGATTGATGCTGGCTTTTGGGGTGTAAGTCAGTTTGGTAGAGAAGTTCACCACAGGCCTTCCAGCCTTGCCGCGCTTGGTTGTGATGACAATCACGCCGTTGGCCGCCCTTGCTCCATAAATGGCAGTAGCCGCAGCATCTTTCAGCACCGTGATGTTCTCGATGTCGCTGGGGTTCAAACCCGCTATGCTGGTTTGATAAATATCATCAATATCATTCAAATTGTCGATAGCAGGTATTTCATTTCCCTCCATCGGAATGCCATCAAGCACCCAAAGGGGTTCCTGCACACCATTGATGGACGAGGTGCCTCGGATGCGAATCTTCATGGGAGCACCTGGAGCACCCGAAGCTGCCACAGTAGAGAGGCCAGCCACCTGTCCTGCAAGAGCCTGGTCGATATTCTTAATGGCACCCACTGTCTCGTCAGAGATTTTCACTTCCGTCACCGCCGAGGTGAGTTTGCGACGGTCTATCTGCTGATAGCCCGTAACGATAAATTCATTCAGGCTTTTGGAAGAGCTATAGAGCGTCACGTCATACTTCGTCTGGTTGGGTTTCAGCGTGATGGTGCGTGATTCGTAGCCCATGTAGCTAATGGTAATTTTCTTGATGGAAGCCAACACTGTGAGGGTGTAGTGCCCATTCATGTCCGTCACCGTCCCTTTGGTCACTTTCCCTTCACCCACAGCTACAGTGGCACCCACCAGCGGCTCATTGTTGAAGTCGCCGTCAGTCACTGTGCCTGTGATGGTGCGCTCTTGAGCAAATAAGCTCATTCCGAAGAGCAGCGTCAGAAAGATTATTTGCAATTTCTTCATTAGTCCTTATGTTTTCTATTATCATTCTATCAGTGCTTAGAAAATCCTTTTCCCCCTTTGGGGATAAATTGTGAAAGGTGAAGGGAAAAAGATGCTGAGGAACTATTTACTCAGTCCGAGTGCTGTCTGGATGCGCAGCACCATATCGTCGTAGTGCATCTGCGTGGCTGCGTCGCCAGAAGAGGCTCGACTTTTACACAAACGCAGGATGCGCAGTAACTCGCCGCGTTTCAAGCTGATGGCATCGGACGTGCGGCTCACCTGCGTCATCGTGATGTCGATGGTGCGAGGACGGCTACTGTCCAACGAAGGAACAGCGGGTAGCTGCATGTCAGACGTAACAAAATCGGTAAGGCTCTTATTGATTTTCACCCCTTCGTTTTCTGCCGCAGCGGTGATGAGGGCATCCAAAAGGCTCTTCTGCAAACTGCGCTCCATCACGTTCAACTTTTGCCCAGCCACTGTCTTACGGAAAATGGCATCGTGCAGCATCTGCATCATCTCTACTGCGGTGAAGGCTTTTTCGCCATTCAGCCACTCATTCTCGTACATACGCACCAAGCGATCGTTGGCGAGCAAGTCCCAAAGAATGTAATTCTGCTGGTTCTTCAGCAGCATCTGCGGCTCTTGTTCTGTGGTGCCTAAAGGAGTTTTCCGCAAGGGATATATCTGTTTAGAAAGGTCGGAGCCAAAGAGCCAATCCTGATAGCTCAGCACATTGTCGATGAGGAATTTGACTGCAGCTTTCTGCCGTTGCTTTTCCACATGTCCATAAGCTTCGCGTTGGGGTTGATTCAGCCATTCGATGGTGGGACGATCAAGGTACATGCCTCCCACATTGGCCATCACGTGATAGAGATAGAGGCTCCACTGGTAAATGACTGCTGAGTAGAGTTTTGCCGCCTCGTCAAAGTTTTGGTCGGGTTTCCCATTACGAGTCCAGTTCACCAAATTGGGCATCACCCGCTTCAAGTTCTCTATGCCCAAGGTTGCTGACTTGATGGGGTCGTCGCCCAAATCTTCCGAAAGGGCACGGGGGTCAATGGCTGTGCGCTGCGACTGTGTTTCGCTATAGCGATACTCTTTCCCTTGATGACGACTGAGGAAATCGGCCAACACACCACTTTCGTCAGTTCCTGCAGGATACCAACGATAGCCCCATTCGATAGCCATCAGGTCGTAAGGTCCAATGTTGGGCGACATCACCTTCACTCCATCGCCAGGTTGAGCCACATAGTTGAAGCGTGCATAGTCCATAATGCTGGCCGAAGTGCCCCCCATGCGCGAGGTAAAGGTTGCAGAGCGCAAAGAGTCAGTAGGATAAGCCGCCGAAGCAATCATATTGTGTCGAAGTCCAAGCGAATGTCCCACTTCGTGACAAGCCACAAAGCGTACGGCATCGCCAATGAGTTCTTCCGGCAGTTCCAAGCTGCGGGCTCGCGCATCGACTGCTCCTGTCTGCACCATAATCCACTCTCTGATGAGCGACTGCACATTATGCCACCAAATGATGTCGGCCTCCAGAATCTCCCCCGTCCGAGGGTCGAGGGTGGAGGGCCCCATTGCATTAGCCTTTTCCGAAGCGGCATACGTCAACACCGAGTAACGCATATCGTCGCCCTCCACATCTAAAGTGTCAGCAGGCACAACAGCACGGACAGCATTCTTAAAACCCGCACGTTCGAAAGCCGTGTTCCAATCCGTAATGCCCTTCACTATATAAGGCACCAAATGTTCTGGCACTGCCCCGCCAATGTAGAAAGTGATGGGCTTGACGGGTTCCACCAATTCGCCACGCATATAAGCCAACGTGTCGCTGGGTTCAAGGCGCCAGCGGGTGATGTAATTGGTGTGCTCCACCCGTTGCTGACGGTCGCTATAGATAAGGGAAGGAGTGGAGAAATAACCCACCCGCCAGTCCTCACGCCGCGTACGCATCGGTTCGTCGGGCAACAAAAGCAAGGCGGTGCTCACCACCACCGTCAGGTTCACTTTCGAATTGCCTTCGTGCACAGTTGTGGTGAGTTCCGACTTCGCCACCACGCCACGTTCGTAGGCTTTCACGTCCAAAATGCGCGAAAGGTCACTCACAGGCGAGGTGCCGATGTTGATTTCGTTGAACACATCGTTCAATACGTTTTTCCGCCCATTGAAGAGGTCGTTCACCTTAAAGACGACGGTAGAGGAATCCTTGGGCACAGCTTCCACCTTCATCGAGAAGAGGAGAGGATCTACATAATTGTCGGCCACCGACTGAGCTATGCGCGAACCTTTGGGAGCCTCGGGAGTGACCCGTTGCTGACGCATCCTCACCTTCCCCGCCGCCTTTTCCCACTCAAAGCGCACCATCTGGTTTTCATAGTTCACCCCCTTGTTGGCCGACGACTCGTTCAGTTCGGCAGGCACCTGCTGCAATTTGTTCGACACCAGAAAAGCCCGCCCCAACAGGCTTACAGGCAACTCCAGATAGACCGTGTCGCCTTTCTGAATCACGTTCATCACGCCCTTCATGCTCACAGAGTCGCTGCCTGTAAGCACCTCGTAGCGCGATGGAGGCGCAGCCGCCACCTCCTCCTTCTTCTGCCTCTTCTTCGCCTTTCTTCCTGGCACCGATGCACCCGCCCACACATCGGCAGCACTGCCCAAGAGCAGTCCAGCCATCAGCCCGCAAGCCAATATCTTTCTAATCCTATTCATAATCTGCACACATTATAAAGTAACTGAACACATTTAATTGATGATAATTACATGTTTCATATAAACACGAATTGCCATGAATTGCCCATGAAATCATCAGGAATGTTTTTGTATAAACCATTTTGGTACACCCACATCTATGGTATATAACCATTAAAGCGGCAAAGGTACGACAAAAAAAGTTAACCACCAACAAAACCTAAAATTTATTTAAAATTCAGCTTTCATTTTGTCCTTTCTCCAATTTCTCTTAACTTTGCACCACAAAATGAAGATTTACCCAAGTGACTGAACAAAATGATTTGATGAGATTTCGTGATCAATTCGTGATAAATTGCCCATGAATCAATCATGAATGTTTTTGTATAAACTATTTTTGTTTACTTACTGAATTAAAAGACAAGAAAAAAAATGAAACAAATTCCAGTGCTGCTGCTCACAGGCTATCTGGGCAGCGGAAAGACAACATTGCTCAACCGCATACTCGGCAACAAGAAAGGCATTCGCTTTGCAGTAATCGTGAACGACATCGGAGAAGTGAACATCGATGCAGACCTTATCCAGCAAGGTGGCATTGTTGACCAGAAAGACGATTCACTCGTCGCACTGCAAAATGGTTGCATTTGCTGCACACTGAAAATGGATCTCGTAGAACAGCTCACCGACTTGGTGCGCATGCAACAGTTCGACTACATCGTCATCGAAGCAAGTGGCATCTGCGAACCAGCCCCCATTGCTCAAACCATCTGCTCCATTCCCACCATGGAGCCTCGCTATTGGGCCGATGGGCTACCACGATTAGACTGCATTGTCACAGTGGTAGATGCCTTACGCATGAAAGACGAATTTGGCAACGGCGAACAGTTGACCAAACCCAACATTGGCGAGGAGGACATCGAGAACCTTGTCATTCAGCAGATAGAGTTCTGCAACATGGTGCTGCTCAACAAGGCCGCCGAGGTGGAGCCCCACGAACTGCGCCGCATCAAAGAGATTGTTCGCGCCCTCCAGCCCCAAGCCGAAATCATTGAGTGCAACTATGGCGATGTCGATTTCGACAAAATTCTCAACACCCACCTCTTCGACTTCGATAAGGTGGCCACTTCAGCCGCCTGGATTGCAGCTGTGGAGGGAGAAAATGAGCACGATGGCGAGGAAGAGGAGGACGAGGAAGAAGACGATGAGGAGCATCACCACCATCAGGAAGAGCATCATCACCACCACCATCACCATCACGATGAAGGGGAAGCAGAAGAATATGGCATAGGCACCTACGTTTATTTTGCACGCCGTCCGCTCAATCTCAGCTTATTCGACGATTTCGTAGCACGCCTTTGGCCTAAAAACATCATTCGCGCCAAGGGAATCTGCTACTTCCGCGGCGAGGAAGACATTTGCTATCTGTTTGAGCAGGCAGGCAAACAGTTCTCGTTGAAGAATTGCGGACAATGGTATGCCACTATGCCAAAAGATCAGCTCAATCGTTTGCTCGAAGCAGAGCCTAAGCTGAAGGCCGACTGGGATCCCGAAGTGGGCGACCGCATGCAGAAGCTCGTTTTCATCGCACAGCACATGGACGCGCACATGAAGGACTTTCTGAAAGAGATGCTCGACGCATGCCTCACTCAATAACCTCAAAAATACTTCGTAATGTGCGCATTGTCGAAGTTATTCATCTCGTTCACCATGCGCACAGCTGAATCGAGCAAGGGGAAGGCACACAACGCACCTGTGCCTTCCCCTAAACGCAACCCGAGGGAAAGGAGAGGAGAAGCCTGAAGAGCCTCCAACATGCGACGGTGCCCCGATTCGTCACCACAATGGGTGAAAACCATATAAGCCTTTGCTGCAGGGTGAAGACGAAGAGCCGCCAACGCACAAGCCGTCATGATGAAACCATCAACCAGCACCACCATCTTCCGTTCCGCAGCCCGCAGCATCACCCCCACAGCTGTCACCATCTCGTACCCGCCAAAGTAGCGGATAATGTCGGTGTCAGTAGGGAAGGGACAATCATGCTGAAAATGCTCCACAGCTCGTGCAAGCACTTCTTTCTTGTGCCGGACGCCTTCAGCATGAAGTCCTGCACCTGCGCCAATACAATCAGCCAGCGGGATGCCACAGAAAAGGCTCATCCAAATGGAAGAGGGTGAGGTGTTGGCTATGCCCATCTCTCCCACACACATTACTCGGCAGCCATCATCGGCACAAGCATCCACCAACTCCCTGCCCACCATGAAACACCGCTCGAACTCCACCTCAGTCATAGCCCATCCGTAAAGAAAGTTGCGCGTTCCCCACCCCACCTTACGGTTCAGAATGCCATCCACCTCCGAGAGGTCATAATCCACCCCCACATCCACTATGCGGAGCCGAAACCCATGTTGCCGGCAGAACAAATTCACTCCACCCCCCCCGCGGGTGAAGTTCACCATCTGTTGCCAAGTAACCTCGCGTGGAGACACACTCACCCCCTCCCGTTCGATGCCGTGATCTCCCCCAAGCAAGAGGTGGCAAGGCCGCGCAAGCGAGGGAGAGAGCGTTTGCTGAATCATACAAATTTGTTCAGCCAGTTCTTCAAGCCGCCCCAGCGAACCTTTAGGCTTGTTCAGGTTATTGATTTTGTCTTGAATGATGGGACGCAGTGCCTCATCAGGAATGTCTATCTGGAAAGAATTCATATCATTTAATTTTAACAGGAATACCACTCACCATGAGCACCACCTCATCTGCGTGCTGCGCAACATACTGATTCATCCAGCCTTGCAAATCGGTAAACTGCCGTTGAACTGCATTTTCGCTCACCCCTCCCCAGCCAATTTCGTTGCTGACGAAAATGAATGTCGCATCTTGCTGGGTGAACCGGTCAAATTCCCTCTTCAGCGCCTCCAACGACTGAGCCACATCTTGCAGGGCAAAAAAGAAATTGGTGCACCACAGCGTGATGCAATCGACAACAGCCACACGCCCCGCCAGACGATGGCGGCTCAGCTGCTGCTCCTCTTCAATGTTTTCCCACTCAGGTCCACGACGTTCCTGGTGGCGCGCAACACGCTGCCGAAACTCCTCATCCCACACATGAGCCGTAGCCACATAGACAGGATTTGGACTGAGAGACAGGGCAAGACGTTCGGCATACTGGCTCTTTCCAGCGCGTTGCCCTCCAGTGATGAGAATGATTCTGCGCACGATAAAAAATTAAAAGTTAAAAATGAATGTGATGACAACAACAAGCAGCACGGCAAAGCATTCTGCTGCACGGCTGATGCGTACAGCTGTCTGCATGTCGGCTGTAGTGAGAAGCCGTTCGTTCTCGCCAATGTAGGGTTTGTCAACAAGCTGACCGAAGTAGGTATGCGGCCCTCCGAAACGGCAATGGAGAATGCCAGCAAGAGCCGCCTCGGGATAGCCGCTGTTGGGCGAAGCATGGCGAGAACCATACTTGACCACAAACTTCAGCAGTCTCAACCTGCCCGACGCAAGCACCATCAGCAGTGCCGTAAGGCGAGCGGGAACGTAGTTAGCCACATCGTCCATGCGAGCGGCAAAGCAGCCAAAGTCCTTGTAACGCTCCGTCTTGTAGCCTATCATCGAATCGAGCGTATTCACCATTTTATAGGCAAGCATGCCAGGCACCCCACCTATGCACAGCCAGAAGAGCGGAGCCACCACCCCGTCGCTCAGGTTTTCAGCCAGGGTTTCAAGAGCAGCCGTCCGAATTTCTTGGGCTGACAGCTGGGCAGTGTCCCTACCCACAATGCGAGCCACTTGCTTCCGTCCCTCGTCAAGCGACCGGTCAACCGCCCTAAAAGTTTGGCGCACTTCACGCACAAGGGTGGTGCCGGCCAGACAGAAAAAGATGAGCACTGTGCAGACAACCCCACCACCCATGGGGAAGGGAACACCAAGGTCCATCACATAAAGCAGAGCCCACGTCACAGCAAACACCGAGCCAACGAGGACAAGAGCGAGCATGGCACCCCTCCATATCCGGTGAAAGCCTCGGTTAAGGAGTCTCTCACCGCAGGCAATCATTTTGCCAAACCCCACAATGGGGTGAGGCAGCCAGCGAGGGTCGCCCAGCAGGAGGTCGAGCAACCACCCCAAGAGCAAGGGCAATATGCAGGTTGGCGTAATCATTTTTGTTGAAGAAATTGAGCAATGGCAGCCACCACCGCGTCGTTCTCCTCTGGCAATTGGGTGGCAAGACGAAAATGATGAGGAGTGAGCCCACAAAAGTTCGAGGCATCGCGAATCAGGATGCCGTGCTCCTGAACCAGGTAGGCTTTCAGTTCCCCCGCCGTGCGGGGGTGGATGGTGCAGAGGAAGAAGTTAGTCAGCGTTGGGAAAGCCTCCACCCCATCAATGGCATTCAATAGCCGACGCAGTCGTTCTGTCTCACCCATATAGGCAGACAGGTCGGGTACACCCCTCACCTGGTGGCCGATGAGCCATTTGCCCGCTTCAATAGCCAAAGCATTCACAGCCCACGGACGCTGCTGCCGACGCAAAAGCCTTATGACGGAAGCCGAAGCGATGACATACCCTATGCGCAAACCGGGGATAGCATACTGCTTAGTCATGGAGTGAATCTGTATGATGTTGCCCACACGCATCAGTTTATCCGCTGTTGGCAGAGGGTAAAGCGTGTAGTCTTTGTAAGAAAAGTCCACCACCAGCCATTCATGCCGCGTTGATGCTTCAATCATGCCACCCTCCGTCACCACCCCACCCGTCGGATTGTTAGGGTTGCAGAGCCAACAGATGGCACCATCAGCACGTTCCTCATAACCAAACAGACAACACGCCTCATCATACTCTGAGAAGGTGGGGCGAAATACATAGTAGGTTTTTCGTTCCCGGAAAGCCTGTGCTATTAAGTAGATAGCTTCCGTGGCACCACTGGTCACCAACACCTCATCAGCATCAATGCCATAGTCGTGGGCAATCATCATTGACAACGAACGTGGAGAAGGCTCAGGATAGGAACGAATCACATCCAAGCGACGGCACAAGTGAGCCTCCAACTCCGAGAGGTCAGCATGAGCATAGATGTTGGAACTGAAATTCATCCGAATGCCCGAATAGTTGTATAGATCATCCCCATGCCCGTCAATCATAAGCTCGCAATATTTTGTATAGTTTGTTTATATCCAGATGCTTACGCACATAATCTGCCAATTCATCGTATTGCTCATTCTTGAAAGCCTTATAATCAAAAGCTTGAACCGTCTGGTCAGTTTTTTCCTTAAAAGGTGACAACAGTTTTTCGATAAAAGGCGGGTTATCAAGAATCCCATGCACGTATGTACCCATCGTATGTTCATCCACATAGTAACCATCTTCCGTACCATCGTTCAGATGCAAAAGTGGAGAAGGGGCAGCATCAAGGGGACGAGTCTCGCCCATATGGATTTCATAGCCACTCCCATCATCGCAAACCACCTGCCGCGTCACCTTCACCCCTGTCATTGTCGTCGTAACAGGCAGAAGTCCAAGCCCTGGAAGCCGCTCCACGTTTCCCTCCACATGCAGGGGGTCACAAATCTCCACACCCATCATCTGGTATCCTCCACACACACCCAACACCGTTGCACCTTCGCGGTGAGCACGAATGATGGCCGCAGCCGTCCCATTACGTCGAAGTTCACACAAGTCGCTAAGTGTCGATTTCGAACCAGGCAAAATAATAATGTCACTCTTTAGCAGGTCATCCGTGTTGTTGGTGTAGAACAGGTGCACCCTTGGGTCACGTTCCAGCACATTGAAATCGGTGAAATTGGACAGATGCCGCAACAGTACTACTGCCACATTGATTTTACCTCGTTCAGCCCGCATGGATTTAGCGGCAAGATCCACACTGTCTTCTTCCTCAATATGAATGCCATCATAGTAAGGAACCACCCCCAGCACAGGAATGCCGCAGAGGTTTTCCAACATCTTCCGCCCTTCTTCAAAAAGCCGCAAATCCCCACGAAACTTATTGATAATTATCCCCTTTATTCGTTTCTTGTCCTCAGGCGTTTGAAGAGCTATACTTCCATAGACCGAAGCGAACACCCCGCCACGGTCAATATCACCCACAAGGAGAACATCTGCATCGGCATGTCTGGCCATAGGCATATTCACCAGGTCGTGGTTTCGAAGGTTCAGTTCCGAAATGCTGCCTGCTCCTTCCAACACAATAGGGTTGTAGCGCCTGGAAAGCCGGTCGAAGGCGGCGCAAACCTCACGCCTCAGTTCCTCTCTGCCCGCTTCGCGAAAATAATCGTAAGCATCTCTATTACCTATAGGCACACCATTCAGCACCACCTGACTGGTGTGGTCGCTCTGAGGCTTCAGCAGCAGTGGGTTCATGTCGGTGTGACAAGGAATGCCAGCCGCTTCAGCTTGCACCGCTTGCGCTCGCCCTATTTCCAATCCTTCAGGGGTGGCATAAGAGTTGAGTGCCATATTCTGCGCCTTGAAGGGAGCAGGATGATAGCCATCTTGCAGAAAGATACGGCACAAAGCTGTTGCAAGAACGCTCTTGCCCACATCGCTACCTGTACCAGCCAGCATGACGGGATGAAGTTTCTTCACATTCATACTATATTATATATATGAGCATAACTTGCAAGCACATTCCTATACTTGATGACAGGTGTAGGCACCAGTTCGCCCTTGGCATTATAGACAGGCGTTACGGACTGTGGTGCCTCACCCCAAAACTGCGTATAATGAAATTCATGCCCTCGATACTCATGTCCGTCCAACATAAAGCGTCGATAGCCCAAGGATAGTTTCCTATCCTCAAGGCGAGCCGTAATTCGATAGGGCAGCACCCCACACATGGGGTATTCACCATCGTCAGTCACAATGCTCCTGCACAAATACATCATCCCCCCACATTCTGCCACAATGCGCCCCCCACGCTCAGCATAGTCCTTGATGCTCAGGCGCATCTTTTCCGCCCTCACCAAGGCATCCAGATGTTTCTCAGGGTACCCACCTGGCAAATAAAGGAATTTGCAGTCACTGGGCAGCGACTCGTTTCGTTCTGGATCGATGAACCACACTTTGCCCAAGCGGTCGAGCGCTTCCTGATATAGAAACGAGAAGGACTCATTGTTTCTTGCCACACAAATCATATTTCCAACAGTCTTTTCCAGTTCACGTTTTCCTCCAACAGCGAAACCAACATGGTCGTCTCAGCCTTTTCAGAAAAGTCCAAACCCAAATAGCGGCTACTCTGCTCCAAATCCTTCTTCTTCGGCAGAAACCCGAAGCACTCCAACTGTAAATCATCACACACCTGTTGCAGCATCAGCCGATGCCGAGAAGACCCCACCTTGTTGAAGATAACTCCTGCCATCCGTACATTATCCCTAAAATGCAAAAAGCCAGACAGCAGTGCAGCCATCGAATAAGCTGCCGACCGGGCATCGACCACCATCACCACAGGCAAGTCCAACACACAAGCTATTTCAGCCGAAGACCCCTTGTCGCGGTCATACCCATCGAAAAGCCCCATCATGCCTTCCACCACACACACGTCCGCTCCCTCCGCATATCGGACAAAGAGTTCTTTCACATGCTCGGGCGAAGCCATGAACGTGTCAAGATTGATGCTGGCACGTCCACACACCGCTGCATGAAACTTCGTATCGATATAGTCAGGCCCGCATTTGAAGGGTTGTACCACATACCCCTTCTTCACCAGCAAAGCCATCACCCCTCGGGCAATTGTCGTCTTACCCGAGCCACTTGTTGGAGCCGATATGAGGAAACTTTTTTTCATCGGAGCACAAAGGTAGGAATTTTTATCAGGAATGAAGGATTAAACAAGGAGATTTTTTACTTTTTTAGATAAAAAAAGGGCTGTGAGAACAAATAATTCACGTTTCTTCATTCACTATTCCACATTTTTCCTTACCTTTGCAACCGATTTGGTAATCGACTATTCTCACAGAATGCCGATGCAAGGGAATCCGGTGCGAATCCGGGGCTGTACCTGCAGCTGTAATCTCCTTTTTGCTAACGTCCGCTCAAACCAAGCCACTGAGAAAATCGGGAAGGCGAGCCGACAAGGAGAAAGCCAGAAGACCTGCCAAAGTCCAAAAGAAAAAAGTAACGTAACAGTGCACAGGAATATGCACTAACTTACACCGATTTATGAAAAGATGGTTCATTGGATGGGTATTTTTATGCCTTGTCCATACATTGTTGGCTCAAAACATTCTGCTCGGAGATTCCCTGCAAGAAGTCGTCGTGACAGGTACTGGCACCCAGCACCTGCTCAAAGATGCGCCCGTGCAGACAGAAGTCATCAGTGGTAAATCGCTCAAACAATATGGAGGAGAATCGTTGGGAGACATTCTGGCAGGACTGACCTCTTCCTTCGCTTTCAACGAGGGCGACATGGGAAGTCAGATGCAAATGAATGGCCTCGGCAATTCCTATATACTCATTCTCATCGATGGCAAGCGGATACATGGGGACAACGGCGGCGAAAACGACCTTGGTCTCATCGATCCACACAATATAGAGAAAATAGAAATTGTAAAGGGAGCCTCATCTGCCCTCTATGGCAGCGATGCCATCGCAGGTGTCATCAATATCATCACCAAGAAGCATGACACGGAAGGGATTCTTCTGGAAAACACCACACGAGGAGGTTCTCATGGTGAACTGCGCCAACACAATGGAATCGCATTCAATATTGGGAAAGTAAACAGCTATACAAATTTCCAATTACAGCACTCCGATGGCTGGCAAAACACTTCGCATGAAGACCCCCGCCAAACAGAGTTCATCATTACTGATTCACGCAACAAGACAGTGAATCGCTACACCAACTGGCAGGTGGCAGAACGGCTCACCTACTCTCCCTCCCAATCCCTTGAATTGTATCTCGACGGCAGTATCTACCGTAAACGCATCTACCGTCCTAACGGTAAACACCCTGGGGTGGATGTGAAGACTTATGATTTGCGCTATAACAACGCTTCTGCCTCCGCAGGCGGAAAGTGGAAACTGAACGGAACAGATGTCCTCACTCTCGACGTGGACTGGAACCGACATGCTTACTACTACGACTTCACAGCCGTAACCCTCACTGATGGCGTTGTCAACGGCCGTTCCACTTCCTACTTTCCTTTCTACCCTGGGCAAGAGCAACTTCAAAGCGACCAGCAACGCACAATGGCTCATCTTAAAGGTGTTTTTTCCCTTCCCCACAGCAATCGCCTCAGTGCAGGCATTGAATGGCGTTATGACTGGCTCAAAGCCCCCCACAGGGTTGCTGACGGAAAAGCCAGCGACAACACCGAAGCACTCTATCTGCAGGACGAATGGCGCATCGCATGTAGTAAACTCATTACCACCCACTTCACAGCGGGTGTCCGCTTGAACAAAAATCAGCAGTTCGGTTGGCGACTCACCCCAAAAGTCTCTGCCATGCTCAGCATAGGAGACTGTTGGCGCATTCGTGCTGCATGGAGCCAAGGTTTCAAAACACCCACCCCCAAGGAACTTCACTATCAATATGTTCGCGACATGAACGGCACCTACCTCTACGTTGGCAACAGAAACTTAGCCCCCCAGCAGAGCGACTATTTCACTTTGGGCGTGGAATTCAATCATGGAGGTTTTAACATGACCGCCACCGGCTACTACAACCACGTAAGCAAGATGATTGCTCTTGTCACCATTCCCAACGGAGAAGCCCCTGCCGACCTGTACACCAAATACATGCCACTAAAAACGCGCCAATACAAAAATCTCGAATCGGCCAAGACATACGGAGCCGACCTATCCATCCGCTACCGCATCAATCGGGAATGGACAGCAGGAATAGGCTACAGCTATCTTGACACAGACGCTCAAGTCTATAACACAGAACACGACCTCATGCAAAATGTGGTCATTGACGGCATGGCCCATCACAAAGGAAACTGCTTCATCACCTGGAACCATACGTTCCGTAATGATAACACCTTCGGAGCAGGGTTATACGGAAGAGCATCCACCCAGCGCTATTACCAACTGAATGGCAATGGAAAAGGCTATCATCTGTGGCGACTCACGGGCAACTATTCGTTTTGCCCGAAGCATGGTAAACAAAAACCCCTCACATGCAATGTAGAGGCTGGCATCGACAACCTCTTCAACTACATTGACAAATCCGACCACGGCCTCCACCTCGGCACCACTACACCCGGAACCGTCATCTACGCAGCCTTTACCATCCGTTTCAACCAAGGCAAGAAACTTAACAATAAAAACATATTCAAATCATTAAATCAGCAGAGTAATGAAGACAATTAAGTATCTCATGATGGCCACTGTAGCCCTCATGACAGCTGTAAGTTTCACCGCTTGCAGTGACGATGACAACAACTCATCGAACTACGAGAAGTATCAGCAGGAAGTGAACTCGATGGTCAACGGCCAGAAGAGGAACAGCAAAGCCATCCTGCTCGTGGCCTTCGGTTCCACTTGGCAGCAAGCCTACGACACCTTCGACCAGGTGGTGTCTGACTACAAGAACGAGTTCCCCGGATGGGACATCTACCTGTCGTTCTCTTCAGCCATTTGCATCAACCAGGCACGTGCTGGCGAACACGCAAAAGACCCCGACACCCCTGCAGAAGTGCGCAATTACTACGACCCCGAGCACTGGCTCACCGCTATTGGCAAGGCCGGCTATGAGCAGATTGTGGTGCAGTCGCTTCAGGTCATTCCCGGTGAAGAATACCGCCGCGTGCGCGACACTTACGTAAAGGACTTCATGAACAACCGTAACGGCGACTTCAGCACGCCCTACATGAAGAGCCTCGACCAGAACGTCGCAGTAGGCACTCCCCTCATGGCCGAAGAGAGCGATGCCAAGGCACTGGCCAGCGTGCTGAACAACGAGAGCGACATCAAGGCCGCCGTCAACCAGGGCATCGTGACATTTATGGGCCACGGCAATCCTGAGGGCTACGATTACTACGGCGGCAACATCCGCTACCTGCAGCTGGAGGATCACTTGCGCGCATTGAACCCCAACTATTATGTAGGTACTGTAGATATGGACGAGACATACGCTGAAGATGTGCTGAAGCACATTGCCGGTGGAACGTTCGACTACCAAGTGGGCGATGTAACCAAGACCATCACTTACGCAGCCAACCCTGCTAAGAAAGCACAACTCTACCCACTCATGTCCATAGCTGGTGATCATGCCCACAACGACATGGCCGATGAGGAGGACAAAGAGAGCTGGGTATCGCTCTTCAAAGCAGCCGGCATTGCCACTACTGCCTACGAGACCACTTTCACAGAGGCCTGCATGAAAGGTTACCAGACTGGCACCGGTTACATTCCAGCCCTGGCTGAGCGCTCGGCCGTTCGTGCCCTTTGGATGAACCACACCCGCGAGGCCATCGAGAAATTGGGCACTGAAGATGCTCTCTCCACCCCCACCACTGCCCCCGACGAGGAATAAACGTCAGTTTCTGTGTTGAAGAAATCTCCTTAAAATATCAATGAAGAAAGTGTTTTTTCTGGCGGCGCTCTCATGCGGGAGCGTCGCCTTTGGTCAAGTGCACCGCATGGAGCATCGCGACACAACAGCAACAGTGAAAACCTACAGTCTCAACCCTGTAGTGGTGACAGGAACGGGCCACCACCAGCGTCTGAAATCCACCGCCACTCCTGTCAGGGTGCTCACTGCCCAAGAAATATCGGAACAGGGCATCACCACCTTCGACGCAGCCCTCACTCGCATGCTTCCGCAAGTGTCAATGGCTCCCAACTCGATGGGGACGTTCCTCCGCATGAACGGACTGGGCAACAAGTACATTCTCATCCTCATCAATGGGCAAAAACTCTCAGGCGACATCTCCAACAACGTGGACCTCAACCGTGTGAACATGGCTCGCGTGAAGCGCATCGAAGTGCTCGATGGCGCAGCGTCATCACTTTATGGCAGCGATGCCATCGCCGGAGTCATCAACATCATCACCGACCAACCCACCGACCACCTCGTGAGCGTGGAAAGCAACACCCGCATTTCAGGTAAAGGACAATTCACCGAGGCCGCCACACTCAACATCTTCACCCACGGCCTGGGCTCATACACCTCCTTCACCCACGACCGTGCCGACAGTTACCGAAACAACCACCTGGAGCAGGTGAAAGGTTCCGACACCGAAACCCGGGAAACCATTGCCCCCCTCTTCACCGGCTATCGGTCCAACTTGCTGGCACAAAGGTTCACCTACTCCCCCAACCCCCACTTAGCCCTCAACGCTGGTTTCGATTATTCCACAAAAATCACCCATCGTCCCAACACCCACCCCGACGTGACAGGAGGCACCGATTACGAGATGCAGTATAAGGGCTTCCGCTGGAACGTGGGCGGCATCTACAAGTTCACCCCAAAAAATTCTCTCCAAGCCACCTTCACCGCCGACCGCTTTCGGTATGGGAAAGAGTACGACGTGGCGACAAAGAGCCAGCAAGTGGGCGATTTCATCCTCTCGAAAAAGCAACATGCCTACGAGGCTGATGTAAAGAGCATTCTGGGACTGGCAAGGGGAGGCACCACCATCTTTGGAGCCAACTGGCGCCGCGATGCACTTGAAGCCACGTCGGGCAATATTGACCAAGAAGCCTACACCCTCGCATGCTATGGTCAACACGAGCAGAACTTCCTACACAACATGACCGCTACCGTCGGAGTGCGCTACACCCACCACGAGACCTTCGGCAACCACCTCACGCCCAAAGCCACGCTGATGGTTGCACCCGGAGCCTTCCGCTTTCGTGCCACCTACGCTGCCGGGTTCCGCGCCCCAGGACTGGACGAGCTGTTTTACCACTATTACTCCGTCAACCGCGGCAAACCCCAAATCAGCTTCGGCAACCGCAACTTGAAACCAGAGAAGAGCCACTACTTCGCCCTGAATGCCGAGTATCACACAGACAGGCTTCTGGCGAGCGTGACGGGCTACATGAACCGCATCAACGACATGGTGGTGAAAGAGAACATCGGCATGGACGACGCTTCCCTTGCCATGCTGCAGCGAGCGTTTCCCGAAATGACTGATGCCGAAGCATCGAAGCTGGCAAGTTACGCCCTCTACCAAAACAGCGACAAAGGCGACGTGAAGGGCGTGCAGGTCAACATCTCAGCCAACCTCTTCCCTGGCTTCAACCTCTCTGCCAACTGGACATACGCCTACGCACGCACCAAGAGCGGCGAGGAATGGAATGTGCTGGAACGTAGCATCCGCAACGCTGCCACCATTGCCGCCAACTACCACCACGCATGGGGACGCTATGCACTGAACGTGAACCTGAACGGACGTCTGCAGTCAAAAACCTACTACACGGGCTCTTACGAGGATGCCCCGGGCTTCGGCATTTGGAACATCAACACCACCCACACTTTCGACTGCACCAAGTGGGCACTCATCGAACCCGGCATCGGCATCGACAACCTCTTCGACAAGACCGACCACCGCATCGACTCGTCGGTGCGCAAAGTGGCTCTCTACAATCCTGGCCGAATGCTCACCTTCGCACTGAAAGTTCGCTTCAAGCAGTAAGGTATGTTCTATAAAAAAAACGTAACTTTGTCCCCATGATGAAAAAAATAACAATCATTGGCATCGGTCCGGGCTCACCAGAAGACATCACCCCCGCTGCCACCCAAGCACTGAGCGAGGCCGACGTGGTGGTCGGCTACAAATACTACTTCCAGTTCATCACGCCCTATCTCCGTGCCGAGTGCGAGTGCATCGACACGGGTATGAAACACGAACGCGAACGTGCCCAGCAGGCCTTCCGTCTTGCAGAGGAGGGCAAAACAGTTGCAGTCATCTCTTCAGGCGATGCTGGCATCTATGGAATGACCCCACTCATCCACGAAATGAAGCGTGAAAGGAACAGCGACGTGGAAATCTACTCCCTGCCAGGCATTTCCGCCTTTCAGAAAGCAGCCTCCCTGCTGGGTGCACCCATCAGTCACGACTTCTGCGTCCTCTCCCTCTCCGACCTCATGACCCCATGGGCCATGATTGAGCGGCGCATCCGTGCTGCTGCCATGGGCGATTTCGTCACAGCCATCTACAACCCGAAATCCCACGACCGCTACTGGCAGCTCTATCGGCTGAAAGAGATTTTCCTGAACGAAGGCAGAAATGGAAACACACCTGTGGGCTACGTGCGCCAAGCCGGACGACTTGAACAGGCTGTAACCCTCACTACCCTACAGGATTTCGACCCCGAAACAGTGGATATGTTCACCGTGGTCATCATTGGCAACTCACACTCCTACCAGTGGAACGGAAAAATGATTACCCCACGAGGCTACTACCAAAAGGAACAAGTGGGCAGCGAGCAAACGGGGCAACGCATCATGATGGAGTCTTTCCGCACCATCGAGAGCGAACTGAAAAACAAGAACATCCCATTAGGTCACAAATGGGCGCTGCTGCATGCCATCCACACCACTGCCGACTTTGAAATGGAGTCCATTCTCCACATCGACCCCGAAGCCGTGGAACACATGTATGAGAAAGTGAAAAATGGCACGCTCACCACCATCATCACCGACGTGACCATGGCGCAGAGCGGCATCCGCAAGGGGGCACTCGCACGCCTGAACATCCAAGCCCTCTGCTACCTCCCCGACCCACGTGTGGACACTGAACGCACTTCGGCCCACAACATCACCCGCACCCAAGCCGCCATCCGACTCGCCGTGCAGGACCACCCCGATGCCCTCTATGTCTTTGGCAACGCACCTACAGCCCTCATGGAACTCTGCCACCTCATTCGCCAAGGGAAAGCCCACCCCGCCGGCATCATTGCAGCCCCCGTCGGCTTTGTGCATGTGAAAGAATCAAAGCACATGGTGAAGCCCTTTACCGACATTCCCAAAATCATTGTCGAAGGTCGCAAGGGAGGGTCCAACCTCGCTGCCACCCTCTGCAACGCCATCCTCACCTTCGACGATGCTGCCCTGCTAAGGCCTGGAAAAGACGTGTAAGTTTTTTTTATCCCCAACAGTCATGAATAGTTTTATTGTCATAGGCATCACCGACCACCCCTCCCCCTTCTTCCCTCCCGAAGTACTGGAAGTAATCCAGCAAGGGAGCATCTTTTCAGGAGGCAAACGCCACCATGAGATTGTAGCCCCCTTCTTGCCCGATGGAGCAAGATGGATAGACATCACTGTCCCCCTTTCTGCTGTCTTTGAGCAGTACCAACCATCACCTATAAACAATACCCCATCGACCATCATCGTTTTTGCCTCAGGCGACCCTCTCTTCTTCGGCTTCGCCAACACGCTCAGGAGCCAATTTCCCAGTGCGCACATCACGGTGTTCCCAACCTTCAATTCCCTCCAGCTCCTCGCCCACCGTCTCCTTCTCCCTTACCACGACCTCCGCATCGTCTCCCTCACAGGCCGCCCTTGGCAGGAGCTGGACCGCGCCCTCATCGAAGGTGCCCCCAAAATAGGAGTGCTCACCGACAAGGAACATACCCCTGCCACCATAGCCCAACGCATGCTCCACTACGGCTTCGGCCACTACCATACGCATGTGGGCGAACACCTCGGCAACCCTGCCCTTGAACGGGTTTCTTCCTACACGCTGGAGGAGGCAGCCCAGCACACATTTCAACAACCCAACTGTCTCATTCTCATAGGAAATCATCAACGCAGATGGGGCCTGCCCGACAGTGAGTTTGCCCTCCTCAACGGACGTGAGAAAATGATCACCAAGATGCCCATCCGCCTCCTCACGCTCCAAGCACTCGACCTCCCCAACCGACACACCCTTTGGGACATCGGGGCCTGCACAGGCTCTGTCTCCATCGAAGCGCACCTGCAGTTTCCCCACCTCCACATCCATGCCTTCGAAATTCGTCCCGAATGCGAAGCCATCATCCACGAAAACGCCCGCCGTTTCCACGCTCCTGGCCTCCACCTTCACATGGGCGATTTCATGCAGGCAGACATCACCTCGCTGCCCCGCCCCGACGCTGTCTTCATCGGCGGCCACGGAGGGCATCTCAAAGAAATCATGGCAATGGCCAAGACCGTGCTCACCGACAATGGCATCATCGTTTTCAACAGCGTCATCGCCCCAAAAGTCAGCACAGACAGCCACCAGCTTTGGAATGAGGCATGCGAAGAACTACAACTCAAGCAAGACACTCCCACCCAAATACAACTGAACAACCATCACCCAATCACCATTCTACGATGCAAAAAATAGCCATCATCCCTGTGGGCGAGAAAGACAGCTACATTGTCTCCACCCTGCAAAGCCAGTTGAATGCCACCATCATGGAGCGCGCTCAAGTGCGCCAGCAGTGGAAACAGTTCAATGCCTTCATCTTCATCGGCGCCATGGGCATCTGCGTACGCACCATCGCCCCGCTGGTGGAGGACAAACACACCGACCCCGCCGTTGTGTGTGTTGACACCCTGCGCCAGTTTGCCGTCTCAGTGCTCTCAGGCCACATTGGCGGAGCCAACGAACTGACCCGACAGGTGGCATCCATGCTCCGTGCCACACCCGTCATCACCACCCAGAGCGACAATGCCGGCCTTTGGGCACTCGACACGCTGGAAAAACGCTTCGATTGGGCACCTGTCTTTTCACAGGAAGAGATGAATGCCGCCATCTATACCTTTGTCAACCGGCGACCCACCGCCCTCTACATGGATGTGCGCGACGAAGGAACGGACTACCTGGAGCGTACTTTACCCAGCCACGTCGCCATCATCCACGACATCAAGGACGTCATCCCCAGCAAATATGCGCTGCTCATCATCGTCTCGCCCCGCACCCATCACTACCCAGAGGATATGCTCACCTTACACTTTGTACCGATGGTGGGAACCATCGGCTTCGGGTTGGCGCATCATCCCGACAACATCGAAAACATCTACGATGAAATCAACGACACCCTGTACGACTGCGGGTTCTTTGATTGCAGCCACCGCTTTTGCACCATCGACGTGAAGCGCGACGAACCCTTTGTGGGGCACCTGAAATTTCGGTACCAGAAAAAAGTGGAGTTCTTCACCGCCGACGAACTTGCCCAAGTGGAAGTGCCCCACCCTAACGACACGGTAGCCAAGCTCGTGGGCACTCCCAGCGTGTGCGAAGCCGCAGCCATTTTAGGCTCCGACCATGGAGAGTTGGTTGTAGCCAAAGTGAAAGGCGAAAAGTGGACAGCAGCACTGGCCATCAACAGACGCCACTTGCGCAGCGTGCCTCAGCAGGGGCACATCGAAATTGTGGGGGCTGGACCGGGCGACCCCGACCTAATCAGTGTGCGTGGAAGAAGGATGCTGGAGCAGGCCGACCTCATCCTCTATGCCGGGTCGTTAGTGCCCAAGGCACTGACTAACTGCCACAAACCCACGGCCACGGTGTTGTCCTCGGCACCCATGTCGCTCGAAGAGCAATGCACCCTGATGAAAGAACACTACAATCAGGGGCACTTCATCGTCCGTCTCCACACAGGCGACCCCTGCATCTTCGGAGCCATTCAGGAACAGATGGCCTTCTTCGACCGCCACGGAATGTCCTACCACATCACCCCAGGCATTTCCTCCTTCCTGGCAGCAGCAGCCGAACTCCGCAGCCAGTTCACCATTCCTGAGCGCACCCAAACCATCATCCTCACCCGAGGCGAAGGGCGCACACCCATGCCCGAGAAGGAGCAGCTACACCTGCTGGCCAAGAGCCAAAGCACCATGTGCATTTTCCTCAGTGCCGCCATTGTAGATGACGTGCAGAAGGAACTGCTGCAGGAATATCCCGAGGACACCCCCGTGGCTGCCTGCTACCACCTCACATGGCCCGACCAGCACATCTACCGTGGCCAGCTCAAGGACCTCGCCAACATCGTGCACGAAAACAACCTCACGCTCACCACCATGATTGTGGTGGGCGAAGCCATCGACAACCGGCACGGCCTCTCCGAGCTCTACAACAAGCATTTCACCCACCTCTTCAGGAAAGGAACAGAATGATACTGGTGTTTGGCGGCACAACTGAAGGGCGCAAGGCCGTGGCTGAACTGGAAGAGGCGGGCAGCCCTTTCTTCTACAGCACCAAGACAGGGGAGCAGGACATAGCTCTGCACCACGGCATCCGTGTGGATGGGGCCATGGACGAAGAGTCGATGGTGCAGTTTTGCCATGCCCAGCACATCCGGCTGCTGGTGGATGCCGCCCACCCCTTTGCCGCAGTGCTGCACGGCACGGTGGCGAAAGTGGCTGAACGACTCAGCCTGCCCACCATTCGGTTCGAGCGCATCTTTCCCGAAAGGGACAAGGACATCGTGTGGTTGGAAGGATATGCCGATGCCGTAAACTGCATCAAGGAGAAGACATTGTTAGTGACAACGGGCGTGCAGAGCATTGCCCGGCTGAAACCTTTAGAGGCTAAAGGAGCAACCCTCTTCTACCGCATCCTGAACAGAGAATCGTCCATCGCATGTGCCCAAAAGCAAGGAGCCACCACCGCGCAACTCTGCTACTACGAATCGGCCCAGGACATTCCGGTGAAGGCTGATGCCATCTTGCTGAAAGAGAGCGGAGAGACAGGAGGATTCGTGGAGAAAGTAAAGGCTGCCCGGGAGCGGGGCATGACAATTTATGCGCTCAAACGTCCACCCACCCCCCAAGGCTTCCACTGCGTGAACGGTCCCCACGGTCTTCGCCGCCTGGTGGAGAGGTTTTTGCCCGAATTTTACCCCCTGCACAGCGGACTCACCACTGGCACCTGCGCCACCGCAGCAGCCATAGCTGCCACACTACGCCTGCTGAAAGGCCAAACATCCCCCGAAGTGCCCGTCATCCTCCCCAACGGCGAAACCATCCACGTGGCAGTGGGGTACACCGACAGCTACGCCTTCTGCATCAAGGAAGCAGGCGACGACCCCGATGTGACCGACGGCATCGAAATCCGCGCCGAGGCTCACCCCCTCGCCCCATCCCTTGCTCATCAAGGGGAGGAAAAAGTTTCCCTGACAGCTGGAGCGGGCGTGGGCCGATTCACCCTGCCTGGCTTCGACTATCCCCCCGGCGAACCCGCCATCAACAAGGCTCCCCGCCAAATGCTCAAGCGCAACATCGAAAAGCTTCTCCCCGCAGCAAGCAAACCGAAAGTGCGCATCACCCTCTCCATTCCCCAAGGCGAAGCCATCGCCCGGAAGACGTTCAACCCCCGTCTCGGCATCGAAGGCGGCCTCAGCATCATCGGTGTGTCGGGCATCGTGAAGCCTTTCTCCGAAGAGGCCTTCATTGAGAGCATCCGCAAGTGCATGACCGTAGCACAGGCAAGCGGCACGGAGCGCATTGTCATACACAGCGGAGCCAAAAGCGAAGCAACCCTCAGGCAGCACTACCCCCACCTTCCGCTGCAAGCCTTTGTGGAATACGGCAACGCCATCGGCGCCACCCTGCAGATTGCCAACAACTTGCAAGTGTCCCGCCTCACCCTTGGCATCATGCTGGGCAAGGCTGTGAAACTGGCAGAAGGGCACCTCGACACCCACAGTAAGAAAGTCGTCATGAACAAAGCGTTCATCATCAGCATGCTGCAAGAGTCGGCATGCGACGACGAAACACAAGCCAAAGTGCAGCACCTCACCTTGGCAAGAGAACTGTGGAACCTCATCCCCACGGAGCAGATAGACAGATTCTGCCACACAGTCATCCAGCACTGCCTGTCGCATTGCCAACCTCTTCTGCCGAAAACAGAGCTGACTATTCTATTGATTGATGACGGCGGAAAATTACACTCGCTATGATGGGCGCACCAATCAGTGCCGTGACAGAGTTGACAGGCAAAGCCCCCTCAAAACCCGGCATCCTTGCCACTAAATTGCACACGAGGGCAAGACTGGCGCCCAGCAGCATGGTGGCAGGCATGAGCACCCGATGGTCGCTGCTCTGGAAGAGGGCACGACACAAGTGGGGCACCGCCATGCCGATGAACATGATGGGGCCGCAATAAGCGGTGACAATGGCCACTAAGATGCCTGAACAACCGATGACCAACAGGCGGGCACGCCGCAGATTAAGTCCGAGATTGCTGGCATAGTAGTCGCCCAACAACAAAATGTTCATTGTCTTGGAAAGCAGCATGCTCAGCGGCAGCAGAACGGTCATGAGCGTGACAAACAGCATCATCTGGTCGCCCGACACTCGTGCAAAGGACCCCAAGCCCCACACCACGTATGCCTTCACATCCTCCTCAGCCGAGAAGAACTTCAGCACCCCAATCACAGCCGTGGCCAAATAGCCAATCATCACGCCAATGATGAGCAGGGTGACATTCCCCTTCACCTTTTGCGACACATACAATATGAGCGCCATGACGGCCAACGCCCCCACAATGGCGGCAACCGACATGGCCGCATCGCCTAAATAGCCCAAACGGCTCAGTGCCACACCACCCAACGAACCCGACATGAGCACCACCATGGCCACTCCTAACGAGGCACCGTTCGATATGCCTAACACCGAGGGACCAGCCAACGGATTGCGAAACACCGTCTGCATTTGCAAGCCACTCACCGCCAATCCAGCCCCTGCCACCGTGGCAGTAAGGGCCTGAGGCACACGCGAACTCCAAATGATGTTGTACCAAATTTCCGACACGCTTTCATCGCCCATCAAAATGCGCAAGACACCACTGACAGGAATCTGGACCGTGCCTAACAGGAGGTTGAGCACGAAAAAGACAATGACGCTCAGCAGGAGCAAAAAGAATTTATAGAAAACTTTCATCGCACCACCCTCACTTCAGCAATTGATAGTACTGCGGCTGGTAGTCAGCCCCCATCAGTTCAGGGTGGAAAATGGCCACCAAGTCGGCCAGCACCACGTCGGGACGCACAGGCGAGGACTCGTAGTAGGGGGTCTGCTTCATGTTGCAGTAAATGACATGTTTTTGCTTAAACGCCTTGAACAACTCGTTGCGAGGTTCCGACGCTTTGAGAGCCTCGTAGCTGAAGTCGCCCGGATAGCTGTTGAGAATGCGCCAGTAGTCGGCATGGGCTGCCAAGGCATACATTTGCTCATATTCGATGGGCACACCACCCGTGTTGTCATCCTTCAGGATGTAGTCGGCCCCAGCATCGCGAAACATCTGCGCCAAGTGGTTCTTTCCCCCCACGGCAAACCAGTTGCCACCATGCATCTCTCCGCTGAACACCGTGGGGCGCTCGTCAGTAGCCGCCACCCGCTCTGCCAGCGCCAGGTAGCGCTGCTTGATGCCCTCAAACAGCGAATCGGCCTCCTTTTCCTTGCCGATGAACAGCCCCACATACTTCACCCACTCGGCCTGCCCCAACGGGTGCGCCTCTTTATAACCCAAATGAGGCACCAACGTAATGCCCGTCTCCTGAATGGCATCGTAGCCTCCCCGTTTGAAGGGGGAAATAAAAATCACCTCGGGCTGAGCGGCCAAAATGAGTTCGGTGTCGAAATTGCCCTCCATGCCAATCTTCACCATGCGGCCATCCTCCACTCGCTTCCGAATGTCCTTGTCATACAGATTTTTTGTTCCTGTAATTCCTTTCACCACATCGTGAGCCTCCAGTGCCGTGAAATTGGAGAGTTGCAACATGGTCATCACAATTGTCCGCTCCACGGGCACCTCCACTCTCGTGTAACCTTCCGGCACATCGGCCTGGCTACCTTTCTCCACCAATGCAAAATGGTAGCTCACAGGCATCTTGTCTTCATCCTGCTGCGGATCGGCCACATCCACTAAGCGTACACCACTCTCCAAGGTCTTCACACTGAAACCCTTGGCATAATCAAGCGACATCCCCCCTATCGAATCAGCACCCACCCTGGATGCCCGCCCTGCACTTCCTTGCCGGCACGATGCCAGCGCGCACACACACAGCATCAAAACGCCGCACAACGTGTTATCAATCCATCTTGTTTGCATCATTCTTTTCTCTTATTTTTCTAGGTATGTTCTAAAAATTAGCTTTCAATTGTTTTTAGTTGATTTTGGAGTAGATTTGGGTGCAAGACCGCAGGGGCATAGCGAGCTATGGCCCAAGGAAACAATGGAAGATAATCATCTCAGATTTAGTAATTATTAGAACATACCTCTAATCTGTTTTTCCTTATCTTGCACCATCATCTATCAGCATCCTTCAACCACCATTCAAGAAAGATTCTTTCGTCAAACCTCCGTATGCCTTGGCAGCCGACTGCAGGGCATCCTCCGTGGTGAAGGACTCATAGTAAGTGCAACGCGTTACAATCGACTGCGGCGAGCAGCGGTCACCTATCACACACACCAGCGCCCAGCCCTTCATCCCGTTGGCAAACTCTTCACCTACCAATGCAAAACGACCATCCACTGGTGTCAACTCGCTCCATTCCACCTCGCGCCGGCTAAACCTGACACGAGGCGTGCGGTGCTCCATCTTTTGTTCGGCTGTGTAAAACCACAATTTCTTTTTATAACAGTCGTCATCCTTCACTAAGTCGAACAACAAAGCGGGCACACCATCCACTTCGCCCAACTCCTGCCGCACAGTGGGCAGAGTTCCGTCACTGACGGGAATGCCAGCCATCAAAAACGAAGCATTAGCCAAATCCCCATGGTTGGGTACAAATACAGCCGGCAAGCGGTTGGCCAGCGAAGTGAAATTATGGTAAGCTGTCCGCCGTTGCGTAAACATTGTTTCAACAAAACTAAGCATTTTCCACAATGCCATTGTGTGACGCATCTTTTGCCGCTGCACAAACTGCGACTTCGTATTGCTGCGCTTCTGCTCCGAGTGCGAAACGCGCGTCACCAATTCTCCTTGTCGCTGATAGATTGTCACTCCGGCCGTGGGCATGCGACCAATCATCATTAAGCCCTTACCTGATTTTTTCTTCTGTACCATCTTTAGTGTTCTTTTCCATTTCCAACGGTTTTCACTTAGGGTTCATTGAGGTTACCTTGGGTAGTTGTTCGATAGTTGTTCGATAGTTGTTCGATAGTTGTTCGATAGTTGTTCGATAAAACATCGAACATGTAACGCACATCAAACGCATATCTATCGGACATATACCTAAGGTAAATCGGAGGCAAAGTTACGCTAATTTAAAGTTGTTTCCAACTTTTTTCGAGAATAAGTTTCCTTTTTCTGCAAAAATATCACTCATTTTGTGCTATCATTTCAAAAACATCGTGAATATAGATTTGACAATTTCAATGAACACGGTGCTGAATTTCCTCATTATTCCCCCTTCTTGCCTTTTATTTACGGTCATTCTGCGTTAATTCTCCGAAATTGCTTCTCAAAGTCAACCTTTTTCCGTAACTTTGTGCCCGAATTAGCTAATGCAAAGCAACAAACAACAAGAAATTAAAACACCCATGAGTTTTTCTGACCGCCCAAAACACTTCGGTCTGGCATTTGTCATGATGCTGGTTTGCACCTCCATGCGTGCACAGACTGATGAGGCCACCTTGCAGGACGTGGTGGTGACGGGCACACGCAACGAGACAGACGTTCGGCACCTGCCCATGACCGTCACCGTCATCGACCACAAAAAACTGACTGAACAATTCCAGCCCTCCGTCCTCCCCACCGTGATGCAGCACACGCCCGGACTCTTCACCACCAGCCGCGGACTGTTAGGCTACGGAGTGAATGCCGGAGCCGGCACACTGAAAATACGTGGTGTGGGCGGCGGCGCACAACTTCTGGTGCTCATCGACGGCCAGCCTCAATATGCTGGACTGATGGCGCATCCCATCCCCGATGTGTATCAAACCATGATGACAGAAAAGGTGGAAGTGCTCAGAGGTCCCGCCTCCCTGCTCTATGGCAGCAACGCCATGGCGGGGGTGCTCAACATTGTCACCCGACAAATGAACGAAGAGGGGGTAAAGACCGACGTGCAAGTGCAGGGCGGCAGTTATGGCTCGCTGCAAACGAGCGCCACCAACCGCCTGAAGGTGGGAAAATTCAGCAGCATCCTCGGAGCACAATATCAGCGCACCGACGGGCACCGACAGAACTCTCAATTCGAGCAGCTGGACGGTTTCGCCAAACTGGGCTATGCGTTCACCCCACACCTCAAGGTGCTGGGCGACCTCGACATCAGCCACTTCAACACCAGCAACCCCGGCACGGTAGAGACTCCCCTGCTGGACAACGACTTCAAAATCACCCGCGGACTGGCCAGCGTGAGCCTCAACAACAGCTTCGACCGCACAAGCGGGTCCCTGCGTGCCTACCTCGACTGGGGACACCACAACATCGACGACGGCTACTCGCCTGGCGGCACCCCACGCACAGCACGCTACAAGCACAACGACTACATCGGCGGCGTCACCTGGTACCAGAGCGCACAGCTCTTCCCGGGCAACCGCACCACCGTAGGCCTGGATTGGCAGCACTTTGGCGGTTCGGCTTGGAACGAAGACCGCATCACCCGAGCAAAAACCTACTTGACGAAGGATGAGGACGGCAACGTGGTGGAGAAGCAGCATGCCGACGAGGTGGCTGGCTACGTGGACTTCCGTCAGGACATCGTCTCCTGGCTCACGCTCGACGCAGGTTTGCGAGTGGACCACCACAGCGTCATCGGCACAGAACTGGTGCCACAAGGGGGTCTTTCCTTCCACCTGACCGAAACGGCCGACGTGAAAGCCCTCGTCAGCAAGGGATTCCGCAATCCCACCATCCGCGAAATGTACATGTTTCCCCCTGCCACCACTGACCTCAAGCCAGAACGCATGATGAGCTACGAACTCTCCTTCACCCAGCGATTCTGTGGGCGAGGACATTTCGGCGCCAACCTCTTCTACATCAAGGGCGAGAACCTCATCACAACCACCCGCATAGACGGAAAACCGCGCAACGTGAACACGGGCGACTTCAAGAACTGGGGACTGGAACTGGAAGGCGACTGCCAAATCGACAAGCACTGGAGCCTCAATGCCAACTACTCCTTCCTGCACATGGACACTCCTATCGAAGGTGCTCCCGAAGGCAAACTCTACGTGGGTGCCAACTACCATTGCGGCAAGTGGGCGGTGGCAGCCGGCCTACAAAACATCAGCGGACTCTACATCACCACTGGCGACAATGCGGAGAAGGAAAACTACACACTGCTCAATGCCAACGTCAGCTACAAGGTGGTGCCTGCCGTCACCCTCTTTGTCAGGGGCGAGAACATTCTGGCCGAACAATACCAGACTTACGCTGGCTACCCCATGCCCAAAGCCACGTTCATGGCTGGCATCAAGGCAAGCTTTTAATCCATTGGGGAGGTTGGGAGGTCTAACCAATTTAGAAACAACATGAAAAAAAATAAAGACATGAAGAAAACATTAATGCTATCTGCTTCCGCCCTCTGCATGGCACTCCTGCTGATGAGTGCCAAGGGCGACGAGGGAATCATGACAAAAGAGAAAAGCACCTACGTAGTCAACACCACCCAGCTTGCCTCCGACGTGAGAGGCTTTCAGGGAGCTACGCCTGTGAAAATTTACATCAAGGGGAATAAAATTCAGTCGATTGAAGCCTTGAGCAATGACGAAACCCCAAAGCACTGGGCAAAAGTGAAGAAGCTTCTGCTGGAAAAGTGGAACGGACTCACGGTGGATAAGGCACTCAAGACCGAAGTGGATGTAGTGACGGGTGCCACCCTCTCGTCGAAAGCCGTGAAAGAGAACGTGAAACGAGGACTGGAGTATTACAAGAAAAACAAATAAGTGCCAATGGAAACGAATGCAGTCAGACTTTATGCCTTCGGCTACACCGACTGGAAGACCTACCTATGGACAGCGGTCTTCATCGTATGCAACATGCTGCTGCCGCAACTTGCCCACCTCATTCCGCAAGGTGGCATCATCTTCGCCCCCCTCTCGTTCGTGATTTTAGCTGGTTCTTACAAGTTCGGCTGGAAGGCGGGACTCCTGGCTGCAGTGCTCTCGCCCGTGGTGAACCACCTCGTGTTCGGCATGCCAGAGTGGGCAATGGCGCAAGTGATGGTGGTGAAACTCTCCGTGCTTGCACTTTTAGCCGGATGGGCAGCTCTGCGTTTCCAGAAAGCCAACCTCCTGCTCTTGGCCGCCGTGGTAATGGCTTCATTCTTATTGGGTGCCGTGGGCGAGGTTGTCCTCACAGGCAAGATGGCTGGCTCTGTGGCCGACTTAACCATCGGATGGCCAGGACTCCTCCTGCAAGTGTTCGGCACCTACGCGCTGCTGCATTACTTGGCCAGGAAATAACCACCAATTGGGGCTTGAAAAAATGAATCCTTGCATTTTTCTTACAATTCTCCCACATCGACAAGTCCGTTCATTACCACATAAATGATGATGTCGGCGAACGAACGCGCCCGCAGTTTCTCCATGATATTCTTCCTGTGGGTGATGACGGTGGTGACACTGATGTTGAGGCGGTCGGCAATCTCTTTGTTGATGAGCCCCTTAGCCAAGAGGATGGCCACCTCCACTTCGCGAGAGGAAAGGAGAGTCTCAGCTGCACGGGGAGGCATGTGCACTTTGCTGCCAGGATGCCCCGGATGATGATGCATGGATAAAATGGTCTTCACCAACGCCTTCTCGCTTTGGCACACATTGAGCGTGGGCACACCCGCAATTTGCAAATCGCCATTCACCAGCACGATGGAGCGGTGAGGCTGCGCCCGGAAGTAGTTCGTATGTTCAAAGTAAATGCGCGATGCCACAAAATAATGGGCAAACTGTCCTTGGTCGGCTGCTTGCAAGTCGTCAAAGGAAATAAATGTCCTCACCTCTCCCATCGGGAGCAGGTCGGTCAGTATCTGTTGCAGCCCGATGGCTGCAAGGATATTTGAATCGACAATGGCAAACTCGAAGTGAGGCATTGTATGTCCATCGGATGGGTGTGGCATATACATGAAAATTAAGACGCTGCAAAGTTACGAATAAGTGAGCACAATACAAAATGAAAGTGGAACATTTTCATTTTTATTGCCGAATGGAAGTAACTTGGGCGAAGCCAACGTTACGAATAAGTGAGCACAATACAAAATGAAAGTGGAACATTTTCATTTTTATTGCCGAACGGAAGTAACTTGGGCGAAGCCAACGTTACGAATAAGTGAGCACAATACAAAATGAAAGTGGAATATTTTCATTTTTATTGCCGAACGAAAGTAACTTGGGCGAAGCCAACGTTACGAATAAGTGAGCACAATACAAAATGAAAGTGGGAGAAAAAGCAGAAATCCTCACAAATAAGGATTGTGCACACCAAGGAAAAGCCGTACCTTTGCAGCGTTTTTTGGAATGAACAGGTAAAATAAGCGTTTTCGGGTATGAATTTCTTAGGACTCATCATTGCAGTGGCCACCTTTCTGGTGATTGGCATGTTTCACCCCATTGTCATCAAGGCAGAATACCACCTCGGCACCCGTTGCTGGTGGGCATTTCTGGTGGCAGGCGTGGGCTTCATCGTAGCCTCGCTCTTCGCAGCCAACAATGTGGTCAGCCCCATCCTTGGGGTCATCGGCTGTTCGTGCCTGTGGAGCATTCTCGAACTGTTCCAACAGAAAAAGCGTGTGGAGCGAGGTTGGTTCCCCATGAACCCCAAACGGAAAGAAGAATATCAACCACAAAATACTCATTAATCAACAAAACAATGAAAGCAATTAAGTATTATGCACTGATGCTCATTGCGCTGGTGGGCATGGCCGCCTGCAGCAGCGACGACGATGACAACACCCCAAAGCCAATTATCGACCCCGTAGAAGGACTCAGCGGCTACGTCTTCGTGTCCTCACGATTCTTCACCGATTCGTATTATGGCGAAGCGGCTAAGTTGACCATCAAGAACGAGAACAACCAGTGGAACGTGTATTTCCAGGACCCTCAATGGGGCAATGGAACATTCAATAATGTGGCCATCAATGCAGAGCAGCACACCGTGACAGGCACAGGCTCCATCAGCATGGCCAACCTCCACAGCGGAGAGGTGAAAACTTACGATGCCACCATCAGCGGCGACATCACAAACCCCACCATCACCGCCGAATTGGGCACCATGGGCACCACCGTCATTTCTTTCTTCGCCGGCCCTGCTCCAGAAGCTTGTCAATTGGGTGGCAGCTACACAGGCGTCAATTCCGTTAAAGTGGGTGACACTTACGGACCCTACACCGCCGACATCACCTGCAAAATCACTCCCAACCCCGACGGAACGCTCAATGTGGAAATTCCTGAGCACCTGCTCAACGAGACCGCTATCGGCAACCTCACGCTTGGCAAGGTGACCATCAAGAACCTCTATTACGACGAGGCCAACAAGCGCTTCTACAAGGAGTATGGCAAGTTGGACAAGGACTTGACCATGCACTTCAAGGCTGAAGGCACGATGAATCTGGACGGCGACTACGCATTCACCGAAAACAGCGAGATGGAGGTGAAAGCCACGGAAACAGGCGTCCAGGTGATTAACCGATACCAGTTGGGCAAGATGCCATTCCTCATTGTTGCCACGTTCCAAGGAGCCATCGCCAGTGAGAAGTAAGTTTTTCCCCACCACCCTACTAAGCGTTGCACTGCTTTCTTCCTGCCACGGCATGTTTGACGAGCTTTACGACACGCCAACCGAAAGCATCGACATCAGAGATGGACAGCTCTATGTCGATGCTTCCAGTTGGCTCGACTGGTATTACATCGACTTCAACACTGCCAACCGAAACGCTGCCGAAGGCGGCACAAGCAGCGCCTTTGTCAAGCAAGCGATTCCTACCGAAATGCTCGACGGACAAGGGAGTGGGCCAGCCATGGAAACACCGGAAGAAACAGGCATCTACACCTACTGGTACGATGTCTTTGGCGCAGGCCTCTCCCACCATGAGTTCCGCAGTTTCACACCCACCGCAGAGCAGCCCGAGCCATCGTCCTGGCACATTGCCGTACACCGTAACAATGTGCGCACCAACAATGGAGCCGCCCACGAAACCACCTACACGTCCATGAGCGACTTGCCAGAGAGCAGCAAAGCCTTTCAGGACAAAACGTTTACCCCCGATGCCTGGAACCAGTTGGACGTGTGGACTATCCAAGCCCAAATGTTACAAGGTCTCATCGGCAACCAAGGCATCAAGGTCAATCCTGTCCTCTCCTCGTGGCTCAAGGTCGATCTTCCCCCTGTGCCCCCCCTCTTCACGCTCAACAACCACGTGTTCATCGTCCGTTTTCCCGACGACACCTACGCAGCCATCCAACTCGAGAATTACCAAAGCCCAGCCGGCACCAAGTGCTGCCTGACCATCAACTATAAGTACCCATATTGAAAAATGAAACGTGAAAAGTGAACTCTTCACTCTTCACTCATCCAAATGAAGCATTCACTACTTTTCCTCATTGCCATTTGCTGCGCGGTTGTTTCCGCCGCACAGCCGTCCGCACCATCCCCCGACTCCACCTTCCACCTCAAAGACGTGGTGGTCACCGGCACACGCACCCCCAAGCTGCTCAAGGATGCGCCCATACAGACGCGCCTCATTACCATGAAAGACATTGAAAAGGCTGATGCCACCAACGTAGAGGATCTGCTGCAGCAAGAGATGCCAGGCGTAGAGTTTTCCTTTGCCATGAACCAAAAGAAGCACATGAACCTTTGCGGCTTTGGCGGTCAAGGCATCCTCTTCCTGATGGATGGCGAGCGACTGGCTGGCGAGACAATGGACGACGTCGATTTCACTCGCCTGAACATGGCCAATGTGGAGCGCATTGAAATTGTGAAGGGTGCTGCCAGCGCACTTTACGGCAGCAATGCAGGGGGTGGTGTCATCAACATCATCACGAAGGAGCAAACAGCACCGTGGACACTGAACCTGAACGGACGTTTGGCTCGCCACAACGAGCGCCGCTTCGGAGCAAGCTATGGGGTGAAGGGGAAGTGGCTGCAAAACAGACTGGACATCCACCACAGTTCCACCGACAATTTCAACGTCAGCAACGCTGCAGAGCCTGCCACGCAAGTCATCTCCACCATCTTTGGCGACTGCACCTGGAACGTGAAAGACCGACTGACATACTCACCCACCGACAACCTGCGATTCATTGCCCGCGCAGGCTATTTCTACCGGCAAATCACCCGAACGGCCGACACCCCCGAACGATACCGCGATTTCTCCGCAGGCCTGAGGGGACTTTGGGACATCAGCAAGCGGGACCAGCTGGAACTATCCTACTCGTTCGACCAATACGACAAATCGGACTACCACAAGATTTCCCGCCTCGACGTGCGCGACTACAGCAACGTACAAAACATCGTCCGCGGCATCTACAACCACCATTTCCGCTCAGGAAGCATCCTCACGCTCGGCACCGACTTCATGCACGACTACCTGATGAACAAGAACCTGGGCAAAACTGCGGAGTCGCAGGACGTGCTCGACGCATTCGTCCAGCATGACTGGCTCATCGACAAACATTGGGAAATGGTAGGCGCAGCCCGCTACGACTACTTCTCCGACAGCAAGGACGCCCACTTCACCCCCAAACTCTCTGTCCGCTATCAGCCCACCAACAATCTCAACCTCCGTTTGGGCTACGGCATGGGTTTCCGCTCGCCCGCCCTGAAAGAGAAATACTACAACTTCGACATGGAGGGCATCTGGATCATCAAGGGAAATCCTGACTTGAAAGCCGAGTTGAGCCACAACCTCCACGCTTCGGCCGACTACACCAAGGGGAACTACAACTTCACCGTAGCCGCCTACTACAACCACGTGAACAACAAACTCGCCACCGGCATTCCACACTATCTGCCGGGCGACGACAAGCAACTCTACCTGGACTACGTGAACCTTTCCGACTACACAGTCTGGGGCGGTGAAGCAACTGCCTTGGCACGTTGGGCGGGCGGATTCAGTGCCCGCATTTCCTACGCCTTCACCAACGAGCAACTCCCTAAGGACGGCAACGGACGCACCATCAACAATCAGTACATCCCTGCCCGCAAACATTCCCTGACCGCCCGCATCGACTGGGAAAAGCAGTTCACCAAGCACTACGGTCTGCTCATCACCCTCAACGGGCGATTCCTCTCAAAGGTGAGGAATGTGGAGTTTATCGACTACTACGACATCTCCAAAGGCACCAACACGGTACACTACCCTGCCTACACCCTTTGGAAACTTTCCACCATCCACCGCCTGGGCAAAGCCGTAAAGGTGACAGCCGCCCTCGACAACCTGCTCAACTACAAACCCAAGTACCACTACTTCAACAGTCCCCTCACCGACGGCATCAACCTGATGGTGGGCTTGTCGGTGGACATTGACAAAAGCAAGTGACATAACATATTATGATGAAGCAAGTTTGCAAAGGAAAAGCACTTTATTCTTGCAATTGAACATCAAAACCACCTAAGAAAGGAAGAAAAAGAGGGAAAGGGACTGCTTTTCTAACATAAAATGTTTACCTTTGCACATCCTTTCGGGTTATGACACACCCGAAAGGTTGCTTTGTGCTGGTGAGCAGAAGAGCTGTGCAACCATCAAAATATGTGATAACAAAACAAAGATAGAGAAAAATAACATGAAACAACTACTACTTGGTGACGAAGCCATTGCCTTGGGAGCCATCAATGCCGGACTTTCTGGCGTGTATGCTTACCCAGGCACTCCGTCAACCGAAATCACTGAGTTTATCCAGAGTAACAAGGTGGCTCGGGAAAGAGGCATCCACAGCCGTTGGTGCACTAACGAGAAGACGGCCATGGAAGCTGCACTGGGCATGTCGTATGCAGGCAAGCGTGCCTTGGTGTGTATGAAGCATGTGGGCATGAACGTATGTGCCGACGCATTTGTCAACAGTGCCATCACGGGTGTAAATGGTGGACTTATTGTCTTGGCTGCCGACGACCCCTCGATGCACTCGTCACAGAACGAGCAGGACAGCCGCTTCTATGGCAAGTTTGCGCTCATTCCTGTATTTGAACCATCCAATCAGCAGGAAGCTTACGATATGATGGCTTCGGCTTTCGACATGTCGGAACAGCTGAAAGTGCCTGTGCTGCTGCGCATCGTCACCCGCCTGGCTCACAGCCGTGCTGCCGTGGAGGTGGGAGAGCCGATTGCAGAAAAAACGCTGAACCCCAGCACCGACCAGTGGGTGTTGCTGCCAGGCATTGCTCGAAAGAAGTATGTGGATTTGCTTGGCAAACAGGCTGCATTCCAAGAAGCATCGGAATCATCACCTTATAACAAGAAAGAAACAGCCTCAGGGCAGAAACTTGGCATCATTGCTTGCGGCATCGGCTACAACTACGTGAAGGAGAACATGGGAGGCGGTGCAAACATCCTCAAGATTTCGCAGTATCCACTCCCTGCTGAAGCTATCAAGAAATTGGCTGGGGAGAATGATGCCATCCTGGTGGTGGAAGACGGTCAGCCCGTGGTGGAGGAACAAGTAGCTGGCATCCTGGGTGCCGGATACCCCATCAAGGGACGCTTGACTGGCGATCTGCCCCGTACTGGCGAACTCACACCTGACAGTGTGGCCAAAGCCCTTGGGTTGCCTACGGGCCCCGTCTTTGACAATGCGAAGAATCTTGCAGGCCGTCCCCCACAACTTTGCCAAGGATGTGGCCACCGCGATGTCTATACAGCACTGAACCAAGTGTTGGCCGAATATCCCGACTACCGTGTGTTTGGCGACATCGGCTGTTACACGCTCGGCGCCTTGCCACCCTTCAAGAGCCTTTCATCGTGCGTAGATATGGGAGCCAGCATCACGATGGCCAAAGGTGCTGCTGACGCAGGCCTCTTCCCAGCCGTAGCCATTATTGGCGATTCCACCTTCACTCATTCGGGCATGACAGGTTTGTTGGATGCCGTGAACGACCAGTCGAACATTACGGTGGTCATCTCCGACAACCTCACCACCGGCATGACGGGCGGTCAGGACTCAGCTGGCACAAACAAGTTTGAAGCCATCTGCCTCGGCTTGGGCGTGGAGCCTGAGCATGTGCGCGTGGTGGTTCCACTGCCGAAGAATATGCCTGAGATTACACGCATTCTGAAAGAAGAGATAGAGTACAAGGGTGTGAGCGTGATCATTCCACGCCGTGAGTGCATACAGACGGCTGCTCGCCATGCCCGTGAAAGACAAAAAGCAAAGGAGGCTAACAAATGAAGAAAGACATCATACTTTGCGGTGTGGGAGGACAAGGCATCCTCTCCATCGCAACCATCATTGGTGAAGCAGCCACGAAGGCTGGACTGAACCTAAAGCAGGCTGAAGTACACGGAATGAGTCAACGTGGCGGCGATGTGCAGTCTAATTTGCGCCTCTCTACCGAACCCATCTACAGCGACCTCATTCCGCAAGGTGGCACAGACGTTGTCATCTCTATGGAGCCAATGGAGTCGTTGCGCTACCTGCCTTATCTGGCAAAGACGGGAACGATTGTCACCAGTTCCAAGCCTTTCATCAACATTCCCAATTATCCTGATGAAGCGGCTCTGCAAGCTGAACTCGACGCGCTTCCTTCTGTAGTGAAACTGGACATTGAGTCGGTGGCTAAGGACGCAGGCAATGCCCGTGGAGCCAACATGGTGCTGCTCGGCATGGCCGCCCCCTTCATCGAAATCATCTCGGTGGAGCAACTCCGTGAGGCCATCGCCGTCATCTTTGCCCGCAAAGGTGAGGCAATTGTGGAGGCGAACCTCAAGGCTTTCGACATGGGTGTGGAAGCCAGCAAAAAATAATTTAACCATTTTATAACCTCTAAAACCAAACCAAAATGATTCACAATCCGGAAATGGAATGCATGGACAGAGAGTCCATGCGCAAACTGCAGACGGAGCGTCTGATTAAAACAGTAAGGAACTGTTACGAGAACGTGCCTTTCTATCGGAAGAAGATGGACCGCATGGGGGTAACACCTGATCAGATCAAGAGTATCGATGACATTGTGAAGCTCCCCTTTACCACCAAGCACGACCTGCGCGACGAGTATCCCTTCGGACTACAGGCTGTGCCACAGAGCGAGATTCGTCGCATCCATGCCTCGTCGGGCACAACAGGCAAACCCGTGGTGGGCACCTACACAGAGAACGACCTGAAGATGTGGGCTGAATGTGTGGCTCGCGTAATGGCCGTGGGCGATGTGGGGCCTGGCGACATTGTGCAAGTGTCTTACGGATACGGATTGTTTACAGGTGGCTTGGGTGCTCATGACGGGGCTGCCATGCGCGGTGCCGTGCAGTTGCCCACTTCAGCAGGCAACTCAGAGAAGCAGGTGATGCTGATGAAGGACTTTGGCACCACCGCCCTGTGCTGCACGCCTTCTTATGCCCTCCATCTGGCTGAGGTGATTGAGAAAAGCCCCAATATCAATGCAGAAGACTTGAAACTGAGAGTCGGTTTCTTCGGAGCTGAACCTTGGACATGGGGAATCCGACGTGAATTGGAGAAGAAGCTGCACATCAAGGCTATCGACATCTATGGACTGACCGAAATGTGCGGTCCGGGCGTAGGTGGTGAGTGTCAATATCAGAACGGCACCCATGTAGCAGAAGATATGTTCTATCCCGAAATCATTGACCCTGACACGCTCGATCCAGTGGAACCAGGCCAGGAGGGCGAATTGGTGTTCACCTCCCTGTGCAAGGAGGCCATGCCTATCCTCCGCTACCGCACCCGCGACCTCACTCACCTCATCTATGAGCCTTGCGAATGCGGTCGCACCACCGTGCGTTTGGGCAAGATTCTGGGACGAAGCGACGACATGCTCATCATCCGCGGCGTGAATGTGTTCCCATCTCAGATTGAGACTGTGCTCACAGAGTTCCCGGTTTTCACTCCACAGTATTTCATCACCGTGGACCGCAAGAACAACGAGGACACTTTCGACCTCGATGTAGAGCTGCGCGCCGAATACTTCTCGCCCAACCCAGCCAAGCAGATGCCGTTCATCAAACCTCTGTACGACCGCATCGTCAGCATGGTGGGCATCAAACCCAATATCCACATCAAAGAACCAGGCAACATCGAGCGCTCGACAGGCAAGGCAAAACATGTGCTTGACAAGCGAACGCTGCTGAAGGACTGGAAATAACGCTCAAAAAGCCCCCTAAGGAGTGGCAGATGGCTTCTCTGCACAAAAATTTTCGCTTTCAAGGCTGATTGTTTGGATTCTTTTATGTAATTTTGCACACGGAATATATTTTTATCCGACATGAATACACCATTAGACTATAGCATCGTCACCAACGCAATCGAAGAAATGGGACTGGGCGACTTCTCCCAAGCCACGATTCGTGACATACAGTCACTCTCCCGCGTACTGGAAGAGAAGACAGGGCAACAGGTCATCCATCTTGAAATGGGTGTGCCTGGACTGAATCCATCGGCCATTGCATTAAAGGCAGAGCAGAAGGCGCTGAACGAAGGTTGCGCCACCATCTATCCTCCCAACGGGGGCATTCCACGCATCAAACAGGCTGCATCCCAATTTGTCAAGGCTTTCATCGGCGTGAACATCGACCCACTCTGCTGCATCCCCACCACGGGCTCCATGCAGGGCACTTTCGCTACCTTTACAGCCTGGCATCTTGCTATGCCTGAGAAGGATACGGTTCTCTTTATCCATCCGGGCTTTCCCGTACAGACCGCACAGTGCGATGTCATCGGACTCAAACATATTGGTTTGGACATCCACGATTATCGTGGTGATGCACTCATCAACAAGTTAGAGGAACTGCTGGCTGGCGGAAACATCTGCGGCATTGTCTATTCCAACCCCAACAACCCTTCGTGGGTGTGCTTCAACGAAGAAGAGCTGAAAGGCATCGGTCAGTTAGCAAACAAGCATGACCTCATCATCCTTGAGGATCTGGCTTATTTCGCCATGGACTTCCGTCGCGACCTCAGTCACCCCTTCCAGGAGCCTTACCAAGCCACTGTGGCACGATATACCGACAACTATATCCTCGCCATCTCTGGCTCAAAGGCCTTCTCCTATGCTGGACAGCGCATCGGTGTGGCATGCATCAGCAACAAGCTCTACCATCGAGTCTATCCAGCCCTGCACCAACATTTCGGTGTAGGCGAGTTCGGGAACTTCTTCTGCAACCGACTCATGTACACCCTCTCCAGCGGCACCACCCACAGCGTTCAGCACGCCATGGCGGCACTCATGGAGGCGGCCTGCGACGGAACCTACAACTTCCTCGATGACGTGAAAGAATACGGACGACGCGCAAAATACATGAAGGAAGTGCTGCTTTCCAACGGCTTCTACCTGGTTTATGACAACGACCTCGGTTCTCCTTTGGCCGACGGTTTCTACTTCACAGTGCAATACCCAGGCATGACCGACCTGCAACTCACACGCCAACTGATGTACTACGGAATCGCTGTCTTCCCACTCGACACGATGGGTTCCAACGAACAAGGTGTGCGCATCTGCACCTCCTTTTTCTCGAAGGAACAAGAACCCCTCTTCAAGGAAAGAATAGAAGCTTTCCACCGCAACAACCAGACAACATAGTTTGCCGTCCTTCCTTTTGCGATTTCATTCTACTTTATAAATCAAAAAATCATTTTTTTAACTCTCAAATTCTATACAATTATGACACTTACAGTTCAGAATGCAGCCGACACCGTTACCGGTTTCATCGAAGGTCGTTTAGATACAGCCGCTGCCACCCAGTTTGCACAGGACATGCAACCCATTCTTGAGAATGCCAACAAAAACATCGTGCTCGACTGTACGAAAATGGAGTTCATTTCTTCCTCTGGTCTTCGCCTTTTCCTTGCCATCCGCAAACAAGCACTGGCCGATGGTGGCAATGTAACCATAAAAGGAGCAAGTCAGGACGTAAAACAAGTCTTCACCATCACAGGTTTCACAGCATTGTTCAAATTCACAGACTAAATCTCCAGCACAAAAGCAATGGATGATAAATCGCCATACCTCCATCCGCAATACGAAACGCTCTCGCCCGATGCCTTGAAAGCGCTCCAGCTGGAGCGCCTACAAGCCACGGTGAAGCATTGTATGAACTCACCCTTCTACAAAAAACGGTTTGAAGAACATGGGCTAAAGCCCGAAGACATTAAATCATTGGAGGACATCCGCAAGATTCCCTTCACCACCAAGCAGGACCTGCGCGACACCTACCCATTCGGCATCGCCAGCGTACCCCTGCGGCAGTGTGTGCGGCTCCACTCCTCGTCTGGTACGACTGGAAACCCCACCGTTATCCTGCACACCCAGAAAGACCTCGATGAATGGGCCAACCAAGTGGCCAGAAACCTCTGGATGGTAGGACTACGCCCTGATGACGTGTTTCAGAATTCCTCTGGTTACGGCATGTTCACGGGCGGTCTTGGCTTCCAATACGGTGCTGAGAAATTGGGCATGCTCACCGTGCCAGCCGCAGCCGGAAACTCCTTGCGCCAGATTAAGTTCATCAAGGACTTCGGCACCACAGCCATTCACGCAGTGCCCAGCTACGTCACCCGTCTCTATGAGGTAATGCAACAGGAAGGGGTGGATCCACGCAAGGACACCAAACTCAAAGTTCTTGCCATCGGAGCAGAACCCCACTCCGAAGAGCAGCGTCAGCGCATCGAGAAGATGATGGGTGTGAAAGCATACAATTCCTTCGGTATGAGTGAAATGTGCGGACCTGGTGTTGGCTTTGAATGCCAAGAACAAAACGGACTCCATTTCTGGGAAGACTACTACATCGTAGAAATCGTCAACCCCGACACGCTCGAACCTGTTCCCGAAGGAGAAATCGGCGAACTTGTCCTCACCACACTCTGTCGCGAAGCCATGCCCCTGCTCCGCTACCGAACCAGGGACCTCACCCGAGTGCTCGGACACACATGCCCTTGCGGAAGAAACCACGTCAGACTCGACCGCATGCGTGGACGAAGCGATGACATGATGGTGCTCCGCGGCGTGAACATCTTCCCCATCCAAATTGAGAAGATACTCATGCAATTCAAGGAACTCGCCAACAACTACCTCATCACGCTGACTACAGACGAGGACAACGACAATATGACCGTAGAGGTGGAACTCGAAGAACTCTTCACCGACGATTTCCAGCGACTGCTTGCTCTACAAAAAGAAATCAAGCGCCGCCTGAAAGACGAAATCCTTCTCACTCCCCATGTAAAACTGGTTCCAAAGGGCACGCTGCCTGTGAGCGAAGGGAAAGCTGTCCGCGTAGTTGACAAGAGAAAAGTGTATCAATAAAACAACAATTGCCAAATCGCAAATTGAAAGATGACTATCAAACAACTATCCATATTCATCGAGAACAAAAGTGGCACTCTCATCAAAGTTCTCGACATGCTCAGCAAGGCCAACATTCAAATTATAGCCTCCACCATTGCTGACACGAAGGACTACGGCATCTACCGTTTGCTGACCAATGACTCGGCACAGGCTTACCTCATTCTGAAAGAATCGGGCATCAACGTGCAACTCTCAGATGTCATCGCCCTCAGCATCGATGATGAGCCTGGACGTGCTGCTAATGCCGTGAAGCAGATTTCAGATGCAGGAGTCAGCATTCTCTACCTCTATTCGTTTGTATGGAAAGGGAAAGGGGTGCTCGTGTTCCGTACCGACCAAAGCGAAAAGGCCAAGGAAACCATCATGCTCAACAAGTTTTCCTTCCTCACGGAGAAAGATTTTCAGTAAACACACCCACTCCCCATGCCAGCATCCATGACTTTGCTTGAACGCCTTAACACCGACGACCGCTTTGCCCGCAGCATAGGAGCACAACTCACCGAACTGCGTGAGGGATACGCTAAAGCGGAACTCACCGTTGAGGAACGACACCTAAACGGAGCAGGCGTGTGCCAAGGAGGTGTCATTTACACACTTGCCGACCTCGCCTTTGCAGGAGTGGCTAATTGTCACGGCATCCTCACCTTAGGTATCAGCAACACCATCACCTTCTTGAAATCAGGGCAGTTGGACGACCGCATCATTGCAGAATGCTCGGAAGTCCATGACCATCACAGGCTTCCCTACTGCGATATGAAAATCACCAACCAAAAAGGTGAGCTGCTGGCCACCATGACAGGGCTGGCCTACCGCATGAAGAAAGAGTTTCCATTCGACGCACTGATGTAATGATAGACATTAAACTTGACGTACACACCCACACCATCGTGTCAGGTCATGCTTTCAGCACCCTCAACGAAATGATTCAGGAAGCAGAAAAGCATGACCTGACATTGTTTGGTGTAACCGAACACGGACCAGCCATTCCAGGCACATGCTCCATCATCTATTTCCGCAACTTGCACGTGGTGCCAAGACAATACGGAAAGATGCGTCTGCTGCTCGGAGCAGAACTCAACATCATTGACTATGAGGGCAACGTTGACATCACCGACCCATACGTTCTGGGCTTTATGGATCATGTCATTGCCGGACTCCATTCCCTCTGTTACACAGATGGCAATCGTGCCCAAAACACCTCTGCCCTGATAGGAGCCATCGAAAACCCACACATTCACATCATCTCCCATCCATGCGATGGAACCGCCTCTGATTTCGACATCGAGGCAGTGGTGAAGGCGGCTAAACATACGGGGACTCTACTTGAGCTCAACAGCAGTTCCCTCAATCCTGCCCGCCACAAGACATTGGCTCACCCCATGTTCATCCAAATGCTACAATTTTGCAAGCAACTGGACGTGCCTATCATCCTGGGCAGCGATGCACACCATACATCGGCCATTTGCGATTACCGCTATGCCCTCCCCTTACTGTCCGAAACGGGCTTTCCCGATGAACTCATCATCAACGACAAACCCCAACTTTTTCTTCAATTAATTGGCAAAAGTTAGACCGCCATCCTTTTCCGAAGCTCTTTTTACCTATAAATCTAAAAAAAAGTGGGAAAAGTTTTGTCAGTTCAAAAAAAAGCTCTAACTTTGCACTCGCAAAACAAAAACAACGGTGCCATAGCTCAGTTGGTAGAGCATCGGACTGAAAATCCGTGTGTCCCCGGTTCGAATCCTGGTGGTACCACAAGAAAGGCTTCTGACAAAGCGTCAGAAGCCTTTCTTGTCTTCTATCGCTGACGATTATGCGCACAACGTGAGCAGGGCACACGCTGAACATCAAAAAAGAGGGCACATAACAAAAAAAAGAGAGGATTGATTTGATAATTCAATAATTATTAGTACATTTGCAACAAGAACCCAAACAAATTACAATCTTTTAACATTTTTGTCTATTTCATCACAGTCATGAATGCACAAATGAGTATTACTGAAGCACTGAGCCAGAGCGGACTTGAAGCCATCGACTTTGTCATCCTCTTCACCTACATCATTCTGTTGGTCAGCCTCGGTGTCTTCCTCAGCTATAACAGAGACACCAAAAGCAGGAGTGCCACCGACTATTTTCTGGCAGGCAACACCTTGACATGGTGGGCCGTTGGCGCGTCGCTCATTGCCGCCAACATCTCCACAGAACAGATTATAGGTATGGCAGGAACGGGCTATGCCGACGGCATTGCCATTGCGGCCTATGAATTGATGGCCTCGGTGGTGCTGATTGTGATAGGAAAATTTCTGCTACCAGTCATGATGGACAGAAAGATCTTCACCTTTCCCCAGTTCTTGCGACAACGCTACAACCAGGAGGTAGGCCTTGCTTTTTCCATCCTCTGGCTCTTTTTATACATTTTGGTCAATCTCACTTCTGTCTCCTGGCTTGGAGCTCTTGCCATCGAACAGATTATGGGATTTCAAGGTCTCAGCATCAACATCTTAGGAATAGATGTATCCATGCGCATGATTATCGTTGTGACCCTTTTCCTCATTGCTGGTGCCTACTCCATCCACGGTGGCATGACCTCTGTAGCGTGGACTGATGTCATACAAATCATCTTTATCATTGGCGGTGGACTTGCCACTGCATACTTTGCCGTCCAGGCCTTGGCTGGCAACGACGGTTCTTTCATCGAAGGATGCAAAAACCTTTACAGTTTCCTCCTCAACAAAGAATACGAAAATGATGTTCATTTCCATCTCATTGTACAAGAAAGCCGAAACCCTCAGGCTTTTGCCAACGTACCAGGCCTTGCCGCCATCGTGGGTAGTATGTGGCTGACCAACCTCTCTTATTGGGCATTCAATCAATACATCACCCAGAAAGGATTAGCTGCACACAGCATCCACGAAGCACAGAAAGGATTTGTCTTTGCAGCCTTCCTGAAAATCATCATGCCAGCCATCGTCATCATCCCAGGCATTTGCACTTTCTACCTGACGCAACACAGCGAGGGCTATCAACTCCAAAGCACCATCCATGTCTCAGACGATGCCTATCCGTGGCTCATCCGAAATTTCATTCCACCCGGCATCAAGGGTCTGGCCTTCATCGCCATCACGGCAGCCATTATCTCCTCTCTTGCCTCCATGCTTAACAGTACCGCTGCCCTGTTCACCATCGACATCTACCGAAAGTACATAAAGCCAGATGCCACAGACAAGAAAATTGTCAGTGTGGGGCGTATCGCGGCTGTTGTCACACTCGTGCTCGCGGTCATCGCCACCAACCCACTCCTCGGAGGTCTTGACCAAGCATTCCAGTACATCCAGGAATACTCTGGATTTCTCTACCCGGGCATCACCATCGTGATAGCCCTCGGACTCCTTTGGAAACGAGCCTCCACCAAAGCCACCATCTGGACCACCATCCTCACCATTCCCCTTGGTGTCCTCTTCAAGTTGTGGATGCCTGATGTGGCTTTCCTCTTCCGAGCGGGCTACGTATTCATCATCCTGCTCATCCTTTTCATCACCATTTCTCTGATGAGCAAAAAGACCGTTAAATCATCCACCGAACTGCCCAAAGAATACAGGAAATTCATCTTCCGTTGGGGCTACGGCATTGCAGCCGTGTCCATCCTGTCCATCTTGTGCGCCACCGTTGTCACCGTAGGTGCTCACTTCCTTCCCCCAGATGCCTCCCCCGACAACAATATCATTGCCTACCTCAACGACATTGGCTTCCAAGCCTTCTATTTCTTTGGTGCCCTCAGCGGCGGATGTGCCTTGCTCATCATCTCCAACGCAAAATCGCATAAGCAAGACCCAAAAGCAATCGCTTTCAACATTGCCCTTTTCAAGACCACCCGGGGCTACACGATTGCATCCATCATTATCTGCACCATCACCTTACTACTCTACATCATGCTATGGTGACAAGGCTGGCAAGTACAACTCATGAAAGAGCAGAGTAAATTGCCTACGGCGAGCAAATGATTCATGACCGAAAAACGGAGGGTTCATCACTTCTTGACGAACCCTCCGTTATCTTTTATTGCACCTAAATGCCCGTACCCTTTCCTACTAATTAAAATAATAGAGGAAAGTAGCCAACCCCTCAAGAGCCTGCTTTTTCTGGTTCTCAATCTCGAGTTTGAATTTAATCTGTGCCTTGCAAATGCCACGAATATTAGATATTTCATAAAGCACTGCTGTCAGACGTACCCTCTGCCCAGCAAGCACAGGCTGCCCAAACCGCATTTGGTCCATGCCATAATTGACAAGCATCTTCACATTGTTCACCTGAATCAGTTCCTGCCACAGATGAGGCAGCAACGACAGTGTGAGATAACCATGAGCAATCGTTGATTTATACGGACTCTCCACTTTTGCACGTTCCGGATCTACATGAATCCACTGGTGGTCGAGGGTGGCATCAGCAAAAAGGTTGATACGTTCCTGCGACACCTCGAGCCATTCGCTCGTGCCAATTACTTCACCAAGGTGGGAGGCAAATTCATCGTAAGAGTTGACTATGAGCTTTTCCATATCTATAATTTCTGTTAAAATATATTGCAAAGATAACAAAAAAAGATGAACGAACGTGAAATGCGTTTTCTTTTTCTGACATTTAGAACAAAAATATTTTCCTTTTCCACATAAAGAACAAAAAAGAGAGAACTGCAAACAGCAATCCCCCCTATTTTGTGTAAGAATTTTAAGATTAAGCCTCAGCCTTCTTGCCTGAGAGTTTTTCCTTAATACGTGCCTTCTTACCAGTGAGCTTACGCAGATAGTAAAGCTTAGCGCGACGCACCTTACCCACTTTGTTCACCTCGATAGAGTCGATGTTGGGCGAGTTGAGAGGGAAGATACGCTCAACACCTACGGTACCAGACATCTTGCGCACAGTGAAACGCTTCTTCTCCTGATGACCTGCAATCTTAATCACAACGCCACGGTAAAGCTGAATACGCTCCTTGTTACCTTCTACAATCTTGTAAGCAACTGTCACAGTGTCACCCGCTTTGAAGTCAGGGAACTGCTTTGGCTCGGAAGTCTGCATTGCTTCCTCTGCCACTTTAACTAAATCTACTGCCATTTTTGGTTTGATTATTTAAAGAGTTACAGCGGAGCATTCTCCTTTTCAGAGTGATGAGATTCTCTGTCTCACCCCCTTGGGCTCTTTCCCTATCGGACAGCGGCTTCGCCAAAAACGGTGCAAAGGTACAAAAAAAGGAGGAAACATGAATGAGGAACGAGCAATAATTTACCGATAAAAGTGAAAACAGCATGATGAAAACGCATATTTGCCCTTTTTGTTCATTTTTTATTTACTGATTTCCAAAATTCACTAAAAGAGTCTCAAAATTTACAAAATCGGATGAAATGGACACTTTAGTTTTGGCTATTTGCAAAAATTAACGTACCTTTGTAAATAATATTCATAAATAAAGCAACGAAAGACGAGTTAAAACTAAACTAAAAATGGATGAACTTGTATTTTTAGGTTTTAATCTTGATGCATGGATTACCATCGCAACGGTACTTGTGATGTTCACTGTCCTTTTGTTCACTAAGTTGCGCGCCGACCTCGTATTCCTCGGTGCCATTGCCATTCTATTTGTAACAGGTGTACTCAAAGCCGAGGAAGCTTTCTCAGGTTTCAGCTCCACCTCGGTGGTAGTTATCGGTGTACTCTTCATCGTTGTTGCTGGACTCACCCATACGGGTGTCTTGCAATGGATTGTGAAGAACCTCTTAGGTCAGCCCAATAGCTATTCCAAGGCAGTCATTCGCTTGATGCTGCCAGTAGCAGCACTAAGTTCATTTCTCAGCAACACAACAGTGGTGACGCTTTTCGTTGGCATCGTCAAGATGTGGTCGAAGAAATTGGGACTCTCTCCCTCCAAGCTGCTCATTCCATTGAGCTATGCCTCAGGCATGGGTGGCGTGTGTACGTTGATTGGCACACCCCCCAACCTAATTATCTCTGGACTATATGCCGACAATACAGGCCAGACGATGAACATTTTAGCGACAGCTATCCCAGGCCTATTCTGCCTCGCCGTCGGCGTACTTTCCATCATCGCCTTACGTCGGCTACTACCCGACCGCAAGGTTCCTGAATCGGCATTCGAGACAACGTCGGAATATACAGTCGAGTTGCAAGTTCCCTCCGACAATCCACATATCGGACAGACATTGGGCGAAGCTGGTCTTTATACAGTGAAGGGGGGGTCTCTGTTGGAAATCTACCATTTCGACAATCTTCCATCGCCCGTCACAGAAGAAGAATTTATTCTTGGCGGCGACCACCTGGTATATGCTGGACAGATTGACGAGATTTTGGAGCTGGTAAAGACCCACGGTCTGGTGAGTTCAGACCGCCAAGTCTTCTCGTTGAGCGAAATAGACCACAACCGACAGTTGCACACAGCCTACGTCACCTTTGGCAGTCCGCTCATCGGCACAACAATCAGCGAGAGCCATTTTGAGCGCGATAACAACATGACGCTCGTTGCTGTTTCCCGTCGTGGAAAGCGCATCAACCAACCTCCTCGTAAAGTGGTGCTACAGGCTGGCGACACCCTGCTGCTCGAATGTCCACCACACGTAAAGACAAACACCGAACAGTTGTCCTCGCAACTGCATTTCTTCGACAACGAGCAGCTACCAAACATCGGATCCAAAACCCTCATTTCGTCTTTTATCATGGTGGCTATGGTAGCACTCTCAGCCTTTGGCGTCATGCCGCTACTCCAGTGCGCCTTCCTCGCGGCGGCAGCCATGCTCATATTAAGGTGCTGCACACCCGAACAAGCCATGAAGAGCATCAACGGCGAGATACTGATGGTATTTGCCTGTAGTGTCGTGCTGGGACTGGCCATTCAGAAAACAGGCATTGCCGAACGGCTGGCTTACGGAATCCTCGACATCTGCGGCACGAACCCCATCGTGGTCATGACAGCCATCAGTCTCGTAGCCACCTTCATCACCGAATTTATCAGTAACACAGCCGCTGGAGCCATGTTCTTCCCTATCATGTATCAAGCAGCCGATCAACTGGGCTACGAGCCATACCCTTTCCTCATCGCACTAATGATAAGTGTCAGCAGCAGTTTCGCCACACCCATAGGTTCACCCACCCACATGCTTGTCTATGGCCCAGGTGGCTACCGCTTCAGCGACTTCATACGCATCGGTCTGCCAATGAACATCATCATTCTGATAGCCAACATTTTTATAGTGAACATCGTCTATCCACTGACACCAATTCAATGAAAATTAGACTTTACACATAATTAAATATAAACAACTAACAAAACGAAAACATGGAAAAGATGACAAAATGGGTACTTGCAGCCACCCTTATAATTAGCTGCACAGCAATAGCATATTTCGGACTGTCCGCATGCAACGATGCCAATGCGCAAGATAGCGACTCCGCGCCCAAAGTGGAGAGTGCCGAATTGATACGCACCAGCCAAAGCTGGGACGGTGTGGAACTGCCAGACTATTTACAAGGACGCCCCGAACTGGTAGCAGTGAAGTACGTGTTTCCCGCTAATCAGAAGCTGGGCTGGCACCACCATCCCGTGATGAACTACGGCGTGCTGATGCAGGGCGAACTGACTATCATCGGACTGGACGGCAAGGAGAAAGTGGTGCATGAGGGCGAAGCCGTCGTAGAGATGGTGAACACCATCCACCACGGCGAGAACAGAGGCACGAAGCCTGCCATCCTCTACATGTTCTACCTCTCGCAAAAGGATCTGCCCTTAGCCGTGCAGCATCCCGAAATACCATTGGAGTAAAATTTAAGTCAAGTACTTTTATACACAAACACGTTAGCCTCTCAACACGCTCCGTGTTTCAACAAGTAGTAATTGCCTTACGGCGAACTAAAGGTTGCCGTAAGGCAATTATTGTTTTCTCAACCGACGAACGAAGCAAGGGCTGAGGCTACACGAATTGTGACCTAATTCACGCGCCAACTCTCAAAATTTACAAAATCTGTTTCAAAATTTACAAAATCTTCTCTACAAGCACTCTATACATAAAAAATTTACAAAAATTTGCTTACCTTTGCACTTCGAAAAGATGCTCCTTCACGCACCACATCGTCGGCATTGACTTCGGCAACAACAAAACAATGGGCATCATTTCTGTTGAAAAAGGAGAATCAATCTATGGCAATGAGACTGACGCATGGTACTCGTTTAATAGCCGCCGTCTGAATAGCAAGCTTACACAATACGCAAATAGGTATCTATATATAATGGTAAAAAGGCAGTGATTAGGTAAAAAAGTGTGAACTCGCTCACATCTAAGGGTGTGAGCGAGTTCTAAACAAAGCTCAAATTAAAAATCCAACTCCTGTATGTATTTATACGCCTTCGGCGGACAAACGAAAAACAAATAACACAAGTTTCGGTTGTTCTACATGGATCGGCCTGCGGCCTCAAAATGATAAGAAAATTGAATAAGGTATGTTCTAAAAATTAGCTTTCAATTGTTTTTAGTTGATTTTGGAGTAGATTTGGGTGCAAGACCGCAGGGGCATAGCGAGCTATGGCCCAAG
>CADAPC010000023.1 GCA_902789725.1 uncultured Bacteroidales bacterium
CATTAATGCGTCAAAACACGTTCATTAATGAAAATCGTCCAATTCATTAATGAAAATCATCGAATTCATTAATGAACGGTTTTTACCGAACAAGTCCAGATGCCCATGAACATAGGTTCATCGGCTTACGAAGATAGGTTCATTCAAGATTCTGTTTTAATCTCCAAATAAAAGACGAGAAAAATAGAATCTTGAATTAATGAACTATTATTGAAACTCCATTGTGTGGAATTTTACCGCAAAGGTACCCTGTTTTATGTAGGTTGCCAAGAATGATATGATACAGGTTTTTTGTGTGTAGTTTTTCTCGTATGGTTTTTATACATAGGTTAACATTTGGAGTGATTCTATAGGTGTTTCCATTCGTCAAACCCAACTGAAAACGTCGAGTGATGAGCAGATTGATAAACTCAGACAAACTTAGGAACTACACACCATAGAACATCGAACAGGCGATAACACCATTGGCATATGATTGGATGCTGACGGCATGGACTTACTATGTGCTGGAGTCATACCATCTCCTAAAAGAATGGCAACACGGGAAGGTCTCGAGTTAGTCGCGAATCCCTAATATGAGGATTGAATATCATTTGTCTGTGATAACAGATGATATTCAATCAGATAGCCTCCCTTATTTAAATTCATCGCAACAAACACCTTTCACAAGGCTTGTGGAAACACTTTTTTCTGCCAAAATGCTTGGAAGTGAATTATAAGTTGTATATTTGCAAATCAATCTTTTATACACCATGAATTATCCGTTGATTTCTGAATATGTGGAAGCCATTAAGTTGGCTGAGGACAACTTTGATGAGTTGAGTTATCTGCGTCCCGTGTTGGATACAGATGGACAGCCTGTGATGTCGAGTGGGAATTTCGCGGTGGTGTTCAAGATGAAGGATGAGCGGGATGGAAAGTTGTATGCTGTTCGTTGTTTCCATCGTGACCAGGAGGGACGAGAGGAAAGTTATCGGTTGATTGAGGAGGAATTGAAGGATGTGGAGTCGCCTTATTTGGCGTCGTTCCGTTATATGGATAAGGAGTTGTTTGTGGATAGTAGCCAAACAGACGAGACGGAGTTCCCTGTATTGCTGATGGATTGGGTGGAAGGAATTACGCTCGACAAATACCTGCGTGAGAATTTGGATGACCAATATGCCCTTGAGATGTTGGCATATCGTTTCAGTCAGTTGGCTCAGTGGCTGATTCCTCAACCATTCGCTCATGGAGACTTGAAACCTGACAATATCCTTGTTCGTGAAGATGGAACACTTGTACTTGTTGATTATGATGGGATGTATGTGCCTGCGATGAAGGGACAGAAAGCCCGTGAACTCGGAAGTCCCGACTTTCGTCATCCTTTAAGAACTGAGGATGATTTTGATGAGCATATAGATGACTTTCCTATGGTTTCCATTCTTCTTTCGTTAAAGGCCATTTCGATTAATTCACAGTGGCTAGAGAAATATGGCGAAACAGATAGATTGTTGTTCTCAGAAAGGGATTATCGGAACATTAGTGATAGTGATGTACTACATGAGATTTTTGAGAACATAAATGATGATCATCTTAGAAGGTATATGTCAACTTTTCTTTTGGTTTTATCTGATATGAGATTGCCATCTTCCATGGATGATTTCATAGCTCATTTTCCAGTAGATATAGGAATGTCATATGATGATTTGTCAAATAAATTGAAAAAGTATATAATTAAAGCAATAAAGGGAGATGCAAAATCGCAAAACGAATTAGGATATTGTTTCTATTATGGAGATGGGATTACACAGGATTATTCCAAAGCAATATATTGGTATACTAAATCTGCGATTCAAGGATTCCGTTCTGCACAATACAACATGGGTATCTGTTATCAACAGGGTACCGGCGTTGAACAGAATTATCAAAAAGCAAAAGAATGGTTTGAAAAAGCAGCAGAAAAAGGAGATAGAGACGCTCAATATAATTTGGGTCTCTATTATTGTAGGGGTAAATATGGAATAGGAGTTGATTTGAAAAAATCATTTTATTGGTTTCTGCTTTCAGCGAAACAGGGACATCCTTCATCCCAAGACTATTCTGGTCTGTATTATCAATATGGCATAGGTGGTGCAGAAATTGATTCTTTCGAAGCTTTTAAATGGTACAAACAATCAGCAGAACAAGGTAATAAATATGGACAATATCATTTGGCAAATTGTTATTGGTATGGTATAGGGATATATGTGGATCTAAAAGAAGCTATTAGATTGTTCGGACTAGCAGCAGATCAAGGATTAAAGATTGCAACAAAAGAAATTATAAAAACACGAAAGGGATGGCGTGCTAGAGCAGCCTATAGCGAGGATGGAGAAACTTTTGAAGGAATATATGCAGGAACTGAATATGAAATAAAAAAAGGGACTAAATATATTTCTGATGGTGCCTGTTTTGATATGGATTGGGAGATAGATTGTAGCTACCTTAGTAAACTGACTATTCCTAAATCTATTATATATATCGGTGATTATCCATTTGGTAGTCATATGTCAGAGGTGGTTTGCTATTCCCCATTTTATGAGGTGGATAATAAAACTCTATATACCAAAGGAAAGAAAGAATTGATACAATGCTTTAATCATGAAGTCGAAGAGTTTGAGATACCTGAGGGTGTTAAGGTGATTCGGAATTATGCCTTTTATTCATGCCAATTTAAAAGGATTGTTATTCCATCTTCTGTAAAAGAGATCGGAATAAATCCTTTTGTAGAGGCTGGCGTTTTGGGGGATGATATGCAATTCTATTTGGAAATCATTTCAAATTCTCCCCATTACATTTTGTATAAAAAGACATTATACAAAGATAATACGATTATATCATATTGGGGTAATGGTGATTCCCTTGTTGTTCCTTATGGAATTCAGATCATTGAAGATGATGCTTTTAGGAGGTCAAATATTAAAAAGATATATCTTCCGAATTCCATTAAATGGATAGGTAAAGATGCATTTAGTTGGTGTGAACAATTAGAAAAAATAATCATCTCCTATGGGGAATTACAAAGATTTAAGATGTTGTTACCGTCAACCATGCATAATATGCTTTGTGAAGAGATAACACCGATATTAAATAAGCCCACTGAAAATATCTCGGATGAATTACCTTTTTAAAGTTGAAAAAAAGATCGCTTTTGTGGTTTGATAACATATACGTTTAATCATATAAAATTATTCAAACAATGTCATTACGCAAATTGATAGATGGACAGACTATAACGATTGATAATCATAATAGTGGAACTGAAATTGTGTGGGGAACGGGCATTCATTTGCATAAACGAATGAATAAGGATAAATATGCAGGTGCCGAGGTTCTCATATATATAGGTGAGGATAAGGATATAGAGTTTCGTTCTATAGTAGGCGGAGACGATGAGAAGAAAAGGTTGCAAAATGAAATAAGTAAGGCTTTTAAGAATGTAACCATTCGAAGTCAGTTTATCAAATCTTTTTATACAAGTTTACAAGACATCTTGGATGCTAGTTGTATTAGAGATGCTGATGAAAGGTATAAATTGGCGGAACAAGCCGCAAAACGTATTGTCCGAATATTGGGTTTAAAAGAAAAGGTGGCAGAATGGTTTGTAGATGGAGTAAACGAGTATTTCTTGTTTTCCCAAGGAGAAAGTTCTGATAATGCTATTGTCGTTCTTAATGCTTACGAGAAGAGTATTACAATTGGACGTGATATGGATAATGTAATAAAGGCTTTATGATGAACTATCCATTAATATCAGAATATGTCGAGGCCATTAAGATGGCAGAGGAAAATTTTGATGAGCTGAGTTATCTGCGTCCCGTGTTGGATGCAGAGGGACAGCCTGTGATGTCGAGTGGGAATTTTGCTGTGGTGTTCAAGATGAAGGATGAGCGGGATGGAAAGTTGTATGCTGTTCGTTGTTTCCATCGTGACCAAGAAGGACGCTCTGAGAGTTATCGATTGATAGAGGAGGAATTGAAGGATGTGGAGTCGCCTTATTTGGTGTCGTTCCGTTATATGGATAAGGAGTTGTTTGTGGATAGTAGCCAAACAGATGAGACGGAATTCCCTATATTGCTGATGGATTGGGTGGAGGGAATCACTTTGGATAAGTACCTGCGTGAGAATTTGGATGACCAATATGCTCTTGAGATGTTGGCATATCGTTTCAGTCAGTTGGCTCAATGGCTGATTCCTCAACCATTCGCTCATGGAGACTTGAAACCTGACAATATCCTTGTTCATGAAGATGGAACACTTGTACTTGTTGATTATGATGGGATGTATGTACCAGCGATGAAAGGACAGAAAGCCCGTGAATTGGGTAGTCCGGATTTTCGTCATCCTTTAAGAACTGAGGATGATTTTGATGAACATATTGATGATTTTCCATTTATTACGATATTGCTATCATTGAAAGCCATTGCACTCAAACCTTCCCTCTTGAATGAATACGGAGCTGCTGACCGTCTGTTGTTCTCTGAAAAGGATTATCGGACTCTCTCTGAAAGCATTGCTTTAGATGCTTTGAAGTCTCTTATACAAGATATAGAAGTGACAACTCTTCTGTCGCTGTTTACCCTCTCAATCTCACAATGTAATCTATCTAGCGTTTCTTCTCATCTGCTCAATCTGTCAAAACCCAATAGGATGCAAACCGAAGAAGAGAACCTTTCAACAGTAGTTACAGACGAGGATTTAGTAAATGCGTGGACTGATGAATATGGGGTGTTGTATAGTTTTGATGGGAAGAAATTATTAAGAATGGAAAAACCTAAAATAGAAGTACCGTATTCAAAAAGATGGGATTTTGCTTACTACAAAAAAAAATGGCTAGAAACGTATGGAACACTCAAACAGTATTCTGTAAAAAATGGGACTAAAGTTATATGTAATAAGGCCTTCTCTTCTTGTTGTGGATTGTTGGCTGTCACGATTCCAGATAGTGTCACACATATTGGCAATGGCATTTTTAGTTACTGCGATGATTTGGCAACCATAGATGTTGATGAAAACAACACATATTATGACTCACGTAATCATTGTAATGCAGTTATTGAAAAAAGTACTAATCAACTGATAGCCGGTTGCAAGAATTCTATTATACCCAATGGTATTGTATCTATTGCTCACAATGCATTTAGAGGTTGTAGTGGTATAGTATCCATCGGTATTCCTAACAGTGTAAAGTCTATTGAGGAGGATGCATTTCGTAATTGTGAGAATTTGTCTTTTGTGGATATGCCAGATAGTGTCACATACATTGGTGAGTATGCATTCCAAGGCTGTAAAAACTTAACTTCCTTGACAATTCCAGATAGTGTCACTTCTATCGGGGTATATGCTTTTTGGGGGTGTAGCAGGCTGACTTCTTTAATCATGGGAAACAGTATTCCAATCATTAGTCATGGCGCATTCCAAGACTGCAAGAACTTAACATCCTTAGTCATTCCAGATAGTGTCACATCAATAGGTGAGTATGCTTTCGAGGGTTGTAACAGCCTGACTTCTTTAACGATTTCTGATAATGTCACGTCAATAGGTAAAAGAGCTTTCATGGGGTGTGGCGGTCTAACATCCTTAGTCATTCCAGATAGTGTCACATCAATAGGTGAGCATGCTTTCGAGGGCTGTAGAAGCTTAACTTCCTTGACAATTTCTGATAGTGTCATATATATCGGTTCGCATGCTTTTGCCCATTGTGAGGATTTGAATTCTGTTATTATTCCCAGTGGGGTCACCTTCATTGGTAAGGGTGTTTTCGATTGTTGTTGCAGTTTGGTATCTATTGATGTTGATAAGGGGAATTCATATTATGATTCACGCAATCATTGTAAGGCTATTATTGAAACATGCACCAATACTTTAATAGCAGGTTGTAATAATTCTGTTATTCCAGATGATGTGATATCCATTGCCGAGATGGCTTTCCGTGGTTGTTTGAGTTTACGTTCTGTGGTTATCCCCAATAAAGTAATTTCAATCGGATGGTGCGCATTCCAATTTTGTCATGGCCTGACTTCTGTCATTATTCCTGATTGTATGATGTCTATTGGTGATGAAGCATTCGCAAACTGCTCAAAATTAGCCGAAGTTTATATACCTAACAATAGAATAACAGTTGGAGAATCAGTCTTTAGAGGTTGTACAAATTTGAAAAAAATAAAGATACCCGAAGGAAGTCTTAAGAAATTTGAGCTTTTATTACGAGCCTATAAAGATAAATTGGATGATACTTCTCCAAACTATTCGACAAAAGTGGCAGAGGAGGATATGACAAATGCATGGGTAGATGCAGATGGAGTAAAGTATAGTATTGATAGAAAACGACTTTTAAAGGCTCCTAATAGTCTTAAAGGCTCTGATTATATAATAAAGGAGGGAGTTTGTGTTATATGCGATGGCGCTTTCCAATCAATAGGATTGCACAGCTTAACCCTTCCCGATTCGCTTCTTACAATCGGGCGAGCTGCTTTTGCGAACAATGATGAGATGGAATATTGTAACATACCTTTTTCTGTCAAGACTATATGCGATAATAATCCATGGGGTGGGTGTTTTAATATTAAGAAAATGGATTGTTTATCTCCTTTGTATCGGTTAGAAAATGGCATATTATATTCATCAGATTTTCAAGTTTTATATGGACTCATATATTGGCATTCTGATATTATTATTGATTCTAGAACAAAAATTATTTCAGGAAATGCTTTTTGGGCAAACAGAGAGAAATGGAATACTTTTATTAAAAAGCTTATAATACCTGACGCTGTAAAAAGCATCGGAGATGCAGCCTTTTGTTGTTGTTCTGGGTTAACGTCTATTCAGATCCCTGAGGGTGTCACATCCATTGGTAAAAGTGCTTTTGAAGGCTGTAGTAGTTTGTGCTCTGTCAATATTCCTAATAGCACAATATCTATTGGTAGTGCTGCTTTTAAGAAATGTCGTAGCATCGTTTCAATAAATATACCTGAAGGTTTGACAGAAATAGGAGAGCTTATGTTTGCTAGATGTACGAATATGAATACCGTTAATATTGTAGGCAATATAAAATCTATTGGTCGAGCTGCTTTTGTGGATTGTGTCAGTCTTACATTATTTAAGATTCCTGATAGTGTAACATCTATCGGAGAAGGTGCTTTTTCTGGATGCAATTCTTTGAGATCCATGATTATCCCAGATAATGTAATCAGCATTGGACAGGTGGCATTTGGTGAATGTGGTAGGTTAGAGTCAATAACCATTTCCAACAGTGCCACATTCATCAATAAAAATTCATTCTATAGATGCCATGGCTTGAAGACAATAAGAATACCCAAAGGAAGTTTACAGAAATTCGAAGATATGTTACCATATGATTTGGATAAATTGGAAGAAACAGCAGTTGATGTACTAAAAAAGTAAGTAGTGTATGAAGAATCAGCGTAGAAAGAAAAAGAGTGGATTTTCAAGGCATCATTTAAAAAAGCAATATAAAAAGAGTGTTCGAAAATCTGTGATTAATGAATTATTTCTTTTATCAAAAAAAGATATTGATTCTTTAGGTAGCTATAGACCTATCTTAAGTGATAACGACACTTTATTCGTCAAACGTGAAGCGAATATTTCGTATCGTCTGGATAGTGACATGCATATCCAAAATGGGTATGCAAGCGCGAGTGCTATGTTACTAACATTGGTCCGATTATCTAAAGATAGATATATAAGAGAATGTTATATTTTCCCTATAATGTTTTGTTTTAGACAGTATCTTGAATTAACGATGAAAGATTCTATCTTATATCTCAGACTGAAAAGAACAATCGTTAATTCAGGAGAATCCAATTTAGAAGGACATGATTTGCTGAAATTGTGGAATAATTTGAAAATGTATTTTAACAAAAATGATTCAACGATCAAAAATGTCCAGAGAATTATTGAGGAATTGAACTCCGTGGATAATAATGGCGAAGTGTTCAGATATGGCAGTAGTTTGACAAAGAGAGTGCTGAATAAAAATGTAGATATGCCACTTATTGACGTTGACATTTTGTATGATAGAATACTCCAACTATATGGTTTTTTTGAAGGGATCAATATTATGGCAAGAAATGGCTTTGATGAAATTATTAATAATCGATGAAAGAATTATGAATGACCCGTTAATATCTGAATGTATAGAGTCCATCAAATCAGCAGAAGATAACGTTGATGAGTCGCAATCGTAATGGATGACCGTAAAAGGAGAACAAATTGATGAAAACAATACAGTTTTATATAATCCGGAGCGTTCTTGTTGTATTGACAATATTGTCAATTGTATCATGCAACAAGAAAAATGCTTTTGATGGGTATCTATATCCAATTCAAGAAAATGGGCTATATGGCTATATTGACTCTGTTGGTAATAGAATTATAGAACCAGAATTTTTGTGGGTGTCCACTTTTAGAGATGGATTGGCGTTGGCTGTTGTTGACACAATATATCGTACAGTTCCTGATTCGATGGCATTTGAAGTGGGAATAAGAGATACTGTAGAAAATGTTTACAGAATGTATGTTAAATATGGATATATTGATAAAACAGGAGATTTTGCTATAGAGCCCAGATTCATTTGCTATGTAATAATGCCAGAGATTGGCTATATTGCTGATGACCTAGACAATTGTAGCAATGTTTTATATAGGCATTCTTTCCACAATAAACGCGCTATGTATTATGATACAATAGCATGGAAAAATGGTTATATTGATACAAAGGGGAATGTTGCTATAGAACCCAAGTTTTTTTATTCAGAACCATTCAGTGAGGGATTGGCTGTTGTTAGAGATGCTGTTGCAAAGCCTGTCTTCACAAATGGAGTATGTGTCACACCATCAAGGCTTCGATGTGCCTATATAGACACATTGGGAAATCGTGTAACAGAATGTAAATACGAAACACTAACCCGATATTGTTCTGGACGTGGTATAGGCACCTTTAAAAAAGTTGACAAAGAAGAAATCGCGATGGATGATGATACAACTTTCGTGTTTGAATCGTATAGCCAACCTCGATTTTTGATAAGTGGGAATGGGAAGGAAATTAAAGAATTAGATTTTAATTATGATTATTATGGATTTAGTAGAGATGGAATAAGTGTCGTTTCTGACGGCTTTATTTGGAGAAGTTTGGTGGGGAAAGAAGGCAAATCGTATGGTTTCATAAATAAAGATGGTGAATTCTTGGAGCCATTAAACGGTTTGTCGGATTATCAATTAGATTCTCTAAGTAAGTGCGATGATATAATGGGTGTCCTTCCAGAAGATGCATCTATTGTCGAAGCAACTTATTTTGCTGATGGATTAGCAGGCATTTCACCAGATAGTACGCATTGGGTTGTTATAGATAAATATCTCATAATTCATGGATATGGAGAGGAATCCATATTAGAGGATTTTAAAGGTTTTAATAATGGTTTGGCTGCTGTTAAAAGAAATGGGAAATGGGGATACATTAACAAGAAGATTAAAGAACAAATACCTTGTAAATACGACTCCTGTGGCTTGGTATACCCATATCTAGAAGAGATTTTTGAATATGATATTCAAGGGAAAGTCAATAAAAAAGCATACATCAATAGGAATGATAGTATAGTATGGGAAGGCAACATCCTAACACCCAAAGAAATAAAGAATGATTATTCAAATAAAGAAAAAGAAAATTGGGGGAAATGGAGATACAAATATAGCTCATTCAATAACTTTATCCATTGGGGATTAATAATAGGATTAGCGGCATTGTTTATTGCTATAATTATTGGCGGAATAATTTTCATAAGAACTTCAAAGAAACAACTAGTTAAGCCTGCAATTGTAAAATCCACACAGGCACCATTTACTGTTGATGATAGTTCTAACACCATTCAAACTCATTATAATGTAGTTGAAGATGAAGACATTTGTATATACCCTTCTGTTGCTAAATATACAGAAACTATAAGGTTAGCTTCAAATTCTCCTGAAGATTACTTTGACAAATTGAGTGGTCTACATCCTGTTCTTGACAATAATGGAGATCCAGTCATGAGTAGTGGAAACTTTGCTGTGGTTTTTAAAATGGTGGACAGAAATGGAAAGTATCATGCAGCCAGATGTTTCCATAGGGAGCAAAAAGGAAGAGGGAAAAACTATAAATTAATTTGTGAAGCATTGGCCAAAGTTTCATCTCCTTATTTGTTATCAGTAAAGTATTTGGAAAAGGAACTATTTGTGGATTCAGAAGAATACCCTGTGTTGTTGATGGATTGGGCCGAAGGTATGACTTTAGACAAATATCTTCGCAAAATCATTGATGATGAGCATGCTCTTTGGAACTTAATAAGCAATTTCAGACAGTTATCAATTTGGTTGCTGAGTCAACCATTTGCCCATGGGGATTTGAAACCAGACAATATAATAGTAAAAAATGATGGGTCACTTGTGTTGGTGGATTATGATGGTATGTTCGTACCTGCTATGCACGGACAAATAGCCAGAGAATTGGGAAGTCAGGACTTTCGGAATCCATTACGAACGGAATCGGGTTTTGATAAGGATATTGACAATTTTCCCATCATCTCTATATTATTGTCTTTGGAGTTATTAATAGTAGATAAAGACTATTTATCTCAATTTGGAGCAGAAGATAGATTATTGTTCTCAGAACAGGATTATAGAGACACTGAAAATAGTCAGATGTTTCAAATTGCATCTAAATCCACTCGTGATAACGTCATCGATTTGGTTGGTTTATTAAGAGAAGAGCTTTCTGGAGAGAAACATTCTCCAGAGAAATTAATATCCATTATAAGTGGCGCAGACAGGGAAAAAGAATATCATGCTAATGATAAAATCAACTTGTTTGCAAATATTCTATTAGGATTATATAGCATTTCTTATATGGCCTTCCCAATAATCGCTTTTTCCTTGTTAGAATGGGATGTTTTATACATAACATTAATAATGACAGGAGCCAATGTGGCAGCATATTTATTGTTTAACATTATTGATGCATTCAGACCAAACAAGAAAAATCATATATTAGAAGGGTCCCCTTTAGGATGTTTGGGAATACTTGCGGTTTTAGAGCCAATACTATTTATGGCTAGTTCTTCTTATGAAGAAGAATGGTATATTACGGCTTTGATATGGGTTTTGTCATGGCTCTCTCTGATGATTTATATGGGAATGATATCTTTAAAGGATATGGGCTTGGGACAGTTATTTCAAGAATTCATTAATAAAGAGAAAGAAGATATAGGAGGTCGTGGAATTCTAGAAGAACTGTCGATGTCGTTGTTTTTTGCACCTCTCTTTGGCTTGCCTATTTTAGTTGGGATGATAATGGCAAATGGACGGGAATCTTTCTATGTTTGGCTAAGATACATACTAATTATTGATACAGTTTGGCTTATAGCTACAATAATATCTTTAATATACAGAAGTATAGGCAAAAAAGAGAACTAATTTTATCTCAAACAACAGTTTTTTTATGATAATCATTGAATCAAAACGAAAGAAACCAGAAATAGTAATAATTGAAACCATGTTACAAAAGGTTCGTAAATTATTCGTATCTTTGTAAATAAAAAAGTAATATATGGGTAAGATAAAAGCAAGAGAATGCCAAAATGTAGAATATAAGCGCTGTTGGCAAGACAAATACTTGGAGTGGATTTGCGGATTTGCGAATGCACAGGGGGCTGTGATGTACTTTGGTGTGGATGATGACCATGAGGTGGTTGGTCTTGAACATGTGGAAAAATTGATGGAAGACATCCCCAACAAGATTGTTACGACAATGGGCATCGTCGTGGATGTGAATCTCCATGAGCATGAGGAACTGGAGTATATTGAAGTGGTGATAGAACCAAGTAACATTCCTATTAATTACAAGGGGAAATATTACTACCGTTCTGGCAGCACCATGCAGGAATTGCGTGGGCCTGCCCTTCAGCAGTTTGTCTTGAAAAAGATGGGACGCTCATGGGATGATGTTACTAACGACCGAGCTACGCTTGATGACATTGATCGCAATGCCATCGACTATTTCTTGCGTAAAGGCATCAAGGCTGGTCGTATTGACGAAGATGAGGCTGATGCTTCGACACTATCTGTATTGGAAAATCTGAACTTAATTGGCGAAGATGGAAAACTGAAAAGTGCTGCGTTACTCCTTTTTGCTAAGAAACCTCAACGCTATTTCACTTGTGTGGAGTTTAAGATTGGACGTTTCAGAAAGGACGAAGCAGACCTTGTTACGCAGGATGTAGTAGAAGGCAATATTTTGCAGATGACAGATCGGGTGGTTGAAATCTTGAAAACGAAGTACTTCACATCTCCCATACATTATGAAGGCATGCAACGTATAGAGAAGTTGGAGGTTCCAGAAGATGCTCTTCGAGAGATTCTATATAATGCTATCGCTCATAAGGACTATATGGGAGCACCCATACAGATGAGAGTATGGGATGACTATGTGGAAGTTTGGAATGAGGGAAGCCTTCCTGGGGATTTGACACCAGAAGCATTGTTGAGACGCCATTCTTCGCACCCAAGAAATAAAAATATAGCCTATACATTTTTCAAAGCCGGCTTTATTGAATCATGGGGTCGTGGGTACAAAAAGATTCGAGATGGATTTGAGAAAGCCGGACTGCCTATGCCTAAGATAGAAGATGTGGAGGGTGGAGTCAGAGTAACATTCCAGAGAAACAATGTGAATAATTTTGTAAAGGATCGTAATGTTACAAAAGATGTCCTAGAAGATGTCCTAGGAGAATTGACTGAAAGACAAACAGAGATTCTCAAAATGATATCCGTTGACTCAAAGATATCCGCAAAAGCAATGTCGGAAAAGATGTCGGAAAAGATGTAAAGAGACATTGCTATACTTAAGAAGATAGGCGTTCTTGCCCGCAAAGGTGGACGCAAAGATGGTGAATGGGTAATAATGAATAAGAAAAAATGATTATAATTGAATCAAAACGTAAGAAGCCAGAGACAATCCTGAAGAAATATCCAGATGCGATACTGGCGGATGTGACAAGTGGAGCAAAGGATGGATTGGTGAAACTGAGCCCATTTTATCCACATGGAGGTATTCCTGTACCATTCAGTGATGGTTATACCGCAACATGTGTAGAAGCCATCTGGCAGGGATTGAAGGTGTTTGAAGGATGTGGTGTGGATGTGGAGATGTTTAAGAATGACACAATGAAGAACATCAAACGAACTGTGCGCCGTTTTGGCAAACCTTTGGGACATCGCAAGGGGGTGCATGGTACGGAGTTGTTGGGATATATAGAAGCAAGAAAGTTGATATATATACCAACTTATAAGTGGGTGCTGGAGAATAAAGTGGCGAACATCATTGACAGATTACGTGAGGCGAGCAAGACGAAGACGATTGTGCTACTGGATTATGACACAAATGCTGATGTGGAGAATGCGAAGAAACCTTTGTCTCATGCATCACTTATCAAAGCTTACGTGGAAGGAATCTATCCATACGGAGAAGAAATAGTGAAGGATAAGAAATCAGTGGGCAACTTGAAGCGTAAAAAAAACAAGAAGGAAGACAATAATTTGCAATTGGATTTGTTTAAAGAATAAGGAGGAATTATTATGGAAAAGAAGAGTAATTGGCAGGAATTCAAAGCTGTACTTGACCAGTACGGAATCACAAAGTTGTATCATTTTACGGATAGAGAGAATTTGGACTCCATTATCAAAAATGGCGGTTTGTATTCATGGGGGGATTGTGTGGAGAAGGGCTTTGCTGTGGCAAGACCTGGTGGTAGTGATGCGTCACATCAAATAGATAAAAGATATGGCTTGCAGAAGTATGTTCGTGTGAGTTTTACTAGAGAGCATCCTATGATGTATGTTGCGATGGGGGACGGACGTATCTCTAATCCTGTGGTGTTGGAGATTGATTTGGATGTGATATATGGTGAGAACACCATGTATGCAGATAGGAATGCAGCCAAGAATGGAATGAATGTGGGTGGAACTTTGGATGATTTCAAGAAGATACATTTTCAATCGGTAAAAGCTCGTAAGCATTTTGATTTGCCAGAGGAGGAACAAATGTTCTTTCAGGCAGAAGTGTTGGTGAAGAATTTCATTCCATTGGAATATATCAAGAACATAGGCAACTTTGGCATACCAATTCCTTCAAAACCCAAGGAATTGCAAATCAAGAATCCATATACAGCGCAAATAACAAGGAATACGCCTACGGCATTTATCTTCTTGGTTGATCATTCGGTGAGCATGAAAAAGATGACCTCTCTCTATGGCGAAGAAATGACGATGGCGGAGGCAGCAGCAAGAATCGTAAACAATCAGATCAACGACTTGGTGTGGAGGTGTGTCAAGATGGATGATACCAGACATTATTATGACATCGCAGTTGTGGGATATGGCGTGAAAGCATATAGTGGATGGCAGGGAGAATTGGAAGGACGCGACTTTGTTTCGCCAGAAGAATTGAAGAGCCATCCATTTACAAAGATTACCACAAGAAAGGAAACGAGGACCCGAAAGGGTGTACAGGTCAAAGAAGTGGAACAGGTGCAATGGGTAAGTGCAAGGTGTAATGGAAGCTGGACGCATTACCATGAAGCATATGATTATGCGAAGAAATTATTGAATGAATGGATGAAAGAACACCATGATAAGGATTGTTACCCTCCAACTGTTATCCACATCACTGACGGCGAATTCAATCATGCCACAAGGGATGAAGTGGTACAAAAAGCCAATGAATTGAAAGCGATGTTTACGAACGATGGAAACGTGATTCTTTTCAATATACACTTCACGGCGAACCTTCATGCAGACTCTGTGGCTTGTCCTATCAATAAGAGTGAACTTGGAGGTAATGGCTATGCAGAAGCACTATTCGATATGTCGAGTTTGTTGCCAGAGCGTTATAATCCGGATATTGCTCGTTGTCTAAATGATACGAGAACAGGACGTCACGTAGCAATGGGCGTGAATGCTGATGCCACAACGCTCATTAAGCTGATGGACATTGGAACGCCCACTAATATCAGTCAAAATCAATGATTACATTATCTATACATAAATTTGAAGAAGGCATCGTGAATGAAGATGCGGTCAAGGCTACTCAGAAATGGATTGCCGTTTCGGATGGTGCTGGTGGTGGAGGTTTGTTTGCAGATTTATGGTCTAAGTATTTGGTGGAACATTTGCCTGATGAGCCAATTACTGATTATCAGACTTTTGATAAATGGATAGATGGTATTTGGGAACCGTTCTATAACGACTGCGAAGAACTGGCAAAAGTTGAAGGTGGAATGCTCTTGAACAAGTTTTATGATGAAGGCTCGTTTGCTACGATTGTTGCTGTTTGGGAAGATGGGCACTGGATGAGTTATGGCGACAGTGTGGCATTCTGTTATGATAGAGCATCTGACAAATTGCAGAATAGTTTTGGGCGACTGGTAGATTTCAACAATCCTCCTTATTTGGTTAATTGCAAAGATCCATTGAAAGAGGTTGGTTTTAAGGCTGGTCAATTCGAGATTCAGAAAGATAGTATTGTATTTGTGGCCAGTGATGCTCTTGCTCACTACATATTAATGATGTATGAGGTGGCTCATAGAGAGCAATATAAAGATGAGCTGCAAGAGGCTATTGATGCTCAGACAAAAGATAGCAATTTCATCAGGGCTGCTTTAGGGATGAAAAAGGTGGACTTTGAGAAAGATGTTATAGAAAAACTGTTGAATTGCTGGAATGTTGGGAACTTTAAGAAGCATCTGCACAAATGTTGGAAGAATGGTCTCATTGGACACGATGATTATTCTATAGCAATGATGTAAGCGTATGGAAGAGAGAAAATGTATGGGTTTCACCCCTGACTATATAGACAGCCTTCAGCCAGGACAGGTGTTTGTGTTTGGAAGCAATGCGCTGGGTTATCATACAGGTGGGGCTTCAGGAACAGCACGCAAGAAGTTTGGCGCAGTATGGGGACAGGCAGAAGGTTTGCAGGGGCAGAGTTATGCTATCCCTGTTGACTTTGGCAAGAATGTTCGCAAAGATTCTGAGGTGAAAGCAGCTGTTGACAGATTCATCGCCTTTGCCAAAGAACACACAGAGCTGTTCTTCTGGGTGACTCGTGTGGGGTGTGGTATTGCTGGTTATCACGATGATGAAATGGCCCAATTCTTTAAGGAAGCTTTAGGGATGAAAAATGTATGTCTTCCTAAAAGTTTTGTGGATGCACTAAGTGGTAATGATGTAAACTATGATTTGGAACGATTCTTACAGGCACAAGATTCTGGATGGGGTTCATACCGTGATGCACTAAAAGAAATCAAAGCAGGAAAGAAACTGAGTCATTGGATTTGGTATGTGTTCCCTCAAATCAAAGGACTTGGGCATAGCTACAACTCTGAATTTTATGGCATCAGTGGCAAAGATGAGGCGAAGGCTTATTTGGAACATTCTGTGTTAGGACAAAGGCTTAGAGAAATCACCAAGGCATTGCTCGAATGTGGCAATCCTTCAGCAGATGACATTTTAGGATTCCCTGATGTGCTGAAGGTGAAATCGTGCATGACATTGTTCGATTTGGTTTCTCCCAATGACATCTTCAAAGATGTGTTGGATAAATACTATGAAGGCAAAACATGTGAAAAGACCCTTTGGCGTATGGGATTCCATGATGACAAACTAAAGAATCAGGTGAAGCTAAGCAGATTGACTATTAAAAAGGATTATTCTATCATCCTTTCTGACTATAGTAATAAGGAAATCAAGATGGAACCTTTGGTGAAGGCCGTTTATCTTCTGTACTTGAGGCATCCAGAGGGCATCGCTTTTAAGCAACTACCAGATTATAGGCAGGAATTAATTGACATCTACAACGATTTGCGTCCTCTTGGATTGAACCAACGTTCTTTGCAGAGTATAGAAGATGTCACCAACCCTCTTTTGAATTCCATCAATGAGAAATGTTCCAGAATAAGGGCAGCATTCCTTGCAGAAGTTGATGCATCGCTGGCAGATCAATATTATATTGTAGGTAAGAGTGGAGAACAAAAGAGAATAACTCTTCCTCGTGATTTGGTGATTTGGGAATAAAATCGGTTCATCCCCGAATTGCGTTGGTTTTGTCATGTAGTCCGAGCAGTAGCAGTGTGTTCTATTAGCTTCTGTGCTTAATTGTTCACTTCGTTGGTTAGTGTGAGTGAAAGAACATTGCCAAGTGCGTGCATTTTGTCGAACAAGGCGATGAAATTGGTCTTGTCCTGACTGCGCACCATGAAGTTGATGATGGTGGTTTCTTGTGTGTAGTCGTAGCGGAAGAATTCATCAGAGATGTGGACATTGTGTTCGCTGAACAGCTTGCGGAAAGGGGTAGCGTCTTGAAGAATGTAGTTCACCTTCAGCCGCACTATCTTTTGCTCTTTCCCTTTGAAGATTCGCTTTTCGCATAGTTCTAACAGCGTCAATACTAAAATGATGAGGAGGCTGGCTACAGATGCCACCCCGTACATGCCGGCTCCTACAGCCAAACCGATGCTTGCAGTCATCCACATGCCAGCGGCTGTTGTCAAACCTCGCACAGAACCTTTCATCTGGATAATAGCACCAGCACCCAGGAAACCAATGCCCGAGATGACTTGGGCCGCAATGCGCCCCGGGTCGCCGTTTTCCGTCTGTCCCATCAGTTTCTGCGGAATGTAGATGGACACCAGCATGGCTAAGGTGGCACCCATGCAGATGAGGGCAAAGGTGCGCATGCCGGCAATCTGCCCTTTATGTCTTCGTTCCAGTCCTACTGCTGCTCCCAAGGTCATGCTCAGGAGTAGTTTGAAGACAGAACCTATAGCGTTCACATTGTCATCGTTAATCAGATTCAACAAATTTTCCATGTTAAAAAATGCATCCATTTCCCTGTATGATAAAAATTTGAAAGAATAAAAAATAAAATCAGTGTGCATCTGTGGGAGATGAAAAAAAATCTGAAATTAAAAGATTTGCTTATGCAAATGTAGGTAAAATTTGGGAATCATAAGCTAACAGAGATAAAGAATTTTCATTTTCAGTGGAAAAACGGAATGAAATTTGTTTTTTCGTTCACTTAATCGTACCGTCCGCTCCGCGCAAGGTACTCACGCTCGACAATAAAAGTGAGAAATGTGATTTTTCATTTTGTAGTGTGCTCACTTAATCGTACCTTTGTGGCCATTAATATCAGTAGATGAGAGTGATTAAGATATTTTGGTTAGGATTTCTCGTGCTTTGGAGCGTATGTGTTGGAGCTCAGGACAAGACTGAGTTCGAACAGTTGGTGGCTGCTCGTGGATTCAAGGTGGGTGTGACTGATTTTAGTAGTGTGGGAAAAATTGAGATGGAGGTGCCGAGATTGGCTTTTGTCAACCTGACGGGTTTTGCTAATATGCCCACAGCCAAAAATGCGGAAAAGCGAGGGTGGATGGAGGTTTATGATGGTGCTGGGCGATATTTTAAGGTGCCGGTGACCCTACGTGGGCAGGGGGGGTATTCGCTAAAATACCCTAAGCGGAATTTTGTGTGCCACTTTTGTGACAGTTTGTGGAATGAGGAAAATGGGCTGGAAATGAGGATAGGCGAATGGGTGACACAGAGCTCGTTCCATTTCAAAGCGTTCTATACCGACTTTTTGCGTGGCATTGGCGAGGTGGGGTATAAGCTCTATGAGCAGATGGTGAGCGACCGTTTGCCTTTTTGGGAAAGGGTGGGACAAACTGATTCAAACCTTCCTGCTGGGGGATTTGGAAATGCCGTCCCAAGCCGTGCACGGTGTTTCCCCGATGCGTTCCCCTGTGTGGTCTATCTGAATGGAGATTTCTATGGCGTTTTTGCTTGGCAGTTGAAAAAGAGCCGCAAAAACATGAACATGAAAAAGGAAGTGGCAGAGCACATCCATCTGGATGGAAATCTGAACAACGACAACCTTTTTCTTGGCAACATCAAGTGGAGTCAGTTCGAAGTGCGGAATCCTCAGAATCTGTACGACAAGGAGGGAGAACTTTATAATGGGAACAAACCCAAGGAATTGATAGACAATCTCTGTGAGGTCTACCAGCTGCCAGACGATATGCCTGAAGTGAAAGAGGCGAAGCAACGTACGGCTCGAGTGAAGCAGTATATCAAGCAGCTAAGCCGTTACAAGAAGGAATTGGATGCTTTGGTCAAGGAAAATGTTGATACTGCGGTGTTGAAACAGGAAATAGAACGTCGCTACGAAATACAGAGTCTCATAGATTATTACGTGCTCTTCTATTTGCAGGTGAACTGCGACGGAACACTCAAGAACTGGCAGTGGTTCACTTACGATGGGCAGCATTGGAGTGTGGCTCCCTATGACCTTGACCAAACTTTTGGCATCAATCTCTATGGGGTGATGCGCCCCGCTGCGCATGATATTGAGCCGCTTGTCTCAGGTCCCTTTTACTGGGTTCATCGGTATTATCAAAAGGAAATTCGTCAACGTTACCACGAATTGAGGAAACGTGAGGTGATTGATGCGGCAAACATTAATCAGTTGGCAGATGATTGGTACAATCGGGTGGGCAGTGAATTTTATGCCAAGGAGAGGCAACGCTGGAATACAAGTCCCTGTTACTGCACCACTATTTGCAACACGGGTTGGGAGGTCTGTGAAGATTGGGAGCTGTATGGCGATGTCGAACCTTATTATGCTTCTTATTATTATCATGCAGGTGATGTCTGTAGATTAGAGGGCAGGCTTTGGCGAGCCACCATCGACAGAACCAGTGTGAAGCCATATATTCGCAATGCCAATATCGATACCATCGGCCGGTTGCATGCTTGGGTGAAAGATCGCATTGAGTATTTAGACGGTTATTTCTCCTACACTCCTACACCCAATGGCATCGGGGGGGCATCAGCTGCAAAAACTCCTCGCAGTTTGGAAGGTGTCTTTACATTGTCTGGCATGAAGGTGGACGCTCCTCTCCCTCGAGGCATCTATATTTTTAAATATAGTGACGGCACTTCAGAAAAGAAACTTATTTCTCAGTAAAGGAATCTTTTCTTGGCAGATACTTTTCGTAAAAAATACGATATAAATAAGTGCTTACTTATCGTAAAAAGTAAGAAAACTAACTGTTTGATAAAAAAGTTTGTATAAAAATCTAAAAAAGTTTGTTTTTTCTTTGCTAATTTAAAACAAACCCATAACTTTGCACCCGAAATCAAATAAAAAAGGTGACAATCTTATCGCTAACATTGACATCGCCATGAATCAGACAGTCAATCCATATGTTTCAGTCGATTGTGTGCTCCTCGGCTTCGACGGAGAGCAACTCAATGTGCTTGTGGTGCGTCAGAGCGAAAAAGGCGGAGAGGGAAGCACGGGAAATTATAAACTGCCAGGCAGCCTGATTTACATGGATGAGAACTTGGACGAGGCGGCACAACGTGTGCTCCATCAGTTCACAGGCTTAGTTCAGGTGAACATGATGCAGTTCAAGGCGTTTGGAGGTGCAGACCGCTTGAAAGACCCTGCTGACAGCGTGTGGTTGGAGAGGTTCCACCATCTGGATCACCACATCGAACGCATTGTTACCATCGCCTACACCTCTTTGTTGCGCATTGACCGTCGCATGAAGAAATTGGAGGAGGGCTACGAGGCTCGGTGGATGCCTCTTAGCGAGCTGCCCAAGTTGGCATTTGACCACAACGACATCGTAGCGGAAGCTGTGGAGTCGGTGAGACAGAAAGCCATTCTTGATTGCACTTTGCTTTTCAATCTCCTGCCGCGCAAGTTTACGGCTGCGCAGCTTAGGACGGTTATGGAAAATGTGCAAGGCATAACTATTGATGTGAAGAATTTTCACAAGAAATTGGCTTCTATGTCATGTGTGAAGCCACTTGAAGAAAAGGAGGACGGTGTGAAACACAGGGCCGCACGCTACTATAAATTCATGCGCTCTAAAAAAAACGTTTGAGCAACGGCTAAGCAAAAAAAGAATACACACATTTGTTAGTATAAAAAGAAAGTTAAACTTTAAAAAATTATTCTTAAAATTATGGCTAAAGAGTATTTTCCGGAGATTGGTAAAATCAAGTTTGAAGGTAAGGATTCCAAAAATCCAATGGCATTCCACTACTACGATGCAGAGAAAGTCATCATGGGCAAACCTATGAAAGATTGGCTTCGTTTCGCTATGGCATGGTGGCACACACTCTGTGCAGAAGGTGGCGACCAGTTCGGTGGTGGCACAAAGAAATTCCCTTGGAACGAGGGAACTGATGCTGTGACCATCGCAAAGCAGAAGGCTGATGCAGGTTTCGAAATCATGCAGAAGCTCGGCTTCCCATACTTCTGCTTCCACGACATTGACCTTGTCAGCGAAGGAAACTCTATTGAGGAGTATGAGCAGAACCTGAAGGAAATCACTGACTATCTCGCCGTGAAGATGAAGGAAACAGGCATCAAGCTGTTGTGGTCAACTGCCAACGTTTTCGGCAATGGACGTTACATGAACGGCGCTTCCACAAATCCTGATTTCGATGTGGTGGCTCGTGCTATAGTTCAGATTAAGAACGCTATTGATGCTGGTATCAAGCTGGGTGCAGAGAACTACGTGTTCTGGGGAGGCCGTGAAGGTTACATGAGTCTGCTCAACACCGACCAGAAGCGTGAGAAGGAGCACATGGCCACGATGCTCACCATGGCTCGTGACTATGCTCGCAGCAAGGGTTTCAAGGGCACGTTCCTCATCGAACCAAAGCCTATGGAACCTTCTAAACACCAATATGACGTGGACACTGAAACTGTGATTGGTTTCCTCAGAGCACACAATCTTGACAAGGATTTCAAGGTGAACATTGAGGTGAACCACGCAACATTAGCAGGCCACACTTTCGAACACGAACTCGCTTGTGCTGTAGATGCCGGCATGCTTGGCTCCATCGATGCAAATCGTGGCGACTACCAGAATGGCTGGGACACTGACCAGTTCCCAATTGACCAATACGAGCTTGTTCAGGCTTGGATGGAAATCATCCGTGGTGGTGGTCTTGGCACAGGTGGTACGAACTTTGACGCAAAGACTCGTCGCAACTCTACAGACCTTGAAGACATCTTCATCGCTCACATTTCAGGCATGGACGCCATGGCTCGCGCTCTTGAGTCTGCTGCCAAGCTCCTTGAGGAGTCTCCCTACTGCGCTATGAAGAAAGCTCGCTATGCAAGTTTCGATAGCGGTTTGGGCAAGGACTTCGAAGATGGTAAGCTTACCTTCGAGCAAGTGTATGAGTATGGTAAGAAGGTCGGCGAACCCAAACAGACTTCTGGCAAGCAGGAACTCTACGAGGCAATCGTGGCTATGTATGCATAACGGAGCGTAGTAGTTACCTGTCTTTTATCAAAATTAGATTTCCCCTCCATTCCTCATGGGATTGGAGGGGTTTCTGTGTTTGTACACCAGCAGAATTATTTGAGTAATTCATGGATATTCATACCAATTCTTGTTGAAAGAATACATGAACCTTTAGTGCTTATGAAAATAGGATTGTGCGTATGCGAGCCTTGATTTCTAACTTTTCGAGTCATTTTGTTTTAGTTTTTATCTCAACAGGCTTATAATCTCCAAAATTTTATCTAAATTTGCAAGAAAATTGGAGTTATGTCACAGACATTGAGCCAAACTCAGACCCAAAAGATGGAGCAGCAGCTCCGTCTGTCACAACAGCAGTTGCAACTGGTCAGGCTGCTGGAAATGCCTATTGCAGAGTTTGAAGAACAAGTGAAGAAGGAACTGATGGATAATCCAGCTTTGGAAGAAGGTGCTCCAGAAGAGCGTGGTGAAGAGGAAACGAACGATATGAATGATACGGGTGAGGATCCTTATAGCGATACGGATGAAATGGAACTTGCTGATATTTCTTCATACGGTGAGGATGACCTGCCACTTTCCCTCCCTAACAACGGAACGGAAGCGAGGGAACAATTGCCTTTGGGCGACAGTGGCTCTTTTATTGATTATCTGGAATCGCAGATGGTCAATTTCAATTTGAATGAGGATGAGAAAAGGGTGCTCAAATACTTGATAGGTTCGTTGGATAATCGTGGCTTCATTGATCGTTCTGTAGCCACGTTGACTGATGAACTTGCTTTCAAGGAATACCTGTATGTGAGCGAAGAGGACGTGGAGAGAATATTGCATGTGTTGCAGAGTTTTGAACCTGCGGGCATCGGTGCCCGATCAACGCAAGAATGCTTGCTGCTGCAAATTGACCGTCAACTGAACAATGAAGATGAACCTGTTTCGGCAGCCAAGAAAGAGGTGCTGCAGCTTGAAAGAGTGATTATTGCCTATAATTACGAGCTTTTTATCAATAAGAACAAGGAAAGGCTGAAGAAAAAACTGAATCTGTCATCTGTTCAGGTGGATGCGCTCTTTGAAGATATTAAGAAACTAAATGTGAACCCAGGATTTGCTTTGAGCGAGTCTTCGTCGGACAGAGTGCAGACTCAAATACCCGATTTCATCGTTGAAACAGACTTGGACGGAAACATTGAGATGAGGCTGAATGGTGGGGAAGTGCCCCGTCTGCATGTCAGCCAAGATTATTTGCAACAGATGAAAGTTTACCAGAAGGCTTCTGGAACAATGAAACGTAGTGAGAAAGAGGGGCTGATTTATACACGGCAAAAGATTGAGGCTGCACAGATGTTCATCGAATCGGTGAAAGAAAGGAGACGTACCTTGTACGAGACGATGAAGGCTATCATTGCGTTGCAGCGCACTTTTTTCTTAACGAAAGACGAGGAGGACAAAGTGCGCTTAGTTCTGGAGGACGTGGCTCAAAAAGCTGGGTATGATGTCTCCACCGTTTCGCGTGTGTGCAGTTCGAAATGTGCGCTTTTGGATGGTCACATCTATCCCTTATCAGACTTCTTCAAATTAACGCGTAAAAATTCTTCAGGCGAAGAAATTGATGGACATAAAGTCAAGGAACTGCTGAAGGAAATCATTGATGGAGAAGACAAGTCGAATCCTTTCTCCGACGAAAATCTTGTAGAGATGATGAAGCAAAAAGGAGTGGTGCTGGCTCGTCGAACCATTGCCAAATATCGATTAGAACTCGGCATTCCTTCCGTTGGGAATCGTCGTGGATAAGAGAATATAATATCGTATGGAAAATCGGACACTGATACAGATTGCAAAACTGATTTCAACACTTTTCATGCCATTGTACGCGCCTCTGTGGGTGTTCATTGGCTTGTTTCTGTTTAGCTACCTGAGCTTGTTGCCGTGGTCGTACAAATTGTTTGTGCTCATCTTGGTCTATCTCTTCACCATTCTTATCCCAACTTCGGGAATATCGATTTTCAGAACTTTCAAGAAATGGACTCATTTGGAACTGAGTCACCGTGAACACCGACACATGCCCTACATTATTACCCTGCTTAGTTATGCCACTTGTCTCACTATCATGACGAAATTGAATACCGCTATGTTTTTTCGAGGTGTGGTGATGGCTGGACTCATTGCGCAGATTATCTGCATCACTATCAATGCGTGGTGGAAAGTGAGCACCCACATGGTTGGCATAGGAGGATTGGTGGGGGCTTTGAATGCTTTCAGCATCTTGTTCCTCTACAACCCTGTGTGGCCTTTCTGCACATTGCTATTGATTTCAGGAGCTTTGGGTTCAAGCCGCATCATTTTGCGCCAGCACAGCCTGGCACAAGTTTTGGTTGGTTTTGGTATAGGATATGTGTGTGCAATGACATTCATCCTCATCGGGTGGATGTGAAAAAGATAGAAAATAATAAAGGATAAAAAATGGAAATATAAAAACGAAAATATGAACAATATGAAACCAATTGTGTCAATTATCATGGGTAGCACATCTGATCTCCCAGTCATGGAAAAGGCTGCCCAATTCTTCGATGAAATGGAGATTCCGTTTGAAATGAATGCACTTTCAGCCCATCGAACCCCCGATGCAGTAGAGGCTTTTGCAAAGGGAGCTAAGGAGCGTGGTATCAGGGTGATTATTGCTGGTGCGGGGATGGCAGCCGCTTTGCCAGGGGTGATTGCCGCAAGTACAACGCTGCCTGTGATTGGAGTGCCAGTAAAGGGGAGTGTATTGGATGGTGTTGATGCTGTTTATTCGATGCTTCAGATGCCTCCAGGCATACCTGTGGCTACAGTGGCTATCAATGGCGCTCTGAATGCCGGCATCTTAGCTGTTCAGATGTTGGCTCTTTCCGACGATGCACTGGCAAAGAAATTTGCTGCCTACAAAAATGGGCTTCGCCAAAAGATTGAAAAAGCTAATGCTGAATTGAAAGAGGTGAAATTTGCCTACAAGTGTAACTAATTACCTTCTACGTTTCCCAAAAACCACAGAACAGAATCTCATTGGACATGAATTATCAGAGAAGACAAACAACGGATGTGAATGTCGGGGGCATTATGATTGGAAGCCGATTTCCGATACGGGTGCAATCGATGGCTAACACATCGACGATGGATACGGAGGGATCAGTGGCTCAGACCAAGCGCATTGTAGATGCAGGAGGAGAGATTGTGCGGTTTACCACCCAAGGGCAGCGTGAGGCTCTGAACATGAAAAATATCCACGAAGCCCTGCGTGCTGAAGGTTATGACGTGCCTCTGGTGGCTGATGTGCATTTCAATGCAGCAGTGGCAGACACGGCTGCAACAATATGCGAGAAAGTGCGCATCAATCCTGGCAATTATGTGGACCCTGCCAGAACGTTTAAAAAATTGGAATATACGGATGCCGAATATGCCGATGAAATCAAGAAAATAGAGGATCGTTTCGTCCCATTTCTGAACATTTGCAAAGAACACGGAACGGCCATTCGCATCGGGGTGAATCATGGCTCGTTGAGCGACCGAATCATGTCGCGCTATGGTGATACACCCGAAGGCATGGTGGAATCGTGCATGGAATTCTTGCGCATTTGTGTGCGAGAGAAGTTTAAGGATGTGATTATTTCAATTAAGGCGAGCAACACGGTGGTGATGGTTTGCACAGTGCGTCTGTTAGTGGCACAGATGGACAAGGAGGGTATGGCCTTTCCCTTGCATTTGGGAGTGACAGAGGCAGGAGAAGGTGAAGACGGACGCATAAAAAGTGCCGTTGGAATAGGTGCACTACTCTGCGAAGGCATTGGCGACACAATCCGTGTCTCTTTGTCTGAAGCTCCCGAAAGTGAGATTCCTGTGGCAAAGAAACTGGTCGATTCCATCGAAGAATGTGCTCACCTTAGGAAACTGGCCAAAGGAACAATCTGCAATGATACGGTGGAGGTGACTTTGCACGAAAAGAATTGGGAAGACTTGCAGTTGAAGGCTGCTATGGCAGTGGGTGCCCTGTTTATTGACCAGTTGGCGCATCAGCTTGTGATTAAAAACGCTGGTTTTGCCGAAGATAAGTTAATAGAATTAGCCGATTCCATCCTGCAAGCTGCGCGTATCAAATTTGTCAAGACAGAATACGTCAGCTGCCCAGGTTGCGGACGTACCCTCTACAATTTGGAAGAAACCATCGCGCGGATTCGTGCTGCTGTGAGCGAACGTGCCAAGACGGACAAGCGTTTTACCACCCTTAAAATTGGAATTATGGGTTGCATAGTGAATGGCCCTGGCGAAATGGCAGATGCTGATTATGGGTATGTTGGTGCGGGAGTGGGAAGAGTTTCGCTCTACAAGCGGAAGGTGTGTATAGAAAAGAATATTCCCGAAGCGGAAGCTGTTGAAAAGCTCATACAGTTTATCGAAAATGATCTATCCAACTCTTAAACATTTTTCCTTTTAATATTTCCACGAGCGATGACCTACTTGATTATTGGCCTTGCAATTCTGATGCTCATCCTTTTTGTTGCCATCACTTTTAACCTGCTGGTGCAGTCGCACAACAAGGTGAAGGAGGCTTTTTCGACAATGGATGTTTATCTAAAGAAAAGGTTCGACCTTATTCCAAGCCTGGTGGAGGTGGTAAAAAGTTATGCGCGACACGAAACCGACACGTTGCAGGAGGCGACGAGGTTGCGCAGTTCCTCGCAGCAAGATGACTTGAAAACTGTAGTCACCAGCGAAATGCAGATTGACGATGCGCTCCGAACTTTGCTGGTGGTGGCGGAAAACTATCCTGACTTAAAAGCCAACAGTAATTTTGTGAACTTGCAGGAACGTTTGTCGAAGATGGAGGAGGAGATTGCTTTCTCACGCCGGTATTATAATGGGAGCGTCAGAGGATATAACAACCTGTGCCAGATGTTTCCATGTAATCTTGTGGCGGGTGTGTTCGGATTCAAGCCACTGCCTATGTTTGCTGTGGAAAAAGAGCAGGAGAGAAGAGCGGTTAATGTGGATTTTGAATTGAAAAATTAGAACATACCTTAAAGGAGTCAATAGTTAAGAGATAAACGATTGAAGAATTAATAGAATTTGAATATATCGTATGAAAATGAGTAGATTTCTATGGTTACTGATAGGTTTGCTGTGCAGTGTAGTGGCCAAAGCAGACCGCAAAGGATTTCATTATGAGAATTTCCATGTGGAGGCAGTGGTGCATCAAGACAATGTGTGGGAGATAACGGAGACGATTGATGTCTTTTTCGATGAGCCTCGTCACGGCATCTACCGCTATGTTCCGTTGAGGTTCTCGTTGGAACATGATGTTTCGCAAGATGAAGGGATGCATCAGCAAGTGATACAGGGGCAAGTGGTGCAGGATTGGCGAACGTTCAAATACAAAAGCGAAGTGGATGATGTAGAGGTGGAAGGAGGAGAGTTCACCACTGAAGATAGCGATGATGACACTTTTGTCGTTCGCATTGGGGATGCCGACAGCGAGGTGTTGGGAAAACACAGGTATGTTATAAAGTATAAATATGTGTATCGCGAGGACCGTCGTCCTAACTATGATTATCTGTTCCACACTATTTTGGGCACTGATTTTAACGAGGATATTGATCAATTCAGTTTCAGAATAGAATTTGAGAAATCATTACCTTCCGACATTCAAAAGCGTCTGGAGGTTTATAGCGGAGGGTATGGAAAGAAATCGACCAATGTAAAAGACTTGGTCATTAAAGCGAATCAGCATGTAATTGCTGGCAAAGCAAAAAACATCCTTCCTCACCAAGGCATCACTCTCTACGCCAAACTGCCAGAAGGGTATTACGAAGGAGTGAAGAGCGTGAACTATCTATGGCACTACATGGCACTTTTCATCACCCTCATGCTCATTCTTGCAATAGGTTTTTATTTGCTGAAGACAAAACGGAAAAAGCCTGTGAAAGTGATTGAGTTCTACCCTCCTGAAGGCATCAGCAGTGCCGAGGTGGGCACCATTATTGACGGCAGCGTAGATACCATCGACATTGCATCCTTGATTCCTTGGTTAGCCGGCAAGGGTTACCTCACCATTGAAGAAAAAGATGAGGGGGGATTATTTAAGATGCCTGAGGCCATCTTGACGAAGGTGAAAGATTTACCCCAAAGTGCGCCAACTTATCAGAAGAAGATGATGAGCCTGCTGTTCGGAAGCAAGGGAACTACAACGAATCTGAAAGATTTGGGTGAAAAGCCTTCACAAGTGGAAACATTGAAGAAATCCTTGAAAGACTCATTCAAGGGAGAAAAGAAACTGTCATATTTTCATAAGATGGGTATTGGGCTTTACGTGTTGCTCATTTGCTTCTCCACAGTAGTATTTGGTACAAATTCTGTGGATGAGACCTTCAACATCAACGAATGGATTGTTGCTGTTTTTGTGTGGAGCGTTCCTTTTTTCATCGGCGCATACGGAAGGCTATACGACAGTTCCAAGGATCTTTTCGGCAGTGTTTGGAAACGAATACTAGTGTTTGGCATCAAAATGGCGGTGATGGCACTGCTGTGTTATTTCTATTGCGACCAAATCATGGAGTATGGTGCCCCAATGCCTACTTGGCTGGTCATTTCCTTGTTTGCGATTTGCTTTTTGCTTGGCGAATTGATAGGGCGGTTCAACATCGACACCGACTACCGTGTGGAAATGATAGGACGCTTATTGGGATTTAAGGAATTCATCAAGACAGCCGAGAAAAATCGTCTTGAGTCATTGCAGCAAGAGGACCCCACGTACTTCTACAAGGTATTGCCATACGCCATGGTTTTTGGCCTGAGCAAGAAATGGGGAAAGCTGTTCAAGGACATCAAGGTGGAGCAGCCCGACTGGTACATCACCGCATCGCCTATCCTTGCCCACAACCTGACCACCCACATGGCCAGTAGCCTTTATTCTTCCACCAACCATGCCATCAGCATCGTGAGTCACGACAGTAGCAGCAGTGGTGGCGGCGGTGGACATGGCGGCGGAGGCGGCTTCTCTGGAGGCGGAGGAGGTGGAGGAGGAGGCGGCAGCTGGTAACTCCTCTCCTGCGGTACATCTACAATAACGAAAGCTTTAGTGGAATCTAACGAAAGCTTTGGTGGAATCTAACGAAAGCTTTGGTGGAACCTAAACACGTTTGAATTGTTTATCAGAGTTGCTTTAGCGATGAAGGGACTATGTCGGAACTTGAATAATAAATTGTCGAACTTGAATGAATTTATTGATTGACATCGGAAACACTTCAGCCAAACTGGCTGTGGCAGACATGCCGTCTGCACCCATTTTCACCATGGGTGTAGGCATTGTGCATTTTGAGAGGCGCCATGAACCTTGGGCCGACACTTTCGCCCGCTTGACAAACGCTTTCCCCATTGATTCGGTTCGCATATCAACTGTGGCGGGAGAAGACAACGCTTTGAAAGAGGCCCTTGGAGCATTGTCTATCCCCGTATATTGGTTGACAGCTTCAACTCCATGCCCCATCAAACCGATTGCTGAAGTGAACCCGGCCCTTGGTGCAGACCGTTGGGCTGCAGACATCGGGGCTTTGGCCCAGGATGCTGCCCACACCCTTCTGATTATAGATGCTGGCACGTGCATCACCTACGACGTGATTTCTCGCGATGGGCGTTTTCTGGGCGGGGCCATTTCCCCTGGCGTGCAACTGAGGCTGAAGGCCATGCACGAACACACAGCACTGCTTCCTCTGTTTGAAGCAGAAGAGGAAGCAGTGCTGTTGGGGTACGACACGCGCACATCCATGCTGTCATCGGCGGTCAATGGGTCACGCTTCGAAATAGAAGGCTACATCCGTCATTTCTTCCAAGAGTACCCCGACCTGCATGTCTTTATTACAGGGGGTAACAGCTTCCATTTCTCCAGCGACATTCTCTGCCCCGTCACTCATGACCCCTATTTGGTGTTTCGCGGGCTTAATGCCCTGTAGAAGTTACTCAATGACGATGCGCTCAATGACGATGCCTGGGTCAAGCGGACTAAGTGTAAGGGTGTGCTTACCTGGTGTGAGTGAAGGTAACGACACGCGTTGCTGATTCATGCGAGTGGTTTCCCATTCAAAATTTTGATCATGTGACATCTGCACCACATGGCGGCTGGCTTCATTCACATTCAGTGTGGTGATGGACTGGCCGTCCATAGCAATGGAAAGTCGCTGCCCACGACCATCGTTGAATGGGAAGTTAGTGGCAAGGATAATAGTGGCTGTCGCCTTGTCCTTGGATTGCGCCACATTGAACTCATACGTGATAGAAGCTCCTTCGGTGCTCTTGGTGTAGGGGTATAGGATGACCGCCCCTTTCCATATACCAAGATCGGGAACAACTTGCCAACGAGCTTCCTTCGCGTCGGTCTTGGTGGTGAAGGCATCCGCTTCGAGGATAGACACTATGGGCTTAGGCTGGAACACCAGTTCGGCTCCCTCCACAGCTTCATCGGCATTCACACGCTTCACTTGAGGCATTGTATTGCGAGGCGGATTGTTCCAAGACCGATAGCCAATATGTATCTCATCCATCATGTGGTTCCATTTGCCTCCAGCTATCTTGTGGTTGTACTCATCGCAAAGTTCTGCATCGCGACGGAAACACAATTCCGCCTTGTCAGCCCATTGATTGGCACGCAAATCGTTCTTAGAGGCATAGTAGCCATTCATGGCCACAGCGTAATACATATTATATAAATTGGCAAAAATGCGCACAGGATGATAAATCAGTTCGTTGTAAGTGGTGCGGTAAGGCACAGGCATAAGTTCACGCAAAATGGTGGCTTCGCGTTCCAATTGGTCATATTCATCCACACGCTCTTTCCATTCGCCTGAAAACAGGTTGAAGGTGCGGGCATCCAATTGTTCGGGAGTGCGGCGATGCGCATACTTGCATTGCAAGTTTAAGATGCGAGCTGCTTCTTTAGCACATTTCTCGCCAAACTGTTGACGGCAAAAGGACTCCGTGTAGGCCATCAGGTTGGAGGCATTAAACTGTGAAGGGTTCCATGCCATCTTGAACCAGAAATCGATGGGAAACTCCATCGGCTTGAGGTCGCCCACGTTGAGAATCCAGAGTTTGTCAACACCGTAAGAATAGGTGAGCTGCAGCTGCTCCCACATACGCTGAATCTGACTGACGTTCTGAAACTTGGAATTACGTGGAGCACCTACATAATCTACATGGTAGTACATGCCATAACCTCCAGGATGCCGTTTGGAAAAGGCACCCGTCCCCTTGCACCATTCCTGCTCAGGCAGCACCCGCACATTGCCCCAGTTGTCATCACAGAGCAAAAGAATTACATCGTCGGGCACGTTCATGCCCTTCTCGTAGTATTCTTGCACTTCCTTGTAGAGTGCCCACACTTGCGGTGTCTCTTTGGCTGGTTTGCCTGTTGCCTCCTCAATGATTTGACGCTGGTCGGCTACGATGCGCTCCAGCAATTCCACATCGGCATGGTCGCCCATGGCTTCATCTCCATCTCCACGCATGCCAATGGTTACCACGTCCTCAGTGTGTTTCATACGCTCCACTCCGCTCTTCCAGAACTTATCGAGTGTCTCCCTGTTGGTGTCGAAATTCCATGCTCCATGCGTCTTGTCACGTCTCCATTCCTGATGCGCCTTGGCCATAGGCTCATGGTGCGAAGTGCCCATGCAAATGCCCATGTCATCGGCAGTTTGCAGATTGAGAGGGTCGTCGGCATAGAAAGCCGAACCCCACATGGCTGGCCACATAAAGTTACCCTTCAAGCGGAGCACCAACTCAAACACACGAGCGTAGAACTCATGGTTATAGACACCACCGTAGTTGTCCTTCACCCATCCCGACAGGCAGGGAGCCTCGTCGTTGAGGAAGATGCCACGATACTTCACAGCGGGTTCTCCATCGGTGAAAACCCCATGCTTGATGTAAATCGTTTCGTGCTGTTCCACGGGCACATCAGCCCAATCGTACCAAGGACTGACACCTAATTGTTGTGCGAGTTCATACACACCATAGATGGTTCCACGCTTGTCGCTGCCAGCAATTACCAGTTGCCCTTTCGTCATGGTGATGATAAACATTTCCTTCTTTCCTTTCAGCAGTCCACCATCAATCATCTTCTTCTTGGCCAGGCGGTCAATCGCGTCGCTCTTTCCCAAAGTGCCTATTACAATGGGAAAGTCCTGTCTGCCAGTCACCTTTTCCAGGTCTTTCTTCAGATTCTCTACGGCGATGCGCACTCCTTTCCAATCGTTAGGGTCGCAGCTGATGCTGCCCTTCATGTTGGTCAGGCACACAGCATCGGCTGAAGGTTGGAAACTCACAAACTGGTCAGCAGCCTTGCAGGGCAGAGACGAACAAATTGTCCATAAACACAAAAAAAGTAGCTTTTTCATACAGTCAATATTTATTTGGCTACAAAGTTACCGCATTCTACGCAATCCTCCTTGTCCTCGCATTCCCATTATTTATTACTTCGTAACAAATGCTCCCACTTGTTACATTCACTTGTTCCCATGTTACAAAATAAGGACGAATGCGGCATTTATATTTTTCATTCCTTCGTCTAAAAGGAATGCTTGGCTCAAGTGAAAACATGATGAGTTAAGGTATGTTCTTCAGACAAAGCACAAAATGATATATTTTGCGGAACTGAAAATCCATGAAGCGGCCTACCGCCGATTCAGTTTTATTCCAAAGGCTCTTTCATCCGACCTGTAAAGATAGTGCCAAAGTGAAGAGCAAACCCACGAAATAGCTGGTGGCATTGCACAACAAACTAATGATGAAAGCCCGAGAAAAAGGTTTTTTATAGTGGAAGAATATCAATGTCTCAACCATTACCACCAGCACCTCGCCAACCAAAATGGTGAGCCAGCTATCGTCCACCCAAAATACAAAGAGGTTGAGCGGCACGTTGGTGAGCACATTCATACCAACCGATGCCAAGGCTGTTTTTTTGTCCCATTCTGTCAGTAGCCAAAGCATTGCCAACTCAATGAGAATGGTGAACAACAATGCACATAAGAGAGAGGAAACCATGCTTTTTATACTTTTTTACAGAAACACTGAGGCGAAAATTCTATCCTATGCCCAACAATGTAGCCAACAAGTACCCAGGAATGAGTGAAGCTGCTAACAGGCCAAAGGCCAGCCCTTCCTTCCCCTTCAGTAAGATGCTTGCCCAATAGAGCGTGATAGGCATTGTGCAGTTGATGGAAAACATTCCTAAAAGCACCAATGCAATGCCATTCCCCTTTAGGAGAAAGCAAGTCAATGCCGCAATTAGAAATAAACCGATTGCCTTGGAAATGCCTATCCAGTGGGCTATCCATCCACCCATCATCTTCCCTAACATACTCACGGCTCCTAACAGCAGCACAAGGAAAGGATTCTTGATTATATTCACCGTGAACCCCTCACTTGCCCATGAGCGAAAAGCGACAAGGAGCATGATTGCAGCTACCCAAAGGCTCACCATGTTGAAGTAGAAAGGGTGGGGAAGTTCTTCTTCTGGAGTATTGTTCCCATTGTCTAATCGGATACAGAAAACCGTCAACACACAAAAGCTTATCAGCAATATAAAAAGAAACGGCCAGGAAAAGAGTAATGTCCCAACAGCCAAGCCGAAGGCACCTGTGGAAACAAAAGTTCCCATCGCCCGTATGTCATTGTTGGTCATCACTGCCACCTGCTTCCCGCCCCATACGTGAAAACACGAATTGCCCATACCTAATAAAAACGCATCGGCATAAAAGAGGAACAACGACACATTCCCTTCTTCGCCATACTTCACCGTGATGGCAGCCAAAACAACAGCCACTGTCAGCAGCACCATCGAAGCCAATAACACCCAATGGCGATGCCGCAATCGGTCGGTCCACCATCCTGTGAGCGGCTGGGTGGTGAATGCTAAAACATTATATAGGATGAACACCCTCACCACATCCATGTTACCAGCCCTTTCAGCCAACAGATAAAGGCTGCACAGGCACAATGCATCGACCAGAAAATGTTGCACGGAACCGATGAGCACAGTCTTCTGTTTATCACAGCGATGCCGCTTTGGCTCCAGACTGTGTGAGTCTGCATTTATTATTCCAACCATCTCTATATATTATGTGCATTTTTGAATGGGGCAAAATTACAAAAAAAGACGGACACATTATTGCAATATCCCAAAGAAATGGCAAAAAATAAGAAAGGAATGTAAAAAATGGTCCTTCAATCGGCTCTCTTTTGTTGTTTTTCCCTACATTTGCAAAAATATTCAAAACCTAACACCCCCAAAAACTTCATACACAAAGATGACATTTCCAATTCGCATGAAAAGAACATCCACTTTGATTTTATTGACTTTTTTCCTCTCTTTGCCACTAATGGGCGAAAATGACGAATCGAAAAATAGGACTACCCAATCCGACAAAGCGACGGGAGTTAGTGAGTTTGAACCCGACGGTACGTCAGGTTCAGGCTTCATCACCAGTCTGGTGAATAATAGTCTTGAAAATGCCATGCAGCAGATGCCCGTTCCTGACGGCCGTCCGCAGTATGGAAGGAAGCTCTCCGACTATGCCTCGGCTCCTAAATTTGGTGGCTACTTCATCGGCAAATACACTTATACTGACCAAGACGGTGCACACGGAGCGGGCGGCTTCAGCCAGCGTTTCATCCGTGCATACGTGGATGGCACCATCTTGGGTGACTTCAAATACCGCATTCAGGCACAAATAAACAACTCTTCTTTCCATATGAAAGACTATTTCGTGGAGTGGCAGCATTGGAAAGAACTGGCAGTGAAAGTAGGTCAGTATAAGCGAGCCTTCCTTTTTGAGAATCCCATCAACCCATTAGATGTGGGTAGTGGCGACTATTCGCAGATAGCCCGCAACATCAGTGGCATAGGCGACAGCGACAAGGGTGTGGCAAACGGCGGACGTGACCAGGGCCTGCAAGTGCAAGGCGATCTTTTCCCTTCGAAGAAAGACGGTCACCGCTTTCTTCACTATCAGTTGCAAATGATGAATGGACAGGGCATCAACAGTTCTGATGCCAACGGACACAAGGACTTCATCGGCTCGTTGCAGGTGCAACCAGTGAAAGGTCTTTTCTTCGGTCTTTTTGGCTGGACGGGCGATTACGTGAAAGATGGAGATCCCATCGACCGCAACCGTTGGGCTGCAGCGGTGAAGTATGAACATAACGACTGGACGGTGCGTGCTGAGTATGCCCATGCCCAAGGTCTGCTTGCCAACTATGCTGGCGAAGGCAAGGCCGACGGTTGGTACGCCACAGTGGGAGTGCCTTGTACCCCTTGGCTCAAAGTGTATGGGAAATACGATGCCTATCGCAGTGCCAAGACTTGGGAGTCGATGAGGACTATCTACAGCATCATCCCCAACATCCAACTGCACAAGAACTTCCTCGTACAGTTGCAGTACAACCACGTGCACGATCGCAGCCTCCAGCACAAGGACTACAATGAGCTTTGGGCAGAAATCTATGTGAGGTTCTGACCCCCAGAGTCATAAAGAACAACAAAGACTCCATACGCAGTGTCTTGTTGAACTGAAAAAGAAGAGGAGGAAGCTTCATAACTTTCTCCTCTTCTTTAGCTTTTTCAACTCCTTCAGAGCATGCTTGCCCGCCTTCTCGCCAAGTGCAATCATTTCAGCAATGCGTTGAGGCTTAAAATCGTGAGCACCATATCCTTGTAAATCGGGATTGATGTAAACATCGGCATCCAGACGGTTCTGATGGTATTTTCTCAAGTCTGGACGGAAAATAGAGGGTCGCTCCCCTTCATGCTTGTTAACTGTCAAATCGACGGCAATCACGATGTCTGCTCCCATGTTACGTGCTACATCCACTGGCAGGTTGTTCAGCACTCCTCCATCCACAAGACGCATGTTGCCCATCCGCACAGGTTTAAATATTAGAGGAATGGCCATGCTGGCTCGCATGGCCTGGGCCAAGTCTCCTTCTGTCAGAACCACCTCCTGCATCCGTCTGATATCGACCGCCACGCAACGAAAAGGAATGGGCAGGGAATCGAACTTCGTTTCGTCCAAATTCCCCGTCAAGTTGCGCAATGCCCTCACAATGCTGTCGCCCATCAAGGAGCCAGCAAACATGTCCATCCATTCTTGGGTACGGAACAAGGAATCGAGTTGCTCACTCCGGTAGCCCAACGAATACATGCCCCCCACAATGGAGCCGATGCTGGTGCCCACCACCATGTCGATGGGCACTCCCGACTGCTCCACATATTTCAACACCCCCACAGTGGCAGCCCCCTTGGCACCTCCACCACCTAACACCAAAGCCACCTTGGGGCGCTCCTGTGCTCCCAAGGGACAGAGGATAAGGGAGAAGATGAGTATGAAAATACTTCTAAACATCATGCTTTCATTCGACGATTTTTCAATCCTCCTATTTCCAATCCTTTAATTTTAACTCTGGCAGCTAAAGGCTCTTTTATATTTTACCTTTCTACCGCACTTCTATTTGGAACTGAGGCACTGGCACACCCTCCTTGTTGTAGAGCGAAGGCTGTGGGTAGTCATCCCATCCATAACGAACGGAGGTGACAGTCGCATTTGCTGGCAGTGTTACACGCACCGTCTTGTTATCCACTACAGTGGCGTCAGCCCATTGGTACTTGCCGTCTATACGGATGGCGAAATCCTTCAACTTCCCACCTTTTGCTGTCAGTCCCGAACCCACTTCAGCGAAGGTGATCAGCACCGCCCCGTCCGCCATGTGTGCCGAAACAGGCTTGGGTACATCGCACTCTATGCTTCTGTCGCCATAGGCCAGCTTGCGCATCTGTCGGGCTGCACGCTCGCCTGCCGTCTTCTTGTCCTGCGGATGGATGTCGTTGTATTCGCCCGTGTCGAACGTGGGGGCAAGGGATGCGCCCTTGATTTGCTGAGCCGCCACATACTGCTCCTGGCGAATCTTTGTCCAACTGCTTTCGAAGGGCTGGTCATGCTTCTGCATATAGCCGGGTAACTGCATGATGACCACAGGAAATTGACTGTTGAACTGCTTGCGCCATGATGCCACCATCGCTTCCAACAGGTTGGCATAGCCGTCGGGATGGGAGAGGTTCGACTCGCCTTGATACCAAAGCATGCCCTTTACGGGGAAATCCTGCAAGGGGGCAATCAAGGCATTGTAGAGTCCAGTGGGTGTATCGACAAAATAAGTGCTGCCAGGCTTGCGTGGCATGGTGCAACCCACAGCCATTTGCAATTCTGGCTGGATGGGGAACACTCGCTCGCCCACCTCTAATTGATAGAGCTTTCCTTTTGTGAAGTTGCCCATGCCACTCTGCGACATGAGGTGCACCACGATGTCGTTCTTTCCAGCCTTCAGTATGCCTTCTTTCACGGTATAGACTCGTGGGGGGTATTCGTAGGTGGTGTTGCCCACATACTGTCCATTCACAAAGATGGTGTCAGCATCTTTCATAGCTCCAAAACGCAGTACAGCCTTCTCCCCGGCCAATTCTGTTGGCAGGTCAATGCTGGTGTGAAACCAGTAGGAGCCATTCTTGAACTGGCTCCAGTTGGAGAACATGTCCACGTTTTTCCATGCTGAGAAGTCGTAGCCTTCAGCACGCCACTTGCCCACAATCGTGTCGGTCTCCATCATCTTCTGTTCCCATTCAAGCCCCGCTCTGTTTTCGGCCATGCGCACACTGTCAACCCAGTGCTCCTGATGATACTTTGGCTTGGCCAGTTCTGCTGCATAGCCATCAAAAGAGGCGAGTACCTCGTGAGGCATCCAAGCTTCAACCCGCGTGCCACCTACTGCCGAATTGATGATGCCAATGGGTACATGATATTTCTCCTGTAGTTCGCGTGCCATAAAATAGCAGATGCCGCTTACCTCAGTACAGTTCTGTGGCGTGATGTTCTGCCAAGGCAAAGTTTGCACATCTTCGTTGGGTCGCACGAAATTGAACTGATGTGGAAATTTCAAGTAACGAATCTGATTGTTGGAATAGTCCTTCACCTCAGCTGCCACCACGTCCATGCAACGTCGGATGGGCAGTTCCATGTTCGACTGTCCGGAGCATAGGAACACATCGCCCACAAGCACATTCTGGATTTCCTTGCGAGTGATATCACCTGCCTTCTTTGCTGTTACTACTAACGAATGGGGACCACCCGCCTTCATGGCTGGGAGATACACCTTCCAGGTTCCGTCTGCTTTTACAGTGGTCTTTGCGGTTTTTCCACCCATGGTCACCGTCACGTTTGTGCCCGCTTCGGCTCGTCCCCACATAGGAATCTTAGCATTGCGTTGCAGCACCATGCCATCGGCAAAGAACCGTGGCATCCATAAGTTTTTGTTCTGAGCCTGCATCAAGGTGCAAGCCAGCAACATACAAGTCAATAGAAAAAGCTTTTTCATGTCAGAAAGTTTTTGTTTGCAAAGATAGACAATCCTTTTCACTTGGGAAAACAATTGTGGAAAAATATATGTGGCTGAAAAGGGGGAAAGCACTCATCCTTGACCTTTTATTCATCGTAACCATCATTTTTTTCAGGAGAAAGGGTGAGAAGTCAATATTTTTGAGTAGATTTGTGGGCTGAAACGAAAACAACAAGCATAAGGGGACAATGAAAAAAGGTCTGGTTTTGGAAGGGGGAGGCATGCGTGGTCTCTTCTCGGAAGGGTTTCTTGACGTGATGCTGGAGGCTGGCATCAAGGTGGACGGCATGATAGGTGTGTCGGCTGGGGCATTGTTTGGGTGCAACTTCAAATCTCACCAGCCTGGGCGAGGACTCCGCTACAACATCCGATTTAAGGATGACCCTCGCTACATGGGATGGAGGTCTTTCCTGCGGACGGGTAACTTCGTAAATGCGAAGTTTGCCTACCACACCATGCCTATGGAACTGGATGTTTTTGATATTCCTGCCTTCGAAGCCGACCCTACGGAGTTCCATTTGGTGTGTACAGATATCGAGACGGGTGAGCCTGTGTATAGGCAAATCAACCATGTGGAGGACGAGACCTTGGAGTGGTTTCGAGCCACGGGTTCGATGCCCATCGTTTCCACCCCTGTTGAAATTGAAGGGAGGAAACTTTTAGATGGTGGCATGATTGACTGTATTCCTTTGAAATATTTTCAATCAATTGGTTATGAGCAGAATATTGTTATCCTGACTCGTCCGAAGGGATATAAGAAATCTCCTAGCTCGATGGCACCTCTTTTCCGTCTTTTCTATCTTCGTCACCCCAAAGTGGCATGGTGCATGAAGCATCGGCATGAGATGTACAACACTGAATTGGCCTACATTGAGGAGCAGACGCAGCGGGGAAATATCCTTGCCGTCTATCCCGACCATCCATTGGATATTGGACGAACGGAGCTGAACGAAAAGAAACTAAGGGACATCTATCAACATGGGCAGGAGAAAGCCTGTGCCATGCTGGATGAGGTGCGTGCTTTTTTGCAGGAGAAGTGATGATGCAGAAAATAGCCTGCCCCGGATGAGAGCAGGCTGTTTTTTATTTGTGGTTTATGACGAACTGTTTTATTCGCCAAATATCTCTTGAAGTTTTGCCCCAAGTGCATCGCCACGCAGGTCGCGAGCCACAATGATACCGTCGGGATCGACCAGCAGACTGGCTGGGATGGCATTGATGCCATATACGCTGGCTGCCACTGTTTTCCATCCCTTTAGGTCGGAAAGATGCACCCAAGGCATCTTCAGGTCGTCGATGGCTTTGAGCCAAGCATCTTTGTCTTGGTCGAAGGAGAGACCCACGATGTTGAAGCCACGTGCATGGTACTTCTCGTAGTTTTCCACAACATTGGGCATTTCGGCTCGGCAGGGTCCGCACCACGATGCCCAAAAATCAATGAGTACCCACTGCCCCTTGCCCACATACTCGCTGAGTTTGTGCACATTTCCTTCAGTGTCGGATTCTTCAAGGTCGGTAAATTTCTTGCCGATAATCTTCATGCGAGCCTCTTCCTGCGCAATGTAGTTCTTCACCTCTGCCACGGCTGGATGGCTGGCAAAGGGAGGGTTGGAGGCAAAGAGCTGTTTCATTTTCTCCAGTCCGTAAAGGCTGTAGAGGTCACTGATGAAAGCTGCTGGTACAAGGGTGTTTGGGTTTTCCTTCAGCATCTTGTCCATCAGTTCGTTGGTGGATGCCACGAGCTTGTTGGCCTCTGGCTGCAGTTCTGACACTTTGGCCTTGAGTTTTTCTTCCTTCTGTTCTTGCGAGAGCGACTGGTCGTTGTAGATGGCTAAGAGCTGATTCTGCAATCCCGACATCTTCATGGTGAGGGAGTCGTTCTGACGATCGTAGTAATTCAAACTCTCATTTTGGGCAGAACCTTTGAGGGTGTTGGTCTTCAAGTCGATGTTGACGGGAGCGCCATCGTTGAAGAAGACCACGAGCCACTTGCTCACGTTGGATTTGACGAAGAGGAGGGCATCCTTTTGGTAATTGCCTTCAATGGCAAACTTTCCGTTGCTGGTGGCCACACTGTCGATGGGGGTGCCCGACACACGGTCGGCCACATACACCATTTGGGCATCGGCAGGGCACTCGCCCTGAATGCTGTACTTTACTTGCTGTGCCATTACTGGCAGTGCGGCCACTGCAAAGACCGCCATTGCTAATGCTTTTTTCATGTCTTTATGTGGTTTTTATTTTGCAATTTTCTGACTTCTGATTTTTAAGTCTTTGGGGTTTTCAATCTCACATGAAGCTTCGACGTAATCAATGATCCGTTCTTATCGTATCTTTAGCACGCTTGGTTTGTCCAAGAATCAGTTCAATCCGTTGTAAAAAGAACGCTAATATTACAGATCTTCATCACTTTCAACAGCTCCAAAGGGAGAGAATCTTGTGTGTAGGGGGCTATGCTAAATAAGACTCGCCTCCTGTTAAAGTGTGGTGCTTGTCATGGAGATACTTGTTAAACTCGTCGAGCACGCACTTTGTGGCCAGTTCTACGTTCTTCACCCTGCCGAAGTCCTCGCGCAGGCACATGGAGTGCACATCGCCTTCGCTGCCCCATGCTACCCATATTTCCACTTCACGCCCTTGGTAGGGTTCGGCATAGCCAGTGGAAGCCAGCGCATAGTCGGTGTGGAAAAGGCGGCAAGCTCCCTTCACCATTTGTTCTGCCACCTGGCGTGACACCACGCTGTAGGTTTCTATCATCTGGTGGGGCACACCCAACAGTTGTTCTTTCACTTCGTTCTGGTAGGCCACCAGCCCACCTCGAAAATAGCGGCTCGCACCGCTTCGTGCAGTAATGGCGGCTGCAATTCGTCCGCCAGTACATGACTCTGCTGTCGATATGGTCATTTCTCGATATCTCTTTTACGTTTTCAACCTTCAGCACGCTGGCCTTCATCGGGGCGGAAAGTTATTGTTCTACCTTGCAAATTTACAAAGTTTTCGTCAATTCATCGTTTTTTGTGAAGAAAGTTTGCAGAAAGGATTCGTTTTTTGTGTTTTTTCTATGAAAAAGTCCTTATATTTGTGCACATACTTTCAAATACTTATTATCAACATTATTTATTTATATAACATCTATTTACTATCTACAACATGAAAATCAAAAGTTTTTTGGGTTCAGCTTTGGCTGTGACCAGTCTGATGGCACTTGGCATCATCAGCATGAGTATGGTAAACGACAATCAGGGTGCTTCGCGCATTGTTGAAGAAGGCGGAACGGGCAATTACAAGGCCATTATGAAAGAAGAACCGAGTCTTGATGCGCACACCATCTTCGTGCCGCAGAATTTGTCGGCGTTTGACAAGAAGAATCCGTTGCCTGTTCTGGTGTGGGGCAACGGCGCATGCAACAATTCGCCTTTTGAGCACTACAAGTTTTTGAACGAGATTGCTTCGCACGGCTATCTGGTGGTGGCCACAGGCTATATGCCTAAAGAGGGCGAACGCTACCAGGGACCGATGTCAACCACTGAGCAGCAGATTGAGGCAATGGACTGGGTGTTTGCACAGAATGCAGACAAGAATTCGCCCTACTATGGTAAGATTGACGTGAAGAGCATTTGCGTGGCAGGCATGTCGTGCGGAGGCTTGCAAACCCTCTTCAACTGTGCCGACAAGCGCATCAAGACGTTGATGATTTGCAACAGCGGACTGTTTAACCAGCAGAACGCGCATCAAGCAGTGGGTGGAATGCCGATGCCTCCGAAATCGAAACTGAAAGAGATACACACTTCCATCATTTACATTTTGGGGGGTGAGCAGGACATTGCCTATGGAAATGGAATGGACGATTATCACCGCATTGACCATGTGCCCGCCTGTGCCACCAACTTCCCTGTGGGTCATGGAGGCACTTATGCACAACCACATGGAGGCGAGTTCTCGATAGTAGCCCTTGCATGGCTCGACTGGCAATTGAAGGGCGACAAGCAAGCAGCGCAGATGTTCCAAGGCGCAGATTGTGGAGTGGCAAAGCGCGAAGGATGGACTATCGAAAAGAATGAAAAGTTGGAGAAACTGAAGTAAACAATGAAGTACACAAAAAACTTCCGCTCGTCAACACGACGAGCGGAAGCCCAATGAATATGAAATGAATTTAAGAAATCTTTTTCTTTCCAAGGCGAGAGCATGTTGCTCTCGTTTTGTTGTGTAAGTGACTCACGCTTGCGGATTGGTTTTCTTGTAAAATTGATTAACGAAGATGCCAAAAAGTGAGAATGTGTCCGCAGTGATTATTTTCGGTGCACTTATTTCACAAATGCGGTGCAAAGTTAGGAAGAAATACTGGATTTGTCAACAAGATGGCATCAAAATATACGCTGTTGTGAACAAAACCTGCTTAAAAGAGCGCGTTTTTGACACGCGGAGTTGACAATTTGCATTGTGTTTGGTTCCCTTTTAAGATTCAAAAGAAAGTGGAATAGGCGCAAAAACGCGGTGTGGGAATAAAAAAAGTACAAAAAAGCACGAAATGTGTGGATTTTTCACTACTTTTGCAGCAAACTTTTCGGCTGACCGAAAGCAGAGGCGTTTTTTATAACACCTCAATGTGGTTAGTTATATAGAAGCGTAAAAGTAGTAATCAACTCATAAAAAAGACTCATACCCTACAAGAATGGTTGCAGATGCCGTTATTCCGCCCGATTTTGATTCGAGCTTTTCCTTGCAGAGTCCTCTTTGGACTGTGCTTTTTGTTGTCCTGCTGGTTTTAGTGTGCTTCTACATATTTTATCGCGTCATGAGTGCGCATGAGCGGAAGGCCTTGGAGGAGCAGAAGGCACAGTTGTTGCGGACAAACGACAAGGAAAAGGATGCTGTTCGTTTGCGCGTGCTTTCAGATGTGAGTCATGAACTGCTCACCCCCGTCACGCTTATTATTGGACCCTTGCAGCAGATGGCTAGCGAGCCTTTGCCCGAAGAGTTGAGAGGAAAGGTGCAAATGATGCTCAGAAACGCACAAATTTTATTACATCAGGTCAATATGCTTCCTTCGGGCACTAAATCGGGCATTATCCCCGCTATCCTTTCTGCCGATTCGGTGGTGACACCTACTGTTTCCTCGCAGGCAATGGATGTTCCCAAACAGGCAACAGCCGTCTCTAACCAACCAGCCGCATCTATTACTGACGAGCACGAGGGAGTGGACGATAACAATGCAGCCTCGGTGAAAGCCCAAAGCGAGGAAGGGCAAGATGAAGCAGGGAACGGACAGAACGGACGCTTCACCCTGCTGATGGTGGATGATAGTCCTGACATGTGCCGTTTCGTGCACGACTATTTCCGTGGTGAGTACAATGTCATCACCGCCAATAATGGGGAGCAAGCTGTGAAGTGCTTGATTGAGAATGAAGACATAGACTTGGTGGTGAGCGATGTGACCATGCCGAAAATGGACGGATTGGAATTGTGCCGGCACATCAAGACCGACTTGCGCTGGTCGCACATTCCGGTTATTTTGCTCACAGGTCGAAAGAGTGAAGAAATGGAGGTGAAGGGGCTGGCTTTGGGAGCTGATGACTACATCACCAAACCTTTCAATGTGGAAATGCTCCGACTGCGTGTGAAGAAGTTCATCGAGAAGAGGGCTGACAGACAGCGGCAGTTCCACGAGAATGCTGACGTGCTGCCAAGCGACATCACCATCAGCCCGACGGATGCGGATTTTATACAGAAAGCCATACAGATTTGTGAGGATAACATTTCAGATGTTGATTTTTCTGTCGAAGCCATGGGACGTGAGCTTGGTCTCAGCCGCACCTACCTTTACAAGAAGATTCTCAACATCACAGGGAAGGCTCCAGGCGAATTTATACGCACAATCCGCATGAAACGTGCTAAGCAGTATCTTGAAAAAACTTCAATGCAAATTGCTGAAATAGCTATAGCATTGGGCTATGGCAATCCGAAACGTTTCACAGAAAACTTTAAGGCAGAATATGGCATGTCGCCATCGGAATATCTTAAGCAGAAGGTTAAAAAGTTAAAAGATTAAAAAGTTAAAAGATAAAAAGATTAAAATATGAGAGAGTTTAAAGACATTAAAGTGGCAGTGGCTGGAACGGGCTATGTGGGCTTGAGCATCGCCACGTTGCTGGCGCAGCACCACCAGGTCACAGCTGTTGACGTGATTCCAGAAAAAGTAGATTTAATCAACAACAGGAAGTCGCCCATTCAGGACGAATACATTGAGAAGTTTTTGGCAGAGAAGGACTTGAACCTGACTGCCACCTTGGATGGGCGCAAGGCATATGCCGACGTTGATTTCGTGGTCATTGCAGCACCTACCAATTACGACCCGGTCAAGAACTATTTTGACACTTCTCATGTGGAAGAAGTCATCGACCTTGTGCTGGAGGTGAACCCCAATGCCGTCATGGTTATCAAATCCACCATTCCTGTGGGCTACACCGAAGGGCTCTACAACAAATATGGTTATACGCTGAAGTTGTTGTTCTCGCCCGAGTTCTTGCGCGAAAGCAAAGCGCTCTACGACAACCTTTACCCATCGCGCATCATCGTGGGTTCGCCCAAACGCATAGAAGTGAAATACGCTCAGGAACTCACCGAGGCAGCCGACACGTTTGCGGCTCTGCTGCAGGAGGGCGCCATCAAGGAAAACATTGACGTGCTCCACATGGGGCTGACCGAAGCTGAAGCTGTGAAGCTCTTTGCCAACACCTATCTTGCCCTCCGGGTGAGCTACTTCAACGAGTTGGACACTTACGCCGAGGTGAAAGGACTGGATGCACAGGCCATTATTCAGGGTGTAGGTCTCGACCCTCGCATCGGCACCCACTACAACAACCCTTCCTTCGGCTATGGAGGCTACTGTCTGCCGAAAGACACCAAGCAGTTGCTGGCCAACTATCAGGATGTGCCGCAAACCATGATGACAGCCATTGTGGAGAGCAACCGTACAAGAAAGGATTTTATTGCCGACCGTGTGCTGCAAATGGCAGGATATTATAGCTACACTAACCGCATCCGCTGGAATGAAGAAGTGGAGAAGGAGGTGGTGATTGGTGTGTTCCGACTCACGATGAAGAGCAATTCAGATAATTTCCGTCAGTCCTCCATACAAGGCATCATGAAGCGCATCAAGGCGAAGGGTGCCACCGTCATCATTTACGAACCAACCTTGACTGATGGTACTACATTCTTTGGCTCTAAGGTGGTGAATGACCTCGAAAAGTTCAAGAAGATGTCGCAGGCCATCATCGCTAACCGCTACGATGCTTGTCTCGACGATGTGCAGGACAAAGTATATACTCGCGACATTTTCCGTCGAGACTGAAACTGTACAGGTATGTTCTAAAAATTAGCTTTCAATTGTTTTTAGTTGATTTTGGAGTAGATTTGGGTGCAAGACCGCAGGGGCATAGCGAGCTATGGCCCAAGGGATACCTATAGACAATTCCTTTTATATGATGAAGAGACTCGTTTTCACCTTAGTCATTTTGCTGACCTGCCAATGGGCATGGACTCAGACATTTGCGCTTCGCCTACTCAACCACTGGGACAACCCCGACGGAACCGTGGAGCGTGGCTATGCGGGGCGTTCTATCTGGAAGTGGGATGAGATACCTACCAATAAGACTCCGATGCCACAAGCATTGAGGGCGCGTTACGAGGAATACGGCCAAATCAACAAGAATTATGGCATCAATGGCACCGTGCTCAACAATGTGAATGCCAAGCCCATCGCACTCTCCACGTCCATGTTGCTCAAGACAGCAAAAATTGCCGACATCCTGCGGCCTTACGGTATCAAGGTCTATCTGTCAGTCAACTTTGCTTCTCCTAAGGCATTGGGCGATTTGGACACCGCTGATCCTTTGGACAAGCGGGTGCAGCAATGGTGGGCAAAGAAAGCGAAGGAGATTTATCGCTACATACCCGACTTTGGAGGTTTCCTGGTGAAAGCGAACAGCGAGGGTGAACCGGGTCCCATGGACTATGGCCGCACCCATGTGGATGGAGCCAACATGCTCGCCACCGCCCTGCAACCCTACGGGGGCATCGTGATGTGGCGCGCCTTTGTCTATTCAGCCAAGGGGGATGTAGCCGACAAAACCCCCGCTCAGTTAGCCCACGAGCGCGACAGAGCCAACCAAGCCTACGACGAGTTCATCCGTTTCGATGGTCAGTTCAAGGACAATGTTATCATCCAAATCAAGAACGGTCCCATCGACTTCCAGCCGCGCGAAGCCGTCTCGCCCCTTTTCTTCGGGCTGAAAAAGACCAAAATGATGGTGGAGTTCCAAATTACTCAGGAATACACTGGCGAGAGCATCCACACCTGCTTTCTTGCTCCTATGTGGCAAGAGTTTTTCCAAACTTTGGGCATAGCACAAACTACCCCCTCGTTGACTCCCATTCAGGACGGTCTCTCTGCTCTGCCCAACCTTGTTGGCATGGCAGGAGTAGCCAACATTGGCGACAGTCCCAACTGGACTGCTAATGACCTCGCCATGGCCAACTGGTATGCTTTTGGCCGTTTGGCCAACGCTCCCACCACTTCATCCGAGGAGATAGCTGCCGATTTTCTCTCCGACTATTACGGCACCACTCATCCTGGCTTCATCAAGCCCATGACTCAACTCCTATTGAAGAGCCGTGAGGCAGTGGTTGACTACATGATGCCCCTGGGCCTCCACCACATCTTTGCTGCCGACCATCATTATGGACCTGAACCTTGGTGCGTTCGTCCTGGATGGCGCGAGGACTGGCTTCCCCGCTTCTACCACCGAGCCGACTCCATCGGCCTGGGCTTCAACCGCACCGACCACGCCGAACCTTGTGTGGCAGGAGAAATGGGTTCCGACAATGTGGGACAATACCCCGGACCTCTTCGTACATGTTACAATCATGTAGGTACATGTCCAGAGAACTTGCTCCTGTGGTTTCACCATGTTCCTTGGAACTACACCATGAGCAATGGCTTGTCCATGTGGGACAACCTTTGCTACACCTACGACCGAGGCGTGCAGCAAGCTGCCGATTTTGTGAAGACGTGGGAAGATATGAAGCGTTACCTCTTCGTCCAGGTTTCGCAAGACTCTTTCGTGGGAGATTTCAATGCTCCCATGCGTCCTGATTACACGCGCGAGCGTTATGAGCAGCAGCTGCAGCGCTTTCAGCGTCAGGCACAGGATGCTCAATGGTGGCGCGATGCCTGTCTGCTCTATTTCCAGCAGTTCTCTCATCGTCCACTCCCCCCCGACAGTCCCGCATTCCGCTACACGCTTGAGCAGGTCACCAACTATCACCTTAGAATGGATAATTACACAGCTGCCGACCCTGCCAAATTGCCCAATGCCAACTGACGGTGGAGAAGCGCGTTTCTATGGCAAGATGTTGCCTTTGATGAAGAGGCGCGTGTAGGAACGAGGGTCGTTGGTATAGACCGTGATGGACTTGCGGAAAGCCCCAAGGCGTTGGCTCTTGGCATCAAAACGCACCACGATTTTCCCCTTCTCGCCAGGCTTGACAGGGTTTTTCGTGTATTTAGGAGTGGTGCATCCGCATCCGCTCACAGCCTGTAGTACGTAGAGGCTCTTAGTGCCTGTGTTTGTAAACTCGAAGGTGTGCTTGTGTACAGGCTCCTTTGCCTGCGAGAATTCACCGAAGTCGTAAGTCTGCTCTTCGAAGGTGATTTGAGCAAACTCTTTCTTCAGCTCCCGAACAGAAAGTGTATCTACAGCCTTCAGCCTCTCTTGGGCAGAGAGGCTGAAGGGGAAGAGGATTATTAAAAGGAGGAGAAATTTCATGGGTAGTTAAAGATTAAAAGATTAAAAGTGGGGGGGAAGAGTAAACCTTAGCTGACGTAGTCAAAAATCTAAGTTACCGTTATGGTAAAAGTTGGGTGCAGCCCCTATGTTTTTATTGCAGTTTGTAGTTGATGGGTTTGGCTTTCTTGTACCACCCGGTTTTTGTGGCTTTGTATTCCTTGTTTTCTGCAATGGACATGTAGTCGTCCCAGAGTATGACAAGAGAACTGTATTTTGTGTCAGGCCAAGGGTCGTTTGCCCATTTGCCTGGATATACCACTTCCTTCCCGTCTTTTTTCTTGACAACGAGTTTGGGGCGGACAGACCAGGCGAAGTAGTTATTTTCATGGACATTACTGAGGAATTTCACACGGATGACATAAAGTCCGGTCTTAATGTTGGATGGTAGCACTCTTGAGAACGGTATCTTCTTTTTCACATTGTTGAATGCTGAATACTCCAGCGTGCCTTCGAACGTGATTGACTCCCACCAAAGGTCGATGTAGCTTCCATTTTTCAATTGGAAAGGGAAACAGAATTCGTATTCGTACCATTGTTCTGATGGGTCTGCTCCAGGCCATTTCGTCAAGTCGGGTTTGTCGGAAAATCCAGTTTGGTAGGCTACCGCATATTCTGAGCTGCGTGTGTAGCTGGCAGGGAAAAGATCTATTCGGGGTTCCTCTGCGCTTGATTCCACTTCGAATGCGAAATCGCTTAGCTCTTTTTTTATTGTGGGGTCCGTAACATCTACAAGCAGGGGTACCGCTTTGTAGTAGCGGTAGCCTTGGGTGTCATGGAGCGTAAAGTTGTAGGTGGCTCCTGCCTTGAGTTTATCTCCTCCCTTGTCGGCATACAAATCGACGTAGTCTTTGTAGTTTGAACCATCGTAGGAAAGATACATTCTGAGCATGGGTTTGATGGGGTAAAGCTCGAAAGCCCCTTTCAGCAGTCCCATGCTGGTGCATTGGTAGGAAGCGGTCACCTTGGAGACAGATACGTTGCCCTCCACGGAAAGGCCGTGATTGACAGAGGATATTTTCTTTACCGATGGCCACCATGGGTAATTCACTCCATCCCATAGGATGAATGTGTGGGCGGCGAAGTCGAATCCCCATTCTTTTCCGCCAGGTGTTTTGACAAAAGCCTTGGGCCCAATGTCCAAAAGACCTCTGATGGTCAGTCCATTTCGGGATGAAACGTATTCTCCATCTGATCCAAAAGTGTGATTGACTTCCAGATTGCCTTCTAAGTTGGGTTTTGCATAAATTCCCACACCAGCGCCAAATCCTCCTGCTGCACGTCCTACTGCCAGTACAACTTCTAACCCCCCCGAAACTGTCATGTTCCCGCCAATGGTTGCTGAAGATATGGTGTTGGATGGATTTTCTTTTTCTTCCGTATAGTCCAATTTTTTTTCCCCATTATCATATTCAGTGACAGAGTAGGTTTTGCCCGTATAAACTTTGAACTCTGCAGATCCATACACGTTGAGGTCAAAATCGAAGGCAGGGGTTATTTGCATGACAAATGGAATGGGACCAGGAATGGGCAGATTAACCATCCAGCCCTCCTTGGTGAAAGGTGTTTTCTTCTTTGGATTTTTGGCAACTTCATTTTTAACCTCGTCATATAACTTTTTGAATTCTTCGTCTGTGATGCCCTTTTTGGCTTCTTTATTGTTTTTGGAGCTTTTATGGGCTCCTATGGTGAAAACAAGAGCGTCGGTCGAGGTTATCTCAGTCCTTTCGTAATCCTTGCTTTTGATGATGTGCTTATATATATGCTTATTTGTCTCGTACTCTGCCTTAAACTGTAATGTTGTTAGTCCGTACTTCTTTGCCCAATCTGGGAAATAATAGCTATACTTTCCTGCATCGAAGGTGACTATTTCTGTGCGGTCGAGCTTTTTTTCGTCCGTCTCTTTTTCGTCGGGTTCGTCGGCCTCGGCTCGTGTTTGAAGCTTGGCTCTTCGCCGAATGGATGCTTCATTGTTACGGTTTACGGAATCGGCATCGAAGATGGACCAGTCTGTCACGGTGACCACTTCGGCACTGTCAGTGTCGGGCAAAATGAGAGCGGGGTTGTAGTCGAAGTCGTAAACTGCGTCAAACTCTTCGTATGCATCGTCAATGCTGCCCAAGGTTGTCACCACTCGGTACATGCCATTCTGATGGGTGATGGACTGCACGCGTGCGATGAGCCCCATGGGGAATCTCTCGCCGCAATTGGCCACAACGCATCCTCCCACCTTGGGCATCCAAGCGGATGGGATGTTGTCGAGAAAATAGAGAATGGTATCGGCTTCTACATTAGCGATGAATTCCTGAATGCTGGGAGTGAGCGATCTGGTGGATTCCTTGAATTGGTATGAAATCTTTCCAAATTCACTTTCGAGGGTTGCCAACTCGCCATATCCCTCATCTTCAGGTTCTTCAATATATTCGTCCATCGACAGTGAGCAGCTGTTGATACCTATCAGTGCGCAGAGCAGTGCCGTATAAAGCAAGATTTTTTTCATGACTGTATGGTTGTTGAAGGGTTATGGTATGTTTAGGGTGAAAAGATTGCTGAGGCTTCCATGGGTTTCCCCGTCATAGATTAGATATGCAGGGAATTCGTAGCGCATGAGGTTCTTTCGGTCATAGGCAAAAAATGTTACTTCCTCCTCGCCCAGTTCGCCCCGATATTGCATGTTACCCAATATGCGAAACTCCATATAGGATATTCCATTGCTTTCTTTTAATACCCCTATGCCACGGCAAGTACCCTCGGCAAATGCACCGATGAGCATATGAGTGGGGTCAATGGGCTGGCCATGCACGCTGACCTTGGCATAGACCACCATTTCGTAGGGGTAGTCATGGACGTTGACTTCCCAGCGGGGCATGACATAGACGTAGCAGGAGTCGGTGTGGCGGTCCTGAACGGAGACGGCACTCACGTATGTCTCTCCCTCGCTCTGGGCGATGAGGGTGTTATCGACAATGGTGACCACGCTGTCGGCACTGCTTCGCCAGAAGACTTCGCGGTTGCTGACCGAGTCGGGCGAGAACCGTGGTGATAGCGTAAACATATCGCCCTCCATCACATAGACAGAGTCGTGCTCAAGGAAAAGCTGGTAAGCTTCCTGAGCATCCTCGCTCACATCGAGGTCTATTAACCCGCATGACATAAACCATTGCGAGCAGACTGCTACACACAGCGTGATGAACCAATGTTTTCTGCGTCTCATATTTTTTGACTGTAACTTTTATTGTAACGGTAACTTGGATTTTTCACTTTTGACTACGTCGAGCTAAAGGTTCACTCCCCACTCTTCTTCGGAGCCTTCACCACCACAGAGTTAGAGGGCGTGCATTTGCGTCCGTCCTTGTACTGGATGAAGATATAGTACTCCGCCTCCTCGCCCGGTTGGAGCAGGAAGTCGTTGAAAGAACGTTCCCCAGGTTCAGCACTCATCAGGAACTTGGCGCGCTTGTCGTCCGCTCCCTTGCGATAAACACAGAAGTACCAGTCGCCTTTGTAGGGGAGGTTGCTCTCCGTTTCCCAAGCCAAGCGAGTCTCGCCCGTGCTCTCGTTGTAAGAGCCATAGAGCTTGATGGGCCACTCAAACACGGCATCACCTGCAAAGAGGACGGAATAGACGAGGCTGAGTCCGCTGGAGATACCGGCGAAGGAGAAGGACTCCATGGCATATTCGTAGCGGTTTTCGCGGTTGTATTCAGGCACATCGCAAATTTCCACCACATTGCCGGCTGCACGCACCGAGTCGGCATCGAACCGACGAATGATGTCCCATTGTTGCTTGCCTCCTGCCAAACGGCGCATGAGCACATGGTGGGAGATTTGCTCTTCGTCGCTGCACACCCAACGCATGTTGATGCCCTTAGTTTGATCCACCCAAACGGAGTCGATGTGGGCTTCGCCTGGGATGATGAGGCTGGGTCGGATAACTTGCAGGGGAGCGGTGTAAGCACCTTCGTTGGTGGCATAATCGACAGCCCGCACCTTGTAGTAGATGTATTTCTGGTTCACGTCAAGAGCCACTGTGTCAATCCACTCAGTGTTGCGCAGCAGGAGGCTGTCCTTGTCGATGGTTTTCAACTGCATGAACTCGTGGGTGGTGTCGTTGGCATAGACAATTTCGTAATAATCCACATCCTCGCTGGGTGCATCCCACATCAGGCGGATGGTGCCTTCGTCGTTCTTCAAAATTTCGTAGCGGAAGTTCTTCGGAGCTTCGGGTGCCTTGAGGTCGGTGATGCGGATGATGCGTGGCATGGAGTAGCCTACGTTGTGAGCAGTGTCGTAAGCAGCCATGACGATTTGTCCTGTAGGAAGTCCTGTCACGTCAGCCACACACAGGGTGTCGCCCACAGGAATCAGGTCCTGCACCAGTTCAACCCATTTTCCACCCTCATCTGTCCTTTTGTAGTACAGTGGCTTGTAGCCCACCAAGTCCTGCTCCATGGAGTCTTTTCTGAAATAGATGTGAGCTTTCACCAGCCCTTCGAAGGTGGTGGCGTCGGTGCGTTCTATCTCGATGAAGGTGATGTCGGGAGCTGAAGGAGGGTCGATGTCGCGTACATGGACTGTGTGGATGTGGCTCGGCTCAGTCAGGTCGCCAAAGGCATCGTGGGCAAAGATGCGGTATTCGTAGTCGCCAGGTTCGGGCAGGAGTTCCTGAGTGTGGCAATCCACGTCCTCGCCTCTGAGGTCTTGCATCATGAGGAAGGGGTGCTCGTTCACACGGGTCCACCGAGTCTCCCCCTTTTTGCGACGGTCAATCTCGTAGGTGGAGTAGGCATCCTTGTTTTCCCACCAGAGGTAGATGCTGTTGATGCCCACAAGTGAGTCGCCAATCTCCACATCGAACTTTTCGGGCACATATCGCTCGTTCTTGATGCGGGGAATGTAGCCCGTGCGGAAAATGAGGTGCTGTGTACTGTCGAACTCTGTGGGCTGCACAATGTACTCGTATTCCTTACCCTTCTTCACGTTCTTATCCACAAAACGCATAGCCAGCCGTTCGGCCACATCCCTGCGCCATTCGCTGGCGAGGACGGCAACGGCGAAGGTCATCTGCTGATCGTCATAAACGTCGAGCATGGCTCCAAATGTGCCTGTGCCGTGTTTTGACTGATCCTGGGTGACGTGCCCCTCACCATAGAGTGCGCCCATGGCCATGCCGGCGATGGAGTCCGTCTCAGGGTAGAGCGTTCTCCACTCTTCCAGCGTGGCAGGTTTCAGTGCCAGCGCTAAGGTGTCGGTGGTCATGTCCTTGTCATCCCAGCAAGTGCGCAGAATGTTCACGCCCACACGGTTCAGGTAGCGCCACGACACATAGTCCTCAGCTGCCCAGCGCAGCACGATGCTGTCGCCGTAGGAGCGAGCCAGCAAGTGGATGTGGGCATCGAAATTACCCTCACGTACGGTGTCGCCAGCCACCCACGAGGTGTCGCGTATTTCTCCAGGCAGATATTTCATCTGCACTTCGCCATCCTCGCCCCTTGTGATGTTGGACGTGTCCTGATCGGCCAAGACGATGACCGTGTCATCATCCGATGGAGTGGCGACCCACCATCCCGAACGGGCCGAGAGGCTGCCAGCCACAATCATTGTGCCCAAAATTCCAATAAGTCCTGTTGTTATGCGTATCATTAATTATTTAACTTTTTAATCTTTTAACTTTTTAATCTTACTTTGTCAGCGGGTAGTAGATGGTGAAGGTATCCATGGCCGACCCATTGCGCAGTCCGTCTATCACCTTGTATTCGCAGTTCACGTAGTCGTACATATTCACTCGATAGACAGAGAAGCTACCCCACACCATGTCTTCCAACATCCACTTGCTCACCTTGAAGTTCTCCTTCGAGCGATACTTAGAGCCGTTCACCTTGTGGTCCATATTGCCACCCGTGAAGCTGAACCATATTTCCTCCGATATGTTTTCGTGCGGGCGGTCATCCGACTTCTGGAAGTCATCGAAACTTCCCCACATGGTCACCTTCTTGCGTGAGTCTTTGTTGGCGAACACCGAACCCCACAGAATGGGGAACTGGTAGGCAGGTACTTCCATCTTCTTTCCGTTGCGAGTAGCAGAGAAATACACCCCCGTGCGTTCCACAGCCCAGTTTTCCACTTTGTTGGCTTTCTTCGTCTCGAAATCGTCCGAACCGATGTTCCTCATCCATTGGCTGTATCCACTTATGTCTTTCGACATCGTTTCTGTCAGGTAATACACATCCTGCATATCATCGAGCAGTCTCCTTACACGTTGCGTATTGGTAGTGCCGGGGGTGAAGATGGGTATTCGTTCCACACCACCCATCACATACTCGTAGCGGTTCTCATCGAGGAATGGCAATGGGTAGCTGCAAATGCTCTGCCATTGCGATTTGTCGAAGATGGAGAGACTGCGAATCTTCTTGTAATTGTCGTAGATGCGGTAGGAAGTTCCCTTTCCAGTCGAACCTTCATACACGCCACCCTTGTCGCGGTAGATGAGCGACTGTGAGGTGGTGGCATTGATGGAGAGGCGTGAGTTGGTGATTCTCCATCCGCCCACAATGGCGAAGTTGCTCAGATAGCTGGTGTACCAATAGGGGTCGTAGAGTCGCAGGAACTCGCCTTGATACTTGGTGCCGGCAGCTTGTGCTATGGCAAGGTCGCTGACGCGCGCTGGCATTCCGCTTTCCCAAGCCACTTCGTTGATGCGCTGTCCAATGAAGGGCTTCTCGTATTGGAGCGAGTAGCGGTAAGAACCCATGTCGCGCCCTTCACGCCAGGTGCCTGCAATAGAATAGAGTTTCAGGTCCATCAAATTGGTGGTAGTGGTGGTCACCTTGCCATTCTGACTTGAAGTGACTACGTAGTCAAGCTTCAGTTTGTAGTATTTGCTGGCCGTCACATTCTTGAAACTCCTCGAAGGCTGCATGTTGCACGAACTGTAGGTTGTTACCCATTGGTTGTTCACCTCGTCCAACACCTGATTCGAACTGTTGCAGAGCTTCCACTTCAGCGTTCCCTTCTTGAAGCTCTTGTCCTTCAGATTGGTCAGCAGGGCGATGGTGGGGTTCTGAATGTCGTTGACGTAGGCGTAAGAGTAGCCTGTCTGCCCCTCTGGGTCGTGCAGTTGGTTGTAGTTCGATGGATAGGCAATAGCCACATACTCCTGTAGGTCGGGGCAGTCTTCAAGAGTCTTGCTCGGTCCTGTGCAGAAGTAGTAAGTCTTGGTCTGTATCCAGGGAGAGGGGAACGAAACGTGCAATTTGGGATAATACTTGATGGGGTCAATTTCCTTTCCCCTGCTTATTTCCTTTGCCCAGCCTGTCACTTCCATCTTGTAGTATCGGTTCGGGTTCAGCTGGGTCATGTCAATCACGTGCGTAATGCGTTGCTTGCCCTTCAGGTAAAAGTACTTGGTGCTGGTGGGATAAGTGGAGCTTTTGCTGGTGTATTCGTAGAGCTTCACATAGCCGTAGCTGCGGAACACGAAGGTGCGGCTTGCCTGTGCCTCCAGGTCGGCCTTGTCTCCGTCATAGTCCTTGGCCAGCTTGTTCAGCTCAGTTTCGTCCAGCACACGGAAATGCTCATCGAGGGGAGCCTGCGTGTCGATGGTGGGACGTGTGTAGAGGGTGGGGGAGATTTGGTTCTTCGAGTCCCAACCTACCGACTTGATGCTGTCGCCCAGTGTGCAGTCGCCGAAGAGTTCGAAATTGTCGAGCGCATTGCCCAGGAAGAGGTCGCAGCGGTCGCCACACTCAAACTCGAACTTGCGGTTCACGTTGACCAGACCGCCCAGCAGACGCAACTTCACACGGGCTTTTCCAGTGAAGTAGTTGGGGTTCGGTCCGCCCATGTTGAGCACACCGCCAATGCCGGCATCCACAATGTCGAAGCGCTTTGACCAGAAGCCCAAGTTCACCTCGATGCCGAATTTGGCATAGAGGTAGGCATAGAGTTGTCCTTCGCCATACCATCCGTTCCATCCCGGATTCTTGCCCAAGTTCATGCATGTGGCGTTGGTAAGTTTGCGGAGCGAGAGGTCGAAGCCCGCCGTTGCCCCCATGCTGCCGTAGATGATGCCGAGGTCAACGTCTAAGTAACCATACACTTGTGCGCCCAGCATCACACCGCCCACTACGTCGGCCTTGAAGTCCTCCAGCGCACGGGTGCGAGCTCTGTTTGCTTTGGCTATGTCGTCGCTCACCATACCCGAACCCTTGGTGCTTCCGTCCAGGAAGCTGGCCACTTCAGCTGGGATGGGGGGAAGTGCTCCGTCGTTGGGCAGTTCGTTACCCACGCAAAGGTAGGCATTTGCTCCAATTTTCACACTCACAATGCTCGACTTGAAGTTGATGAGCTGGAAATTGCAACGCTTCTTAAAGTCGGGTTCACCCAGATAGACGTGCCACTTCACTTTGTTCAGCTTCTTGCCCTTCTCCTTCATCGTCACCTTAAAGTCGAGCGTGATGCTTGCGCTGGCAGGGCTGGCACTCTTTGAGTTCTTAGCATTCGTCTTGTTGTCGGCTTGCGATTTCGACGTGTCGCTCAGTTTGTCCGACAAGCCTCCTGTGGCATTGCTCACCGCCTTGGTGTAGCCGCTGTTCAGCTTCTTCATGGTGTTGGACAGGCGGTTGTACTCGCTGTTGTAGAGTTTTGAGGCCACCGCTCCGTCGGCTGAGGCATCGACCGTGATGTTCAGGGCAAAGTATTGGTCAATGTCATCGTGCTGATAGACAATGCTGGCCTTGGCATTCACCATGCCCGACACGGCTTTCAGTGTGCCGTCGAACATGAAGGTGGTGAGTCGTTTATTCGTGCTGTCATAGACTACCGTCATTTCAAACTCGCCGCTCAGGGCATCCTTGCCTGCCGTGGTGGAGAGGCCCATGCCGGCTATCACGCCGATAATGCCCTTTTCGGGTGTGGCGTCATTGTCGCCCTTCTTCTTGCAGTTGAAGTAGAAACCGCCCTTGATGCTGTTGATCACTACAGGGTCGAGGCGCAGGCCTGTGGCACTGCCCAAGCGGATGTTGAAGAATCCCCACGTGTAGCTGGTGTTGCCACTCTTGTATTCGTAGTAACCACCGTTGGAGTTGACCGTGAACAGGTCGCCCGGCATACGGAACTCTATGCTGCCTTGGTAGCCGTCGCCCTTGGTGGAGTCACCTTTCTTCACGGTGAGTTCACCCTTCAGGGTCATGCCCGCAAAGGAGGCATCAATCTTGGCCTTTTCGAACTGGGTGGTGTTGTACTTGACCGATATTTTGGAAATGTCGGTGCCCAAGTTCGACACCCTCGCCTTGATGGTGAGGCCTACCCCTGCACTGATGTCGATGCTCGACACCAGTTTGATGCTACCCTCCAGATAGACTTGTAGGTTGCTGCTCTTGTAGTCGAACTTGTAGTCGTCGAGCGTGAAGGTGAAAGGGCCAAGCGTCTTGGATGGCGAAGCCAACGACCAGTCGCCCGAGTTGAAGTAGCAGTAGGAACCCAACTTGAACTGCTTGTCCGAGAAGAGTTTCTTGATGACGCTCTTCGAGTCCTTGCCGTTCTGCAGTTCGCTTTCATACTTCGACTCCCACTTGTCGCAGTTGGCAATGCGCATTTTGGAGAAGTGGATGCCGGGGATGGTGAATTTGATGGGCAGGGAGTTGGCTTTCCGCTGCAGGTAGTCCGTGCCGCCAATCTTCAGGTCGCCGCCCATGAGCAGTTCCACCCGGGTGGTCAGCTTCTCTCCTTCGGGCACAGCCTCCACCAGGAAGTAGGTGAGCTTTTTGTCGAAGGTGGCCTGGGCCAGGAAGAAGTCCAGGCTCAGGTTGTTCACCTGCTGTGTCTTGAAAATGTAGGCATAATTGCCCGCCGTTGTGTTCTGCTGGTTGTTCAGTTTCAGAATCTGGCAGTTGTAGGCGATGTCGCCCTCCAGCAGAGGCACGCTGAACTTGCCGTTGAACTTGCAGTTGTTGAAGTTGTTCTGAATGAAGCTCAGGTTCACACTCTCAAGCGAGAAGGACCATCCGCCCACCTTGCCTGTCTTGGCTGAGAGCACGTCCTTGGCCGAGATGGAGAGTGTGGCTCCCGACTGGTCGAAGAACATATTCTTGGCTGCAATCTCCAGTCGTTTGTCGCCCCCTGTGCCAAACTCCAGCGACTTGGGCATCTTCACGCTAATTTCCTTGATGTAGAGGCCCTGCCAAGAGTTGATTTGGTTGTTGATGAGCGACTTGCTGCGCTGGTAGCCCGTGGGGAAGGAACCCATCCTCTGCGAATTGCGGTAGAGGGAGTGGTCATACACAATGTCGCTGGCGGTGAAAGTCCACCCGGGCAGGTCTTCTGCCTGGAAGGGGTCGATGTTCACGTTATCCACCATCCAGTCGTCCCAGTCGCTGATGCTGGCCGTAACAGTCAGTGTGGGGTTCTCGTCGCTCATCTTGCCGTTCACGTCCTTCTTCAGACCTGGAATCTTCATATCTACATCCAAGCCAAGGATTTCGAACTGGTAGTCGTGCCAGGCAATGTAGCAGCCATCCTGCGGGTGAGTCACATCCGAAGGGGCTTTGAAGGTCATTGTGTAGGATGAGTTCGGATCCTTGATGGTGAAGTCGCTCAGCAGAGCCACCGTGCCCGATTCAGGAATCACCTGGTCAGGCGAGATGCACAGACGGGGTGCGCCCAGCACAAGGATGTCGTTGTCGGTATATTTTGAGTCGGGCAAAGTGAACTCGCCCAGCACGTCCATGGTGGCGTGGGTGGGTGCAAACTTCATGGCGACAATTTGCAAATCCACCGGACTTTTGTTCACGCTCTTGGGCAGAGCCAAAGGCATATAGAGCCGCTCCACCTCGCCTGTGAGGAAGGAGTTCCACACGGCCTGTCCCTTCTTCACATAGCCATAGTACTTGCTCAGGTTCACTTTCTTGGCCAAGTCCTTCACTCCGTTGGTGGCCTGCGTCTGTAGGTAGCCAGCGTAGGGGATGCCTGTGTCGCCGATGAGGTTGTCGATGCCCCAGTCGCTGAAGAGCTTATCCACCACCTGCATGTCGCTCAGGCTCTCGTTCTCTGCGTAGGACTTTGCTGTGCCCTCATAGACGATGTCATCGGTGTTGATTTTCAAGTCAGAAAACTCCACACACACGCCCACCTTAAATCCTAAGGGTTCCCAAGCCACGCGGCCTTTGCCTTCCCAAGTGTTGGCCTCCTTGCCAGCCTTGATTTCGTCGATGGTCAGCTCATACTCACCAATCGTCACCACCTTACCCTTCAGTTCGTCGGCTGTCTTTTCGGTAGGGGTGGTGTTCTCGATGGTGACCATGTTGGAGCACTCAAAGTACTTCTTGCTCAGGAGTTCAGCACAGGCAAAGTCGATGATGTTGGTGGAATCGTTTGAGAATGCCACCGAAGCCCCGTTGAGCACAACGGGCTGGATGCGCAACACCAGGTAGTCGCCCTTGTTGACCGTTTCCTTGATGGCATCCCATGGGATGCTGTCATTGTCCTCCGTCACCCGGTGGGTGTAGATGGGTTCTGAGTTCAGGGCATTCTGTTTGTCGGCAGTAGCCCCACCATTGTACAATTGCACATCGTAGGCAATTTTGATGGTGTCGGACTGCAAACCTTCACCGCCCATATACCATGCCTCGCGCCATCTGACTTTAATGCTGTTCTCCAGAAAAGTCTTTCTGGCTCCGTTGTCTTCCAAGTAGAGGGGCTCTAATATCAATGGGAGGTGGAAAGTATAGAGGGAGTCTGTCGAAATGCTATCGCTCAGCTCCATGCCCATAAACACCTTTATGGCTCCTTCAACTTCGCCACCTACATTCGCTTCACCGTCACCGTCTCCGTCACCTTCTCCTTCATTGCCTTGCTCGTCATCACCTTTCTTGTCCTCGCCTTTTTCGCCTTCTCCTTTATTGGCGGCAGGCTTTTCCTCTACTTTTGGCTCATCGCTGGTTCTGATGCGGAAAGTACGGTAGGTGCTCTTGCCGTTGTTCTCCAGCATCACATAGTTAAGTGTGTTGGTGCTGGTGCTGCGGGCTGTCACCTGCGCTAAATATTTCTTTGTAGTGTAGAACTTTGTGGTGATGATGTTGGAAGGAATCACACACAGGGGAGCCATCAGGTTGTTCGATTCATAGACGATAGGGTTGCGATCCATCGCATCGTCGGGCTGTTGACCTTCGAACCACTCCACCACCTTGAAGTTGTAAGTGTAGGAAGAGAAAGTGGAACCGCATGTGATGACGGGCTGAGTCCAAGTGAACTGTGCACTCAGGGGGTCAACCTCTGCCACATCGGGCGTTCTCGTGCCCACCAGCATGGGCATGAGGAACTGGGGAGCCTGAGCCTTGTAGCACACGGTGAAGTAGCCTACGCCACCCACCGGGTTGCTTACCACCACAGGATTAGCTAACTGGGGGCTGCTCCATTTGTAGGCAGTGATGTGTATTTGATACTGTCCCTCAGGCAAGAGTCCGAAGGAACCGTTTTGGTAGTTGCCAAACAGATTGGGAGGACAACTAATCTCGCTCGACGGAATGTGGTCGAACAGGTGCTTCATCTCCGCTGTGCTCAGCTGATAAGTGGCATTGGGCTGGATGACAAACGGTGCTCGAGGCTGACGCTTTGGGGGGGTGGAGATGGACAGGTCGGAGGCAGGCATGGTTTGCTCAATCTGCAAACCAAGATATACCTGCTGTGCTTGGCCAGAGGTGTTGGTCAGCGATATGTTGAAATATTTGCCCGGGTCGGCCACATAAAGCAGCACTTGTGGCGGAAGCACTTGCTGCACAGGGGTAACGTTCACAATTACATCTTGAGCCACCATTCGGAGGATGCTCAGAACGATTATTGTTAGGGTTGCTGTCGATCTGTATATTTTCCTACTCATTATATATGGAGAGTTTAGGGGTTAGCGTTTTGGGTTTATGGCTTATAGTCTATAGAATTGATAGGTGGTTAGACTTGTCATTGTTTCATGGCCTCCTTTTCAGCCGCCTTGTGAGCTTTGCTCTTGATGGAGAGTAGGCTGAAGGTGTAGGCGTAGTTGAGGCTGACGGTGATGTCGGTGCCATCGAGTTGGCTGTGGGTTTTGCTCACGTTGACATCGCCATATTTGTTGAAGCCTGCACTGGCAGAGAATACGTGTACCTTGTTGAGGGTGTAGCTGGCTGAAAGGTCGGTGCCGATGGAGAGGTTTTTTGACTGCCGCTCCACCTCGTTGAAACACATCGACACGGTGGCGGAGAGGTTCAGGTTTTTGTTTTCCAAGAACGAACGGCTGGCTGTGAGCGAGGCAATGTCGCTGGTATAAACCGTGCGGTAGCCTTTCGACCGTTGGTGGCTGAACATCACCATGAAGTCAGTGTCCCAAGGTTTTACGTCCATGCTGTAGGAACAACCTAAGGCGGTGGTTTTCACGTCGCTCTCGCCTGTGGCAAATTTGTTCAGGTCTTTATTTTCTGTGTAGTTGGCCGACAAGCTGATGTTGTGTCCCAGCATGGGAGTTTCGAACATGTAAGAAGGGGTAAAACTTACACTTGACATGCGGCGATGCACCTTGGTGGTGTCGTTCACGTGGCATGTACCCTTCCGCTGAGTCTGCAAGTAGCCGTTGTAAGAAAGTGCGAGGTTGAAGTGGTTGCCTAAGCGCGTGGAAGCGTTGGCTGCATACACATAGCCGCAGGTGGTGTACATCTGTTTGTTGGAAAGATTGTCTTCCTGCCCAGAGAATGTGGCAGAGAGAGCCACTTTCCTGAACAGTTGGGTGCTGGCTGTGATGCCAAGGCTGTGGTAGTTGTTGGTCATGTAGTAAGTGCCCAGCGATGTGTAATCGGGCTGAATCATGCGGTAGCTGATGGTGGTGCTGATTCCTGGCAGCGAGAGGTTGGCGTTGACATCGCCTGCAAACCGCATGAGTGAACTGTATCGTGTGTCAAATATTTTGTCGAAGGAAGTGGTGGTGTGCACCTTTTCGGCGTTTTTGTCTGTGTTGAACACCGAGGTGGCCACGTTGGCTGTGAGTGAGAGCCAGTTGGTGGGAGTGACGCATCCCTGCAACCCCACAACGAGGTTTTCCTGTGGGGCAATGATGCCGCGCCACTGTTCGTGGAGCGAGCCGAGAATGTCGTAGGCACGAAGCATGTAGAGATCCACGTGGTTCCTGTTGGAACCGTAACCTACTTTGAATCCCCAACCCATGCGCTTGTATTGGGGAGTGCGTGCGTAAGGATTGGTGGGGTCGTCATTGATGGCTGAGCGCAAGCGTCCGTAGAAGATGCCTCCGCGCCATTGTTTGTCGTTGTATTCCAATCCGATGCCGTTGAAGGACATGTTCATCACATAGTTGCTGAAACCCATGGATGATTGTCCAAGGTGACCAGTCCAGTTTTTGTAGGTGGGACTGATGTTGAAGGTGAGGTGCGGATAGTTGAAGTCGAGGTTGTCGTTGCTGTAGAAAAGCGAGAAAGGCATGCTGATGCCATAGATGCTGACGTTGAGGTTGGCATAAATGACGTTGCTCATGGGGGAACGGTAGCCATCGCCCATCGACGAATAGCGGTAGGTGTTCTGGGTGCCCACTGCTCCTGTAATGACTAAGGGGTCGCTTTGGGCTATTTCTGAGATGTTCTGGGCATGCACAACGCAGGAAATGGTCAGAGTGAATGTCAGCAGAGCAGCTTTTATGGATTGTTTCTGCATAGTCTTTTCCGTTTTTGACTTAGGGGACCTAAAGAGTGGTTGGGTGTTGAGGTCTTAGGACGGGAAGGAAGAAAAAAGGGAAGGAGGACGTGCCGTGTTGATCAATAGCACGGCACGTCCACAGGGTGGATAGTGATTATTTCAAAACTTTCTTTGTGACGAGTTTGCCATTCTCGAGGGTCTTCACGATGTAGATGCCGTGAGTCATCTCGCTGACGCGACGTCCGTTCAGGTCGTAGATGCCTTCAGCCTGGATGCCTTGGTTGCCTGCACCTGTTACGGAAGAGATGCCTGTGGCAATGTCGTGGGTCATTGTGGCAGAGGAGAGGCGAACTGGAGCTTTCACCGAGCCAGCCTTGCTCTGGAATGGGAGGGTCTCGTCCATTTCGTATTCAGCACCTGTCTCGTTGTCGTAGATGCGGAAGGAAACGGTCTCCTTCGTGTCGGCATGGACGGTGATGAAATACTTGTTGCCAGACAGTTGGCTTTCGCCGCGGCACTCGCCGTCAACGAATGCGCCAATGGAATAGCGGCTTGCATCCTCAAGGGTTTCTACCTGAGCCACCATGACCATGTTGTTCATGAAGCGCGATGGGTCATACTGCCAGTGAGAGAGGTTGGTGCGCTGAGGTGCTCCGGCTGGTGCTACAGGACTTAAAACATAGATGTTCTGTGGAAGCTGCGTTTCATCGTTCCAAGAAATATTGAGACCATTTTCAGCTTCGGTGTAGTACAGGTAGCCCTGTCCATATTCGAAGGTGAAGTTCTCGCTGTTTACCCAAGTGCCGTTGCTGTATTCGATGAAGCCATTCTTAGAGATGATTTGGTCACCTTCATTGGCGTTGGCAAAAATTTTGCTCAGTTCAGCAAATGAATGGTTGTACGCGTAGGGATAAACGAGCCAGTTATAACCCTTTACGAGGCTTACTCTTGCATTGGGCTTGTTGCCGCCCTTGAGTGAGAAGGAAACGTCGCCAGTCACTTTTGCTTTGTACATCTCGTTCTCGTCGAGAGCTTCGATATCTCCAAAGATGCCCCATTGTGGGTCGTTGTAGAACAACTGAGTGCAAGAACGCATGTCCAGAAGCTTGCCGTTGAAATAGTTGTCGTTGTTGAATTCTTCGGCACTTGGAGCCGATTCGTCATTCTGGTAGATGGACAGCCAGTTCCAACCTTCCTTCAGCGAGTAGTCGGCTGCTACATCGATTTGCTGTGGGTCGCTCATGATGAGTTCACCTTTCTGGACCTGAATGTCCAGGGTGCCATACGTGTAAGGAGTGACTTGCCACTGCAGACGGTCCTCAGAGAGTGCAATCACTTGGGCGGCTATCCAAGTCTCGTTGTTCAGGTTCATGTTGACGGCTGTCAGGTTGATGTCGCTGGCTTCGAAGGTGGCATCGGCAGGGTCGGGGGTGAGCGTTACGGTGAACGGAGCGAATCGCACCGCCTCGGTGGGCATGTCGAGGGCGAAGCCAGTCAGTGGCACTTCCACAATCACGGTGATGTTGGCGGGTGCCACATCGGGGTAGGTGGCAGAGGAAATGCTCACGGTGGTGCTGCCTGCTTTCAGCGCTGCACCATTGGCACTGACGATGGTGGCGTCGGTGGGTGTGTAAGTGAGGTCAGCATCGCTTACATTGGCTGGAGTGAGAATGACCAGATTTTCTATTTGTCCCCAAACCTTGGCATCGCCTTTGGTTACGGTGAGGGAAGTTTGGCTGACAGCGATGCTCTTGAGGGGGTTGGTGACGGTGACGCGGATGGTCTTCTCGTTGCTGCCATTCTCGTCGGTGGCTACGGTAATATCGACGGTTCCTGCTCCTACAGCCACACCTTGAGCATTCACCACACTGTAATCGGGTGCTGCGGGTGTCGGGGCGAATCCCACTACGAGGTTGGCTTTGTCGTAAGTGGCATCGGCGGGATTGAGCATGACGGCTTCGCGTACAAGGGCGAACACATCATCGCCCACTGTGGCACTCAGCATGTCGGGAGCCACAATGCCTTCCAACGGAATGATGACGTTGACGGTGAAGGTGATGCTCGACTCGGGGTTGGCATTCAGTGTCACAGTGACAGTGGTGGTACCTACTTTCTGAGCAATGGCGTTAGCATCGACAATGCTGGTGTTGCCGCTGGTGTAGGTGACGGAATGGTCTTCGGTGTTGCTGATGGTGAAATACTGTGGAAGAATGCGCTTCAAGTCATTGCCCTGGTTGACAGTGATTTCTTGCGTCTGCCCAGCAAAATTGATGATTGGAAGTCCATTCACCATTACTTGGAAACGGAAGAAGTTATTGCCGCCAGCATTGGCTGTCAAGCCGATGGCAGGACCTGCTTCGGCACCAGCTTCTGGCGTGATGGCTGTAGCTGTAATCTGGCCATTGGCGATGGTGAAGTAGTTGGCCGATTCATTGGTTTGATAACCCCATTCCACTGTTGGAGGTGTGGCATTCTCAGGGGTAATTCCCAAGAAGGGGTACAAATCCTTGGTCTCACCAATGGTAAGGGTGATGGGGTTGACTAAATTAAAAGATGTGATGGGCACCAGGTTGATGGTGAAGGGGTAAGAGTAAGTTTCGCCGTTGAACACCGCATTCTTGGCTGGTGTTGGCTCATACACATAACCCATGCTGGTGTCGTACACTTTGAAAGAAATGGGTGCGTTAGCCGTTTTTTCATCAGTCGAACCACGCACGATGAGTTGGTAGTAGGCTAAACCCTCTTTGGAGTAGGAGATGCGGGTGGCGGTGGCGCGGCACTGTTCCACACCGTTGACGGTGATGAAGGCAGCTACTTCGTATTTTCCTCCGTCAGAAGCGGGGGCATAATTCACCCCGTTTTCTTGAAGGCATACAAGAACAGGCGTTCTTTCTGAGTAGGCATTGCTACTTGCAGCCGTCCACTTTTGTGCATAGATTGCCACTGAAGACAATAATGCCACAAATGCGAATAGAATTTTTTTCATAGGTAAAACAATTAAGTGAATAATGATATTTAATTTAAGTAGTAATTCGGTTGCAAAGGTACGTTTTATTTACTGAAGGGAAATTAGCATTTCGTCAAAAAAACTTAACATTTCGTGTAAAATACTTCAAAAAATTAAACATTGTTAACCTATCCGCTTTTTTCCTTGTTCAATTTGTACTGTGAGGGAGTAATGCCAAAAGTGTTCTTGAAGCTGCGTGTGAACGATGGGGCATCGTTGTAAGCACAGAGTATTGCCACCTCGGCAATGGTGAGTTCTTGGCGTTCGAGTAGTTGACAGGCTCGTTTCATGCGGATGTTTTGGATGAAAGCCTGTGGTGTCTCTCCTGTGGTGCTGGTGAGGCGCCCGCGGAACTGGTAGAGGCTCATGCTCATTTCTTTAGCCACAGAAGCAGCATCTACCTGTCCTTCGTTGATGAGTCGGTTGGCAATTTCGGAGGCTTTTGACAGGAAGGTTTGGTCGGCCTCGCTGAGCATCGGCTCACTGGGCTTATTGGCTTCATCGGTCTCATGGGTCTCATCGGACTTATAAGCCTCATAGTCCTTATGTGGCTCATGGGATTGTGCCAGCATGGCGTGGTCGTACTCGATGTTGAGTTGGCGATAGCTTTGGCGCAGTTGAGTGATGTCGGAGGTGAGGTGAGCATTGAGGTCTTTTTGTTCATGGTGGCGACGGTTCATCACCCACCACACCACTATCAGCAAGGCAAGCAGGAGGGTGGTGGCAAGGATGCCAATGAGGATGGCCCAATGTTTGGCTTCGCGCTCCTCGGCATTTTCCATTTGTAACCAGTCGTTGCCAAACTCGGCATTGTATTTTGCCAGGCATTCGGCCGACACATTATTATATATAGAGTCCCTCAATGCGTTGAAAGCATCGAGTTCGCGTTTGGCTTCGTCGGGGTTCATCTTCCAGAGGGTTTCGTACAAGCCTCGATGGGCTTGCAGTTCGTTGGCCATATCGCCCAAGGAGGAGAAGATTTGTGCAGCTTCGCGGTAGTAAGGCACAGCTTCTGCGGAGCGTTGTTGCATGCGCAGCACCTGACCCATTTTGTTGCAGCTGATGCCTAAGGACTGCTGTTCGTCTTCTTTGCGGAAGATGGGAATGATTTCAGTCAACACGCGTTCGGCTTCTGCGTAGCGTTGAAGTCCGATGAGGACAGAGGCTTTTTGAGCCAAGCGGATGGTGGCTTTCGACAGGCGGCCTGCTTGCTTGTCGAGCTGATAGGCTGCATCGGCGTAGGTTAAAGCTTCTTCATCTTTCCCTTGGGCATGATAGATTTCAGAGGCCATGCCTTGCAGTATGGCCAGCAGGGCGGTGTTGTCCGTGGGGCTTACCAGTTCGATGCCTCGCAACACGTAAGGCTCTGCTTCCTTTGGTTGCTGAGCAGAGAGGTAAATGCCTGCTAACGTGTTGAGGCTACTGCCTTGCCGCTCTGCGTCGCCTGAGCGTTTGTCAAGTTCATAAACTTGTTTGGCATAGCTGATGGCTTGGATGTAGTCGCTGGTCCGCACGTGGATGATGGCGAGCAGGTTGAGGCAGTCGGCTTGCACGCTTTCCGTGTGGATGAGCGGTAAGGCTTCGCGGGCATAATGGTCGGCTTTGTCGTACTCGCCCACATCGTAGAACCATTCGGCTGCCCAGTACCACACCTGCTGGCGCAGGGTGTCAAGCCCGTCTTGTGGGGAGAATTGAATCGGCTCGTCCAAAAAGGTCAGCTGGTGCAGCTCGTCCAAAAAGGTGTTGGCTGAAGAAGCTGATGGCTCTTTTTCGAATGCCGTCAGCAGTCGCTCCACCTGCTCCTCTTCAGCCCAAAGGGATGTGCTGAACGTGAGCATAAGGAATAACGCAAAACCTCTCAAAGCGTCAGAAAGATGCTTCAATCTGCGTGGGAGGGGAAAAAGTGATAGGTTAGTACCCCCCATGTGAAAGTTGCCATTTAAGTAGGAATCCATTAACACTCTGTTGATGCTTTTTCATGGCCAAAGGTACTGATTTTTCTCTTTTTTAACAAAATTTTCAGTTTCTTTTTCTGCTTTTCCACCCACTTTTCTTTCCTTTAGGGATTTTCTGGACACAAAAGTTTTGATTTCCGCTGGAAGAAAAAAGTCATTATTCTTCGCTATAAAAGTTTTTTCTCTTTGATGCAAATGTTCTTTATGTAGGGAAAGGAAGTTTTTCTGTGGCATGGAAATAATTTTCATGGACGCTAAAATGTATTTCAAAGCCATTGAAATAGATTTCAGCGACTTTGAAATGGTGTTGTCTCCCTATCGATAAAAGTTTCTTCCGCGACTGGAATGAATTTCTGTCGCGGAAGAAGCTGTTTGTGAGTAGAGGGGTAGAAGTATTCTTGTGGCGGATGCTGTTGTGGGTGTGCTTCTCTGAAAAGAAAAGTTTCCCTATCGGATGAAGATTTTGCGCCCATTGTGCAGGTAGATGCCTGGACGTGTGGGCTTTGCAATTTCGCGTCCTGTGAGGTCGAACCACTTGCCCGGGCTGAGTGGAGGAGTGCCAGAGGCGGCTTGAGTGGGGAGAGCGAAGATGGACGACGTGGAGGATGGCGTGAAATTGTTCACTTGCCTCTCCATGGCGTAGAGGGCTTTGATATCGTCGGCAGTGAGGGCTCGATCGTAAATGAGCAAGTCGTCGTAGTGGGCTTCGGCTGAGGCTATGCCGTTGCCGATGCCGAGCGAGAAGTACTTGGCTTTGGCAATGGTGGCGAGCACTTTCTGCATGTCGAAGGTGTCGATGCTTTTGCCTGCGGTGGAGGCGAAGGTGCGAGTGCGGCGGATGCCGTTGACGTACGTGTCGATGCCGGTGGGGTGGACGACTACGGTGACGAGCCGCCACTCTCCTGCGGTGATGACGGCACTGGGCGAACGGGGGTAGTTGATGGCGAAGGTGTCGGTTTGGTTGGTGTAGCCAATGTATGTGTTGAGGGTGAGGAAGAGCCGTTCCTGGTTGGTGGAGAGGGTGGGAAGGTTGGAAGTGAATGCCCAGGCGGTGCCGAAGAGGTCGTTGGCGTCGCCGCGCTTCATCCAGGCACTGATGGTGATGCCTTCAAGGTCGGTGCGTCCTTCGAGCGGATTGGGCATGCGCACGTAGCTGCCGTTGCTCAGGGCGTGTGTGCCTCCGTTGATGTGGACAACCTGCCCAATGCGAAGGCCGTCCTCCGTGAGGTGGGGGGCGGTGCCGTTTGTCTGCTTGGAGAGGCTGCCTCGCTCAGCTTCGTTGTAGGCATTGGTGATGGGCTTCTCATCGAAGGCGTAATAGGCAACGATGCCTGAAAGACAGTCGCCTGTCAGCGGGTCGGCTTTCGTAGTGCGCACAGAGTAATTCTTTTCATATACGTAGTTCTCGGCTGCAATGCGGTTGGTGAGTGTAAGGTTGGCCACCGTGTCGGCAGGGTTGAACTTGCCTGTGCTGGTGATGATGCTTGGCTGGGAGGAGAACCACTCGTTGGTGGCTCCGTACAGGGGAGTGGTGGTGAAGTCGATGTGGGTGTTGATGGTGGTTCCAGGGCTGACGGGGGGAGTGTATTTCTTCACGTTGTAGGCGACGGCATACTGGGGCAGCACTTTGTAGGCCCAGAGCATCAGGCCGTTGCGGGAGGCGGCGGTGAGGCCGATGGCCTTGAGGGTGGTGTCGTCGATGGTTTGCCCAACAACTACGCCTTCGTAGGTGACTCCCGACACGGTGAGGTGGATGTAGGCTGTGCCGTCTTTCATGGCCCAGGTGCCTTTGTAGGAACCGTTTATTTTGCCGTCGGCTGTAAGAGTGACAGTGGAGGGGGTGGCAATGGCGAGGGCTTCGTTGTTGAGTCCGAAGCGATGGATGAGCAGCTGGTACTCTCCCACCATTTGCTCAGGAGTAAACTCGCTGCGAGCTTTGATGTCGGCAGTGGTGACGGTTTCGCCGTTGAACTCCATTGGGGCGGAAAGCAGGTAACCGTTTTCGCTGGTGAAAAGCTGGTGAACACGGTTCTGGAACCATTCGTTGCCTGTGTTGAAGCGGGTGTGATAGACCAGGAAGGCTCTGCCTTTGTCATCGACAATGGCGGAGTTGTGCCCCTGTGCCACTTCGCCGTTGGTTTGGAAGTTCCATTTCCCAAAGGCTCCCACAAGCAGGTTGCCTCGTTGAGGACTGTCGTTGGGGCCGTAATTGAGCAGGTAGCGGTTGAAAATGGCATTCTCCCCCGAGTTGTCGAGGTAGGGGCCGTCGGGATTTTTGCTTCGGAAAGTGCGCATGGTGTAGCCTCTGGCAGCTTCGAGTCCGCCGTAAGTGACGAAGAGGTAGTAGTAGTCGTCAATGTGCTGGATGTAGGCGCCTTCGCCCGACACATAGTAACCACCAGCAATTTGTGTGCCGAAGTAGGGGTCGCTTAATGGATGTCCGCCGCCATCGGTCTTGACGGGATAGGTGGTGGTGTAGTCGCGCAGGCCGTTCTCTTCGTTTAGTTTCAGGATGAAGATGCCTCCGCTCCAAGATCCATAGCACATCCACAGCTGCCCTTCTTCGTCGTAGAAGACGCAGGGGTCAATGGCATGGGGCATGTAGTCGCCCCAACGTTCTCCAAGGTTGTAACGGGCTGGCAGGGCGGATTGGGTGCCTATCACCAGTTCGAGGTCGGTGAGTTTCCATGAGATTTTGGGGTCGGACATGTTGCGGAAGCCTGTATAGACCACAGGGCCTTGATAAACGTAAGGTCCTTCGATGTTATTGGATGTCAGCAAAATGATGGTGGAATTCCAGCGTGTTCCGTTCAAACTGAGGTAGAGGCACCATTTCTCCATCTTCTTGTTCCATATGATGTCGGGTGCCCACATGTTGCCTGCTACAGTCCAAGCTGAACCGTTGTTGTTGTTGACGGCGCAGCTCCAGGCGGCTGCGTCGAAGTTGCCAAAAGTCGCTTCGGTCGGCACGCCGTTCTTCAGCACAGTAACCTTCTTGGTCATGTTGGTGTGGAAGGCATTGTTGAAGTTGGTGGCAGTCACGCTGCCGCCTGCACTCTGAACACCAAACTCCCTGCTGTTATCCACTCCGCTCCAGTTGCGCAGGTCGGTTGTGCGAGCTATGGCATTGTGGGAACCGAATATGTAGTAGGAGCCTTTGCGGTCCCAAACTATGCTGGGGTCGTGAACTCCGGGGTAGGACTTGAACGAACTGGTGTAGAGTTTATTGATGTCGGCTTGGGTTAGGTAAACAGTGTCTGATTCTTGCTCCTGGGCTTGCAAGGGAAAGGACGTGAGACTCATGAACGTGGCAAAGGCGAGAATATTTTTCATGATGAGGCTGTTAAGAGGGGTTAAAAAGTTAAAAGTCCTGTCTTATTTTCTTAGATAGCACTTGTTGTCAAACACCATTGTAGGCTTGCTCTCTGCATTGAAGGCTTCCCACTGGGGGAGTCCTTTCGTGTTGGGGTTGCCCGTCTTGATGAAGGCTATCCAGGCAGAACTCATCTTGTCGGCCAAAGCGTAGGCTTCCTTCGTGGCTCCGTTCATCTCGGCCTGAAGCCCTACATTGTTAAACATGAAGGCGAGTTCCATTCCGTGGCATGCTCCTAAGGTGTTGCCCACGGGTTTCCAATTGAAGAGGTAGAGGTAAGCGGGTGCTCCACCCTGCTGGGCCTTAATGGTGGCTTGCTGAATGGCTCCATTGCGGAACATCTGGTCTTCCTTGCCGCTGACAAAGTCGAACTCGTTGTAGTTCCAGCCAATGATCATCGGCACGTCACGGCTCACTTCGGGGGCTTGGCGGTCGAAACCGGGGGCTACCACATACTTGCCGTCGATGACAGGTCCTTGGCCACCTCCTCCGCCGCGGATGCCTTGGCTTTGAAGCATGGAGTTGACCATGCGTGTGCTCTTGTTCACAGCCTCCACCAATTTCTCGTAGGGAACGGCATTGAGGGCGGCGGCATCATTTTCGTGGATGCCCAATTCCTGCAGGAGGGCTTGGGCATAGAGTTTGGAGTTTTCGTTGGTGCCATAGCGAGTGAAGGAACCGCTCTGCACAATGGCGCGATGGAAGAGTCCCTTGGCCGAAGGCATCATCATGACTGTCGATACTTTGCCGCCACCGCCTGACTGACCGCCTATGGTGACACATTCGGGGTCGCCGCCAAAGTTGGCAATGTTGTCGTGAACCCATTCCAGCGACTTCACCAGGTCCTGCATGCCCAAGTTGGCCGACTCGGCAAAGCGTCCTCCCAGTCCCGACATGTCGAAATAGCCCAGCACGTTGAGGCGGTGATTGACTGTCACCACCACAATGTCGCCTTTTTCAGCTAAAGCTCGCCCTTCGTAGCAGGGGAGGTCGATGCCCGACCCGGTGGCGAATCCGCCTCCGTGGAACCATACAAACACGGGGCGCTTCTTGCCGTCGTTCAGTCCTTGGGTCCACACGTTCAGCACCAGGCAGCGTGCCTCGTCCATGGGTTCGAGCTTGAATTGAAAACCAAAGTCGTAATCGCTTTGCTGATTGCCATTCAGACGGAGTGTCTCGCTCTGCGGAGCTTTGGGACCATAAATGCGGCACATCTTCACGCCCTCGTGAGCCTTGGGCTTATGTGGAGGCATGAAACGTTCGGCTTCTGCGTAGGTGATGCCCTTGAAAGTGTAGATGTTGCCATCCTTGTAGCCTTGCACTTTGCCGTACATTGTGTTGGCGATGGTGCTTTGGTCGGAGATGCAGGGTTGCATGCTTTGTGCCTGTGTTGTGGCAACCATTGCAGAAAATGCTGCTGCAATGGTGAGGAGGTGTTTGGTTAGATGTTTCATGACTGTTTGTAGTAAAATAGTTGAATAATTGTTAGTAGTTAGTAAATAGGTTTTCGGCTGCAAAGTAACAACAATTTTTCGGAATAGCCATCAATTTTATCTGCTTTTTTTGAGCTAAATGTTCCATATTCAGTCCAATGTCCATTTCGTTCTACATTTAGGTGAATATCAGCAAGACGAAAGGGGCACTCCTTCATAAAAACGGTGAACGATTGATCGAAGAGTTCTTGGTGAACGCTTTTCCTATCACATTTTTTGATGGAAAAGATTGGTTGAATAGTTAAAAACTAAGCGATTTCACAAGTTTGTGATTCACAAGTTTGTGAAATTGCTAGAAAAACTTATCTTTGTTCCGAAAATCGGACTTGTTTATGGATAATTTACGTTACCGACCCTGTTTCCTCTCTCTGGTTTCGTCGCCGTTTTCTGTGAACGGTCTTCAAAAAATAGAGGGCTGACTTCGATGACGAAGTCAGCCCTCTTATATATATTATGTGTATGTCTTTTACTCCTTTTCCACATGCCATCAAGTGGTCAGACTCTCACTCCTTCTCTGTCACAGCGATAGACATTTGGCATGACATTTGCAAACGGGAAAACGTCATCTTCTATTCTCTCTTTTCCCTTTTTTCTACCCCTCCGCATCAAAACAGGCCTCCTCTATCCTCATAAATCCACTTTTTTTACCCAAACACTTGAAACATCAAAAATAAATCGTACATTTGCAAAAATAAATGAAAGCGAACATGCGGACAAGACAAGAATATGTGGATATTATCAAGTCTCATGCCGATGAGTTGCGGTCGCGTTTCGGCATCACTTCCATGTTGCTGTTCGGCTCTGTGGCCAGAAACGAACATCATGAAGGGAGCGATGTTGACTTGTTTGTGACCATGCCTCCAAAGATGATGAACCACATTGCTGCGGCACAATACTTGAAAGAACTGTTGGGCAATGATGTCGATTTGATACAGGAACATCGTCACATGCGTCCTTTTTTCCGTGAACAAATAGAACGAGATGGCATCACTATCATACCGACAACTACAAATAGTTGAAGACTATCTTGATCAGATACATCACGCCATTCTTGATTTGAAGGAATGAAACAAGGGCATTGACAACCCAGACACATGGCTCATGTCTGTCGATGGGATGAAAACATTGGCGGCCAATTGTATGCTGCTTGAAGCAATCGGTGAAGGCTTCAAAAAAGTGGATGCCCTGACAAAGAAGCAGTTACTGCCTTCTCGCCCCGAAATACCATGGAAACAAGTGATGGGGATGCGTGACCATATTGCTCACGGCTACTTTGATATCAATTCCGACCTCGTGTGGGACACCATACAAAATGATTTGTCCCCTTTGCAGGCGGCTGTTGAATTTCTGATTAAGAACCTATATACCATCATTCCGGTGGATGATGAATTAGTGTAAAAATAGGAAAACGATTAATCATAGATGGGTTGGAGATTCAGAAAGATAGGGGAAACGTCACTTCCTCTTCACTCTTTCCCCTTTTTTCTTTCCCTCCGTATCAAAACAGGCCTCCTCTATCCTCATAAATCCACTTTTTTTACAAAAACTCCTCCCAACCTTTTTGGCTTTTCTTTTTTTTCCCTACCTTTGCCCTCGCAAGCGTTCGGCACCCTATGCCGTCCGTCCTTGCAGACATCGTGGGTATATTGAATCAACGTATTCAATTCTGAAGGTTCTAAGTTCAAAAATAACCCGACCAAGTTATGCAGAGAACCGAAGGAATGAGAGTACGTCTATATCGTATAGGCGTACCCCTTCCTTTTCATTTCTCTGCAATGGTTACTCTTGGTCGGGTGCTCCAGAACTTAGGGATGAAACTGCGGAAGGTGGTACGTTTTCATTTTGTCCCACTGTTGCTGACCAATACATTAGATTTCAAAAGCACCCGACCAACCATGCAACCGAATCTAACACAGGCGAGCCATACCCCTGCACCAACGTATGGCATCAACGACATTCTCGCCGACATCCGTCAGAAGTCTCTCACCGAACGGGAGAAAGGACAGGATTTCGAGCAGCTGATGAAACTATGGTTCCTCACCGACCCGCGCTATGCCAACCTGGAACGGGTGTGGCTGTGGGAGGAGTTCCCCGGGCGGAAAGACTTCGGGGGCACCGACCTGGGCATCGACCTCGTGGCACGTACCGACACGGGCGACTACTGGGCCATCCAGTGCAAGTGCTACGACGAGGACACCACCATCGAGAAAGGCATGGTGGATAGTTTCTTGGCCAACTCCATCCGCACCTTCACCGAAGACGAAACCTTCCAGACACGTGGCTTCAGCAACCTCGTGTGGGTGGAAACCACACGCCGTCCGTGGGGAGTGAATGCACAGAAAGCCATCACCAACCTCACCTTGCCATTCAACAAAATCAATCTTTACGAACTGGAAAGTTCGTCGGTCGATTGGCTGAAGCTCCGTCAGGGACTCTACGGCAAGAAGGCACAACTCTCGGGAAAGCAACCACGCGCCCACCAACTCCGTGCGATGGCGGACACTTATCGCCATTTTGTAGAAGAGGGCAACGAGCGTGGCAAACTCATCATGGCATGTGGCACAGGTAAGACCTACACCTCGCTGAAAATAGCTGAACAAATCACCGATAAGGACGGCTTCATCCTCTTCCTCGTGCCGAGCATCGCCCTGCTGGGACAGACTCTCAATGCGTGGATGAGCGACCGCACCGATGACATGCGAGCCATCTGCATCTGTTCCGATGCCAAAGTGAGCCGCAAGATGCAGGACGACGATGCCACCGATGCCAGCATACAGGAACTGGCCGTGCCAGCCTCTACCAACGTGAAGTCGGTGCTGCGACAGTTACGCCGTTACGAGAAAGAGTCCGTTCGCATCGTTATCTTCTCCACCTACCAGAGCATTGATGTGGTGAGCGACGCCCTTCATCAGTACGGAAGGGTGGTTGACCTCTGCGTTTGCGACGAGGCGCATCGCACCACAGGTGTGAAACTGAAAGACCGCGACGAGTCGAATTTCACCAAGGTGCACAACAACGACCTCATTCCTGCCCGTCGCCGGCTCTACATGACCGCCACACCTCGGCTCTATCGCGAGTCGGTCAAGGTGAAGGCTGCTGAGAATGATGACATCCTCTGCTCGATGGATGACGAGACCATTTACGGCAAGGAGTTCCACCGACTCACCTTCAACGATGCCGTCAGTCAGGGATTGCTGTGCGACTACAAGGTGCTGGTGCTCACAGTGAGCGAGGAAGACATCCCCAAGAGTATGGCAGACAATATCAAGGCGCAGTATCATGCTGCTTCGGAGGCAGACAAGACAAAAGAGTTACAGTTTGATGATGCCACCAAACTGATTGGGTGCATCAACGGGCTCTCCAAGCGCATCAAGGGCGACCACGGTGTGACCCGCGAGCAAGACCCTGTGCTGATGCACCGCGCCGTAGCCTTCTGCCAGACCATCAACCCCACCAAGAGCAATCCCAACTTCTCGTCCACGCAGATAGCCCGCTACTTTTCGCAAGTAAGCGACGACTATAAGAAAGACCTCTCCGAACAGGAGGCGGAGCATGTGGTGAACATCAAGGCGCAGCACATTGACGGCTCGATGGATGCTGCTACCCGAAACGAGAAGTTGGCATGGCTGAAGGCAGAGGCTGCCGACCCCAACGAATGTCGTGTGCTGTGCAATGTGCGTTGTCTGAGCGAAGGGGTGGATGTGCCCGCTCTCGATGCCGTCATTTTCCTTTCGCCACGCAACAGCGAGGTGGAGGTGGTGCAGTCGGTGGGGCGTGTGATGCGCACTTTCGGCAAGAACACCGATAAGGAGAAGAAATACGGCTACATCATCATCCCCGTCATCGTGCCGAGTGATGTCACCCCCGAGCAGGCATTGAACGACAACGAGCGTTTCAAGGTGGTGTGGACCATCCTCAATGCCCTCCGAAGCCATGATGAAGCCTTCAATGCCCATGTGAACCAAATCAATCTGAACAAGAAACGTCCCGACAAAATCATTGCTGGCGGTGTGCCGAGCGGCAGTTACTCGATGGCGGAGGATGTCTATTCCTCCACGATGCGTGAGGCAGGCGATGAGGACGATGCCATCATGCTTGATACGGCACAGGTTGCACAGCAGTTGGAACTCCGATTCGGTGCTTTGCAGGATGGCATTTACGCCAAACTGGTGGAGAAGGTGGGCGATAAACTCTATTGGGAGAACTGGGCAAAGTCAGTCGGAGACATAGCCCGCAAGTTTATCGAACGCATCACACGGATGGTGAAGGAGAATCTGACTGCCCGTGAGCACTTCCAAGAGTTTGTGGCAGGTCTGCAACGCAACATCAATCCGAGTGTGGATGAGGGACAAGCCATCGAGATGCTGGCCCAACACATGATTATGCGGCCCGTGTTCGATGCCTTGTTCAACGACTATCAGTTTGTCAACAACAACGCGGTGAGCAAGTCGATGCAGTTCATGCTGGAGTTTCTCGAAACGGAAGGCTTTGAGATGGACACACAGGTACTGGATAAGTTCTACCAGTCGGTGCGGGTCAACGTGGGCAACATCGACAATCTGGAGGGAAAGCAGACGGTCATCAAGAACCTCTACGAGAAGTTCTTCAAGGGCGCATTCCCGCTCACCGTGGAGAAACTTGGCATTGTCTATACGCCTGTGGAGTGCGTCGATTTCATCATCCATTCGGTCGAGGACATCTTGCGTGAGGACTTCAACACGTCGCTGACTGAGGAGAATGTGCACATTCTCGACCCCTTCGTGGGCACGGGCACGTTCATCACTCGCCTGATGCAGAGTGGGCTCATCAAGAAGGAAGACTTGCGTCGCAAGTACAAGAACGAGATTCATTGCAACGAAATCGTCCTCTTGGCTTACTATATTGCCGACATCAACATCGAGAGTGTCTATCACGACATCATGGGCGGCGACCAACCCGACTACCTGCCTTACGATGGCATCTGCTTGACCGACACCTTCCAACTGAACGAACACGACAACAAAACCTTCTATTCTCAGTTGTTTCCTGAAAACTCGGAGAGATTAAGAAAGCAGAAGAAGGCTGAAGTAAGGGTGATTATCGGAAATCCGCCATACTCGGTGGGGCAGAACTCGGCAAACGACAATGCGCAGAACTTGAAGTATCCACATCTTGACAAACGGGTGGCTGATACATACGCGGCTCATACAAATGCCACTAATAAGAACTCTCTCTACGATAGTTACATCAAGGCTTTCCGTTGGGCAAGCGACCGCATAGCCCAATGTCCCGATGGTGGTGTCGTGGCGTTCATCAGTAACGGAGCATGGATAGACGGCAATGCCCAAGACGGTATGCGTGCCTGTCTCGAACAAGAGTTTGACAAAATCTATGTCTTCAATTTGCGAGGCAATCAGCGCACCAGTGGGGAACTCTCTCGTAAAGAAGGAGGTAAAATCTTTGGCTCTGGCTCTCGTACCCCCATAGCCATCACCATCTTAGTCAAAAAAGCAAAAAATAATTCATGAATAATTCGTGGATAATTCATGATCATTCGTGTTTTTTCTTCAACATAAATTATCACAAATTATCCACGAATTAATCATAAATAATTAGTATTATGGCAACGATTTATTATCACGATATTGGCGACTATCTGAGTCGCGAACAGAAACTGAAAATGGTGCATGACTTCCGCTCTGTCAAGGGAATGGAATGGACAGAAATTGTGCCAAATGAAAAAAGGGATTGGATAAACGTGAGGGACGGGTTTTTTGATGGGTTGATAGCAATTACGGATAAGTCATCAAGTCGGACTTTCTTCGAGAAGTGTACGACAAATGGACTAAAGACTGGTAGAGATGCTTGGGCATACAATTTCTCGCAACAATCATTGAATAACAACATGCATATTTCTGTTGACTATTATAATGAACAGAGAGAAAAAGTGCTCAAAAGAGAAATTGAAGGAATACAACCCAATCTTCGTAGGATTAGTTTGGATGAAGGGATTATTGCTAGCTGTAAATCCAATAAAAAGATTTCATTTAGCGAAAGTTACGTTATTAAGGCAGTTTATAGACCATTCTGTAAACAACATGTATATTACCACAAGCCGTGGCTACAGCGAACCTATCAGTTACCGAGAAGTTTTCCTAAAGGATATAATGACAATATAACAATATGTATTCCAGGTGTGGGAGGAACAAAGCCATTTCATCCTTTAATTGCGAATTGTATTCCTGACCTTGGCTTTAATAGTGGAAGTCAATGCCTTCCTCTCTACTACTACGAAGAGAACACCCATAAGCAGAAGACTCTTTTTGATGACACTTCCGACGATGACTACATCCGTCATGATGGCATAACGGACTGGATATTGAAGGAGGTGAGGAACCGCTACAATGGGGCAAAGAACATCACGAAGGAGATGATTTTCTACTATGTCTATGGCTTGCTGCACTCGAAGGACTACCGTGAGCGTTTCGCTGCCGACCTGAAGAAGTCGCTGCCAAGAATCCCTATCGTGGAGCGCATAGAGGACTTCATGGCGTTCTACAAGGCAGGCAAGCAACTGGCAGAACTCCATCTGAACTACGAGGAGGTGCCTCCGCATCCCGAAGTGGTGGTGCACATCACCGCCAAACGTGCCGACCAAGACGATTACGACTACTTCCGTGTGGATCCGAAGATGAAGTTCCGCAGCAAGGACGACAAGAGCGTCATCTTCTACAACGCCAACATCCGTCTGGAGAACATTCCCTTGAAAGCCTACGACTACATCGTGAACGGCAAGAGTGCCATCGAATGGATAGTTGAACGCTACTGCGTCTCCATCGACAAGAAGTCGCTCATCAAGAACGATGCCAACGACTGGGCACGTGAGCATGGCAAACCGCGCTACATCCTTGACCTCCTCCTCTCCGTCATCAACGTCAGCACCCAAACAGTGGACATCGTCAACAACCTCCCACACCTCACCTTTGACTGAACATACCTGTAACAGAGAAAAAACACGCTTTTTCACAACTTTGTGAATCACAAGTTTGTGAAAAAGTGTGTTTTTGCCCCAACCAAATAATTATCCTGAAAGGATTATCTTTATTGGATATAATTCTCAAAAGAGCATAAAAAGGGCTGACTTCCTCGTCGGAGCCAGCCCTTTTATTATAATATGTGTGTATCTTATTCCTGCACGTAGCTTGCCAGCTCGTCCACATTGAGCGCGTGGATGTAGTTGCAGTGCTTGGCTACTTCGCTCTCGGCATAGTTGATGAAGACGGTGAGCGACTTGCCGAAGAGCTCGGGGGCGCGCTGTGTGTCTTGCAAGAGCAAGTGCGACATGATGACGTAGGCTGTCATTTCGTAGAGCTTGCGGGCGCAGAGGTCGAGGAAATCTTGATTACCTGGCTCCTTGGCCTTGTCAATGCAAGCGGAGAGCTTCTCGTTCATGGCCTTGATGCGCTCTGCGTAGGCAGCATACTCTGCAGCCACTGGTTCTGCCTCGAAATCCTTGATGACATTGGCGTAGAAACCTGATGTGATGTAGCGGATGGCGGCTACGGTTTGGAGCTGCGTGGTGCCCTCGTAGATGGACATGATGCGGGCATCGCGATAAACGCGCTGGCACTTGTACTCCAGCATGAAACCTGAACCGCCATGCACCTGGATGGAGTCGTAGGCCGACTCGTTGGCGAACTCGGAATTCATGCCCTTGGCCAGCGGCGTGAAGGCATCGGCGAGCTTTGAGTACTTCTTGAACTCGTCGCGCTCCTCGGGGGTGAGTTTGCGCTCTTTGCTGATGTCGTCGAGTGCCTTATAGATATCCACATAGCGGGCTGTCATGTAGAGGAGTGAACGACCAGCGTCAAGTTTGGCCTTGATGCGGCTAATCATGTCATAGACAGCCGGGAAGTGGATAATTTCCTTGCCGAACTGCTTGCGGTCGCGGGCGTAGTTGATGGCCTCTTCGTAGGCAGCCTGTTCGGCACCTACCGACTGAGAAGCAATGCCCAGACGAGCACCGTTCATCAACCCCATTACGTACTTGATGAGACCAAGTTTCTCCGAACCGCACAGCTCGGCCTTGGCATTCTTATAGACGAGTTCGCAAGTGGGGCTGCCATGAATGCCCAGTTTGTTCTCAATGCGGCGCACGTTCACTCCACCGTTGCGCTTGTCGTAGATGAACATGGACAGGCCACGTCCATCGCGAGTGCCTTCTACTGAACGAGCCAGCACAAGGTGGATGTCGGCATCGCCGTTGGTGATGAAGCGCTTCACACCGTTCAGGCGCCAGCAATTCTCCTTCTCATCGAAGGTGGCCTTGAGCATCACGGACTGAAGGTCGGAACCTGCGTCAGGCTCAGTCAAGTCCATCGACATGGTCTCGCCGGCGCAAACACGAGGAATGTAACGCTTGCGCTGGTCTTCGTCACCAAACTCATAGAGGGTCTCGATACAGTCTTGGAGCGACCAGATGTTTTCGAAGCCTGCATCCCCCTCGGCGATGATTTCGTTGGCAGCGGTGTAAACCACGTTAGGCAGGTTGAGGCCGCCGTAACGACGTGGCATGGTCATGCCGCAGAGTCCTGCCTTGATGGTGGCATCGAGGTTTTCGTAGGTCTTGCTGGCATAGCGCACACGGCCGTTCTCGCAGTGGGGGCCTTCGGCATCAACTTCCTCAGAGTTGGGACCGATGATGTTGGCGTTGATGTCGCCTGTGATTTCGAGCAGGCTGTCATAGTTCTCCTGTGCATCCTCATAGTCCTTGGGTGCATAGTCGTACTGACCGTAGTCAGCATAATTGCGTTCCTTGAGTTCAACAATACGCTGCATCAGTGGATGCTGCATGTGAAACTTTATCTCAGGAACATCGGTATAGGAATTTGCCATGGTTATTTCGAGTTCTTTTTGTAGTACTTAATGAGTTTTGGCACAACCTCTTCGATGGTGCCGTTGATGATGTAGTCGGCAATTTGGTTGATAGGAGCCTGGGGGTCGGAGTTGATGGAGATGATGATACCTGAGTCCTTCATGCCTGCCACGTGTTGGATGGCACCCGAGATGCCGCAAGCAATATAGACTTTAGGACGAACAGTGGTGCCTGTCTGGCCAATCTGTCGGTCATGGTCAATCCAACCAGCATCGACTGCTGCACGACTGGCACCCACTTCGGCATGAAGTTCTTTGGCGAGTTCGAAGAGGAGGTTGAAACCTTCCGGACCACCTACGCCATAACCACCAGCGATGACAATGGGAGCACCTTTGAGATTGTGCTTAGCTTTCTCCACGTGACGGTCGAGCACCTTCACCACATAGTCGGTGAGAGGGATGTACTTGGCCACGTCGTGCTTCACCACTTCACCCTTGTAGTTCTCGTCGAGGATTTCCTTCTTCATCACACCGTCGCGAACGGTTGCCATTTGTGGACGATGTTCGGGGTTGACAATCGTAGCGATGATGGAGCCACCGAAGGCTGGACGAATCTGATAGAGTTGGTCTTCGTAGTGCTTATCAACCAAATTGCCCTCAGCATCCTTCACCTTCATGTCGAACGAGCCAATCTCCAACTGTGTGCAGTCGGCTGTCAGACCAGAGTGGAGTGCGGAAGACACACGAGGACCAAGGTCGCGGCCGATGACGGTGGCGCCCAAGAGGCAAATCTGAGGTTGCTCTTCCTTGAAGAGGTTTACCACTGCGGAAGTATGTGGCAGGGAGGTGTAAGGGAAAAGTTTCTCGTCGTCGAAGATGTGTACCCGGTCTACTCCATAAGGAACGACCTGTTTCTCAACACCATCGAGACCCGAGCCAATGAGTACGGCTTCCAACTGTACACCAAGTTGGTTGGCAAGTTTGCGCCCCTTGGTGCAAAGTTCCAAACTTACATCGGCAACCTTGTTGCCTTCGAGTTCACAATATACAAATACGTTGTTCATTATCCGATAGTGTTTGATTCCATGAGTTCAACAATCAGACTTTCAACATCTGCGTCTGAAGCAGTGAGAGTCTTGTTTTCCTTGGCCTTGAAGACGATGCTCTTCACGGCCTTCACGTTGGTGGGAGAACCAGCCTTGCCTATCTGGGCTGGGTCGGCTTCAATGTCGGCGGCACCCCAAGTGGTGAACTCGCGGTTCTTGTTGGCCCACACGCGCTTCACGTTGCGCACACGGCAGGGAGCGGCACTACCGTTCACTGTCACCACAATGGGCAGCGGACCTTCCACCGTTTCTACGCCGCCGTCGATGTGGCGCTTGGCAACAATCTTCTTGGCTTCCTTGTCGAGCGAGAGGATTTCTTCGGTGTAGGTGATTTGAGTAAGCCCCAGCTTTTCAGCCACCTGCGGACCCACCTGAGCGGTGTCGCCGTCAATGGCCTGACGTCCGCAGAGGATGATGTCGTAGTCGCCCACTTTCTTGATGGCTTGAGCCAGTGTGTAGCTGGTGGCCAGTGTGTCGGCACCGCCAAGAGGACGGTCTGAAATCAGAATACCTTCGTCAGCACCACGGTAGATGCCTTCTTTCAGCACCTCGGCTGCCTTAGGCAGACCCATGGTGAGCATGGTGATAGTGGAACCTGGGTTAGCGTCCTTCAAGCGCAGTGCCTGCTCAAGGGCGTTCAAGTCCTCAGGGTTGAACACCGCGGGCAGTGCGGCACGGTTCACTGTTCCCTCAGGAGTCATCGCGTCAGGACCGACGTTACGTGTGTCGGGCACCTGTTTTGCGAGCACAATAATTTTCAAACTCATAGTTAATGTATTGGTTGTTTTTGGGTATGTATTGTTCAATACGGTTAGCCTTGTCCTTTGCAGGGCAAGCAGTAAGCGGTTGCAAATTTACGACATTTTTTCTGTACCACAATGAAATGGAGGCTTTTTATTGCTCACTGACGGGAAAAGAGTGCAAAAACGAAAGGTTTTTGAGGGTCTGACGTGCTCCCTCCATGATAAAAATGGGGTTGGGGTTCAGAGTGGATCGACATCGTAATAGATGTTGAGGCTCTTGGCGGCAGGGATGGCGAGAATTTGTTGCTGAAGGGTCAGCAGGGCTTGGCGCACCTGATCGGTGGGGGCATTGAGTTCCATTTTAAGCATGAGCTTACGTATGTAGAGCGACTGAATGCGTGCCACAGGTGGGCGGTCGGGACCCAAAACGCGGTCACCAAAGATGGCTCGCAGACGCTGGCTCATCTCGTGTGCCAAATGGTCGAGCAGGTGGTCGTCGCGGTGGCGAAGGTAGATGTAAATGAGCCGCTGGAAGGGTGGGTAATGGAAAAGTTGGCGCTCCTGCATTTGGGTGTAGAACATCTGCCGATAGTCGCCTTGTGTGATTTGGCGAATGATGTCGCTGTCGGCCGATCGAGTTTGGAGGATGACAAGACCTGGGGTGTTGTTGCGTCCTGCTCGTCCAGCCACTTGACTGAGGGTCTGGAAGGTGCGTTCGTAGCTGCGGAAATCAGGCAGATTGAGCATGGTGTCGGCATCCAGTATGCCCACCACCGACACGTTGTCGAAGTCCAAGCCCTTGGTCACCATTTGGGTGCCAATCAGAATGTCGGCGCGATGGGCGGCGAAGTCAGCGATGATGTTCTCATGCTGATGGCGGGTTTTGGCTGTGTCAAGGTCCATGCGCAGCGTGGTGGCTCCTTCGAAAAGTTTCTGAATTTGCTCTTCCACCTTTTCTGTGCCCACGCCCACGTCGGTGAATTTGCTTTCTTCGCAGGCTGGACAGCGTTCGGGTATGTGTGTGGTGTAGCCGCAATAGTGGCAGGTGAGGGTAGAGGTCTTCTTGTGGAGCGTGAGGGTCACGTCGCAATGGGGGCATCGGGGCACCCATCCGCATTGGCGGCACTCGATGAAGGAGGAGAAGCCTCGGCGGTTTTGGAAAAGGATGATTTGTTCCTTGCGGTCGAGGGCTGTCTGCATCACTTCGATAAGGCGTGGGGAAAAGGCTCCTCGCATGAGGCGTTTCCGCTTGGCTTCTTTGGTATCTACCACTTCGATGGTGGGCAGTTGCATGTTGCGATAGCGCTGGGTGAGCTGCACGTAGCCATAGCGTCCTTTTCGTGCCCAGTGGTAAATTTCGAACGAGGGGGTGGCGGTGCCGAGCAGGGTCTTGGCCCCAAACATGTGTGCAAGCATGAGTGCCGCATTGCGAGCATGATAGCGAGGGGCTGGCTCTTGCTGCTTGTAACTTTGTTCGTGCTCTTCATCAACGATGACAAGTCCAAGATTCTGAAAAGGGAGGAAAATGCTGGAGCGCACACCGAGGACGAGCTGGTAGGGCATAGAGGATGTCTGCCGCTTATAGACCTCGAGGCGCTGCACGTCGGTGAACTTGGAGTGATAGACACCCATGTTGTCGCCAAACACCAGGCGCAAGCGTTCTGTGATTTGGGTGGTAAGAGCTATTTCTGGTAGGAGGTAGAGTACTTGCTTGCCGACTGTTAAGTATTTGTCGATGAGATGAATGTAAATTTCCGTCTTGCCCGAAGAGGTGACTCCATGGAGGAGAGTGACGTTTTTGTCGCGGAAGGATTGCTCAATCTCGCCCATTGCTTGTTGTTGGGCGGGGTTGAGGAAGTGGGAAATGGTCGGTTCGCCAAGGAGCATGCTGTCTGAGCGTGCCTTGCGTTTGCGAGTCGATTCGCGCAGTGCCTCCAGGTCTTTAGGCTTCATGGCTCCGGGTAAGGCGGCTTTCATCACGTCACCGAGGGGGCACATGTAGTAATGGGCAATCCACTGCCAGAAGGCAAACTGATGTTCGTTAACTACGGGTGAATCGTCGAGAATCTCGATGATTTCCTTCATTTCCACACCCTGTGGGGCATTAGTGTGGGTGCGCAGCACGATGCCTGTGTAAATTTTGTTTTTGCCAAATGGCACAACAACTCGACAGCCTCTCAAATCTCGTGCGGTTTGGTGGGTGGGCGGAACGAGATAAGTGAAGCTGTCGAAAGGTATAGGAAGGATAATGTCGGCGAACATAGAGTGGGGTGCGATGGCATCGTGTCAGGGTGACCGATGTCGGTTGACCCTTGAGTTAGAAAATGTAAGTCAGAGAAATCTGGTGAGTGTTGTTTCTCAACTTGCCTTTGACGGCATTGGTGGCTGTGCCGATGACGGTGGTTTCGGCAGTTTTGCCTAAGCCGATGTTGAAATTGTAGCCAATGCGGACGTGCTTGAGGACGGTAGCACCAGCACCTACATTCAAAGAAAACTCTGATTTCTTCAGTTCCCAATCTTGGTTAATGTTTGCAGGTTTCCAGTTGCGGTCGCCTACATTCCAAGAGAATTGAGGACCTGCGGCAAAATAAACGCTGGCGAGGCTGCTGAGGCCGATGGTGTATTTCACGTTGACGGGGATGTCGATGTAGTGGAGGGTCTTGTTGGCTTCTGCGCCATTCTCTTCGAGACCAATGACCTTGTTGTCGTAGAGGACTGCGATGTCGGCTCCAAGGCCAGCGAGAGGAATGGTGAAATCGGCTGTTACACCAGCAAAGAAACCTGTGCGGTTCTTGCTGTCGAGATTAGCATTGACATTTTTCAAGTTAACATTGTCAACATTAAGACCTGCTTTGATACCGAACTTCATCTGTGCCTGTGAGGGCAGTGCGAATGTGAAAGCTGCTACGATGACAGCGAGACTCAGAATGTTCTTTTTCATACTTTTAGGGGTTATTTGTAGTGAATAGATAATGAATTTGTTGCAAAGTAAATACTTTTTTCTTGAATAAAGAAATATTTTTGCTAAAAAAGTGAAGGGGCACGATAGAAATGATGTGGGGACAAGTTCTTTATTAGCGATATGGCTCATGTTGATGGAGTGAATCTGCTCCTTTGTGTGGAGGGGGAAGAGAAGAATGGAAAGAAGGAAACTCGTAATGGTTGGACGGTGGAACGTGAAAAATGGCGTAATTGTACATTCCGACTTTACAAAACATATATTCCCCCACCGTATAGATAAAATTATATTTTGTTGGTAATCATTGGTGTATGTACTTATTAACACCTTTGTTAATAATTTTTTTTGAAAAAAATCGATAAATAGTGGGGGATTGTGGGGAATTTCTGTATATTTGCACATTATTTAATAAAAGCGACTCGGAAAAGGGTTGAAAATCAGTTAAACTATTAGTTCAAATATGCACTATCGATTCATAGGTGATTATCCAGCAAAGACGGATGCGAAAGGGCGGGTGTTTCTGCCTGCAGCATTTCGGAAAGTGCTTGAAGCGGAAGAGGAAAAGAGCCTCGTCTTGCGCAAGGACGTTTTCCAGAAGTGTCTGGTGCTGTATCCTGAATCGGTGTGGAACGAACAGTTGGACGGTCTGCGCAGCCAAGTGGATCAGTGGAACAGCCGCGAGCAGATGGCGTTGAGGCGTTTTGAGGCCGATGCCGAGCCAATTGAACTGGACAAGAATGGCCGTTTGCTGATTTCGAAGAGGAAGTTGCAGTATGCTGGCATCGAGAGTGATGTGCGTTTTCTGGCGATGGTTGATAGAATTGAGATTTGGAATAAGGAAGCGTTGGAAGAGGCGCTGGATAGCAGTGTTGATTTGGGCGACGAGATGGAAGCCTTGTTTAGTAAGCCTCGCGAGGGCCAAAAATGATGGGGAGGGTTGATGTTATGCTGAATCAAGAGATTGGAATGGCGCAAGGTGGTGTATATCATGTGCCGGTACTGTTGCAGGAGAGTGTGGACGGGCTGAATATAGGAGTGGGCGGCTGTTTTGTGGATGTAACTTTTGGTGGCGGCGGGCATAGTAGGGAGATTCTTTCTCGGTTGGACAAGGACGGACACTTGTTTGGTTTTGATCAGGATGCCGATGCGGAGCAAAATGCAGCGGGACTGGATGCAGGAGAGGAAGAAGGCACGAAGCGGTTCACGTTTGTGAGGAGCAATTTTCGGTTTCTGAAAAATTTCCTGAAATATTATGGGGTGGAACAGATTGATGGGTTGCTGGCTGATTTGGGCGTGAGTTCTCATCATTTTGATGACAGTGAGCGTGGTTTTTCATTCCGTTTTGATGGGAAGTTGGACATGCGAATGAATCAGCGCGCCGGACGAACGGCTGCGGATGTGGTGAACACCTTTGGCGAAAAAGAGTTGGCAGACGTTTTTTATCTGTACGGAGAGTTGAAGCAGAGCCGGAAACTGGCATCGGCTATCGTGAAAGCAAGGCAGATGAAAAGCATTGAAACGATAGGCGATTTTGTGGAGGTAGTGAAGCCTTTCTTCCGGAGTGAGCGAGAGAAGAAAGATATGGCGAAGGTGTTTCAGGCATTGCGAATTGAGGTGAATCATGAGATGGATGCTCTGCGTGACATGCTGAAGGGGGCGACTGAAATGCTGCGACCAGGCGGGCGGTTGGTAGTAATAACTTACCATTCTTTGGAAGATCGAATGGTGAAGAACTTGATGAAGACGGGCAATGTGGAGGGTCATGAGGAGAAGGATTTCTTCGGCAGGGTGGAGGCTCCGTTCAAGTTGGTGAATAGGCAAGTGATTGTCCCAAGCGATGAGGAAATGGAGCGAAACCCAAGAAGCCGTAGCGCAAAATTAAGAATTGCTGAAAAAATTTGAGAATTGGCGCAAAGAGTTGATTGTTTGTGAGAAAATTTGAGAAAAAGACTAATTGATATCCACGCCTTGAAGATGGCGATAAAGTGAGTTCTATTCGATTTACACATTATTTAAATTAAAGAAAAGGCTTGAAGATTAGGGCCGAAAGGGAGGGAACCTTATGTCAAAGAAAGAAGAGAAGGGAAATGTGATGCAGGAGGAGTCGGGGATGACTCTTCCTGATGATGCTGGACAGGATCATGAACTGAATTTGGAGGGGGAACAAAATGAGGAAAAGAAAAAAGAAGAAGAGGAGGCAATAGAAGCCATCCGTAAGTTTACTAACGAGGATGATGATGAACTGAGCGAACTTTCAATCAAATCGATTTTGGGTGGTGACTTTCTCATGAGCAAGTTCATGATTAAGCAAATCATGTTTGTGGTTTTTTGTGTTGCTCTGATGCTGATTTATACGGGTAACCGTTATGATAGTCAGCAGGATGCTGTTTTGATTGATAGCTTGAGGGGACGCTTGCAGGATGTGAAGTATAATGTGCTGACTCAATCGAGCGAGCTGATGAACCTGACGAGGCAGTCGAATGTAGAGAAACGATTGCGCGAAACACCTGACAGTTTGCTGCATAATTCAATCACTCCGCCTTATCTGATTAAGGGAGGAAACGGAAAATCGGCATCAAAAGAAAGCAAGATAGAGGAAGTGGTGGTGGATTCAGCTATACTGATTGAACAGATGAACGAAACTGATGAAGAGGAAGAAGGAACGGAGACGAAGGAGAAGGCGAGTGGTCCGGCCTCGTCTGACACACAAACTTCAGCGGACAGGCAGAGGGCGACGGGAGCTAATGGCGAGCCTCCTGTGGAAGATGTAAAAAAGGTGGAAACTGGTAAAACTAAAGGACAATGAAATTCGACAAGAAATTTATCAATACGCGCATTACGGTGCTGGTGGTGGTGGCTGCGCTTGTGATGTTAGCAATCATGGGGCGTGCCATTTATACGGCTACAGTACAGAATGAGTTTTGGAAGAGCGTCGGTGCGGTGAGCGTGAGCGACACGATGCCTTTGCCGGCTAATCGAGGAAATATTCTGAGTGCCGATGGTCAGTTGATGGCCAGCAGCCTGCCTGACTATAAGGTTTACATCGATTTCCTTTCGGGCGTGGAGCGCTTGCCCGATTCGGTGGCGTCGAATGGTTCGAGAATCAAGAGGTATAAGCCTGATCAAGTGGCGGAGAAGGACTCGATGTGGCTGACGAACATGGACTCCATTTGCCGAGGGCTGGCACGTATTTGCCCTAATTATACGTATGATGAACATTTAGAGCACATGATGAAAGGACTGCGTGAGCATAAGCGATACTGGGATGTGTCGCCGCGGATTGTGCTGAATTTCATCCAGTATAATGAGTTGATGCAGTTGCCTGTGTTCAATTTGCGCAACCGGTATGAGAGTGGATTGTCCGTCAATCCTCGCAACAACCGGAACAAGCCTTTTGGCTCGTTGGCTCGACGCACACTGGGCGAGATGTATGGTGCGAAAGATTCGGCGCGCTCAGGGTTGGAGTTGGCTTTCGACTCGCTGCTCAGGGGTGAACCTGGCATGACCCACACGAAGAAAGTGTGGAAAAAGTTTCTGCCCATCATAGACAAGGAGCCAGTGGATGGTTATGACCTGGTGAGCACGATAGATGTGAGCATGCAGGACATTTGCGAGAGTGCGCTGCGTGAGAAGTTGCATGAGCTGGAAGCGTCGATGGGAGTGGTGGTGCTGATGGAGGTGAAGACGGGCGATGTGAAGGCGATTGTGAACCTGATGCGATATGATGATGGCGAGTATTACGAAGCCCGAAACTATGCGCTGGCGGCCTTGATGGAGCCTGGCTCTACGTTCAAGACAGCTTCGATTCTGGTGGGTCTTGATGATGGTTATATCAAGACGACGGACTATGTGGATACGGGCAACGGACTATGCAACATGTATGGGGCAACAATGAAGGATCACAACTGGCATCGGGGTGGCTACGGGACGATTGATGTGCCGCATGTGCTGATGGTTTCGAGCAATGTGGGTGTGAGCAAACTGATTGATAAATATTATCATAATCAACCAGACAAGTTTGTGGAGGGACTACGTCGTGTGGGCATAGGCACTCCTCTTGGACTTCCGTTTGATGGTGCTGCCGATCCGCGCATCCGCATGCCTCATAAGGATTCGAGAGGCGGCTACCGAATGTCGGACAACTGGTCGGCAACGGCCTTGGCTTGGATGTCGATTGGTTACGAGACTCAGATACCTCCTATCAGCACAGTGAGCTTCTACAATGCCATTGCCAATGGCGGAAAGATGGTGCGCCCCCGTTTTGTGAAAGGCATTTCGAGGGGTGGCGAGATGGTGGAAGAGTTTCCCGTTGAAGTGATTCGTCCGCAGATATGCAAGAAATCTGCCTTGGAAGACATTCAGGGCATTCTTTACCGTGTGGTGAACGACAAGGACGGTCTGGGGAAGCGTGCGGGGAATCCGTATTTCCATGTGAGCGGAAAGACGGGCACGGCACAGGTGGCTACAGGTGGCGGCTACAAGGCAGGACACAATGAGCACTTGGTGAGTTTCTGTGGCTACTATCCGTCAGAAGATCCGAAATACACTTGCATCGTGGCCATCCGCCATGCCTATTATGTGGCCAGCGGTGGCGGTCAGGCCGGTCCGGTGTTTTCGAAAATAGCCCAGCGCATCTATTCAAAGAATGTGACCACCGACATTAATCTGGCCAAAGACTCCACAGCCGTTCTTGTACCTCAAGTGAAGAAAGGCAACGTGTTGGCAGCGCGCTACGTGTTGGAGCAATTAGGCATGAAGTCGCGCGGAGGCGATGGCTATGAGTGGGGAACAGCATCGGCTGGTGCGGATTGTGTGGAATTTCAAGCGCTGAAGATGGATGACAATCTGGTGCCGGACGTGTTGGGCATGGGGGCTAAGGATGCCGTTTATGCCCTCAGCTCACGCGGAATGAATGTGCGGATGAGAGGGAAGGGGCGTGTGGCATTGCAAAGTGTGGCAAGTGGAACGAAAGTGGTGAAAGGCAAAACGGTGAGTCTGGTGCTGAAATGATGCCGTGCTCTCTGTGGCCTGCTGAGCATCATTAACCGTAACTGATGGAGAAAATGATGCATCCCAATTAAATAAACTTACGCTGAACAACATTTCAAACGATTAAAATATGAAACTAAAAGAACTGGTGGAGAAGCTCAATGTCCTTGAGGTGAAGGGCGACTGCGAGCGAGACATTACAGGTGTGCAGATAGATTCTCGCCTTGTTGGGGCGGGCAACCTCTTTGTGGCTGTGCGCGGAACTGCTGCTGACGGGCACAACTTTATCGGCAAAGCTTTGGCCGCAGGTGCTGTAGCCGTGCTCTGCGAGGAGATTCCATCCGCAGCGGAACCAGGAGTCACTTACGTGAGAGTGGAGAACACGGAGCAGGCGGTGGGGCAGGTGGCTACCACGTTCTACGGCGACCCTTCGAAGAAACTGCGCTTGGTGGGCGTGACTGGCACGAACGGAAAGACCACCATCGCCACTGTGCTCTACGAGATGTTTCGCCACTTGGGGCACAAGGCAGGACTGCTGTCCACCGTGTGCAATTACATTGACGGTGAGGCTGTGCCCACTGAGCACACCACGCCCGACCCCATCACGCTCAACGCTTTGCTGGCTCGCATGGTAGAGGCTGGTTGCGAATACGCATTCATGGAGGTGAGCAGCCACAGCATTGTGCAGAACCGCATTGGAGGGCTGCACTTTGTGGGCGGAATCTTCACCAACATCACGCGCGACCACCTTGATTATCATAAAACTTTCGAGAACTACATTCGGGCCAAGAAACTCTTTTTCGACCGTCTTCCTGCCGATGCGTTTGCCATCACCAATGTGGATGACAAGAACGGCCTGGTGATGGTGCAGAACACTCGCGCCACGGTAAAGACTTATTCCGTGCAACAGCCAGCCGATTTCAAGGCGAAGCTCATTGAGTGTCATTTTGAAGGCATGTATCTCAACATCAACGGGCGGGAAGTGGGCGTGCAGTTCATTGGCAAGTTCAACGTGAGCAACCTGCTTGCCGTCTATGGCGCCACCGTCATGCTTGGTGAAGACGAGCAGGAAGCCCTTGTGGCTCTCAGCGCGATGAAACCCGTCAGCGGACGTTTCGAAGCACTCCGCTCGCCATCGGGATTCACGGCCATTGTGGATTATGCCCACACGCCCGACGCCCTTGAGAATGTGCTCAATGCCATCCACGGCGTGCTGGAGGGGCGAGGCGAAGTCATCACGGTGTGCGGGGCAGGCGGCAATCGCGACAAGGGCAAGCGTCCGCTCATGGCTCAGGAGGCCGTGAAGCAGAGCGACCGTGTCATCATCACAAGCGATAATCCTCGTTTTGAGGAGCCGCAAGACATCATCGACGACATGCTGGCAGGCCTTGATGAGGAGCAGATGAAGAAAGTGGTCGCCATAGCCGACCGCAGGCAGGCCATCAAGACTGCCTGCCTGATGGCCAAGCCGGGCGATGTGATTCTTGTGGCTGGCAAAGGGCATGAGGACTATCAGGAGGTGAAGGGCGTGAAGCACCATTTCGATGACAAAGAGGAAGTGCGTGCATGTTTCGGAGCATGAACCATCATGTGCTATATATATAATAATGTGTAAAAAGGGATTAACTATAGAAGAATTGTTCAGACATTCTTGCTGAAAATCATCATCGCTCATGTTGTACAGCTTTTTTAAATATCTTCACGACCTCGACATCCCTGGCGCAGGCATGGTCAGTTACGTGTCGTTCCGTGCTCTCTCCTCACTCATTCTCTCGCTCATCATCTCGATGGTGCTCGGAGAGTACTTCATTAAGTTCATGCGGCGGAGGAAACATATCGAGGAAGCCCGCGATGCCTCCATCGACCCTTACGGCGTGCAGAAGAAAGGAGTGCCCTCGATGGGTGGTGTGGTCATTCTGGCCGCAGTCATCATCCCTGCGCTCTTGTTCGGCAACTTGGGAAACGTCTATGTCGTTTTGCTCATTGCCACCATCTTGTTCTTCGGCGTTGTCGGCTTTATTGATGACAAAATCAAGCTTGGCGGCAACAAGGATGGTCTTCCTCCGCGGCTGAAACTGCTGGCTCAGCTGGTGTTTGGCATCATTGTGGGGCTTACCCTCTGGCTTAGTCCCGATGCGGTGGTGAGGGAGAACGTGGAGCTTGAGATTGGCGACAAAGTGGAGGTGTATCATAAGAGTGAAGCCCGAAAGAGCACGGTGACGACTGTCCCCTTTGTGAAGAGCAACAACATCGACTACTACGAGGTGTTTAGCTTCATTCACGACGGTAAAACAAAGCGGGCTTGCGGATGGATTCTCTTCGTCATCGTCACCACCTTCGTCATTGCAGCTGTCAGCAACGGGGCTAATCTTAACGACGGCATGGACGGCATGTGTGCGGGCAACTCGGCCATTATCGGTGTTACGCTTGGCATCCTTGCCTACGTGAGTGGCCACATCCGCTTTGCCGATTATCTGAACGTGATGTACATCCCGGGGTCGGAGGAAATCCTTGTCTTCCTCAGTGCCTTCGTTGGGGCCCTGATTGGCTTCCTGTGGTACAATGCCTACCCGGCCAAAGTGTTCATGGGCGACACGGGCAGCCTGGCCATTGGTGGAGTGATTGCGGTGACGGCCGTCATCATCCACAAGGAGCTGCTTTTGCCCATCCTCTGTGGCATCTTCCTCATGGAGAGTGTGTCGGTGATGCTGCAAGTGGCCTATGCCAAGCGTGGCAACAAGCGGGGGGAGAAGTGGAGAGTGTTCAAGCGCGCTCCTTTCCACGACCACTATCGCCACAAGATGGAGGACGGCGTGAAGTATCTCATCACGCGGCCCAAGGGGCTGCTCTTCGAGTCGATGATTACCACTCGGTTCTGGATTGTGACCATCCTGCTCGCTGCCATCACCATCATCACGCTGAAGATTCGATAAAGTGAAAACATGTTCATAATATCATCATAATGAAAAGGATTGTTGTGTTAGGCGCAGCCGAAAGCGGTGTGGGAGCCGCAGTGCTGGCCAAAAAGAAAGGGTGTGACGTGTTCGTGAGCGACATGTCGGTCATCAAGGACAAGTACAAGGAGCTTCTCAACAGCCATGAGATTGTTTGGGAAGAGGGGCATCACACGGAGGAACTCATCCTCAATGCCGACGAAATCATCAAGAGCCCTGGCATTCCAGAGACGGCGCCCATGATTGTGAAAGTGAAGGAAAAGAATATTCCCATCATTTCAGAGATAGAGTTTGCGGGCAGATACACCCATGCCAAGATGATTTGCATCACCGGCAGTAATGGCAAAACCACTACGACCTCGCTGATTTACCACATCCTGAAGAATGCGGGCTACAACGTGGGGCTTGCCGGCAACATCGGGCGCAGCCTTGCCCTGCAGGTGGCTGAGGAGAATTTCGACTACTACGTGATAGAGCTGAGCAGCTTTCAGCTCGACAACATGTACAAGTTCAAGGCCGACATTGCTGTGTTGATGAACATCACGCCCGACCACCTGGACCGCTATGACTTCAAGATGCAGAACTATGTCGATGCGAAGATGCGCATCATTCAGAATCAAACGCCCGATGATGCCTTCGTGTTCTGGAACGACGACCCGATTGTGGCGGCCGAACTGAAAAAGTATCATATCAAGGCGAGGCTCTGTCCGTTCAGCGAGTTCAAAAGCGACAGCGTGATTGGCTATGTCGATGCGGACGAATATGTGATTGAAGGCCCCACCCCCTTCAACATGGAGCAGGAAGAATTGGCTCTCAGGGGCAAGCACAACCTTTACAACTCCTTGGCGGCTGGCATAACGGCCGATTTGGCCGGTGTGAGCAACGAGAAAATTCGTGAAGGGCTGAAAACGTTCGAGGGTGTGGAACACCGTCTGGAGAAGGCCGGCCGAGTGCGGGGCGTGGAATTTGTCAACGACTCCAAGGCCACCAATGTCAACGCTTGTTGGTATGCCTTAGACAGCATGCGCACACCGGTTGTCCTCATTCTTGGTGGGAAGGACAAGGGCAATGACTATTCTGAAATCTTCGACCTTGTCCGCCAGAAGTGCATCGGCCTCGTCTTCCTGGGAGTGGATAATTCGAAGCTTCATGCTGCCTTCGATGGTTTCGGCCTCCCCATCGCCGACGTGAAGAGCATGAAGGACTGTGTCGATGAGTGTTTCAAGATGGCTAAGCCCGGCAGCACGGTGCTGTTGAGTCCTTGCTGCGCCAGCTTCGACCTGTTCAAAAACATGGAAGACAGGGGTGAACAATTCAAGGAATGCGTGAAGAATTTGTGACTCATGCTGATGATGAATTTGACTCATGCGTATGCTCATTTTAAATCATACGTATGAATTATTCGAATCATACGGATGACCCTTTCAAGCCATACGGATGACCCCTTTCAAGCCATACGGATGTATCATCAGGCTCTTGCCGGTGAATAAATAAAATAATGTATATGGATAATCATAATTAAGAAAAAGAATATGGGAACATTTGTCAAGGACTTCTTCGGCGGAAAGCTTTTTAAGGGCGACCGGGGAGTGTGGATGATTTACTTCTTCCTCTGCATGATTTCATTGGTCGAAGTGTACAGCGCATCGAGCCGCCTCACTTTCGAGGGGGGGCATCACTGGGGACCGATGGTGAACCAGGCGGGATTTTTGCTGGTGGGATTGATTGTCATCCTGCTGGTGCACCGCATTCCCTGCAAGTGGTTCATGCTGTTCCCTTTCATCCTGCTTCCCGTTGCGCTGATACTCCTGCTCTATACGGCTGTGCTGGGGGGAGGTAGCAACATCAACGAGACACACAGATGGGTCACCTTCGGCTCCATCAGTTTCCAGCCCTCCGAGTTGGCAAAAGCCGCCCTACTGATGACTACGGCTGTGGTGCTGGCCAAGACGCAGACGGAGAAGGAAGAGTTTGTGAGGGGCAAGAAGCGAAAAATCGTTGGGGCCATCAAAGGGAAGCGCTATCTGGCTTTTGCCATTGTTGGCGGAGCGGCGTTGATTATTTGCGGATTGATTTTTCTGGACAACGTGTCAACGGCCTTGATGCTCTTCTTCGTGGTGATTATTATGATGTTCATCGGGCAGGTTCCCAAGGACTTGATGTTCAAAGGGCTGGCGGTCATGGCTGGTGTAGGTGCTTTCTTCGTCATGACGACGATGGTTGTGCCTGAGGATGTGTGGAAAGAGATTCCGGGATGCAAGCGTGTGGTGACAGTGAAGCGTCGTGTGGAGCGCAAATTTCACCTTGGAGAAGACTCGTCTCAACAGAATGCAAATAAGTCGGACATACAAATTCTGCTGAATGACGAAAACTCTCAAACCACCTATGCGTCCATTGCCATCGCCAATTCCGATGTTGTCGGCCTGGGCCCCGGCAACTCCATTCAGCGCGACTTCTTGCAGCATGCCGAGTCGGACTTCATCTATGCAATCATCGTGGAGGAGCTGGGCATTCCAGGGGCTTTTTTTGTGGCATTTCTCTATCTCGTTTTGCTGATTCGAGTGGGGCGGATTGCTCAAAAATGCACCAGTTTTTTCCCTGCCTTTCTTGTGCTGGGCTTTGGCATCATGATGGTGCTGCAGGCTTTCCTCAACATGAGTGTGGCTGTCGGCCTGGTTCCAGTGACGGGGCAGACCTTGCCGCTCATCAGCAAGGGCGGCACCTCCATCCTCATCACCAGCTTCTACATAGGTGTTATTCTGAGCGTGAGCCGTTATGCAGAAAAGAAAGAACAGCAAGCACCCATTGTCGAGGCTGTCCCCAACGGCGAAACCAGCGAGTATTATACCGATGGGGGAATGTCTTGAAGACAATTGTTTGCGAGAAGAAAAGAAATCTGTCGGAAAAGTACAATTTGTGAACGTTTTAGTACGATAATTCGTTGATTATTCGTACCTTTGCCGATGAAAAAAGTGAGGAAAAGATAATTAGTGCAGTATATGGAAGAGAATAAACCGTTAAAAGTGATTGTGAGTGGGGGCGGAACAGGTGGACACATCTTCCCCGCCGTGTCGATAGCCAATGCCATCAAAAAGGCACATCCTGAAGCTGAAATATTGTTTGTGGGCGCAAGTGGACGCATGGAAATGCAGCGCGTGCCTGCTGCGGGCTACAAAATAGAAGGCCTGCCTGTGCGTGGACTGGTGCGGCCCTTGTGGAGCCTGAAGAACATAGGGGTGATGATGGACTTCTTGAAGAGCAAGAACATGGTGAAGAAGATTATCCGCAACTTTAAGCCTCAGGTGGTAGTTGGTGTTGGAGGTTATGCATCGGCTCCGACGTTGAATGCCGCACACTCAATGGGTATTCCTTGCTTGATTCAGGAACAGAATTCATACGCAGGGGTCACCAACAAGTCTTTGGCCAAGAAAGCGCAGAAGATTTGTGTGGCCTATGAAGGAATGGAGCGATTCTTCCCCGCCGATAAAATTGTGTTGACGGGCAATCCCGTGCGCCAGAATCTGCTCGAAAACAAAATCTCCTCAGCCGAAGCACGCAAAAGTTTCGGACTTGAACCTGACAAGAAGACCGTGCTGATTGTGGGGGGAAGCTTGGGCGCTCGTACAGTGAACGAGAGCGTGTTGGCTCATCTCGACGAAATTCGGCAGAGCAATGTCCAGTTCATTTGGCAAACAGGTAAGTATTATAGCAAAGAGATAGCTGAGGCATTGGCGAAGGAGGCCGAAGTACCCAACCTCAAGGTCATGGATTTCATCAGCAGCATGGACAATGCATACGCAGCGGCCAACATGGTGGTGAGCCGAGCTGGAGCCAGTTCTATTTCTGAATTGTGCCTCTTAGGAAAGCCATGCATCTTGGTGCCTTCCCCTAACGTGGCCGAAGACCATCAGACAAAGAATGCGCAAGCACTGTCCTCGAAAAATGCCGCCATCTTCGTGGCTGATAAAGAGGCCAAGGACACATTGGTGAAGACTGCGCTTGCGACGGTGGAAGACGATGATAAACTGGCCTCTTTGAGTAAGAACGTGAAATTGTTAGCCAAGCACAACTCGGCCGAAATCATTGCCGAAGAAGTGTATAAGTTGGCGCAGAACTATAAAAATAAGAAGAAATGATGCAGACGAAAGACATAAAATCAGTATATTTCGTGGGTGCTGGTGGCATTGGCATGAGTGCCTTGGTCCGTTATTTCTTGATCAAGGGATATCATGTGGGCGGTTATGATAAAACTCCAAGTGAACTGACAGAGCGATTGATTGAAGAAGGGGCCAAGATTCATTATGAAGAGAATGTGGCATCCATCGATGATTGTTTCAAGCAGAAAGCATCCACGCTGGTGGTCTATACACCCGCTATCCCTGCCGAACATGAGGAATTGAAGTTCTTCCGCGATAATGGATTTGAAATTCAGAAGCGCGCTCAAGTGTTAGGCTTTCTGACGCAATCCCACAAAGGCCTGTGCGTGGCTGGCACGCATGGAAAGACCACCACTTCTACAATGGCAGCGCACTTGCTGCATCAGAGCAAAGTGGATTGCAACGCTTTCCTTGGTGGAATTTCTAAGAATTATGGCACAAACTATATCCTTTCGGAGAGCGACTACGTGGTGATTGAAGCGGATGAGTTTGACCGTTCATTCCATTGGCTGCGTCCCTTCATGTCGGTCATCACGGCTACCGACCCCGACCACTTGGACATCTACGGCACAAAGGAGGCTTATTTGGAGAGCTTTCGGAAATACACCACACTCATCCAGCCGGGCGGTGCGCTCATTATCCACAAGGGATTGGAAATGAAGGCCGATGTGCAGGAAGGCGTAAAGGTGTATGAATACTCTCGCGAGGAAGGCGATTTCCATGCCGAAAACATTCGCATTGGCGGCGGTGAGATATGCTTCGATTTTGTGCACCCCAACGGTGTGGTGAAAGACATTCAGCTGGGCGTGCCCGTCAGCATAAACATAGAGAATGGCATTGCGGCAATGGCCTTAGCTATATTGAATGGAGTAAGCGACGAGGAACTCCGTGCTGGAATGAAGAGCTTCAAAGGGGTCGATCGCCGTTTCGACTTCAAGGTGAAAACCGACAAGGTGGTGTTCTTGAGCGACTATGCTCATCATCCCAACGAGATTGAACAAAGTGTGAAGTCTGTGCGGGAACTCTATCAGGACAAAAAGATTGCAGCCATCTTTCAACCGCATCTTTACACTCGCACACGCGACTTCTACAAGGAGTTTGCATCGGCTCTCTCTTTGCTCGACACGGTTTATCTTTGCGACATCTATCCGGCTCGCGAACTCCCCATTGAAGGGGTGAGCAGCCAACTCATCTACGACAACTTGCGGCCCGGCATGGAGAAGCATCTCATCCACAAAGAGGACATCCTCCGTGTGGTGCGGCAACGGAACTTCGATGTGCTCATGTCGCTGGGAGCGGGAGATATAGAGAATTTCGTCCCTCAAATTACGGAAGAACTTTCGAGGAATGTCTGAACTTCTCCCCATCAAAAAAAGGAATAACGAAATGATGATGGCCGATATAAAATAAGGAGCATAAAATGAAAACAAAGAAAATCATAAAGTTGATGTTGCTGTCCCTGCTCGCGCTGGGGATGGTGGTCTATGTGGCTTATGCCATGATATTCTTGTCAGGACCTGACGGTGAAGAGAAGTGTGTGGCTGTAGAATACATCATGGAGGGTGATGAGGAATCTAAATTCATCGATGAAAGTGACATGGAAAATATGCTGAAGGATGCTCATGTCTATCCCAAGGGAATGTTGATGAAAGACGTGAACACCCGCAAAATTGAAGATGTTATCCGTAACAATGAATTTATCTCTAAAGTAGAGTGCTACAAATCGGCTAATGGTAAGATGTGCATAAAGGTTGAACAAAGGGTGCCTGTTATGTTGGTGTTGCCAGATGGACGCAACGGATACTTTGTCGATGCTCACGGGAAAATCATTCCTTACAGAAACAATGTGTCCAACCTCGTGGTGGCCTCAGGCAGTGTCAGCGACCAATTTGCCAGCACGGAACTGTCAGAGTTTGGAAAGTTCTTACAAACCGATGAGTTTTGGAACAATCAGATTGAGCAAATCTATGTGACCAAAAACGCCAAGGGAAAAGAGGTGGTGGAACTCATTCCTCGTGTAGGCGACCAAGTCATTCATTTAGGGTCGTTGGAGAACTATGAAAGGAAGCTTCGGAAGATGAGAACTTTCTATGACAAAGCAATAGACAAAGTGGGGTGGAAGAAGTATGCCAAAGTAGATCTCGAATACGACGAGCAGATTATCTGCGCAAAACGTTAATTCCCCTCTGTCCTCTGTTACAGAATTTCGTGGTAATTTTAATGACATTTATGGAAAAATAAAAAATACGATATGGCTAATTCCGATAAAGATTTCATTGTTGCGATAGAGCTTGGCTCCTCCAAGATTTGTGGTATCGCAGGAAAAAAGAAAGATGGCACGATGCACATTCTGGCTTATGCCGAAGAACAAACTGCTGGATGTGTGAAACGTGGAGTTGTTTACAACATTGAGAAAACCTATCAAAGTGTCAACAACATCATCCGAAAACTGGAGACGGTGCTGAAGACCAAGATTTCCCGTGCCTATGTGGGCCTGGCTGGCCAGTCCGTACGCTCCTACAAGTGCGTCATCAAACGTAATCTGCTCACCCAGAGCTATATTACGAACGAGGCAATTGATGCTATGAGCCAAGAGAGTTTGGAGATTCCATTTAATGACTATGAGGTGCTGGAAAACTTCCCGCAGGAATTTATAGTCGATTCCAGTGTCATAGCCGACCCTGTGGGCGTGATGGGCACGAACATAGAGGGCGAATTCTTGAATGTGATAGCAAAGAACACGCTCCATGCCAACATTGAGACCGTCTTTGCCAATGTGGGCATTAGTGTCGCTGAAGAGCTGATTTCACCTCTCCAACTCGCCACCCATGTGCTCACCGATGCTGAGAAGCGTTCTGGCTGTGCTTTGGTCGATTTGGGCGCCGACACCACCACCCTGGTTGTTTATAAAAATAACATCGTCCGCTACCTTGTTACCCTTCCCTTGGGAGGCAACAATATCAACAAGGATCTTTCAACCCTTCCTATTGATGAAGCTGAAACCGAGGACGTGAAGTTGAAATTTGGAGATGCTTGCCAAGAGTTGGAGGATACGGACGATACGGAAACTCAATACTATACCACTTCCGATGGGCGGCAGATTGAGGTGAGTCTTATTAAAAACGTGATTGAAGCCCGCATGGGAGAAATCATCGCTAATGTACGGAACCAAATCGTCAATTCAGACTATAGCGACAAACTGCTTGCCGGTTTGGTCATTACGGGAGGCTGTAGCAAAATGAAGAACATAGTGAAGGCTTTCGTGAAAAATACCAAGATTGACAAGGTCCGCGTGGCCAACAAGGTCAATCAAATGGTGGTGAAGACGTCAAATGCTGGTAGCGTCAGCATCGACAACCCTTCTACGACAACCATCCTCTCCCTCCTTCTTTCTGGCACCATCTCCTGCGGAGGCGAGTCATTCGACGGCACGCCCAACATTTTCGACCAGCAGTTGAAAGATGAAGAACGTCGCCAGCGCCAAGCTGAGGCCGAAGCCGCAGCCAAAGCCGAAGAAAAGGATGCTACCACTTTTGATGCGGTGAAAGCGGAAATCCGCGCAGCCATTGATAAAGTGAAAGGGCAAAGAAATGAACTGCTCAACTATGGTCGCGACAAAAAGGTGCGGCAGAAGGCCAAGAATCTTTCCCTCACCATCCTCGACGAAACCATTGGCGAGCGGTATGAAAAGGCCGCTCAGGCTCTTCAGGGCAAGGACAAGTTCAAGCAGAGCCTGAAGGAAGGTTTTGACTTGGTTGAGATTCTGAAAGACGAGGTCGATAAGTTGACCAACCAAGTGAACAGGGCAAACAGTGAGAATAGTATGTGGGAACGTTTCAAACGTACCGTTTCCGATATAGTAAATGATGACAATAATTAAATACAAGATAGAAAATGGGTGAACTTGAAGATAATATTGGCGTATTCAACTTTGCCAAAGGAACCACAAGCATCATTAAGGTGATTGGTGTGGGTGGTGGCGGAAGCAATGCTGTCAACCACATGTACAATGAAGGTATTCACGATGTCACGTTCGTTGTCTGCAACACCGACAACAAGGCGTTGCAAGATTCTCCCGTGCCCGAAAAAATACAATTGGGCAACGAAGGCCTTGGTGCCGGCAACCGTCCTGACCGTGCACGGAAAGCAACCGAAGAATCTCTTGACCAGATTAAAGCGATGCTCTCCGATGGAACCAAGATGGCCTTCATTACGGCAGGAATGGGCGGAGGAACCGGCACGGGCGCAGCACCACTCATTGCTAAAACAGCCAAAGACATGGGCATCCTCACCGTGGGCATCGTCACCATCCCCTTCCGGTGGGAAGGAAACCGTAAGATTGACCAAGCCTTAGATGGGGTTGAAGAGATGAGTAAGAATGTTGATGCCTTGCTGGTCATCAACAACGAGCGTCTGCGCGAAATTTACCAGGATTTCACTGTCATCAAAGCCTTTGCCAAGGCCGACGATACATTGTGCAATGCAGCACGTTCCATCGCCGAAATCATCACCATGCACGGCATCATCAATCTTGACTTTAACGATGTCAGCACTGTGCTTAAAGACGGTGGTGTCGCCATCATGAGCACAGGCTATGGCTCAGGCGAAAACCGTGTCACGAAGGGCATCAATGATGCACTGAACTCCCCGCTGTTGAACGACCGCGACATCTATCGGGCCAGCAAAATCCTCCTTCGCCTCTCTGTTCCTGATGAAACAGGCGAAAGCAACAATGCACTCATGATGGACGAGATGAACGAGGTGAACGACTTCATGGCAAAGATAAAGCGCGAAGATGTGGAAACAAAATGGGGGCTTTCCGTTGATCCCTCTCTCACCGACCAAGTGAAAATCACCATCCTTGCCACTGGCTTTGGGGTGGAAGACATCGATTCAGAGGACATGAACAACCGTCTTCAGGCTCGCGACAAAGCGCAGCAGCAGCTCGATGCTGAAAAGGCCGAGCAAGAAGCCGAACGCGCCCATCGACGCGAAACCATCTATGGTCCCGACAAGAATCACAGCACCATCCGTCGCCCGCTCTACAGCTACATCTTCAAGGAGGAAGATCTTGACAACGAGGATGTCATCAGCATGGTGGAGACCTCTCCCACTTACAAGCGCTCGAAGGAAACGTTGCGTCAGCTCACAGACATAAATTCCAGCAAATCCAATGCAGTGGAGATGGGAGCACCCATCGTTTTTTAGCACAATCTCTGTACATTGTGCTAAACTCATACTGTAATTTCCCATGAAGGGGGCATGCCACTTTTTGTGCATGCCCCCTTGTGCATGTATAAAAAAGGTGCCGACACGGTTAGAATCACTTCTGGATGGTCGGCACGAGAATATATGTAAGAATTGAATGAAATGTAAATGTGCGGTTAAGCGAGTGCAATCTCAAGCTTGCTTGAAAGATTGCCGAGCGTGAGCACATTCTGTAAATGTGCGGTTAAGCGTCAATCGTTGCGTAAGTGGCATTCTTCTCGATGAACTCGCGACGTGGACCCACGTCTTCGCCCATCAGCATGGAGAACGTGTAGTCAGCCTCAGCGGCATCGTCAATGGTCACCTGCTTCAACAAACGGGTGGCAGGGTTCATGGTGGTTTCCCACAACTGCTCTGGGTTCATTTCGCCCAGACCTTTGTAGCGCTGCACCTTGATTTTGTCCTCCTGACCCTCGCCATACGTATCGATGAATCGTTGCAGAGCGGCTTCATCGTAGCAGTATTCGCTCACTTTTCCCTTTGTGCATTTGTAGAGTGGGGGAGTGGCGATGTAGAGTCTGCCATCGCGAATCAGCTGAGGGAGGAAGCGGAAGAAGAGTGTCATCAAAAGGGTGTCGATGTGCGAACCATCGACATCGGCATCGGTCATGATGATGGTCTTATAGTAACGTAATTTCTCGTAGTTGGCTTCCTTCTGGTCTTCCGGATTCAGTCCGAACTTCACGCCAAGTGCCTGGAAGATGTTGTTTACTTCCTCGTGCTCGAAGGCCTGATGCCATTTCACACGCTCCACGTTGAATATCTTACCACGGATGGGCAGGATTGCCTGGAAGTGACGGTCGCGGCCTTGTTTAGCTGAACCACCGGCCGAATCTCCCTCCACAATGAACATTTCACAGTTCGCAGCGTCCTTGTCCGAACAGTCTGCCAGTTTGCCAGGCAGACCGCCGCCCGTCATGGGGTTTTTGCGCTGCACCTTCTCGCGTGCGGCTCTTGCTGCCACGCGTGCTTCGGCAGCAAGCACCACCTTGTCGATGACCATCTTGGCCTCTTTCGGGTGCTCCTCCAGATAGTAAGTCAATGCTTCGCCAACAGCCTGCTGCACTGCTCCAGCCACTTCGCTGTTGCCCAACTTCGTTTTTGTCTGCCCCTCAAACTGAGGCTCAGCCACTTTCACGCTGATTACAGCTGTCAGACCCTCGCGGAAGTCTTCGCCACTGATTTCAATTTTCTGCTTCTCCAGCTTTTCCGTTATCTTGTTGTCGTCAGCATACTTCTTCAGCACGCGGGTAAGAGCCGTGCGGAACCCTTGCAAGTGGGTGCCGCCCTCGATGGTGTTGATGTTGTTAACGTACGAGTGGATGTTTTCGCTGTAAGAAGTGTTGTACATGATAGCCACCTCTATGGGGGTGTTCTGCTTTTCCGTGTTCAGGTAAATCACGTCATCAAACAGGCAAGTGCGGGTAGAGTCGATGTAGCGAACAAAGTCTTTCAATCCTCCTTCGCTGTAGAATATCTCCTGGCGCACACCCTCAATGCCCACCTCTGCATTCTTGTCCAAGCGCATGTCGGTCAGCGTAATCTTGATGCCCGCATTCAGGTAGGCCAGTTCTCTCATGCGGTTGGCCAGAATGTCATACTTGAAAGTCGTCGTGATGAAGATGGTCTTGTCGGGCCAGAATTGCTGTCGTGTGCCCCTCAGTTCAGTCTCTCCCACCACTTTTACATCGTACAGTGGCTTGCCTTTCTCGTATTCTTGCTGATACACCTTGCCGTCGCGGAACACCTGCGAAGTCATGTGGGTGGAGAGTGCATTCACGCAGCTCACACCCACGCCGTGCAGACCGCCCGACACCTTGTAGGAACCCTTGTCGAACTTGCCGCCGGCGTGCAGCACTGTCATCACCACCTCCAGCGCGCTGCGGTGCTCCTTCTCGTGCATATCTACAGGAATGCCGCGTCCGTTGTCTTGTACTGTAATAGAATTGTCTTCGTTGATTGTTACTTCGATGTGCGTGCAGAACCCTGCCAACGCTTCATCGATTGAGTTATCGACGGTTTCATAGACAAGGTGGTGCAATCCCTTCTCGCTGATGTCGCCGATATACATGGCGGGGCGTTTCCTTACGGCCTCCAAGCCCTCAAGGACTTGGATGTTACTGGCGGAATAATCCGCCCCGTTCATCTGAGTTTCATCCATTGTTTTTCTTCTCTTTTATATTCTCTTTTTTAACGTTACAAAGTTACGCGTTTTTTTTGACATGGCGAAATAAAATGGGTAAAAGTTGCTGATTTTCCCGAAAAAAGAAAGAGACCGCAGCGTATTGCTTGGGCCTCTTTCGTATTTTTGTACATACTCGTTCTTTAAGCGAGTTTTGCAATCATCTTGGCAGTGCCAGACTTGAGGTTTGCAGCCTTCTTCCAGTGGATGATGTTCTGCTTGGCAAGCTTGTCGAGCATCTTCTGAAGTTTTGGGAACATCTCTTCGGCTGTAGCCTTGTCCTTGGTGTTGCGGATGTCGCGCAGATAGTTGCGCATTGTCTTAGCGTAATAGCGGTTGTGAAGTCTGCGCTTCTCGTTTTGGCGGATGCGCTTCAGACATGATTTGTGGTGTGCCATTTGTTTTGTTTTTTTAAAGTTGTTTTGAAAAATGTTTTGGTGGAGTCCGATGTGGTATGGCGCTGCGACCTCGCACCCATCTCCATGAAAAATGGTAGCCCGTAGGAGAGTCGAACTCCTCTTTAGAGAATGAAAATCTCTCGTCCTCACCGATAGACGAACGGGCCAACCTAAAGCAAATTTTTCATTTGCGAGTGCAAAGGTACGAACTTTTCTGATGCTGCCAAAACTTTTCGACACTTTTTTTCATCAAACTCCGCATTTTCACCCTTTGCGTGCAATTTTTCCCGAATTTCATGCTCTTTCCCCATGCTTTTCCGCACTTTTGTTGCAGAAGTCCCAAAAGATGCCTACCTTTGTGTCTCCATCCTCTACGTAAAGGGTTGGACAAGGAAATAATCCGTGAAATAATCTGTTATAAAAGATGGACTTTTCAATTCTTTAATCTTTTAATCTTCCATCCTTCCATGCAAGAAACCATCCGAGGCATTGTGTTGCGAACAGTGAAATACGCCGACTCCTCCCTCATCATCGACCTCTTCACCTTGGGGCGAGGGCGACAGGCGTTCATGGCCAGTACCACTCGCACCAAGCGCGCAGTCCGCAGCCTTTCCTTCTGGCAGCCGCTCACGATGGCGGAGTTTGGTGCCGACCTCCGTCCCAATAGTGGCAGGATGCCTCGTCCCATCGACACGCGTACCTATTACAATTATGTCGATTTGCCTTTCTCTCCCGTCAAGTCGTCGCTCGCGCTCTTCCTTGCCGAATTTCTCAGCGCAGCCCTACGCGAGGAGAAAGAGAATCCGCCCCTCTATCATTACCTCGAATCGTCTCTTCAGTGGTTCGACATGGTGGAGCAACCCATGGCTGTGGCAAACTTCCATCTCCTTTTCCTCATCCATCTGAGCCGGTTCTTGGGCATTTACCCCAATCTTGAGCGTCCCGACCGTTATTTCGACCTGCTTGCTGGTTGCTATTGCGACCGCCAGCCTCCACACCCTCACTTTCTCCAACGGGACGAAGCGCAAGCACTCCCGTTCCTCTTCCGCATGGACTATCCCACCTTGCACCTTTTTCGTTTTTCGCGCTCAGAGCGCCAGCGGATGCTCCATGTTCTCAACGACTATTACCGCCTCCACATTCCCAACTTCCCCGAACTGAAGTCCTTGGAAGTGCTCCAAGAAATGTATGCTTTAAGTTACGATAATCAATAATTCTTTCAACTGACTTCAGTATGACTTCGGCATGACTTGACCTGTCAATTGATGGAAGCCAAGTAGCATTTGTAAGAAGCCCTTTTGCTATGTCAACTTAGGCAAATTCAGCAGGTATTTCGCAGGAAATGTACTGAAATACTACCCATTTCACGTTAAACTCAACAAATCTCATTGTGAGTAAAAAAAAGTTGTACATTTGCAACCGAAATATCTGACGAACTAAACATGGCGACATGAGCATCATGAGACAAAACGCTCGACGGCGAGTGGAACACGCTGTGCCTGCCTTTCGACTTCGCCATTGATAGATATAGTGGCATAGAAGCCCGCACCATGACCGATGCTACCATTAGCGGCACGACGCTCAACCTCATCTTCAGCGACTTGGTGGGCAAACAGCGGAGCCGTCGGGGAAGTTCCCCGACGGCTCCGCTGTTTGGGACAGGGTGGCAGTACTCTTTGGAACAGCCTCTGTGTTCATGCAAAAAGACATTCACCCAACTCTACCGGGAATTTGTGTCGATTGAAAAAGGGACATTCACCCGACACAAAAGGGACAATGTGTCGAGTGAATCGGGGTGTTGCCTAAGGGCACGTGGTGGCGTGGCTAAGGGCAAATGGTCGTGTGGCTAAGGGCACGTGGCAGTGTGGCTAAGGGCACGGGACTGCGTACAAGTTTGCGGATAGGAATAACTAAGCCGTGAGGTTAGACCTCTGTGTAAATCAGTGCATGGCTGATGCGGGATGACTGTAGCTTGGGATTGTCGCCATAGCACCAACGATTCAGTTGTTTACGGGCAGAATGTTCGGTCAACCCGCTGTAGGCGGCAAAACTTGCAACAGTGGTGTAACCATGATTTGCCTTCAAACTCTTTTGAAGTGCTTCCTCGAGATGTTGTATGTTGTTGAGTATTAAGCTGGATTGTGCCTTGCGAACATACCTGAAGCCGTTGCTGCCAATATTCCGTTTTAGCGCTTTCTCAAAATTTTTAGAAAAACGGCAGTCGATTCCTTCCAGTTCAACATCATCATGTTTTACATTATCGGGGCTTGTTTCATTGCGCTTCAATTTAATCTTTGCGGAAAAGATGCCCATAGGTGTTTCAATTTTGTAGCCTTCCGCCATCCATCGGGGGGCAGCATCCATGAATGCTTCGAAAACGCGAGTCATCTCTCCTTTGCGTAGCGAGTATTTGTCAGCAAAGAATCCCTCCAACTCAGCGAGCGTTCTTTTCATTCCGCTCAGTGGGGCAGCGTATAGCAATGCATCACCTTTATCATCTTTTTGGGGTCCTGGATGCACCTCGAACGGCATCCCTGTTTTCTTTCTCGGCATGGTGTTTTTGTTATTTTGTAGTTGTTGGTAAAGGTACGGACTAATTTGGCTGCATACAAATATTTACCTTTTTTTCTGTCGCATGATAGAACTTTATCGTACAAAATCTACCGCTTTGCGAAGTGAGCAAAGCAAAAGAGAAATTACGCCGAAGGTACTGGCGTTCGACAATGCAAAATGAAAAATTTTGCTTTTTCATTTTGCATTGTTCTCACTTTTACGTACCTTTGTACTCCATATAGATTTGTTGGATGCTCGCTATGCGGGCAGAAAAACTACCATCAATAGTTTTGATATGATGAAAAGATTACTTCTTTTGTACCTCTCCTTTTGTTCGATGGGCATGATGGCGCAGACGCGGCATCAGAGCGAGGCTGACTCGCTTGATGTGATTGACCTCAACGAGGTGAGCGTGATTTCCACTCGTGCTAAGGTCACCACCCCTGTGGCTCACACCAATGTGAGTAAGGAGCAGATTGCCGACCTCAATACAGGCAAAGACCTTCCCTATTTGCTTTCCACCACCCCCAGTGTAACCATGAGCAGCGATGCGGGCAACGGCATTGGTTACACCACTTTGAGAGTGCGTGGCAGCGACCCCAGCCGCATTAACATCACCGCCAACGGCATTCCTCTGAACGATGCTGAAAGTGGACAGGTGTTCTGGGTGAATATGCCTGACTTTGCCTCTTCGGCTGAAAACGTGCAGATTCAACGTGGTGTGGGCACCTCCACCAATGGAGCGGGTGCTTTCGGTGCCACCGTCAACATCCAGACGGCAAAGCCAGGCACGGTGCCATCCATTGGCATCGACGCTTCGGGCGGTTCCTACGGTGCCAACAAGGAAACCCTTCGTTTCGCCACAGGCATGTTGGCCGACCACTGGGCATTGCAGGGACGTCTCTCCCACATCGGCAGCGATGGTTACATTGATAGGGCATCAACCCGTCTTAACAGCTATTTCCTGCAGGGAGCTTATTATGGCGACAACACTGTGGTGAAGTTCATCACTTTCAACGGGAAAGAACAGACCTACCATGCTTGGAACTACACCAGCAAGTATGAGCAGAGCCTCTACGGACGCACTTACAATTCCTGTGGGGAATATTACGATGCTGACGGCAACCGCCGCTATTACGATAACCAAACTGACAACTACCACCAGCAGAACTACCAACTTTTGTGGAATCAGATCTTCACACCGCAGCTCAACATGAACCTGAGCCTCCACTACACCAAAGGGCAGGGCTACTATGAACAGTATCAAGCCAGTGCGTCGTGGGCACAGTTTGGTCTGAGTACCGATGCTAATCTCTATGACGATTTGGTCGATCAGCAAAAGATGGACAATGACTTCTGGGGCTTCGTGACGTCCCTCAACTACGACAACCGGCAGAACCTCCAAGCCACCGTGGGCGGTGGGTGGAACCGCTATGTGGGCGACAACTTTGGACGAATTGTGTGGAGTGAACCGGGGGTAGTGACTACCGCTCCCACCCCCAATGCCTTCACACCCGAGTTTGAGTACTATCGCAACCGAGCCCGCAAAAACGACTTCAACATCTATGCCAAAGCCACCTATGAGCTGTTTAGGGGATTCAGTGCCTTTGCCGACTTGCAATATCGCTATGTAAGACTCAAGATGCAGAATCCCACCGTGGGCTATGGCTACAATGTTGACAATGCGTGTGTGGTGGACAAGAACTACCACTTTTTCAACCCCAAAGCAGGTGTCAGCTATGCCATAACCCCTAACCACAAGGTTTATGCCTCGTATGCCATTGGGCATAAGGAACCTGTGAGAAACAATTTTATGCAGCAGGTTGCCAACCCCGACAATGCAGCTGCCCAGGCTAAAGCCGAACGGCTGGGCGACCTTGAGGTAGGCTACAAATACCAAAGCCAGCGTTTCACAGCTGGAGCCAACTTCTACTGGATGCACTACAAAGACCAGCTGGTACTCACTGGCGAGCTGAATGCCATTGGCGAGGCACTGACTAAAAACCTTGAAAAAAGCTATCGACTCGGCATTGAGGTGGAGGCAGCATGGAAACCTACCGACTGGTTCCGCTGGGATGTCAATGCCACTTGGTCGCACAACCGGGTGAAGGGCATCAGCGTGACGCTCGATGACGGAACCACAGAGTCCTTGGGTAGCCAGCCGCTCGCATTTTCGCCCGATGTCATCCTCAACAACCTCTTCACCTTCAGCTACAAAGGCTGGAAGTTAGGATTGCAGACTCAGTACATTAGTAAACAGTACCTGACCAATACGGGTATCAAACACCTCCGTGGGTGGGATGCCAGCGGCAATGCAACGACTGAAACACTCATGCTGGGCGAAAACTTCAGCACCAACGTTGAGCTGGCCTACCAGTTCTGCCTTCAGTCGCTTGGCATCAAGAATGCCTCTGTCGGATGTACGCTCTACAACATCTTAAGCACCAAATTCGACAACAACGGCTGGGCTGCACCTGCCTACACGAAAGAGAATGGACAAGTGGTGGCTTACAACCCCAACTACGCAGCCTACGGCGCGCTCCGCGACTGCTGGGCAGTGGGCTTTGCCCCACAGGCACCCTTCCACTTCATGGCGCACCTCTCTCTCAATTTTTAGTTTTTCACCCCTCACGCTCTGAGTAACTTGGATTTTGGGCTACGCCGAGCTAAAGGTTCACTTATCACTTATCACTTTGAAAGACTATCTCCTTGACAACTGGCTCGAAGTGCTTGGTACAATATGCGGTATTGTGTATCTGTACCAAGAACTTCGCGCCAGCATCTATATGTGGCTCACAGGCATCATCATGCCCGCCATTTCCCTCTTTGTCTATTACGAGGCAGGGCTTTATGCCGACTTTGGCATCAACATCTACTACCTGCTCGCAGCCATCTACGGCTTCTGCGTTTGGAGGTTCGGGAATAAGCAAAATCAGGCAGAACTGCCCATTACCCGCACGCCTCGAAGCGTGCTTTGGGCACTCTTCGCCGTCTTCATCCTTACCTTTCTCCTCATCGGCTATGTTCTGCAAGCATACACCGACAGCACCGTGCCTTGGTGGGACAGCTTCACCACTGCCCTTTCCATCATTGGCATGTGGATGCTGGCCCGCAAGTGGCTCGAACAGTGGTACGCTTGGGTTGCCGTCGATGCCGTGTCTGCCATCCTCTACATTTATAAGGGCATCTACTTTTTCGCTGCCCTCTACGCCCTCTACACCCTCATCGCTATCTACGGTTATTTCAAATGGAAACAAATTATGATGCGGTCATCCTCGCTGCAGGAGACTACCCAACCCACCCACGTGCACTGAACATGCTGGCTCATGCTCCTCTCCTCGTCTGTTGCGACGGGGCTGCACAGGCTCTCATCGACCACGGTGTCACCCCACATGCTATTGTGGGCGATGGCGACTCTCTGCCTCTATCCATCCGCAGCCAATACTCCCATCTCATCCACATAGTGACAGAGCAGGAAGACAACGACCTCACCAAGGCCACGCGGTTTGTCATAGCCCACGCTCAGCAGTCAGGTGCCCACGCTCCACTCAAAATTGCTTTCCTTGGCTGCACAGGTCGCCGCGAGGACCACACCCTTGGCAACATTGCTCTCATGGCGCGCTATCATCGCAATTTCCACATCTTGCCCATTCTCTACACCGACTACGGCTTCTTCACTCCAGCACTCGGCACGCACTCCTTCGCCTCCTTCCCTCGTCAGCAAGTGTCCATCTTCAATATTTCTGCCAACACGCTCACTTCCGAAGGTTTGCGCTGGTCAGCCTATCCCTACACCCAACTCTGGCAAGGAACTCTCAACGAATCCATTGGCCATTCCTTCACCATCCATGCCGATGGAGAATATCTTATTTTCCAAACTTACGAGCCGAAGTTGGAGGGGTAGGGGAGTATATCTCCGGCGCCTGATTGAGGTAGGGGGTAGGCAAGACACTCGTTCGTGAGATTGTGCCACAATAAGTTTAATCTTTAAAGGTATGTTCTAAAAATTAGCTTTCAATTGTTTTTAGTTGATTTTGGAGTAGATTTGGGTGCAAGACCGCAGGGGCATAGTGAGCTATGGCCCAAGGAATTAAGCCCAAAGATGCCCAAAAGCAACAAAAACAATGGAAGATAATCATCTCAGATTTAGTAATTATTAGAACATACCTAAAAACAACTCGCTAAATAAATCTTTGACATACTGAGACAGACGGATAAAAAATCTGAGGCAGATTCTGTGCTAATCTCGCGGAAAAGTTGTAACTTTGCACCGTCAAATGTAAAAAGATGCAAGTTTATGACTACACGACGCGAGAAATCCAAGCCGCAGAAGCCACAACTCAATAAGCAGTTAGAGGCGACGGAGGAACCACCAAAGCCGAAAGACAGCGGTACATGGAAGGAAAACCTCGGCAAGTACCTTATCGACATTTCCAAGTACGTGGTGACGGGTATCCTCATCACATCCATTTTCAAAGACTTAGATGACAAATTCTTCATCTACGTATGGAGCATCGTCGTGGCTATCATTGCACTGACAGTTGGATTAATATTAACAAATAAGAAGAAAGGAAACTGACTATGGGAGCTTATTTAGTTTTAGCGGTCATCGGAGTGCCATGCGCTCTGTTCCTGCTCTACTGTCTTACGCCAAAAGGCAAGCACTGGCTTAGGGTAAACGGGATGCTGTAATTCCCCCCTTACACATTTTATCCGCCGAGATTCTCAACTGATTAGAGCCTCGGCGGTTTTGTATGTTCGTCAGTCTCATGTATCGTCATTCCCTGTATTTGCAACTTATTGTGCACCAATTAGTTTTAGTTGAAATGGTAGAAAAGTATTGACGGAGATTCTATAGATGGAGAAAAAACTAAGAATTAACGTTTTTAACTATTGAAAACCACAAAACGCGCGATTATGTGCAATATTCTCTTCACTTGTCAATACGAATAGGGCAACGAATATAATGCAACCCTTGCTTCTTGCCCTTTCCAAGTTTGTTGAATAGGTTGAATGACTTTTATCCTAATGATACGAAGCCTCTCGTTGTTCACTATTGGTTCAAACAGGAATTTATGTTCATAGAAATTGGCGCATTTTTAGTTCTTCAAGTCTTCCGCCACCCACTGCACCCACTCGTCAATGTTGTCGGTGAGTTTACGCGCAATGGGCAAGGTGATGAGAACGTCGGGGGCAATGCCAAGACCTTCAGATGAGAAGTCCTTCTCGTAGAAGCCTGAGTCAACGGTCGTGGCATAGAAAACGCCAAGGCGGCTGTTTGGCAATCGTTCCGTTCGGCAATTGCCTGTCAGCTCGCAGCCGAAGGTGTTCCCAATGCCATATACTTTGGCGCGGTCGCTGTGCTTCTTGACAAATTCGGCAAGGCTTTCTGCGGCGCTCGCCGTCATGAAGTCTATCAATATGGCTGCACGCTTGATGCGAGTCGAGGTTTGGAGAGTAGAGCCGTCGCCACTTTCGCCCTGTTTCACGAACTTGTCTTTAGAGGCCTCACTTTTTTCAATCAGATAACGGGCATTGGCAGATGAGGGCTGCTGTTCAAGAAGATTCTTCCAGAAGAGAAGGTTCTTGGGCGTGTTAAGAAACCATTTGATTTCGGACTTGTATGGGTGGTCGTAAAGCAAATCGTAATATTGTTCCCAAACGGCATCGCTGCCACCACCATTGCCGCGTATGTCGATGATGAGATTCTCGCAGTCCGATGCCAAGAACTGCTGCAAGGCGTTTATCGCTCCTTCATGTAAATCCTGTTCGCACGACGGAACGCGGATGAGCCACGTGAGGGAATCCACTTTGCAGGAAACGGGCATCGGAGCATATTCAAAGCTTCCCGGATTGGTGAGCATCGTGCTGTCGGACTTAAAGATTGCTTCCTGAGCCAGATTCGCTTCAGCCATGTGGAACGTCTCGGACTCGAGCATGATGTGTCTGTCGAACTGGCTGTAAAACCATAGAACATAATCCGTGGCGGCTCGCCCAAGATCGGCCTCCCCATTGCAAAGTTGCTTGCGGAGCTTATTCTTCAAGGCTTTGTATTCGCGCTTGTAGCCTTTCTGCATGATGGCATCGAAGGGAGCGTAGTTCTCTTCCACGAAACTGACCAGATAGTCGTAGTCCTCCAAGTCTCTTTTCAGGCTATCGGGCACGGCGGCGATGGAGAATTTGGCGGTGATGGCGAGGAGGATGGTTAGAATGATTTTCTTGTTCATTGTTCGTTTCTTATTTGTCTTTACCTATACGCCGTAATCGCGTAAATATGATGCTACGGGGCGTTCTTGCTCTAGCAAGCGACAAGAGGTCGAGTGGCAAATTCGCCTGAACTGAGAACGAAGTCTCATCGCGTGACTATTACATGCGTCGTTACGGGCTTGTCAATAAGGATGGTCTCTCCATTCAGCCTTTGAATTTGCTGGTTGTTTACTTTGCAGCTGCCCGAATACCAATAATTATTGAAATAATGGAACCAGTAGGCAGGCAATCCTTTGATAATGTCGTAGCCGATGTCCTGCATTACGATGATGCAGGAACCGTTGTAGTACCCAAAGTAATCCTCATTGGGACAAGCGTTCTTCATCTGTGTGTCAAAGGGGATCCACCCGTAGCCCTCCAGATAGAAATCGCCCCATGCATGATATTCTCCAATGAGCCGGACACAGATGTTATGGCGCGAGGGGATGCCCTTGTAGCGTAGCAGGTTGATGGTAAGAGTGGTAAAGTCGCCACATTCCCCGCCTCCTTCTTCTAGAATCTTGTCCAGTGTACGCCATGTGCCATGGATATAGCGGAAGTGGCTGGCCACATACTCATAGCAGCGGCGGGCATAGTCGAGCACATTGGCCGATTGTGCCCAAATGCTGTCGCCAATATGCACCACGAAGGGATGGCGGGTCATGACATATTCGCCCCTGTCGCCCAGGTATTTCCTGCACGGCTCGCTGTTGGGGTTGTATGGAAGTGTTTCCGTGATTTTCGAGACGTCCACCTTCACTATAATGGGCTGGACATCGAAGGTATAAGAATGTACGTACTGCTGGCCGGGGAAATCCTTGATATCGACGACCAAGACGTGGTTTCCGTACTTGTTCTCTACGATGACCTGCCCGTCGGAGCATGACAGATTGGATATAATCTGATACTCGTTGGTTCTTGGTACGGGAAACAGATTAACGAAACGTGTCAATTGCCCGTCTCCCTCCTTTGTAAACGTCACTTGATTTGTGTAATTGAATGCCTTGTCAGCATAGCGTATCTGCTTGAACGCATCATTTGCAGGTTCCTGAGCCGTCACGGTGAATATGGCGGCGGGGGCGAGGATGATTGACAGGATGCTTTTCTTCATTGTTCGTTTATTTCTGGTGAACTATTCTATGCTCGTCAAGGTATAGCTTCACGCCATTGCTTGGCTGTTTGTCCGAACATGGCCACATTGAGCACGTCCGCCTCTTCCGCATAGATGATACTGGCCTGTGCTGTGGTCACCTCTTCGGGAATCAAATTCTGTTTGATGGCATCCGTATGAATGCGGTAGTTGATTTTCGAGAGTTCACGCTTTGCCGTCCATCCGAGCAGCTTCTGCTCGTCTGTCTTCATGCGCTCGAACTCCTGAATCAAGTAGAGTTTGAACTGGGGTGATACCTATGTGGCAAACTCAAAGGCTATGTCCTTATGGGCATACGTACCACCGTAGCGGCCAGCCTTGGCAATGATTCCGCGCGAATTGGTCTTCTCCACCCATTGCTTTACAGAGAGGATGAAACGATTCAGACCCGCTGCATTTTTAATTCCCCCGAATTCGGGGGAATAAAATTCGGATTATACATAGACTCCCAGATGCCGAGGAACTCGATGGTGTTCTTGTTACGGAGCCACTTTTCTATAAGTGCCAGCCCGTTTTCTATATTACGCACCATATCTGTGAGCGAGATGTAGTCGCGCTCATCGATACTTACGACGGTTATCTGTGTGTTCTGTACAGTTATCTTTGCCATATCTTAACGTCTGATTTACAAACTTTGCGGTGCAAAGTTACAACATTTCTTTCAATCATTAGCCAGAAAACACAGACTTTAACATGATTCGCCCTGTATTTTATAGAAGATGTGACAATTAGCGGTATCTTAGTCCATCAATCCAAGTAGATGAAGGACATTAAGCGTCAATTCAATGAAGATGATGCCACCACGACCACCAGCTGCAAGGAGTAGGTTCTTCATCAGTTCCTTTTAGACATTCATGCTCTCACACAAGTATATGGGATTAGCTTTAGAAAGACCATAAAAGGCTTGCCTTGAAGTGGCAGACTCCAATCACGCAAAGTGGTGATGGGGTATTAGGCTTTTATCCTATTGTGCATTTGCAAATGACAGTAATACAATAATATACAACAATTATTATTTATTATAGGTACCGAATGATGCCACTTCAAGTGTCTTCCAGAAACAGTGGGGACAGGTACCTGTCCCCACGGCTACCTTTGACGGCAATTATTATCCAATGTCATTTTACTTTTCATTCAAATCTGATCATTTGAGCGAGTTGCAGGAAATAGTCATTTGACCAGATGCCCATTTCCTTGGGATTGCGGATAAATGGCAGGACGTCTGCCTTTACCTGATTGATATCTGCCGTGGCAAGACGTTCGTGATATCCTCATTATTGAATTCTATCGCTCGCTCATGAAGATGTGTGAAGTCAAGTGGGATGTTATGGCGGACGTACCACTCGAAGTCATACCAGTCACGACCCTTTACACGGTTCTTCCATGCTCGATAGACCAGAGCGTGCATCTTACCTGCAAAGAGGTCCGGCAGGGTGAAACAACGCGTCATGAACGACTCTGGCAGCAGGAGCAACTTCTGCTCAGTATTGAACTTCGTAGGCGGTTGGGTGTCAACCTCTATTTTGATCTTGATCGATTTCTCGGTCTGGAAGGTAACATCAAACACATCAGTATTGTCCTTTAAGAAAGCGGATTCCACCTTTCCAAAGTTTTTTTTGTCCTTCTTTTTGATTTCAACATCACGACCGACAATGGCAAACTGGTCAATGATGGGTTGGAAGTACTGAGTGAAGTCAAATCTCTCGTTAGGTGTCAGGAGAGAGAAATCCATATCCTCGGAAAATCGTTGCAATCCATGGAATATGCGTAAGCAGGTGCCGCCATAAAAGGTTGCCTCGTTAAAGAATCCGCCATTATAGAGTCCTGCCAGGATTATCTGCTGGTTGACCTCGAATGTGGCATTGCGTTTCTTCTGTTCTGTCGTCAAATCATAGGCAGACAGCATCTGGTTGAATATTTCGTTTGTACTCATTTCCTAAGATATTTTATAAGGGTAGTAACCGACTTGGCCTTTTTGCCAGCCTGAGCGTAGTGCTCGAAGATTGTAACATCCATGTTTCTGAAGTCTTCAATATCCATGCGGATGTCCTCTTCGAGATAGATCTCTACATCCTTCAGATAACGAAGATTCACCTTGGGCGAGTTGGCTATCATGTCGCAAAGAGCCTTCTCAGGTGTTGCAATCAGAAAAGAATAGCTTTGTTTGTTGATGTATGTGATGCCAATAGAGAAAGCCTCACGTGCTATGCTCTGATATTCGAAGCGTCCGACGGGTGTTTCGAAGTTGCGGGAATGCTTTACGGTCATTGACTGTGTAGTAAATACAGCTTCGGGAATTAGTCCGTAATAACGCAGGGCCGTCTGCTTAGATACATACGAGGGGGCATAGAGATGGTTCGCTATCAACTCGGTTGACAGAGCCACTCGCGACACCTTCGGGCTGACTACATAAAGCCCTTTTTTAAGACGGATGATTTGACCAGCCGCTTCAAGATTACGCACCTTCTGATTTTCAGCTTTCATTTCAGGAAACAAGGATGCTACAGCCGATGTGCTGACAGGAATATTACCAATATGTTCTAAATCCGTAATCATAATACAAAGATAGCTATTTTTAGAATAACAAACTAATTATTCCTTGTTTTTTTATTCCTGTTTTAGCTTTTTTTAATACGGTTGACCTGATTTGTTCATCTCAAATAATTGTCGTACCTTTGCAGAGGTGTTCTATTGCTATGCAAAATATAGCAGTTCGCGGAATCAGAAACGGGTGGTGAGAGGTGCGCTATTATGCCCATCTTGCCTATCCGATTAACGAATTTTACTGGCTCCCAAGACCGTCTCGCGGGTTCTTGCTCTGGCAAGCGGCATAGCCGAGTCCGGATAAGAAACCTAACTACTTCTTTATTCCACCCAAATTTGCTTTCAGCCTAAAACTGAACTTCCTCATTTTTCCCTTGATTGCCTTTTATTTACCCTAAAATCCGCAACTAATAGTCCCGTGGACTAAAAATAGGGGTAAAAATCTGCAAATATCCAATACTTATTTTGAGGGTAGTTGTCACCTGATATTTGCAGATTTTTGTAGATGTTTGCATTGCGCCATTTTCATTATTTCATTTCTTTACATATTGCAAATAGAATAGAGAAAGTATAGTTCCAGTACGGCTGAAACATACTCTATTGCTTACTGATATTACATCACCATTAAAAAACCGCCACGTGCTCGGCAAGCAATGCAGACTTTGTCACCGCTCAGAGATGGGTGAGAAACTTTGATGTCGCGCTCTGCCTCGCCGTCGCTGAACAACAGAACCTTCTTGGGCTTGAGATTCAGCCGCTTCAGTGTGAAAGCAAGATTTATTTCTTCATCTGTGCCGTTAATTCCTGCAACGTACCAAGTTTTCCCTGAACGGCGAGCAACAACGGCACTCTTGCCTGGATAGCCTGCGAGGAGTTTGGTGTCGTCCCATGCGGCGGGCAGGTGTGAATAGACTTGTCTTGCCTCAAAAGGAAGGGACTCATAGCCTTCGGGGCGATCGGCCATGTGCTGAATGCCCGACTCGAAGAGCACAGGCAGAGCCAGTTCATGTGCATTGGTGGTGATGTGGGGGAACTGACTGTCGGTGAATGTGCCTGGCGTATAGTCCATCGGACCGATGACATTGCGTGTATAGACAACGGTGGCATTGTGGGGTGGCGCCAAGGTGGTCATCAGCTCATAGTTGTTGTACCACTCTGCACCATAGATGCCCTCCATGCTCACCATGTTGGGCCATGTGCGCTGCCATCCATTAGGTATGGTACAACCATGGAAATCGACCAGCAGATGGTGACGGGCAGCATCTTTGAGTATATCAATGTAATAATTGACCATTGTATCGTTGTCGGGCGAGAAGAAGTCGACCTTAATGCCACTTGCTCCAATGCTTTCCAGCCATTGCATCTCGCGTTCACGTCTCTCTGCCGTATTCAGCCGGTCTTGTGGCTGTGGGGCGTGAGGCCCTACAAGCGATGTGCCGGAATTGTACCACAGGTTAATTTTGACTCCCTTTTGTTTGGCGTATGCCATCACGTCGTTGATGTCACCTCCGTTGGTCATCTCAGACCATTCCCAATCAACGAGACAATAGGGCCATCCCATCTGTGCAGCCAAGTCGATGTATTGTTTCACCAGCGCATAATCCTTGGAACCATGATTATATGCCCAATAGATCCAGGAACTGACACCGGGCTGAATCCAACTTGTGTCGGCAATCTGGCTTGGTGTAGCCAAATCGGTGACGAGAGTCGATTCGACCACATCTGCTAAAGAGCCAATAATGGCGAAACGCCAAGGTGACAAACCATCGCAGAAAGCAGACGGACCTACCAGTTGAACCTTGTATTGCTCGGAATTGTCGGCATTGACAAGATACGAGCCACTGTCGTTACTTCGAAGATCTGACTCCGCAATGAGCATAAACAGCCCCTTTTGTGGCTCCACCAAGGCTGGATAACCCCATTGCCCATTGGTAACATCACGCAGATTTCTGTCTTTTACAGTCTTTCCTTCTGTGTCGTGTGGAAAAGGTTGTTCGTTGCCAAAGTCGTAAGGAGCTATCCATCTGTCCTTGCCACTTGCCACATAGAACGAGGTGCGGTCGTCTGTTACCTTCACGCCCTGTGAGATGCGATAGCGTACGGCGACGCCATCATTATAGAGTCTGACGATGGCCTCAAGGGGCATATTGTCTGCATTGCCATAAGTAAAAGTCTTTTCGTTTGCGCGGTTCGTGCAATGACTTCTCTTGCCTGTAATCATGGTATAGTCGGCCTTGACTGTCTTTACGGCTGTCGATTGTTTCAGCACCAGGCATGAATCAAGATTTCCCTGATCGGTTATCAAGCCGAGATGGATACGTGTCACCATCTGCTTACTTTTGTCGTATAACGTCACTGACTGCCCATTCACCTCAGCGCTCAACTGATGGTTGGGTGATTCGAATTTGTCTTTTCCAAAGCTGTGTACACACAGTGATGTGAGGAAAAACGTGAAAAGAATAAAACGTTTCATGATGATGTTTTATTGAATGATGATTGCATCGATGGCAACCATTCCGTTTTTGTTCTTCAGTTGTATTTCGTGTTTGCCTTTGCGCAGCTTTTTCGAGGTGAAGACGACGGACTGATGCTTTACTTCCCACTGCTTGACAAAAGACACCTCCCCCACGTGTTTGCCATCGACACCTCCATGGTGCCCTGCCCCATTCCTTGCGGTGCGATGATGCTGAATTTTCGGGCTTCAAGAGTTACGGTCCAAGTGTCACCTGCCTGGTTGCTGAAGGATAGGTCGTTGTTGAAATCGCCTTCATGGGTGTTGCAACGGCGGTCCCATCCGAAAGTGCGCACACCTGGGTCGTCATCGTTAAACCATGCTTTATCGTGACTGATTCTTACCACTTTATATCCCATTGCCAGCTTCATGTCTTGGATGCCTTCCGAACGCAAAGGCTCGCCCAGCTGAAGTGTCAATCCCTCTGCCGACTGGATGAAAGGAACGGCACGACCATTCTCCACCAATTTCACTTTTGTGATTATCCCTACAGAAGCAGATTGGCTGGAGAGTGCAGGCAGGACGATGGGATCGGATGAGGGATGCAGGATGACGGCATAGATATGACCGCCCTGACGAGTATAGATGACATCGTTATTACCCCATACATCGAATGGTCGTGCGCTGTAAATAGCCTCTTGGTTGATATCAATCCATCGACCGAAGTCCAGACATATCTGCCGTGCTTCATCGTCGATATTGCCACGCCCATGCTGTGTGATATTGAGGAGCAGGCAGCCATTACGCGACACATTCTGCATCAGACGGGTGATTATTTCCTCAGCGCTGCGATAACTGCCGCCTTTCTGATAATGCCAGTCCTGCAGGCTTACTTCTGTCTGGAAAGGAAAAGCCATGATGTCGTCTTCAGTGTAAAGCTCTGTGCTTTTTACCAATGAGCGATCCACGATGCCAACCATTTCGGGGTTACGCTGAAAACTGTTGTAGCGCCCACCGACACCCTTGAATGTTGCTACCACTTCCTTGCGCCCTTCTGTGCGTTTGTCTGCGATATTGTAGAAATTGGCGATAATCTGAGGCGTCAGTTTCCCAAGTCCCATATCTATGCCCATATCCACTTGCGAGTCGCCGGCATGGTCATCAAAGTAGATCATGTCGGGCTGGTATTTGCGTATTGCATCGTCCACACGCCACATGAATTGGTTGGCAAACGGACTCTCTAACGACTTGCGTCCGTCGTGATGAACAGGACCGTATAGGTCTTGCGGGTCCATCCCCTTCCACCATTTATCTGACCCATCAGCGTTGGGCTTGTAGCCATCAGCCTTTGTCAGCATGGCATCGTAGGGTACGCCTGCCTTGTCGCCCTGCTTATCGCTGGTGTATCTGACAGGCATGAACTGTCCCCAAGTGCGGGCAGGGGTGTTATGGAAACCTATCCCGAAAGGCATGTTGTGCTTTCTTGCTACCTTCTCCCAAATACCTACAATGTCCTGATGCGGACCGATATTCACCGCATTCCAAGGCTGGTATTTGCTGTCCCAACAATCGAAGTTATCATGATGGTTGCCTAATGCCAAGAAGTAGCGTGCTCCCATCTTCTGGTAAAGCCGCATCAGGTCCTCAGGGTCCCAAAGGTCTATTGTCCAGTCACGACATAGTTCTTTGTAGCCATACTCCGAAGGATGGCCGAAATGCTCACGATGGAACTTCGATTGGGGATGACCTTCCAAATACATACCACGCGAATACCAGTCACCATCCTCTGCCATCGATTGTGGGTCCCAGTGCGACCATGCACCCAGTTTTGCCTCTCGCCACCATGAAGGCGTGTTATATTGCCGGCTCAGATTGTCCCAGTCGGTGGTATAACGCCCTTGCTCTATGCTGAGGGGCGGAAGGTTCCATATATCAATAGTATCCTGAGCCTTTGTCACCCCAATCGTTATTAACGCGGCGATGAGAGCCAATATTCTTTTTCTGTTCATACGTGTGAAAGTAATGTGTTGCGATTTTGTCGGCAAAGGTACAAAATAAACAGTTACCAATAGCTCAAAATATTATCCAATAATAGGACAATATTATGATAATCGGAATTTTATCCTATTACTTCCGTTAAAGAATCTGATATTTTTTGTATTTTTGCAGCCAGATTATCAAATATCATTATGCGATGATACAGATACCGATAGAGTCAATGAACCTGATGATGCTGAATGTAGGCTATGCCACGCATCATGCTGATTGGAACTGGCAGAAAGTGAGTTCTCCCTTCATCCGCATCTTTTATATAATGGAAGGAGAGGCTATGCTTCATCTGCCGGATAAGGACGTTAGGTTAAAGCCAGGGTACATGTACATCATACCAGCTTTTGTCATTCATTCGTATGAGTGTCATGGGGTATTCAAATTGTATTATATTCACATGTATGAAGGATTTAAGAACGAAGTGGGTATGCAGGAGACGTTTGAACTACCTACCGAGGTATGGGCAGGGAACAGCGTCAAACGGTTGTTTGAATATGTGTCAACACAGCATCCCGACGCTATGCTTCCAGGGCCTGATCCGAAGAGCTACGATACGTCGGCACAGACTTCTGATTACGTGAAGCGGTACATGAACATGGCACTATGGGAGAAAATGGAGTTGAGAGGTGCCATGCTGATAATTATGTCGCACTTCATTCGGGAGGCGAAGCCCCGCATTTGGACATCCGATGAGCGCATGAAACGCGTACTGAAGCATATTCATGAACATATTGCAGATGAGATAGACTTGACAGAGCTGGCCGGTGTGGCAACCGTCACCAAGACCTACTTCATCCAGCTTTTCAAGCAGGAATTTGCGCAAACACCTGTTCAGTACATCAACCGTAAAAAGGTGGAACGCGCCCAATTGCTGCTCTTCACCTCTGATTGTTCGGTGAAAGAGGTTGCCTACAAACTTGGATTTAGCGACCATAGTTATTTCATCCGTCTCTTCCGCAAGATGGCTGGAATCACTCCCCAGGAATATCGCAGACAACTTAAGTTATAATTCAACAACATAATATGACTAAAAAACTAATCATCTTACTTTTAATGGCAGCATGTACAAATATAGCATATGCCACAGATTTTATAACTTTTAAACGGAGCTCACAATCCGATATTGAGCTAACAAGAACATCGGACACCATCACATACGACCCTCTCGACTGGAAGGGGGTAAGGGAGAATCTGCGCCACGACCTCAAAGCCGTCACCGGCAGTGCAAATGCACCTGTTGTAGTGGGCACCATAGGAAAAAGCAAACTGGCCAAGAAGTACAAACAGCAGTCAAAAGAACTGCAGGGTAAATGGGAGCAGTATTTGATTTTTACGGACAGGGGCAAGCTCGTCATTATGGGTTCTGACAAGCGTGGCACCATCTATGGCATCTATGAACTGTCAAGGCAGATAGGAGTCTCCCCCTGGTACTGGATGGCTGATGCACCCATCCAGAAACATGAGCAGCTCTTTGCCAAAAGCGGCATCTATACGGATGGTGAACCTAAAGTGAAATACCGAGGCATATTCATCAACGATGAGTGGCCTTCGTTCGGCACGTGGTGTAAGAACCAGTTTGGTGGTATCAACTCTAAAGCATACGCCCGCATCTTTGAACTCATGCTCCGTCTGAAAGCCAACTACTTCTGGCCCGCCATGTGGGACAGCCGTTTCAACGAAGATGACCCTCTCTCGCCTCAGTTGGCTGATGATATGGGCATCGTCATGGGAACCAGCCATCATGAGCCGATGATGCGTGCCCACAAGGAGTATGTATATCGTAAAGACAGTATAGGTGCGTGGGATTATGCGACAAACAAGGCCAATCTTTTATGCGACAAACAAGGCCAATCTTGACAGATTCTTTGAAGAAGGTCTTGAGCGCAACAAGGCATACGACAATCTGATCACCATCGGTATGCGTGGTGACGGTGATGTGGCAATGGGAAATGGCAATGATGAGGACAATATGAAGACGCTGAAAGATGTGGTGGATGGTCAGCGCGAGATTATTGAACGTGTGTATAAGAAACCTGCCAGTGAGGTTCCGCAATTGTGGGCCATCTTCACCGAGGTGCAACGCTATTACGATGCTGGTTTCACAGTTCCTGATGATGTCACCCTGCTCTTCTGCGACAACAACTGGGGATACATCCGTCGCACAGGACCAGAGAAGGAACAGGCACGCAAAGGAGGCATGGGCATGTACTACCACATTGACATGAACGGTGGACCCTGGAATGACCGGTGGATAAATACTACGACTGCCGCAAAGATTCGCGAGCAACTGAATCTGGCATACCAGACGGGCATTGACCGTATCTGGAT
>CADAPC010000024.1 GCA_902789725.1 uncultured Bacteroidales bacterium
AAAACCATACATTATCACGGATATAGTGGCAAAAAGGCCTGCAAAGGCAACACCTAACAGAAAAATTAGTCCACGGGACTATTAGTTGCGGATTTTAGGCTTTAATTGTTTTCTCACAATGTTTCATAAAATTCGTTGTGTTCTTTTTCATCATATAGTAATATAGCGTTGAAATACGAACATGCCTATACTATACTCCTCTTAAACAAACTCTATTCGAAATCTCTAAACAAGTCATCCAACGTAACCTCCCTCTGGGCTGTATCTGAATATTTGTTACGTTTCAAACCGTAGGTAGTAATCATTGTGGTGTGAAGCGACTTTCGTGTACCAGTTACAGCACGAAAGGTTTCCTTGCGCGAGTTCAGACGCTCTGCATAGTCCTGACTGATAGAATATGAATCGCTGGAAAACTTACACTCACAGAGGTTGACGGTCTCATCACGGCGGTCAATGACTAAGTCTATCTGTGTGCCTTTGTGCTGTGTGCCATCTTTGTCTATGAATGCCTTACATGACCAGGAGCAGACTTCACTCAACACACCGCTGATTCCCAACTTCAGTTTGATTTGAGGGATATGATGCATGCAAACCTGCTCGAAAGCGTATCCTTGCCATGTCGTCCTCCTGGGATTATCCAGCATGTTGCTCCAGAAATGGCTGTCTTGCCCGCTATACTTGCTTACAAACTGCAAATGGAACAGAGAGAAAAGGTCTGCCAGTTGGTACATCTGACCACGGCCTTTATTCCCAAATGCCGCATATTGCCGTAGGAAGTCGCACTTACACAGGTTGTCAAGGACCTCAGTAAGCAGTCCGCCATCGTCCATTTTCAGAGCCTCCTGAATATCCTTGCGACTCATTCCGGAGGAACGGGTAGCGAGCTGCTCCACAACAGAGCGGTACACCTTGGAGTCACGAAACAACGAGCGGAAAATAAAATCATACTCTGTTCGCAATGCTGCTCCCTCCTCAAAGAAAAGGTGGTCGATGTTCTCATTCAGAGAAAGACTGCCTTCCAGCATATCCAGATAATAAGGAATGCCTCCCATCGTCATATATGCCTCTGTCACTTGGTAGTGCTCCCAATCTATGCCTTTGACCTTCAAGAACTGCTCGGTCTCGAAGAGAGTGAACGGACGAAGATAGATTTGTCGATTTACACGTCCATGCATCCCACCCTTGTCTCCGATTAGTTTTGAAAGCATCCATGTAGTGGCAGAGCCACAGACAAATAGTTTCAATCCAGGAACAGACGATGCCCAACTGTTCCAAAAATAGCTGAAAGCAGAGAGGAAACCTGACTTAGGCGTATCCATCCAAGGTAGTTCGTCAAGAAAAACTACGATTCGTTCTTTATGAAGGGAAGAAAGATACTCTCGTAAAGCTTCAAATGCCTCATACCAGTCTTTGGATTTTAGATGTTTCCTGCCAGAATATCTTTCCAATTCTTTCTTGAACAGGGTCAGCTGTGTGCTTCGAGGTGTCTCGAAAGAACCTGTAAAGTAGAAATCAAAGTCATTGTTGAAAAACTGTTTGACCAAATAAGTTTTGCCAACACGCCTGCGTCCATAAACAGCCACAAGTTCTGCTTTGGGAGATTGATAGTACTCTCTTATCAAGTCCTGCTCATGCTTACGTCCAAGGATTGATGTCTTATAGTTCATCGTTTTCGATTTTTTTGCAAAAATACAAAAAAACAGCGATACTACTTCCGAAACATCGTTATTTTTTTCAAAACGGAAGCATTATCTCCACTTTTTTACTTTTCACGTCCCCAAAAAACTTGAACTCAGCCGATTTCTTCATTGAGGAATCTAATAAAACAAGCGAAGTAGCTTTTGAGTTACTTCGCTTGTTTTTTTAATATTCATCCTCGTCCCACAGGAAATCCTCTTTGGAGGGATAGTCGGGCCAAATTTCTTCTATGGATTCATAGACATCGCCTTCGTCCTCTATCTCTTCAAGGTTTTCTATCACTTCAAGTGGCGCGCCAGAGCGGGTGGCGTAGTCAATAAGCTCTTCTTTGGTGGCTGGCCAAGGAGCATCTTCCAATTTTGATGCTAATTCAAGTGTCCAATACATAGTTTTAGTTCATTTTGTGATTTCGGGCGCAAAAGTACAACTTATTTTGTTCTCTGCCAAATAATTTCGTCATGTTTTTCATCAATGTTGAGTTTTCTTGCCAAGACGAAGAGATAATCGCTCAGACGATTGATGTAAGCGATGACTTGTGTGTCCACTTCTGCTCCTTCTTCGGCAAGGGCGAGGATGCGCCGTTCTGCCCTGCGGCAAACGGTGCGGCAAACATGCGCAAGGGCTGCGGCCCGGCATCCACCTGGCAAGATGAAACAGCGGAATGGTGGCAGCAGGACGTTGATGCGGTCTATTTCTTGCTCAATGCCTGCCACCATGTCGGGGGTGACGATGTTGCCAGTACGCACTTCATGCTGAGAGTTGTCGGTGGCGAGGTAGCCTCCTACAACGAAAAGTGCGTTTTGTATGTTGGTGAGAAATGTCAGGTCGTTCTCATCGCTGCAATAAGTGATGAGCAGTCCGATTTGCGAACAGAGTTCGTCGATGGTGCCGTAGGATTCGAGGCGAGCGCAGGTTTTGTTGACTCGCTGTCCTCCAACAAGGGATGTCTGGCCTTGATCGCCTGTGCGTGTATAGATGGACATGGGAAGATTATTTTATTAATAAAAAATTAAACGATTAAAGAGTGAGGGGGGTTATAGAAGATAGTTTTGTTTAACGCGTTTGGAATCGAAGGTAACCAGTCCCCGGTGCCCCATGTCGAAGGTGACAATGGTTCGCGGATCGTGGACGATGTGCCCCCAAAGGGTGGCATTCTCATTGTGGATATGTTCGATGACGAGGATGGTGTCGGATGTGTGGGACCGCATGGCTTCTTCGCAGCCTTGGGCAGCTTGTTGTCCCTTTCCATCAATAATGATGATTGGCTGCTGGCGAAAGTGATTGCGAATGCGGAAGAGTTGCTGCTGTTGGGGGGTGTTGAGGTGCTGTTCCTGATAGGCATAGTATGGGAGACACTCGAAAAGGACATCGCGGATGAGTTCGTATGCCCAAGGCGACTGCACACCAAACCCGCGCCGATGTATGGCGCGGGTTGGAGCGGTGACTAATAGGTGTATTGTACGTCGTAGATTCATGTCTCTTTGTTTTTTAGAGTAGGATTTGTGTGAAATGCATGCGGCAAAGCGTTGGGAGGGGGAGAAACGGCATTAGCTTTGCATTACCTGAGATTGCAGATTGTTTTCTGTTGTTTCTTCCTCTTCTTCATGGGTGGAGTTTCTCTGACAAGGAATGGTGAAAACAAACCGGGCTCCTTCTGTGTAGAGCGTATCGAGATGGATGTCTCCTCCCAAGGCACGGGCGATGAGACGACACACATAGAGCCCAAGTCCAAGTCCAGGACTGTAGTGGTCGAGTTTCTCGAAATGTTCAAAGATGACATCGGTTTTGTCGGGGGGAATGCCTGTGCCCGTATCGGTAACTACAAACTGAATGATGTCGTTGGCCTCATAATGGGTGGCACTTAATGTTATTTTTCCACTTGTGGTGTTTTTGCAAGCATTGGAAAGCAGATTGTGCAGCACTTGCCCGATGCGCTTCCTATCAGAATGGAGTGTGAGATTTTTGTTCAGCGGCCGATAGAAATACTCCACTCCCGGGGGAATGATCTCGCGAATTTCTTCGAAGCGTTCATTGCACAGCTGATTGACATCAATGTTGGTGAAGTGGAAGTTAAAAGTGCCCACCTCCATGTTGCTGACATCTATAATGTCGTCGAGGGTGGAAAGCAGCTGATTATTGCTCTCCATAATGTAGCCGTTATAGAGCGAGCGCTCCTCGTCGGAGAGGTCGTTTGACATGAGTTGAGCGAAACCCATGATGGCATTGAGGGGGGTGCGAATCTCATGCCGCATGTTTTGGATGAAGACAGTCTTCACACGGTCGGCAATGGCTGCCTGGTCGAGTGCCTTTTGCAATTCGTCAGCACGTTTTTTCTCTTCCACAGCTTGATTTTGATGCCAACCTAAATAGAATGCGACACCCAAAGCGAGAAGTAAAAGGACGAAGGTGACAACCAGTGAGTTGTTTCGCATTTTCTCACGGCTGTCCTCTTTGCTTCGGTGTAAACTGTAGGTGGCGTTGATGACGGGGAAGTATTTCGACACGTCTAAAGCCAATGTGCGCGAAGGATAGGTGTTGGCATCTTCCATTGTACACATCAGATAGGGATAGGCACGGTCTATCTGGTCTTCTTCATAGAGAGCATATACGAGCCGGGGCAGGGCTTCGTACCTGGTGATGCCGTTTCTGATGTTGTTTAAGGCGGCCAAAGCGAGATAGTAGATGTGGCCGTCTCGATTGTTCAGAAGTTCGTAGGTAGAGGCAAGCGCGGCATGAATATCTGCCAAATCTTTTCCTTGAGCATGGGACAACCTCTTCAAGAGAATTTTGAGTGCCTCTTGAGGATGATTCAGGTAGATTTCTTTTTGAGCGATGACTATGTCGCGCTGTAAGCCCTCTGGCATGAGGCTAATCATGTCGTCGTAGTAAGCCTTCATCTGCACTTCTTCATTCTGCACCACACTGATGTCCGACATATAGTCGGAAATATTTGCGCCATTGTCGATGTTGGTGCGATTGTAATGGATGCGTTCTTCTGTTGACAAGGTGGCAGGGTCGAGGACTGCAGTGATGTTGTTGGCCTTGTGGTAAAGTCCCATCGTCCCATACACATGTGATGCATTCAGTTCAGTCCATGCTTGCAGATTGGTGTCATGCTCATATTGTTCCGTACGCCTAATCCGTTCCAATGTTTTGAGGGCTCCACGTCCGTCAATGTCGCTAAGCAGATTGTAAAGTTCCTTGCATTTTTCCACATACTTGGCAGGGGGGCATGTGCTGACAATGCGCTCCAAACTGTCGGCCTGCGCCTTACGGAGTTCCTGGTATTCTTTCTTGTGAACTATGGCACTGTCGAGCTCAACCAGCACTGCCTCCACGTCACTCTTGCTGACATTTGGACCTTGCGCAAGGAGCGATAGAGGACATAGGCAGATAACGGTTTGAAGTAAAAAACGGATGAGCCGCATAGAGCTATAGTTAGGTTATGGATAAGTTTTTTTGTAACACTTTATTCAATTCGGTGGCAAATGTAGGGATTTGTTTTATTAAAAACACCATAAATAGTCCTTTTTTTCTCTTTTGAAGATTAAAATTTTGATAAGTGAAGTGGTTTTTTGTTGTTTTGTGCTAACTTTGCATGAAAATTGCAATGTATGGAAAGCATTTCGCGCATAAATATTCCCACAGTCGATTCGACCAATCTTTTTGTCAGGGAGATGTTGAAGGAGGAAGGGACGGGACAGGTGATGTCGGCGGCATCGTTACCTGGTTTCACTCTGGTGGTAGCCGATGACCAAACTCGAGGTCGCGGGCAGCAAGGCAATTCATGGGAAACGGAAAAAGGGAAGAACCTCACTTTTTCTTTGCTATGCCACCCTTCTTTCGTGAAAGCATCCAGGCAGTTTGTCCTTTCACAGTGCATGGCTGTAGCCGTGCGAGAGGCACTGTCTGCTTATGTAGGGCATGTGGAGGTGAAATGGCCTAATGACATTTATGTGGGCGACGATAAGATTAGCGGCACGCTGATTGAATGTGATTTGCAAGGGAAGAGCATTTCCAACTGCATCATTGGTGTGGGAATCAATGTGAACCAAACTCTTTTCCGAAGCGATGCACCTAACCCAACGTCGTTGAAACTGCTGACAGGGAATGAACAGGACCGCGAGGAAGTGCTCGCATCTGTACTGAACCACTTTCAGCAATTTTACGCTCTGCTGAAGGAGGGGAAAGATGCTGAGGTGAAGCAATTGTACATGAAGCATCTGTATCGTCGAGAGGGGTTTCATCGCTACAGTGATGTGAGAGGAGAATTTTGGGCTGCTATTGAAGATGTGGAACCCACGGGGCACCTGCTTCTGCGATTTGAAAACGAACAAGTGGTGCGCTATGAATTCAAAGAAGTAAAACAGTTGAAAGATTAAAGAGTTGAAATTGAATCCGAAGAATATACATATTGCAGATTATAACTATAACTTGCCTGATGAACGCATTGCAAAGTTTCCTTTAGCTGAACGAGATGCAAGCAAGTTACTGGTCTATCGGAAAGGAGAAGTTAGCGAAGATGTGTTTACTTCTCTTCCGAACTATTTACCGAAGGGTGCCTTGATGATTTTTAACAACACGAAGGTCATTCAGGCTCGTCTTCATTTTCGCAAGGCTCCAACTGATGGGGGGCAAGGTGCACTCATTGAGGTGTTCTGCCTTGAACCCGCATGGCCCAATGACTATCAAGTGAATTTTTCTCAGCGAGGGAGTGTGCAGTGGTATTGTCTGGTGGGCAAACTGAAAAAGTGGAAAGAGGGCAAGCTGCTTCGAGAAATTGTAATGTCGGACGGTGAGCATGTAGAGTTGGCTTGTGAACGCAAAGGGGTGCATGGAACGTCCCACATCATAGAATTCACATGGAACGGTAATTACACATGGGCTGAATTGCTCGATGCTGTGGGCGAACTGCCTATTCCTCCCTATTTGAATCGGGAGACTCAGGAGAGCGACAAGGCCACCTATCAGACGGTTTATTCCAAGATCAAAGGATCGGTAGCTGCGCCAACGGCTGGGCTCCATTTCACCGACAGGGTGCTGAAAGCACTGGACGACAAGGGCATTGACCGCGAGGAACTGACGTTACATGTGGGTGCTGGTACCTTCAAGCCTGTAAAGAGCGAGGAAATTGGTGGGCATGATATGCACACGGAACACATTGCCGTACGCCGACAAACCATTGAGAAGCTTATTGCTCATGGAGGTGAAGCCATTGCCGTTGGAACCACCAGTGTACGCACTCTCGAAAGCCTTTACTATATGGGCATTCTTGCTGCCGAAGGGAAGGAAGATCTGCATGTGCCGCAGTGGATGCCATATCACGATTCTCTTCCCCATCCCACCCATAAAGGGGAAGCCGACCAACCGACAAAGAATACAGATGTCATCACTTCTCTCCGCTCCCTGCTTGCCTACATGGACAAGCATCAGTTGGAAGTGCTGCATTCTTCCACTCAAATCATTATCGCCCCAGGGTATGAATATCATATTGTGAAAATGATGGTTACGAACTTCCATCAGCCACAATCTACGCTTTTGTTGCTCGTTTCGGCTTTCCTGCAAGGCGACTGGCACAAGGTGTACGATTTTGCACTCGCACACAACTTCCGCTTCCTCAGCTACGGTGACTCTTCACTCTTAATTCCATAGACGTATGAAAGATAACAACCAAGAAATGTTTCCTGTTGTCGATGAAGAAGGCAACATCACAGGGGCTGCCACAAGGGGGGAGTGCCACAGTGGGGCTATGCTTTTGCACCCAGTGGTGCATCTGCACGTGTTGAACAGCAAGGGGGAGCTTTATTTGCAAAAGCGACCCGAATGGAAAGATATTCAGCCAGGCAAGTGGGACACTGCTGTAGGTGGTCATGTGGATTTTGGGGAATGCGTGGAGGATGCTCTAAAACGTGAAGCGCGAGAGGAACTAGGCATTACGGATTTCACCCCAGAACGTTTAACACAATACGTCTTTGAGAGCAAACGTGAAAGAGAGCTGGTGTTTGCCTACAAGACTATCTATGATGGCGAAATCACCCCATCGGACGAACTGGACGGAGGACGATTTTGGACTTCTAAAGAAATCAGCGAACAAATCGGGAAGGGTGTCTTCACACCTAACTTTGAGAGTGAACTTAAACGTATAAAACTGTTCAAGTGAACACTAACGTGTATAACTAATATAACTACCTATTATGAAAAAAATGCTAATAGCCCTCGTAGCGGCTTCTATTTTTCAATTCTTTCAGGTGTCAATACTTCCCACGCATGCACAACACGACATTTGGGTTGACATTAATGGTGTGCGCGACCTCACGGCCGACTCCATCGACATTGCCAATCAAGCTCGTCCTGTACCCGGCAGCAGCAGGAAGGGTAACAACCCCGTACTTTTCCTGGTGGGAAATAGCACGATGCGTACTGGCACCCTCGGCAATGGGAACAATGGACAATGGGGATGGGGATTTTATGCCCATGAGTATTATGATGAGAATAAAATAACGGTTGAGAATCACGCTCTGGGAGGAACGTCTCCCCGCACATTTTACAACCAGCTGTGGAAGCCTGTACTTGAAGCCATAAAGAAAGGGGACTATGTATTTCTTGAACTGGGTCACAACGACAACGGCCCCATTGATTCCATCCGTGCCCGCTCCTCCTATCGTCCTAACGGCGTTCTGGAGGTGAAGGAAGACTCTATCTCAATATATAATAAGGTGACTCGGAAGCAGGAGACTGTTTACACCTTTGGGGGGTACACCCGACGTTTCATTAATGAGATTCGGGCAAAAGGAGCCACTCCTATTCTCTTCACGCTGACCCCTCGCAACGATTACGAAGCGGACAATCCTAAGAGGATTCAGCGCAAACTTACTGATTTCACCCCAGCCATTTTTGCAATAGGCAAGGAAATGAATGTGCCCGTCATTGACCTCAACGACATTTCTGCACTGAAGTTGGAGAAGTATGGCCCTTGGAAAACTAACTACCATTTCTATCTCGACAAAATACACTCTTCGGCATACGGAGCACGCATGAATGCACAGAGTGCCGCTGAGGGCATTCTCGCTTCCACCGACCCGCAGCTGGCTGTCTTCAAGACGTATCTGAACGACAAAGTTATCCCTAAGCGTTGCGACCAAAAGCGCAAACCTGGCAAACCTGTTGTTTTCCTATGTGGCGACTCAACAGGCAAGAACGAGGACAAGAATCCTGACGGCATGTGGGGATGGGGAAGTCAAGGCTACACGGTGTTTGACTCCACTAAATGCGTATTTCAAAATCAAGCGAAAGCTGGACGTTCTACCCGTACCTTCATTGATGAAGACCGTTGGGAAGAAGTTTATAATTCACTTGAGCCTGGCGATGTGGTGCTCATTCAGTTTGGGCACAATGACATAGGTGGAATCAAGGATGGCAAGGAACGTGGCGTGCTTGCCACAGCCAAGGATTCTAGCCACGTCTATCGCATGGAGAGCAGCGGCATCTACAAAGTAATCTATTCTTATGGATGGTACTTGAAAAAGATGATACGCGATGCTCAAGAAAAGGGGGCTACCCCTATCTTATTGTCGCTAACTCCTCGTAACGAATGGCACGAGGGTAAAGGACAGGAGCGCGGTTTCATTTACCCAGTCAAAGAAAAGAAGGGGAAACTCTACATAGAACGCCGTAACGAGACCTATGGCTCATGGTGCCGGGCGGTGGCCGAAGAAACGGGGGCAGAATTTGTTGATGTTCACAACATCACCGCCAATGCACTTGATAAGATGGGAAAGACTAAAGCAGCTGCTTATTTCAATCACGACCACACTCACACTTCGCTGAAAGGAGCGCAACTCAATGCACAGAGTGTAGCTAAGGGGCTCCGCGAAAACGGTAGTCCAATAGCCACTCTGCTGAAGAAATAAATCTGTACCACCTTTTTCAGAACATCTGAATGACTCGCCGGATTCCATCCACAAGTGCATCAACCTCGTCCACTGTGTTGTAAAGGCCAAAGGAAGCGCGGACTGTACCAGGAATGCCAAGACGGTTCATGAGAGGTTCGGCACAGTGGTGGCCTGTACGGACTGCGATGCCGAGACGGTCGAGGAGGGTGCCGAGGTCGAGGGGGTGGATATAGTGTCCATCCTTCTGGACGAGGAAGGAGATGACCGCATCGGAAGAGCAGAGGGTTTCATGCCCGAAAGCCGCTGAAGTTGAACCTTGGGAAGGCATAGAAGCTGCAAGGTCAGAAGTTGAATGGGAGGCATGGCCAAAGATGGTCATGCCTTCAATTTGCTGAAGTTGATCAAGGGCATAGCGTGTGAGTTGTTGCTCATGCTGAAAGATTTGTTCCATGCCGAGGGCAGAGACGTAATCGAGAGCAATAGCCAGTGCATGGGTGGCAACATAATCGGGGGTGCCTGCTTCAAACTTATAGGGCAAAGTGTTATAAGTGGTCTTTTCAAAGCTTACGTTCTGAATCATTTCGCCACCGCCCTGATATGGAGGCAAGCGGTCGAGCCAGTTTTCCTTTCCATAGAGCACACCCACACCTGTGGGGCCATAGACTTTGTGTCCGGAGAAAGCAAAGAAGTCGCAGTCGAGAGCTTGTACATCGACTGGCATGTGGGGCACACTTTGAGCACCATCAATGAGGACAGGCACATTGTGCTGATGAGCTATGCGCACAATTTGGCCAACAGGGTTGATGGTGCCCAACACGTTGCTGACGTGAGTGCAGCAAACGAGTTTGGTCTTGTCAGAGAACAGTTGCTGATACGCATCAAGGTCGAGTGTACCCAGATTTGTCATGGGTATGACTCGAAGGATGGCTCCCTTTCGTTGGCACATCATCTGCCAAGGGACAATGTTGCTATGATGCTCCATCGTACTGACGATGATTTCATCATCAGCATGAATGAAAGCTTCTCCAAAAGTGAAAGCGAGGAGGTTGATGCTTTCTGTGGTACCTCGCGTGAAGAGAATCTCGGACGAGGAACGAGCATTGATAAAGGCTCGTACAGCTTCTCGACTGGACTCATGCAGTTCGGTGGCCTGCTGGGAAAGGAAATGCACGCCTCTGTGGACATTGGCATTGACATTATAATATTCATCGACCATCGCCTCAACCACCTGTTTGGGCTTCTGGGTTGTGGCACCATTGTCGAGATAAACGAGAGGATGGTTATAGACCTTTCGACTGAGGATGGGAAAATCTTTACGGATATCTTGGAGAGAGTACATGAACTTATGATTTTAAGGGCTTATAGGTCTAAGACTTATAAGACTTATAGGCTATTATTATTTGCAAAGGCGGCAGTCTTCGCACTTGTCGAGTTCGCCCCTGAATCGTTTCTCCACTTTGACATAGAGTTTCTGGCGGAGGGGTTCGTACTGGATGGAGTTAATGACTTGGCCCATAAAGGCATTCTTGAGTAAAGTGCGAGCTTCTGCTTCCGGGATGCCGCGTTGCCTCATATAGAAGAGAGCAGACTCGTCCATCACTCCTACGGTGGAACCATGTGCGCATTTCACATCATCAGCATAAATTTCGAGCATTGGTTGTGTGTAGACACGTGCTTCGGATGAGGCACAAAGGTTGGCATTGGTCTCTTGCGAGGTGGTTTGCTGCGCACCTTTTTCCACAAGGATTTTACCAGCGAAGGCTCCTACGGATTGATCATCAACTACATATTTGTAGAGTTGGTTTGACTGGCAGCAGGGGGCTTGATGATGGATGAGGGTATTGTTGTCAATATGCTGGTTTGCGCTACCTATCGCACATCCGTTGAGGGTCACCTGACTGTTTGTGTCAGTAAGATACACGTCACAGAGATTGCGTGTCAAACCATTAAAGAGCGTGATGCTATTGTGGCGGACAGAGCTATCGCGCCCTACTTTGATATACACATTGGAAAATCGTGAACAGAGTGAAGTAGTTTCCTCAATCTCGTAAAGATCAAGATGGGCATTATCGTGACAGCACACCTCTATCACTTGGGTTGTCAAGTACTTCCTTTTTTCCGATTTTTCCAAAAGGGGAGAAGCTTCTGACAGATGGTGATCAATGGCTTGAGAGGGAGGTGCCATCCTGTCGCTAATGATGATGGTGGCTTCGGCTCCTTTATCAAGGATGATGAGGAAGCGGCGATTCATCATTGTATCTTCCTTCCCTCGAAGCCAATTATCAATGGCGATAGGAGATTCGACTTTCGTATATGGAGGCACATAGATAAGTAAGGCATCGTGTGAGAGCATCGTGTTGAGTGCCGTGATAGAGTCTTTTGTGTTTGCAACTCTGTTATAGTAGGGAGATACGTTGATGGGGGCATCTTTCAAATGGAAGATGAAGGGAGAGGGAGTGATGGTGATGGGAGTAAGAGAAATGCCATAGTTAGGCGCGAAGACGGTATCCACATCGGTATAGCGGTAACGCTCAACTTTTCGTGTGGGAAATCCGCTTGACTCGAACTGTCGGAATGCAGCATCTCGCACGGCATTCATGACAGGGCAACTGCGCTCTTTGATGATGGAGCTTGCCTCTTGATAAAATTCTATGTATTGTTTTTCCGATTTCATCATCCTTTAAGCATTCATTAAGCCCTCTTTAATCCAGTCAAATCCGTTGTTCTCAATCTTTTGCGCAAGGTCTGGTCCACCTGTCTTGACAATTTTTCCATCAATGAGGACATGTACAAAATGAGGGCGGATGTAGTCGAGCAGTCGCTGGTAGTGTGTTATGACGAGGGCAGAAGTCCCTGGGGTACGCAATTTATTGAATCCCTCAGCCACAATCCGCAAGGCATCGACATCAAGCCCTGAGTCTGTCTCATCAAGAATACAGAAGGTGGGGTTGAGCATGGCCATCTGAAAGATTTCATTTCGCTTACGCTCGCCACCAGAAAAGCCTTCATTGACAGAACGGTTCATCAGTTTTTGGTCAATCTCAACGAGTTTTCGTTTCTCGCGCATCATCTTGAGGAAATCTGTACTTTTCAGAGGTTCTTTCCCTTGAGCTTCACGGCGAGCATTGACAGCTGCACGCATGAAGTTAGTCATTGAGACTCCAGGTATTTCAATGGGTGCTTGAAACGACATAAAGATGCCAGCATGGGCACGTTCCTCCGTGTTCATACTAAGCAGGTCTTGTCCATTGAAGATGATTGAGCCTTTTGTCACTTCATAATTAGGATTGCCTACAATGACGTTGGAGAGCGTAGATTTTCCAGCACCGTTGGTACCCATCAAGGCATGAATTTCACCATCATTGATGGTTAGGTCAATGCCTTTTAATATTTCTTTATCGCCCACTTGGGCGTGGAGGTTTCTAATTTCTAACATGAGCGTATGTTATTTAGTTTTTTTTTACCATAAACAAATTGGCGCAGCTTTTTTCTCCTTTCCCAAGAAAGGGTCTGAACAAAAAAATGAATGGTGTTGTAGTACCAGTATTTCAATTTCAGTCCGAAAGCATAGCGAGGATGCAGCAAGAGGTCAATCAGCATTTTTTGCTCGTTGAGTAAACGAGCCGTTTCGTGCTGCAAGTTTAATAGCTGTGAAGGAACTTCAGCGGTTTTTATAATGGTACAAACCACAAAACCGTTCGGAAGAATAGTTGTGTGACAAGTTGTGAAGGAAGCAATGAGGTCGTCAAGAACTACACGTTGGCAATCGTTCCATATAAGGAGATGCTGGTCACTATCCAAACAGATGTTGAATTTATGAAAGCCTTTGTAACGCTCCGCTTCAGCTTCGTTGGGATGATGATTGAGATAGAGGCAGCCACCCACATCGAGCACTTGGAGAGCCTGAAGAATCCCTTCAATCGGTTGTGCAGAATGGTCCAAAGCATTTTGGATGATGATGAGTTTCACTCCTTCCCTTTGATGGGTGCAAGCAAGGTGTTCCATCATGCCAAACTCCACTACAGGCATTTCACGATGATACCGCTGTATGATTTTGTTATAATAACTGGCAAGCGGATCTATGTAGTGTACTTCCAAAGATTGCATTCCACCTGGAACTGGAAGCTGGTCGCCCTTGGCAAAACTGATGCCGCATCCCACATCAAGCACAATAGGATGAGGGAATTGGGCGAGAAACGTGACAGCATCGAAGCCCTCCAACTGAATAGTCTGTCCCAGCCGTGACCAATTTCTAAGGCCCTCAAAAGCACAGTCCCAGCGATAGATGTTGTTCCAGAAAGCCAGTTCGTACGGGATTCCTGAAATCCATGTTTTCAGTTCTGTTTTTTCTTCCATACACACCAAAGAATTAACCTACCGTACCTTCAAGGGAGACGGAAAGAAGTTTTTGTGCTTCAACGGCAAACTCCATCGGGAGTTTGTTGATGACTTCTTTGGCATAACCGTTTACGATGAGTCCTACGGCTTCTTCTGTGGAAATGCCTCGCTGGTTGCAATAAAAGAGCTGGTCTTCATTGATTTTGGAAGTTGTGGCCTCATGCTCCACTGTTGCCGTACTGTTGTGGATGTCCATGTAAGGGAAGGTGTGAGCACCGCATTCACTACCAAGGAGGAGAGAATCGCAGGAAGAATAGTTGCGGGCACCATTGGCATGCTTGCCTACTCTTACCAAACCCCGATAGGAGTTTTGCGACTGTCCTGCTGATATACCCTTCGAGATGATGGTGGAACGAGTGTTCTTGCCTAAATGAATCATTTTGGTACCAGTGTCAGCTTCCTGATGGTGGTTGGTCACAGCCACAGAATAAAATTCTGCTTGGCTATTATCGCCCCTTAGTACACAGGAAGGGTATTTCCACGTGATGGCAGAGCCCGTCTCGACCTGGGTCCATGACAGTTTACTGTTAACACCACGCAAATCTCCACGTTTGGTGACGAGGTTGAGTACTCCGCCATGCCCTTCCGCATCGCCAGGATACCAGTTTTGCACTGTCGAGTATTTCACCTCGGCATTGTCCATCACGACGATTTCGACAATGGCAGCATGCAGCTGATTTTCGTCACGCATTGGAGCGGTACAACCTTCAAGATAGGACACGTATGAGCCTTCGTCACAAATGATGAGAGTACGTTCAAACTGCCCCGTGTTGCGAGCATTGATGCGGAAGTAGGTGGAAAGTTCCATTGGACAGCGCGTGTTTTTGGGAATATAGACGAAAGAACCGTCGGAGAACACTGCGCTGTTGAGGGCTGCGAAATAATTATCTTTAGGAGGCACTACGCTACCAAGATATTGGCGCACCAACTCTGGGTACTGTCGGACGGCTTCACTGATGGAGCAGAAAATGATGCCTTTTTCAGAGAGTGTCTCCCTATAAGTTGTCTTTACCGATACAGAGTCCATCACCGCATCTACAGCTGTGCCAGAAAGGGCAAGGCGTTCCTCCAAAGGAATGCCTAACTTGTCGAAGGTTTTCATCAACTCAGGGTCTATCTCATCCAGGCTCTTAGGACCTTTCTTACTACTGGCAGTGGGGTCGGCATAGTAAGAGATGCTCTGATAATCTATATCGGGCAAATGCACATGTCCCCATGTGGGTTGTTTTTGTGTTAACCAATAATGGTAAGCGTCCAGACGGAACTGCAACAGCCAATCTGGTTCCCCCTTTTTCTCTGAGATGAGACGGATAACATCTTCGTTTAGACCTTTATCAATGATTTCAGTGTGCACGTCGGTGGTAAATCCAAATTCATATTTCTTCTCTGCCACCTTACGGACAAATTCATTTTTTTTTGGATTTTTGTTCATTCTGCTTTCTTAGAGGTATTAAGCTTCCCTGTAGCCTTCTCCACAACAGGCTTAAATCCACTCTTCTTAGGATAGCCATTGGCTTGCTCTGTGGCATCGGTGACTAACAGGATGTCGGGAATGATCACTTGAGTGGCATGCTTCACTTGATAAAAAAGGTCTGAACGCACAGCCAACTTCTGAGGACGGAAACCAGCATTGCTGGCAACGAAGTCAAATAGGTTCAGTGCTATGCTGAGAATTACCCCATAACTCAACACACCAACAACGGCTCCGATCAGACGATTAAGAAAGTTCAATTTAATCTTCTTAAAGAACTCTGTTAAAAAGGCAGCAATCCACCCTAAGGCGATGGGGACAACAAGAACGATGAGAATAAAAGCGATGAGACGGCCAAAACCGATGCTGGCTCCTGTCTTGTCTGCAAGGAAATCACCAAACTGATGATAGAGAGTTGCTGCGATGAGAAGCCCTAAGGCCACACCTAAAAAGTTTGCCACCTGTTTAAACGCCCCTTGCTTGAAGCCAATGATGGCTCCAACAGCAAGGACGATATAAATAAGAATATCCATTTGATTAAATTACAACTTAGCTTTCACTTCCACTTCTGTGTAAGTTTCCAACACGTCACCCTCACGGATGTCATTGAAATTGACAATCGAAATACCACATTCAAAGTCGCGTCCCACTTCTTTCACGTCATCCTTGAACCGTTTGAGCGCCAGGATTTCGCCTGAGTGAACCACGATGCCATCGCGAACCACACGCACCTTGTCGCTACGATGCACTTTTCCTTCGGTCACCCAGCAGCCAGCCACTGTGCCGACCTTGGTGATATGATAGACCTGACGTACATCGACTTGAGCGGTTACTTCTTCTTTGAGCGTAGGAGCTAACATACCTTCCATTGCATCCTTCACTTCTTCGATGGCATCGTAAATGATGGAATAGAGGCGAATATCGACACCATACTGTTCAGCCAAACGACGTGCTGAAGCAGATGGACGCACTTGGAAACCAATGATGATGACATTTTCAGATGCATGAGCCAATTCCACATCATTCTCACTGATTTGGCCTACAGCCTTGTGGATAACATTCACCTGAATCTTCTCTGTAGAGAGTTTGATGAGCGAGTCGGAGAGGGCTTCGATGGAGCCATCCACGTCTCCCTTCACAATCAGGTTGAGCTCCTTGAAATCGCCCAAAGCGATACGACGTCCCAATTCATCGAGTGTCAGACGAGTTTGTGTGCGTAAACCTTGTTCACGCTTCAATTGTTCACGTTTGTTACAAATTTCCCGAGCTTCTTGCTCTGTTTCCATCACATGGAAAGTATCGCCTGCTGTTGGTGCACCATTCAGACCGAGAATCACAGCTGGCTCGGCTGGGAGTGCTTTATCGATGCGCTGACCACGCTCATTAAACATCGCTTTGATGCGACCGTAGTGAGTACCGGCCAACACGATGTCGCCTTGGTGGAGTGTTCCGTTCGACACCAGCACGGTGGCCACATAGCCACGCCCTTTATCGAGAGTCGATTCGATGATGGAGCCAGTTGCTTTACGATTGGGGTTTGCCTTCAAGTCAAGCATTTCAGCTTCAAGCAGCACCTTGTCCATCAATTCCTCTACACCTATACCTTTTTTTGCACTAATGTCTTGGCTTTGGTATTTACCGCCCCACTCTTCCACAAGGAGGTTCATTGCAGAGAGTTGCTCCTTTATTTTGTCAGGATTAGCTCCAGGCTTATCAATCTTATTGATGGCGAAGACCATCGGCACTCCAGCCGCCTGAGCATGAGCAATAGCTTCTTTTGTTTGTGGCATCACATCATCATCAGCAGCTACGATGATAATGGCAATATCAGTCACTTTGGCTCCGCGAGCACGCATAGCCGTGAATGCTTCGTGGCCTGGTGTGTCAAGGAAAGTTATTCTGCGTCCATCTTTCATTTTGACATTATAGGCACCAATGTGTTGAGTGATTCCACCTGCTTCACCAGCTATGACGTTTGTATTGCGGATGTAGTCGAGCAATGAAGTCTTACCATGATCCACATGTCCCATTACTGTAATGATTGGTGCACGACGAACCAAATCTTCCTCCTTATCCTCGGCTTCCTCTATGGCATTCGACACTTCTTCCGACACATAACTTGTTGTAAAGCCAAACTCTTCTGCAACAATATTGATGGTTTCAGCATCCAGACGTTGGTTAATGCTCACCATCATGCCAATGGACATACAGGTTGCGATGACTTTCGTGACAGGCACATCCATCATAGTGGCAAGTTCGTTGGCAGTTACGAACTCCGTCAGTTTCAGCACCTTGCTCTCAGCATTCTCAGCCATTTCCTCTTCTATCATGCGTTCGTGGATTGCATGACGCTTGTCCTTGCGGTATTTCACACCCTTCTTCTCCTGCTTGGCTGTGAGACGAGCTAATGTTTCCTTAACCTGCTTAGCCACCTCTTCCTCAGAAAGCTCCTGCGGTTTGGGAGGTTGCTTTTTCTTGTTTTTCTTTTTGCCCTGACTTTGAGGCTGCTGATTGGGCTGGCCTTTCGAAGGATTTGCCGAACCTTGGTTCTGTTTGTTACCCTGCTTCTTGCCCTGACCTTGCTGATTATTGTTCTGTTTGGCAGCAGCATCAATATCCACCTTATTGGTGTTGATACGGTTACGCTTCTTTTTCTTTTGTCCGTTTGCCTGGCCTTCCGCATTTTGTCCGTTTGTCTGGGCGTTCATGCGCTCTTTGCGACGTTCAGCCTTTGTCTTGCGATCAGGGCGAGTCTTACTATTCAGTGTGGACAAATCAATAAAGCCAACCTGCTTAAACTGCACTCCAGCTTCTGCGGGTGCTGCAAGACGATAAACACCATTCTCGTCCTGCTCCAAGCGGTCAGCAGGAGAGAGTTTACCTGTTTTCTTCTTAGGTGCTTCTTTTTTATCTTCAGCAGCAGGAGCCAGTTGCTCCTCAGGCAGAGATTTCACATCGACAACATTCACAGGAGGTTGTTCTTCAACAGGCTTTTCAACTGTAATGACATCCACAGTTGGCTGCTCAACGGAGGCTTTTTCTGTCTGAATTGGAGCTTCGGCAGTTTTCTCATTCTGACTCGTTTCAGAATTAGGTGAATTTTGAACCTCCTTTTTATCCTCAACAGGTGCCACCTCTACCTTTATTTCAGCTGGCTGAGGAGTTTCCACTTTAACTTCGGCTGATGAGGTTTCCGCTTTAGGAGTTTCTTCTTTTGCCCTTTCTTTCATCAAGTCATTGATGTTGCCAAGAATTTTCAACTGAGGTTTCTTAGCAGCCTTTTCCTTTTCCAAACGTTCCTTTTCCTGACGTTCTTTCTCTAGACGGGCAGCTTGCTGACGCTCCTTCTTCTCTTGAAGCTCCTTTTCTTTCTGATTCTGAATCCTCTGCTTGGTAGCAGCATTTTGCTTCATGTCCTCCCCGAATTCTTTTTGGAGTAACGCGAATTGTTCGTCCGTGATTTTAGCGTTGGGCGTGGCATCTTGCAATGCCATACCTTTCTTCTGTAGGAATTCAGCCACGGTGTTGATTCCCACATTCAGTTCCTTTAATGCTTTATTGAGTCTTACTGCCATACTTTTTTATTTTCATTCTTCAAATTCAGCCCTCAGAACACGAAGCACATCGTCAACAGTACTTTCTTCCAAGTCCGCCTTTTCCACCAACATCGCACGAGGTGCATCGAGCACGCTCTTGGCTGTTTCCAGACCAATGTTCTTGATGGAATCTATAATCCAAGGTTCAATTTCATCCTTGAACTCATCCAGATAGATGTCTTCTTCATCAGGTTCTTCGCCATTCAGTTCACGGAAAACATCAATGGTGTAACCTGTCAACATACTTGCCAACTTAATGTTGTCGCCATTTTTACCGATGGCCAGGCTGACCTGGTCGGGTTGCAAATACACTTCGGCCTTCTTTTTCTCCTCATCGAGAGTGATAGAAGAAACTGAAGCTGGACTCAAAGCGCGCTGGATAAACAGCTTGATATTGCTGGTATAGTTAATGACATCTATATTTTCGTTATGCAACTCACGAACAATGCCATGAATACGGCTACCCTTCACACCCACGCAAGCACCCACTGGATCTATGCGCTCGTTATAGCTCTCTACTGCGATTTTCGCACGTTCGCCCGGAATGCGGGCAATACGCTGAACGGTGATAAGACCATCGTTTATTTCAGGAACCTCTTGTTCCAACAGTCTGCGCAAGAATTCTGGAGAAGTACGCGACAAGATAATCTTGGGGTTATTGTTCAGGTTGTCCACTCTCAAAACCACAGCGCGGGCTGCCTCACCCTTACGGAAAAAGTCGCCTGGAATCTGCTCACTCTTGGGCAAAAGCAATTCGTTACCCTCGTCATCAAGAAGAAGCATTTCACGTTTCCACACTTGATACACCTCGCCACTCACAATCTGCCCCACCTTGTCCACATACTTATTGTATAAGTTGTCATGTTCCAAGTCTAAAATCTTGCTTGCCATTGTTTGGCGCAACGTCAAAATAGCACGACGACCAAACTTTGCAAATTCCACTTTCTCACTCACTTCCTCCCCTACTTCAAAGTCATCGTCAATTTTCTGAGCCTCGGACAATTCGATTTCCGCATTCGGATTCTTTACTGCACCATTCTCCACCACTACACGATTGCGGTAAATTTCAAAGTCGCCCTTATCAGGGTTCACAATCACATCAAAATTTTCATCCGAACCATAGGTTTTCTGCAATACGCTGCGGAAACTGTCTTCAATCACGCTTACAAGCGTCGTTCTGTCAATGTTTTTGGTCTCCTTGAAGTCCTTGAAGGTATCTATCAAATTGACACGTTCTGTTGATTTTTTTGCCATTATTATAATTTTTATTGTTCAATCTTTTCTCTAAAACCCGTTGGAATCTTGCCCCAAGGATCATTTGAAATTGTTTTCAACAGTTCTTGGGAGCTTTGCCCCAAGGATCATTTGAAATCAATGATACATTTCACCCATTTCACGTCGTCATAGCCAAAGGCCTTATCTACTTCGACCATTTGCGGGCGTTTCTTACCCTCTAAACGCTGTTTCTCCATCACCGTCACTACAAAGCCGTGCTCATCAGCACTTTTCATCATTCCCTCCAGCTTCTTTCCCTCCGCAGTCAAAACTTCCACATCATAACCAATTGCGTTAATATATTGCTGCAACACTTTCATGGGCTGACCGATGCCTGCGGAACCCACCTCCAGTTCAAAGTCCTCTATATCCCTATCAAAATGCGCTTCAATGAAACGGCTCAAATCGCAACAGTCCTCAATCCACACACCATCTTTATGGTCAATCTCTACCGTAATCTTGTTGTTTTCATCTACGGTGGCATCAACCAAGAAATATTCTTTCCCTTCCAACCATTCGTCGGCAAGTTCCTTCACTTTGTTTTTGTCAATCATGTTAATGCGTTTGATTTATTATCTTTCATGGAAACAAACGAGGGAACTTTTCAGTCCCCTCGTACATTTCCGCTGCAAAGATAAGCACTTTTTCCTACACCACCAAATTTATCAACACATTATTTATACATTCGTTAAATATTTAGAAGAAAAAAAGCCATTTCAGGTATATAACTCACTATTTTTACGTACCTTTGCACGAAAAATTGAAAAGACAAAAGATTATGGCACAAAAACCAAGCATTCCGAAGGGAACACGTGACTTTTCGCCTGTTGAAATGGCGAAACGCAATTACATTTTCGACACCATCAAGGAAGTATATGCTTTGTACGGTTTTCAGCAGATTGAAACTCCTGCAATGGAAAACCTTTCAACATTGATGGGCAAATATGGAGAGGAAGGCGACAAATTGCTCTTTAAGATTTTGAATTCAGGTGATTTCCTGCATGGGATGACAGCAGACGAGGTGACAAATACAAGTACACAGAAGTTAGCTGCCAAATTTTGCGAGAAAGGCTTACGGTACGACCTGACAGTGCCTTTTGCAAGATATGTGGTGCAACACAGAGAGGAACTGGCACTACCCTTCAAGCGCTATCAGATTCAGCCCGTATGGAGAGCCGATCGTCCCCAAAAAGGCAGATACAGGGAATTTTACCAATGTGACGCTGACGTGGTGGGTAGCGATTCGCTCCTGAACGAAGTAGAACTGATGCAGATTATAGACACTGTATTTACAAGGTTTGGCGTGCGTGTGTGCATCAAAATCAACAACAGAAAGATTCTGACGGGCATTGCCGAAATGATTGGTCAGGCAGACAAGATTGTAGATATCACTGTCGCTATAGACAAATTGGACAAAATTGGTCTGGAAGCCGTGAACGCAGAATTAGCCGAAGGAGGTGTTCCGGCAGAAGCCATCGAGAAGTTGCAACCCATCATCCAACTGAGTGGCACTAACCAAGAAAAGCTACAAACCATGCGCGAAGTGCTCAAAGAGAGCGAAGTGGGTCTGAAGGGCATCGAAGAAACGGAACACATCCTCTCCAAGCTGACGGATTTGAACAACGAAATAGAAATGGACTTGACATTGGCACGCGGTTTGAACTACTACACAGGAGCCATTTTCGAAGTCAAAGCTTTAGATGTACAAATTGGTTCCATCACTGGTGGCGGCCGATACGATAACCTCACTGGCATTTTTGGCATGCCAGGACTTAGCGGCGTAGGCATCTCGTTTGGCGCAGACCGCATCTTTGACGTGCTGAACCAGTTAGACCTGTATCCAAAAGAAGCAGTGAATGCCACACAACTGCTGTTTGTGAATTTCGGAGAATCAGAAGCAGACTTCTGTCTGCAGGCATTAAAGAACGTACGTGCGGCTGGAATACGCGCAGAGATTTACCCCGACTCAGCCAAGATGAAGAAACAGATGAGTTATGCTAATGCTAAGCAGATTCCTTTTGTCGCAATTGTGGGCGAAAGCGAAATGGCAGAAGGCAAAATCAACCTGAAAAACATGGCGACTGGAGAGCAAAAACTGGTAAACACAGAAGACATGATTGCAGAGTTGAGGAAATAACCACCGTAGGTTTCAATGTAAATAAAATGCACGAAAGATACAGAGAATCCTCACATCGAGAATCCTGTATCTTTCTTTATTGTACCCATTATTAAAATGGATCTTGAGACCAACGAGGGGGGGGTATGCCCCTTAACCCATCTTCTGCTTAGCAGCCTGTAGATTGATTTGTGTAGTTACGCTGCTGAGAAGCTTCTCCATGATAATTGGCTTGTTGATAAAGTCATTAGCACCCAATTGAAAACCCTTCGATATATCTTGCTCAGAATTGAGTGCCGAGAGAATGATGATGGGCAGGTCTTTGGTCGCTTCATCTGCACGGAGGCGACGAATCACTTCAAAACCATCAATGCCTGGCATCATGAGGTCGAGAAGCACAAGATTAGGCTTCTTTTGGGCAATGGCATCAAGCGCTGCCTGACCGCCATTAGCTGTACGGATTTCGAACGTATACTGTGAAAGCATCTTCTTGATGAGGAGGATGTTCAGTGGAACGTCATCAACCACAAGAACAGACAGACTTTCGACGTTAATTCCGGGTTCTATTAAATCATTCATATTGGTAGAGTTTTTTAGTTTTAATTTTTAATGGAAGTTATCTATATTTCAGGCTCATCCTGAAGTGAAGCCGGCTTTTGTGAAACCACATCCGGATTGTCTAAGGAAGGGCTATAACTGTCATCGGGATTTTGGGAAATAAACTCCATCTCCTTGACAAAGTCATCAATAGTGGACTGATTACCCTGAAGCTTCATGTAAGTGTAGCAAATCTTCTCCTCAGCCCGCAGGACACCAGCCGCTGCACGAATGGTTTCAGAGAGAAGCACTTGGAAATTGATGATGTCTTCTTCGGTATCTCCTACATTCTTATAATTGCGCACTACTGAACCGACATAAGTGATGTTGTTGGAAACTGAAACCTTATTGTTGGGGAAATATTGGCACACCAGTTCGATAAGTTCCGGACGAATGGATGTAGTAAGTCCTTCGCCATCGAGTATCCAAATTTTTCCGACAAGAAGATCGCCCTGAATGTTGCCAGAGAATTTCTGCTCAGCCAGAAGTCTGATACGGCTGAGGAAACGGTTGTACTCGATATAGTTGTCGTAGAACTCCGTATAGATGGTGAATCCAATATTAGGAGATATAATCGATTGCTTACCCTCAGATGTTATTTCGTAAATGTTGAAATCTTGTGGGATAAGTTCATTTGCATCAAACGTACCCTTGCAACTGGTGCAAAGCGTCTTCGTTTGTGGCTCAATGAAGGTATTTCCACAAGTGTTACATGTATGGATAACAGCAGGACGGTCGTAGTCCATACCTATGTGCTGCAACACCTTATGGCATTTAGGACAACGGAGTTGCCCGCCAAAATTATAAGTATGCTCTGGACTGACATTAGCACAACGGAAATGGTGAATCACCTCTTCTGTCTGGATAGACGATTGTCCACACTTAGGACACGTGTGAATGTAGAGCAAATGCGAATGCAAACATTTGGGGCAGAGATATACTTTGTTGACAAACTTCGAAGCACGGAAAAGTCCTTTTTCCACCATCGACTGCATAAACACAAAATAATCGCTCAATTCGTAGGCTCCTAACCTGTAAAAAAGGTCAAAGACAGGGATGACGTAACCCGTCGATGCCGACACGTCAAGCCGTGGTTCCAGAATAGACTTCTTGCGGGAAATAAGATAACGAGTGAGCCTGATAAAAAACTGATAGGAAGAGATGATAGGGTCTTCTGTAGCAGCCAATCCTATCAGCGTATTATAATTGATAATGTTCTCGATGGCAGTAAGCACATCCATACTGTTCCAATCATCTGCATATCCATCAATAATCTCATCATAATTCCCCATCTTTCCTTTCAAGGATTTTGCCACGAAAAGAGGTTTATAACAACACTTAGTGGAAGTGACCGGGTTAATGCCGTTGAGGATTGTCTTTGTCTCCTCCACCGAATTGTTCGTGATAAAAATCACATCAAAAAGATACTCGGGAAAGTCAGGACTTTCGTCAAGTGCAAAAGGACTATCGAGCAGAAGAACCCGGCGGTCACCATCATTATTTTGAATTGTTATCATATTAATCTATCACCTATAAACATAATATAGAGAAAAAGGGGGAAATGTTGTCCTAAAGGAAACCAATCCCACCTGTTAGGTTGCAAATTTATAATAAATTTCTCTAAAAAAAGAGTTTTCGAAGTTTTTTTTTAGAAAAATCGCTATTTTTATGCTTCCTACGTGCCGAAGTTGCTCAATTCAGTCAAGATAGCCAGCTTTCTTAAGTTCTTTTGCGGCCAAATCGCATTCGTTCCACCAAGCTTTTCCAAAACGGCGGATGAGGGGTTCCTTGAGGAACTGATAAAGGGGTATCTGGAGTTTTTTGCCAAGGATGCGAGCTGGTTGGCAGATGTCCCAATGATGCACATTGACAGCAGTGACACCTCCGATGCTGGAGAGACGGACAGGGTAGAGGGCACAGGAGATGGGTTTCTGCCAGTGGAACTGGCCACAACGGTAGGCAGAATCAATGGCACAGAAGGTACATGTCCCTTCATGCTTGACGAAGACACAGTCTTTGCCATTGATGATTTGGGTAACAAGTTCACCGTCTTTATCAGGATATACAACTCCTTCGCAATCGATGAGCTGTTGGGCATCGGAGGAAAGGTCATCCCAAACGGCAGGGGTCTCTATGGCCTCTTCAAGCAGTTCCACTTCTTCGATGGTGACGGGGGCACCAGCATCTCCTTCGATGCAGCAAGCTCCATGACATCGGGCGAGGTCGCAGCAGAAGAAGGTTTTGAAGAGGTCGAGAGAAACGAGGGTGTTGAGAATTTCAAGCATGACAAGTGGATGGGGATAGGATTTATAAGAATAAATAGGAATGAGGGGGAAGGGAGAAATGAGGGGGATAATTTATAGCTCAGAGTTTAGGGAGGAGGAATGAGATGGCGACAAGCTTGTTCGTCTTGTTGGAGTTGAATCTTCAGGTCATCGAGAGAATGGAATTCCTTTTCGCCTCGAAGACGATGGAGCAGTTCAACTCGTAGGGATATGCCGTAGAGGTCTCCATCGAAATCGAAGAGATGTACCTCTATACTGCGCTGTGCTCCGTTATGCAAGGTGGGACGTGTACCTATATTCAGCATTCCATAGCTCTCTTGTGAAGAACGGACAAAATAAGCTCCGTTGGCAGGAACCAGTTTGCGACTATCGACCAGCAAATTGGCCGTAGGAAATCCTAATTTATGCCCATTCTGAAACCCCTTCACCACTTCGCCTTGCAAGAAATAAGGATAGCCCAAGAGCTGACGGGCTTTTTCCACATCACCTTGCAGAAGTGCACGCCGGATGGATGTAGAAGAAATCTCATCATCAGACACGCATTGCCTACAACCCACCACTTGAATGCCAAGTGCTTTTCCATACTTCACATAATCGTGAAAAGAGGAATTTCCATGTCCAAAATGATTGTCGTAGCCTATAACCAAGACACTCACGTTGAACCGTCTTTTAAGCACCTCGCTCATAAACTCATAAGCCGACATTTGGGCCAACTGTGGGGTGAACTCCACCAGCTCTACCCTATCTACTCCTGTAGCTTGGAGCAGTTGACACTTTTCATCGCCCACCGTCAGAAATTGAGGCTCAAAATCCTTCCTGAGCACCTGCAAGGGATGGTTAGGGAAAGTAACAACCAACGATTCAAGTCCACACGCGCAAGCCCGTCTGATTACTTGGCTTAAAACAAATTTGTGACCTCGATGCACACCATCGAAAGTTCCTATCGTAGCCACACAGGGATGAGTGATTGTTCTGTTGTATCCTCCTGACATCATGAGAAACGGCTTAGGCAAAGAAAAAATAAGCAACGACAATGGCTGCGAGGATGCCTGCAAGGTCGGCCAAAAGGCCACAGGTGACGGCATGACGGGTGTGACGTATGCCCACTGAGCCAAAATACACAGCCAAGATATAAAACGTCGTGTCGGTCGAACCCTGAAAAATGCAAGCAAGACGGCCAGCAAAAGAGTCTGCTCCATAAGTGGTCATTGTGTCCACCATCATGCCACGTGCCCCTGAACCCGAAAGTGGCTTCATGAGCGCAGTAGGCAAAGCTGTAACGAAGTCGGTTGACCCTCCACAGAGTTCCACCAACCATTCAATACCATTAATCAAAATGTCCATGCCCCCACTGGCGCGGAACACACCGATAGCCACCAGGATGGCAACCAGATAAGGAATGACTCGCACGGCCGTTGTGAAACCATCTTTCGCCCCTTCAATAAAAGCTTCATAAATGTTCACCTTCTTCACCATGCCAGCAATGATAAAGGCAAGAATGATGCCAAAAAGGATGACATTGGCAGCCAAAGTGCTTGCCGTATCCATCGTTTCTTTGTCCATCTTTGAGAATCCCCAAATAATGGCTGCAACAAGCGCGCAAAGCCCCCCTAAAGAACACAGCAAAACGGGTTGCAGCAAGTTGATGCGCTGATAAAGACTGGTGACGATGATGCCCATCAGCGTTGCAGCAAAAGTGGCCAGCAGTATGGGCACAAACACATCGGTTGGCTGCGCCGCTCCCATCTGGGCACGATATACCATAATACTGACAGGGATGATAGTCAGTCCCGACGTGTTGAGCACCAAGAACATAATCATCGGATTGGAAGCCGTAGCGTTCATCTCAGCCAGTTTTCCGCTGTCCGAAATCCGTTGCTTGTTCCTCTCCACATTGAGTTCTTGCATGCTCTCCATCGCTTTCAGGCCAAGCGGTGTAGCCGCATTGTCCAACCCCAGCATGTTGGCGGCAATATTCATGAAGATGTGTCCTGTGGCAGGATGCCCCTTGGGGATGTCGGGAAAAAGACGGGTGAAGACGGGACTGAGCAGACGTGAGAGAGCATTGACCATTCCACCCTTCTCGCCTATCTTCATCACACCCATCCAGAGAGAGAGCACCCCCGTCAGTCCGATGGATATTTCAAAAGCCGTCTTGGAGTTTTCAAACGTAGAATTGATGATGTCGGCAAACACGCCCGTGTTGCCAGCAAAACACTGTATGATGGCGCACACGGCTGCCAGAAGGAAAAATGCAATCCAAATGTAGTTTAGTACCATAAAGACCCCTCCCCCGCCTCCACTAACTGGGAGGAGTAGAATGTTGATGGGGGATTATTCTACTGTTAGATTCAACAATGTATTTCACACATGCCTTTATCTTTTGTTAGTGGCATACGTGCCTTCTTCTTTAGCTTTTCGCTTTTGCTTCCACCGCCCCAGCCAGCTCTTCACCACAATGGAAATGGCAACACCTATCACGACAATGGCGGTGAGAATGGTTGCAATCAGATTGTTAGTGTCTTTGTGCTCCAAAAACACGTCTTTACCTTCTGGGTCGTAGTATAGTTTCGTGTCTCGGAAGATATAAGGTGGGGAGTCTTTCTCACGGCTTCCCAAATCAACTTTATAGGTACTCCCTTTATAGGCAACATCCATGTAGTAGTTGACTTCTTTGTCATCCTTACTATCGAAAATGCCACTGTCATCGTACATTCTGACGAATTGGTATTGGATGGGCTGCTCGTTCCATTCAATAGATGCATGCCTTGCCCAATGTTTCACGGTAAAGAAGCCCCATGCGCAGAGTCCGCCTACAGCCAGAACGATGACGATGATGATGATGTGGAATAATCCATTGTTTGTATTGCCTGTTTTTTTCATGATAGGAAAGAATTATTGAATCAGCCATTTTTTGCCATCTTTGATATAGAATCCCTTCGATGGTGTTGCCACAGGGCGCCCTTGGAGGTCAAACAAAATACCTGTAGTGGTGGCTTCGTTTTGAGGAGCGGCGATGGCATCGGTAGCTTCGCTATGCAGTTTGAAAAGTCTCACACCATGCAGAGGAATGGTGGTGTGGAGAGTACCTGAGGTGATGAAGATATTCTCGTCTTTGCTCCAGATATTCCTCACGCTTACAAGTTCATCAGCTTCATACCCCAACTGTGTGAGGTCGAAGTCGCATTCAGTCTCCTTGCTGGAGGAGGTATAAATGATGAATTCCAACGTAGTGCCCGATGTGGATGGATTGTCTGTATCGCAAGAAGAGTCATACCCGCAGAGAGAACGGAAGGTCGTGTAGTTGTGACCAGCTGGGAGGTCATATATCAAGGTGCATTTCGCATTCAGTCCCAAACCTGTAGAATAAGCCTGTCCATCCACACGCAGGGTTCCGTTCTCCACGTTCCTATTGATATGGAGCGTGCCCCAGTCAGAACTATAAGATGTTGCTGTCAGGGTAGTCAAAGAGGTTTCGTTCCCCTCCGCATCGATGAGAACAGGATTGATGAGATCGGCACGGTCATAAGCGAATCCGTCATTCCAGTCGCTCACCACAATCTTCAGCTGTTCAGCCCCGGTGATGTCTGCCTCCAACTGATAAGACTTGGTGCCTCGACGAGAAATGAGTCCTGAGCGTGCCACTATATCACCTTGCTCCACCGACGGGTCACGTTGGAAAATCGCCAGATAACGGTCGCCTGTGGCGGGGTCGGTGGATGTCCAGATGGTCTGCCCTGTCTGCGTGTTGTTCAGCACCTGATGGGCATCTGTGCCATGCTTGTGCATCTGGTGATATTCCTCATTCGTCAACAGCGAGAGGGTGAACGCATCGTTCTTCGTCATTTCTCCTCCGAAGAAGAGTGGTGAGTGACAGATACCCCATAAGGTCATCATGGTCAGTTGTTCGTCCTCTGTGAGGTTTGTCCATCGCCCACGCTCAGCCCCCGTATAACCTGCATCGGCAATCGTCATGGCAATCTGTCCCAAAGGCAGCATATCGCAGTCAGCATAATTGCCAGGCTGAGCATACTTGCTCCATTCATGAGCCTCAGCAAATACAGCATCGACCGCACTCCACGAGTCCCACAGGTCGTCCATCATGCGCCACATGTTGGCATTCTCCAAGCATTGCTGTGCATACGTGTATTGGGTCTTGCCCGGGCTGAGCGAGAGCACGATGGGGCGTCCCGTCTGGTCAATCGCCTTACGAATCATCTTGATTTCATTCGTATAGAACGGGCGTGAGAGGTCATCCACCTTCACAAAGTCCACACCCCACTCTGCATAGAGGTCGAAGATGCTGTTGTAATAGAGCTGGCCATATTCGTTGTAGCGTACTGTCAAGTTATCCTTCAGCCATGTACAAGCTGACGACGTGCCGCTATACACCTGATTCCATGCCGTTTCCTCGCTGCCCTTCAACTGATAGGAGGACCCCACCACCGACTTGGGCACACCTCTCATGATGTGGATGCCAAATTTCAAGCCCATGCTGTGAATCTTGTCGGCCAATGCCTTGAAGCCTTGGTTTTTGCCATCTACCATCACAGAAGGGAAACGGGAGGGCGATGGCAGATAACGTCCATATTCATCCAGCACATACCCTTGTGTGCCCTGCTGATTGTAGTTCCCTCCACCCAATGAGGGATGGTTGCAATACCAGCGGATGTCCACCACCACATACTCCCAGCCATACTTTACAAGGTCATTATCCACCAAATACTGTGCATTTTGCAGCACTTCTTTCTCTGTGACGGAAGAGTAGTAACAGTCCCACGAGTTCCAGCCCATCGGAGGTGTCATTGCCCAAGTGCGGAACGTGGCAATATCCTCCTGTGCCATTGCAGCACAAAGTCCCCAAACGGAAGTCAGAAGTGTCAACACAAATCTTTTCATACGTACATTTTTATATAATTTTTTGCAAAAGTACGAAAAAAAACGGAGACACGCTCCATGTGTCCCCGTTTTTATATAGATGGAAGTATTACTTTTACTTCACCAGTACTTTATTCACCTTGCCGTTTGACATCTTCACGATGTTGATGCCCTTCTGAAGAGCATTGAGGCGAACACCATTGACAGTGTAGATTTCAGAAGTAACCTCAGCCGCATTCTCCACATCGCTGATGCGAGTAGCAAGAGCACCAGCAGGCACTTCCTTCGAGTTGTAAACCAAACGGAAATTGTCAAGTTTGAACCAACCAGCACTGTCGTATGGATGAGCTTCGCCCACTTCCACATCTACATTGTTGGTGCGGAAACCGAACTTGAGTTCCTGACCCTCAGCCAGACCGAATGTCAAGCTCATGGGGCGAGGACAAGAAGTAACGCCATACTGAGAAGACTGTACATGACCAGCGTAAGTGAGATGCTTCACCTCTGCGTCGGGATATTCAGCATCATCCTTGGCTGCGGCAATCATGTCGTCAGTGTCGTTAGGATGCTCAGCATACACTTCTTCTGAACCGAACATCTGTACATACTCATTGGCGAAAATGCGCTGAGTAGTCAAGCACTGGCCACCCCAGTTCCACTGCACCACCATGTCGCAAGTAAGCGTGTAAGTACCAGCGGGCAGACCTTTGATGGTTTGAGAGAGTTCCACCTCTGGCACGTTGCCAGCCCAGATGCCCCAAACATGTTCACCGTCAGTATATTGATTGGTCCAAGAGTTGCCCTCTTCGTCCACTTCGTCAATGTTGTCACCCGAGTTGATGGCACACCAGCCCAAGTTGGCACCAGCCGTCGTGTAGTCAGAAGGAGAAGTACACTCCATTCCGTTCATCACCATCGTCCATCCTGCAGGAGGAGCAGCCACACCGTCGGAATTGTTTCCACCCTGAGCAGAGAGGTCTTCGAAAGAAGGATTCTTGATGTAATCGGTCAGTTCGTCACCTTCTTCGATTTCGTCACTCTGAATGCAAGCCTGCAATGCATCGTTCAGGCCAGCGATGATGGCATCCACTGCCGCAGCATCGTCAGCACTTCCCATCTCGTAAGCTTCCTGCGCTGCACCAATCACGTCGCCATATTCGCCTGCACCCAGCTTGTTTTCATACTGAGCCAGATAAATCCAGTGCTGTTCAATGGCTGCACTGAGTTTCTCATATGCCTTCACCGAAGCATTCACCTCAACCACGAAGTCCTTGGCAGCGAGAATACCAGCAACAATGTCTTCCTTCTTGCTGTCTTCCGTCAAACCACCCAGCTGGCTTTCAGTCATCTTGTCAGCTACAACAGCTGCCATTGGCAAGCCTTCGAACTCCTTCAGCTGATCCACATAGTAGTCATAAATGGCAATGGCATCTTCAGCCACATAACCCAAATTCTTGATGGTGTAGTTGTCGGTCTTGAACCATCCGTCGCCACCTGCACCGTTGCTGGTTTCACGATAGTTGGCTGCATAGTTGCCATCAGTGCGAACACCAAAGGTAAGCGTTCCGTCATAGACAAATGCACGCACTGTCACAGGACGCATTTCACGGTCGGTCGTGATGATTTCATTGCCTGCAAACGTATAAACCTCCGATTTGTCCAGTTCCTCCACATTGTAGTCGAAGTCGCTACCATAATAAGTAGAATTGAGGTTACCGAAGATGCGCTGAGTGGTCAGACGAGAGCCGTTGCCGTTGCTGCCAGCCATCAAACCGGCTGTAATCTCGTATGTACCAGTTTCCAAGCCTTCGATTGTCTGAGAGATTTCGTAGGTGGGAATACCGCTGTTCCAGATGCCGAACGACATGGTGCCGTCTTTGATTTCGCCTTCGCTGTCATCGTTCACGCCATGCCAGCCCATTGATGCATTGGCACCGTCAGCCAACTGCTGGCCGTTGATATACACATTCCATCCGTAAGGAGCAGGACCACCGCTGGACGACATGTTGCCTCCCTGAGCCGAAAGGTCTTCGAACGACATGTTCACACCCAGCGAAGTGATGTCGCCCGAACCCATCGAGTAAGAAGTCTCTGCATTCTTCAGAGTCGTTGTAGCAGATTCCACTTCTGTGGTTGCAGTCTTCTCGCCGAATGCCTTCTGAGCCGTAGCAATTGCAGCGTTCAACACTGCATTATCATCTACATTCAGTGCAATGGCTGCCTCAATCTCCTTGTAGAGAGCCACCTTGGCATTAATCATTTCAGGAATGCCAGCCTCCAAGAGCGCGTCGGCATCAGTAGCATCATTGTAAGCCTTGGCAGCAACATCGTAAGTGGCCATGAAGCCATCCTTGTAGTCCTCAATGCTGCAATAGTCAGCATAGTACTTGTTGATGGTGCCAGAATATTTAATGTCCTCCATGTAAGCTGGAAGATTCTCTACCTGAACAAAACCCCAGTTGAATGAAGTGTAGTCGTTGATGATGACGATTTCTTCCTCTTTGTCATCATATTCGCCCGTCTTGGTAGCACCTCCCGCATAGTCGGGGAACCATTGTCCGCCATTGATAGGTTCTGAAATCACAAAGTATTGATATCCCGCATTGAGATGCAATTGTTTGTTCATGCAGTTGGGGTTGTTGCCCTGTCCTGCAGTGAGACGGTAAAAGCCTGGATAGTCGCTTTCCTCCACAGTCCAATAAACAGGCTCTGAAGACTTGAGGTTCAGGTTGTCCGAACCATCGGGGATGGCCATGTAGAAAAAGGCACCGTCTTCTTCTGTGCTTGGAATGGTAAACGACCATGTGCCATCTTCGTTATGAACTGCAGTGAAAGCATGGTCGGCATAATGAGAATCAGATTCTCCTAAGAAATACAATGCACCATCCCACGATGTACGGCTCATGTACTGTGTACCTGTCTGCGCCTTGTTGACCAGCACATACGTAGTGCCATCAGTCAATGTTTCAGGTTGTACTTTGGGTGTTACCTGTGCATTTGCACTCAATACGGATGCAAAGAGTGACGACAAAAGTAAAAATTTCCTCATAGTTTGTTAGTTAAGTGAATAATGGGTTGTTAGTTAAGTGAATAATGGGTTTTGTTATTGTTTTGTAAGTTACACCGATAAAAATTCCATCAAAGGTAACACATCCCTTTTAGATACATCTGCAAAAAGGACATAATTATACCTGAAAAGAGAGAATTTTCCTGCACCTGACCGCCAAATGTCAACTCCATATGACAATCGCCCTATTTGATTCGTCCAAACAGTGGGGTCAAATCTTCTGGCTCCCCAAGCGATTTAAGAAATTTCTCTCCTTCTTGAGTGGAGATTTCCTTCCCGTCCATCACATACGTGCTTTCCATCTCGTCGGTCTGATAGTTATAGCTCTGGTTGTCCTCAAATTTGCGCTGAGGCAGGCTGTGTTCCAATGTAACATATTGTGCCGCGAAACACCCCGTTCCGCATCCTCCAGCTGAACCGATGGTGTTGGAGTGGAAAAGGAAGTGAGTCTTGAAATAGGTGGAGGCCACCATCTGTATTTTCCCCGCCACTATGGAATAGATGGCTTGGCTGTCACCGTTGTCGGAGGAGAGCCACAATTCGGGATTGTCATCCTCATCAAAATCGTGAAGCGCAAATTTGTCGAACTTCACCTTGTTCTCCAACTGATAGTAGTTGTCGTAGAGCTGACACATTTCGTCCATGTGTTCAATAGTGGTGGAATACCATTCAGGCCCCATTCCGTTCCATTTGTACGTGTGCTTGATGGAGAAATACCAACCCATGAGGTATTCGGTCACTACCACATCCTTTCCATGCTGAGGCAGCTGGAAATGGACGGCATCGACCGAGGCATCATTGAAGGCTGGCAAGAATTGGGCCAAAGCGTCCAGTTCGGGTGTAAGGGTCTGCGTGGCAGCATTGTAGTCGTAAAAAAGCATGATGGGATGAGGGAAGAGGCCATGATAACGGGTATAGGCCACCGCAAAAAGCTTGTGCCCATTGGAGCGTTTCCACACACAAGCCGCAATGTCTTCCCCATCGTCGCCCAGTTCCTGTGCACTCACATATCCATTGGGGCGATCCACCACAATGGCGTAGGAGTCGGCCTCGTTGCCCGTACTGACGGGGTGAGCCAAAATTTCAGTGGCTGGAGTAGTGGGCCACACTTTATTGAATGCTCTGAGCAGGGTGAGGATATTGCCGTCTTTCACCCCTACGATGGGCTTCTGCGCCCAACTCGAACGAATCACATCGGCCTCATCTTGAGTTTGAGCCATACAGAACACACTACAGACACTCAAGAAGAAAAATAACAATGCGGTCTTTTTCATTTTTTATTGATAATCAAACATAAACACCATCTTGTGCCACTTAGGATTGAGTTTTTTACCCTCGCCTTTCACGCTGTCGTGGAATTTTTTGCCCTCAGCCTCGCTGACATCTTTTCCATCGAGCGTATATTCATGATGCTCCTCCACCTGAAAGTCGGTGAGGGTGTGCGTCTTATGGCCATCGCTTACTGTTACAATCTGCGAGAAATAGGAAGGGCCACCTGCGGGGAAACCCACATACACCCACCCCTTACCAAAAGATGGACGCTTGCCTTCCGACTCAGCAATGATGAAGGATATGCATCCCTCATCTTCGAAGCCAAAGATGGCGCCATCCTCATCGTCCTCTGTGCGTGTCCATATTTCCTCGCAACCGTCGCCATCGATATCAATAAGGGCGAACTTCGCCAACTTTCCATGCACGTCGTCGAGGTCCTCCTCTTCATACATCCGCTGCATGTCGTGGGTGCTGCCCGGATCGATGCCTACAAAACGCAGGTTCTGTCCGTCGAAGCTATAGACATCTTCAAAGAAAACAATGCTCCCCGCCTCCCGGACATATACACTTTTCCCCTCCTGAGGTAATAGGTAAAGAACTGGGCGCTGATCGGGGAAGAGCTGATTTTCTTTCTTCAGTGGACTCTCCTCGGGCGTGAGGAGCTTCTTGGCTGGGTCGTAGTCGTAAAAGATAGCAAAATCTTGAATGTCATCGTCATACATCCCCCCATGCACAGCAAAGAGCTTGTGTCCATTCTTTCGATTCCACACACATGCTTGCACTGCTGCCGATGCCTTTCCATTTTTTTCTCCATAGGGCGACTCAACAAAACCGTGCTTACGGTCAATGATGGGCTTGCCAGGATAATAGTCGCCTTGCACAAGCGATGGATTGGTGGCACGCACAATGCTATTGCCTTCTTTTGTTGGCCAAACAGCATTAAAGGCTTCGAAGAGCCCAACGATGTCGTTCTTGTCGCCTGCCACCTGAATGGTGCGCTTTTGCCAGTAACGTTCCACATCGCGCACATCGTAAATGCCGGCCTGAGTTTCCAACTCATCATCAAGATTCTCCGCACCCGCAACCGAATCAGCCGACCGCAGCGAGTCTGTTTCGACAACAGCCGCATCTTCTGCGCCAGGCTTCTTTTCTGCGCACGACATCAGCACCGATACTAAAAGTATCATACATAGAAATGGGTATTTCTTCATATTCATTCCATTCATTGTCAAACAAATTAACTCTTCTCGTAGTAAGTTTGCGAGGCAAAGGTAATTGAAAATCGGTAAATCACCAAATAAAGAAGATGGAAAGTGGGCGAAAGGACACTATTTTTCAATTCAACCTCACCTTTTCACACGTTTTTCTGCAAATTCTTGACGAATTCGTGCAATAATTGACTTTCTAACTGATGGCGCCACGTCTATGCCCCCCAAACACGTGCGTTTTCCTCCGGTTCTTCCTCCATGCACCTTACGTAGTTGTTCGATAGTTGCTCGATAAAACATCGAACAAGTAGTGCATAATTATTATAAGTATGTTCTAAAAATTAGCTTTCAATTGTTTTTAGTTGATTTTGGAGTAGATTTGGGTGCAAGACCGCAGGGGCATAGCGAGCTATGGCCCAAGGGATTTTAGAACATACCTATACAAGAATCGAACATAAATAGGAGGAACCTCATGGGAAATCTTGGGGAAGACAAGAGAGAATTCTTTCTGTCCAGAAGGTTGAGGCGAATCACCTTCATATCAACGAACTTTTAAATACTGGAAAAAACGCTTTTTCACTTTGTATTGTACTCACTTATTCGCACCGTTGGCTACGCGGAAGGTACTGACGTTCGACAATAAAAATGAAAAAAACGCTTTTTCATTTTGTATTGTACTCACTTATTCGTACCTTTGCAAACAGAAAAAATACGTAGAACTATTTATTCACATCAAAAATTCTACATTATGCAACTCTTAGACATCATTTCCCCTGGAGGTCGTCGCCCCATCAGACCTATTCTCCACAGAATTGACACTATTTCACCACAAGTTGACGAATCAACCACTGTCAAAGATGTCATCGACTCTTGCCATCAGCCCAACACGGTGGACAGCACCATCACGGATAGCACCATCTTGGATACCCTTCGCTCAGGTCTCGATTTCTTGACTGGCAGGGGACACGATGGAGGTTCATCCACCGCATTTTGGGGCATTTTTCTGGTGGTCGTGGCTTTGGGACTGTGTTTCTACTTCGTGTGGTCCTACAGAAAAAGACGGCTTCTTCCACACCATTAATGAAGTAAGCCATGCCCAATATTCATAACGGCACCCCCCTCAAACGGTTGCTCGCCATGCGCTTCAGCGCAATGGGCGATGCGGCTATGACCGTGCCCGTGCTCTATGCTCTGGCCACCCAGCATCCCGAACTGCGCATCACCATGTTGACACGCACACGGTTCGTTCCCCTGTTCGAATGGTTGCCAGCCAACGTGCAGGTGAAGGGGGTGGATTTTGCCGAGCAAGACGGAATCATCGGCTTGACAAAAATGTACAACCAACTGAGAGAGGGAAATTTCGATGCTGTAGCCGACCTTCACAATGTGCTACGCTCAAAATACCTCCGCACTTGTTTCCTGCTGGCTGGCACAAAGGTGGCCGTGGTGGACAAGGGACGCAAAGAGAAAAAAGAACTCCTTGGCCAAGGAAGGGAACATGCCGCTCTGCGTCCCATGACGGAACGCTACGCCGATGTGTTTCGCGCCTTAGGCCTGTCCATCGACCTATCCCAACCAATGCAGCTCGACTTGCGACAAGAAAGCTTCACGTCCATCAGGAGTCTGGTGGGCTGGAAAGCGCCTAATGACAAGTGGATTGGCATAGCTCCCTTTGCAGCTCACGAATCAAAGATTTATCCATTGGAACGCATGCACAGCGTAGCGGACTTGTTGGCAGAAAAAGGCTACACAATTCTTCTTTTCGGAGCCGGCACGAAAGAGGCTGGGATTCTCAAAACTTGGGAGAGGAACGACGGGGAGAAAGGACATATCCTAAGCATCTGCGGAAAACTGGAAGGACTAAAACAGGAACTGATGCTGATGTCGCTTTTGGATTTGATGATTTCGATGGATTCGGCCAACATGCACATGGCAGCCATGCTCGGCAAAAAAGTACTTTCCATTTGGGGGGCTACCCATCCCAAGGCGGGATTCTCCGGCTACGGACAAACTCGCGACAGCGAAGTACAAATTGGCGACCTGCCCTGCCGTCCTTGTTCCATCTACGGGAAGAAGCCCTGCGCATGGGGCGACCTCCGATGCATGAATATTGCACCAGAAATAGTGGTGGAGAAGGTGCTCAACATGATTAAACCATAATATGAACAGATACCGATTCATTAAAGGAAGCCTCTGGCTCATCAGCCTGTTACCCTTCCCTGTGCTATACGCCTTTTCCGATTTTTGCAGTTTGTTTGTCAGAAAATTCTACCGTACAAAGGTGGTGCGGGAGAACTTGCGAAGCGCCTTTCCCGAAAAGACGGAACAAGAACTCAAAGAGATTGAGAAGAAATTCTACCATCAGTTTTGCGACAATTTTGTGGAAGACATCAAGATGCTCTCTATGAGCAAAGAGGAAATGATGCGGCGCATGACTTTCAGTGGGCTGGACAGAATTAAAGAGCGCCACAAGGCAGGACAGCCCCTGCACTTCCTCTACCTGAGTCACTTTGGCAACTGGGAATGGATTGCTTCTATCAACTACCGTTTGCAGCCCTGGGGAACATCGGGACAAATCTACCACCACATTTATAACAAGATGATGAACCAGCTTTTCATGGACCTGCGTGGACAATATGGCGGAGTGAACATAGAAATGAAAGAGACTTTCCGCCGTATCCTCCAGCTGCGCAAAGAAGGGAAGAACTACACCATCGGCTTCATCAGCGACCAACAGCCCAAGTGGAGCAGCATTCACCACTTCGTGTCCTTCCTCAACCACGACACAGCGGTCTTTATCGGTGCAGAGCACATCGCCCGCAAGGTAGATGCTTTCATGTCCTACGGAAGGATGTCACGACCCAAGCGTGGCTACTACCACTTGGAAATCGTGCCCATGGAAGACCATCCCTCTACGCTGCCCGAAAACACTTTGACCGACCGCTACTTCGAACTGCTCGATGCCGACATTAAGGAACATCCCGAAATGTGGCTCTGGAGCCATAAACGCTGGAGCCGCACCAAGGAGGAATGGCTCAAGCGCCAAGCCGCCCAACAATAACGCCCCCAAAGAACACCCCATCCTCCCCCCTACAGAGGTTTTTTCCGAAAGGTTCTCCCTTTCGGAAAAAGACAAAGGGAAAGAGCCATTGCCCTTTCCCTTTTTTTCAATTCTAAGGCAAAGCAAACGCTCTGCCCACAGAATTACCGATGCTTTACTTACGCAGACCCAGTTTCTTGATAAGCGAACGATAACGCTCGATGTCCTTCTTCTTCAAGTAAGAGAGGAAACGACGACGCTGACCAACCAACTTCACAAGGGCACGGTTGGTAGCCACATCCTTGTGGTTAGCCTTCACGTGCTCAGTCAGATGCTGAATGCGATAAGTGAGGAGTGCTACTTGGCTCTCGCAAGAACCTGTGTCGGTGGCAGATGCACCGTACTCGGCAAAAATCTCTGCCTTCTTTGCTGAATCTAAATACATAAATGTAATGTTAAATAATGAATAATACGTTGTTCAACAAGCAAGAATTCTTTCAGCTGAATAACCAACTTGTCGAAAATCGGGTGCAAAGGTATAGAAAAAATTGGTAATCTGCAAATTTTCCCGTACCTTTGCACACGATTTTATAATCAAAGCTGCTCTTCAGCATGAGAATGACGTATTTCGTGCTGCGTTCAGCTTGTATTTGATTTTTTAAAAGACACTTATGCAGGATATCAGAAACATTGCAATCATTGCGCATGTTGACCACGGAAAGACGACGTTGGTCGATAAAATGCTCCTCGCCGGCAACCTTTTTCGTGAGAATCAGCAAACGGGCGATTTGATTTTGGATAACAACGAGCTGGAACGCGAACGAGGCATCACTATCCTCTCCAAGAACGTTTCCATCAATTACAAAGGCACAAAGATTAACGTAATTGACACTCCGGGGCACTCCGACTTCGGTGGCGAAGTGGAACGTGTACTGAACATGGCCGACGGCTGCATCCTTTTGGTGGACGCTTTCGAGGGGCCAATGCCACAGACACGATTCGTGCTGCAGAAAGCACTTGAAATTGGACTGAAGCCTGTGGTGGTGGTCAACAAGGTGGACAAGCCCAACTGCCGTCCTGAGGAGGTGTACGAAATGGTGTTTGACCTGATGTGCTCGCTCAATGCCACAGATGAGCAGCTGGACTTTCCCGTTGTATATGGCTCTGCCAAACAAGGATGGATGGGACCTGACTACAATACACCCACCAACGACATCACCTATCTGTTGGACGTGATTCTCGACACGATTCCTGCACCAGAACAGTTAGAGGGTACCCCACAAATGCTCATCACCAGTCTGGACTATTCCACCTACACGGGGCGCATAGCTGTGGGGCGTGTGCACCGCGGAACCCTAAAGACAGGGCAAAACATCACCATCGCCCACCGCAATGGCAAGATGGAAAAGACTAAAATAAAGGAACTGCACACCTTCGAAGGCATGGGACACAGAGCTACAGATGCTGTCAGTTCGGGCGACATCTGTGCGGTCATCGGGTTGACCAACTTTGAAATTGGCGACACCATCTGCGACTTTGAGGAGCCTGAGGCATTGCCCACCATTTCGATTGACGAACCCACCATGTCGATGCTCTTCACCATCAACAACTCCCCCTTCTTCGGCAAGGAAGGAAAGTTCTGCACCAGCCGCCACATCGGTGAACGTCTCTACAAAGAGCTGGAAAAGAACCTCGCCCTAAGAGTGGAAGCAAAGGAGGGCACTACCGACCAGTGGATTGTCAGTGGACGCGGTGTGCTTCACCTCTCCGTACTCATCGAAACCATGCGTAGAGAGGGTTATGAACTTCAGGTAGGCCAGCCACAGGTTATCTTCAAAGAAATCAATGGCGTGAAATGCGAGCCGGTTGAAGAACTGACCATCAATGTGCCCGAAGAGTTTGCAAGCAAGATGATTGATATGGTCACCCGACGCAAGGGTGAGATGGTGAGCATGGAAGCACAAGGTGAACGGGTGAACATCGAGTTCGAAATCCCCTCCCGAGGCATCATCGGTCTGCGTACCAATGTACTCACGGCCAGTCAAGGCGAGGCCATTATGGCACACCGCTTCAAAAACTACCAACCCTTCAAGGGCGAATTGACCCGCCGCACCAACGGTTCACTCATCGCAATGGAAAGTGGCACAGCATATGCCTATGCCATCGACCACTTACAGGATCGCGGCAAGTTCTTCATCTTTCCACAAGACACTGTGTATGCCGGACAAGTGGTAGGCGAGCACGTACACGAAATAGACTTAGTAATCAATGTGACCAAAGCAAAACAATTAACTAATGTACGCGCGAGCGGAACCGACGAAAAGGCACACATCATTCCCCCTGTCATCCTTTCGCTTGAAGAGGCCCTCGAGTACATCAAGGCAGACGAATATGTGGAAGTAACACCTAAGAGCATGCGCATTCGCAAAATCATTCTCGACCACCTGGAACGCAAACGACGAATGAACGAGAGCAAAACCATGCTCGCATGAGCTTTGCCGAGCGAAGAGGAGTAAGGCGGAAGCCAAACGACGAATGAACGAGAGCAAAGATAAGTAAGACAAAAAAACAAAATTTTGCAAAACGGATGCATTGAAAAGTGTATAAATGCATCTTTTTGTGCACAAAACAGCACTTTCTGTGCATAAAAAATGCTTTTTATAGAAATATTCTTGCAGAAATCAAAGAATTATTCCTACCTTTGCACCGCAAATCGTATCAAAGTGACTAAATAGAAAATAATCAATTAACAATTAAAACATTTAAGATTATGTCTGAAATTGAATCAAGAGTAAAATCAATCATCGTTGAGAAGCTCAACGTTGACGAAGCTGAAGTAAAGCCAGAAGCAAGTTTCACAAACGACCTGGGTGCTGACTCACTTGACACTGTTGAACTCATCATGGAGTTCGAGAAGGCTTTCGGTATCAATATTCCTGACGATCAGGCTGAAAAAATCGCCACGGTAGGCGACGCTATTGCATACATCGAGGCTAACGCTAAGTAAATTATGGAGTTAAAAAGAGTTGTTGTAACAGGAATCGGAGCGCTCACACCACTCGGCAACACAGCTGAGGAGTCTTGGGAAAACCTCAAGGCAGGCAAGAGCGGTGCAGGTCCTATTACTCATTTCGACGCTTCACAGTTCAAGACACAATTCGCATGCGAAGTAAAAGGGTTCGACTCGACTGCTTACATCGACCGTAAGGAAGCAAGAAAAATGGACCTTTACACTCAGTATGCTCTCGCTGCTGCCAAGATGGCCATAGAAGACTCTGGCATGAATCTTGAGACAGTGGACAAGAACGAGATTGGAGTTGTGCTTGGTGTAGGTATCGGAGGTATCAAAACGTTCGAGGAAGAGGCGGGCAACTACGCCATCAATGGTCCTCAACTCGGCCCGAAGTTTAATCCATTCTTCATTCCTAAGATGATTGCAGATATAGCCTCTGGCCATATCTCCATTCAGTATGGATTCCGCGGTCCTAACTACACAACAACTTCAGCATGTGCTTCTTCTTCAAGTGCTTTGGCCGATGCTTTCAACCTCATCCGCTTGGGTAAAGCCAATGCCATCGTTGCTGGTGGTGCCGAAGCTGCCATTTGGGCATCTGGCGTGGGTGGCTTCAACGCCATGAAGGCACTCTCCACGCGCAACGATGAGCCAGAAAAGGCAAGCCGTCCGTTCAGCGCAAGCCGTGACGGATTCGTAATGGGCGAAGGTGCTGGCATCCTCATCCTTGAGGAATTAGAGCATGCTAAAGCTCGTGGTGCTAAGATTTACGCTGAAATGGTAGGAGCGGGCATGTCGGCTGATGCTTATCACATCACTGCCACCCATCCTGAAGGACTCGGTGCTAAGCTCGTAATGGAACGCGCTTTGAAAGACGCAGGCTTGAAGCCCGAAGATGTTGACTACATCAATGTTCACGGCACTTCTACCCATGTGGGCGACATTTCCGAGGCTAAAGCCATCAAGGAAGTGTTTGGCGATGCTGCCTACAAGCTCAACATCAGCTCTACCAAGTCCATGACTGGTCACTTGCTGGGTGCAGCTGGAGCGGTAGAAGCCATGATTAGCATCCTTGCTGTCAAAAACGACATTGTCCCCCCAACCATCAACCATGCCGAAGGTGATGAAGACCCAGAGATTGACTACAAGCTCAATTTCACCTTCAACAAGGCTCAGGAACGTACCGTACGTGCTGCGCTGAGCAACACTTTCGGATTCGGAGGTCACAATGCAAGCGTAATCTTTAAGAAATACCAGTAATTTCTGGCAAATCCTTCTGCCCATAAACAGGGAAAGAGAAATTTGCGCAAGAATTTTCTGAAAGTAAATGGTGATTTCAGATTTATTAGATAGAATTAGGCTTCTTTTCGTCACAGAGAAGAAGCCTTTTTTACTTCTCAAGTCCATCCTCGGATTCTATCCCCACGACATCAGGTTGTATCAAATGGCACTGATGCACAAGTCGGTGGCCTATCATCTGCACGAAATGGAAAGGCAAAAAGAGAAAGAGAATGCGCGGGCTGAAAGACATCTGAGGGCTGTGGAGAAAAAACAAAAGAAAGTAGGCAATACAGTTACACAGACTAACAGGAATAAAGCCTTACGGCCAAATGCCTATAACAACGCTAAACTTTCCAATGGGACACACAAAGATTCTATTTCCAACGTGAACAACGAACGCTTAGAATTTTTGGGTGATGCAGTTTTAGGAGCCATCGTGGCAGACATCCTCTACCGCCACTATGGGAACAAGCAGGAGGGGTTCCTCACCAACCTGCGCAGCAAGATTGTGTGTCGCAGGTCGCTCAACAAGCTTGCCACCGATTTGGGTCTCGACAAACTCATACGCCACGTCGGAGCAGTGACAACTGGCCATAACAGTTTCATGAGCGGTAATGCTTTTGAAGCCTTTGTGGGTGCCATCTACATTGACCGAGGCTACGACTATTGCTACCGATTCCTCGAACAGAAAGTATTCGGCCACCACATCGACATTGAAAGCGTGGCTAAAGAAGAGAAAAACTACAAGAGCAGCCTCATCGAGTGGTGCCAGAAACATCAATACGCAGTCGAATTCCGGCAAAAAGAGTCGCGCGATGCCATCATACGCAATGCCCCAGTGTTCCATTCCTCAGTCTTCATCATGGGCATCCCGTGCGGCACAGGCGACGGCTACAGCAAGAAAGAGAGCGACCAAAATGCAGCGCAGCAGGCACTCGCTCGCATCAAGAAAGACAAGGAACTGCTCAATGGCATCAAGAACTCAAAACAAAACTCTTGAACCGCCATGAGGGGAAGCCTCTACCTACCATTTTGTCCTCCTCACTGCCAATTACACACACCGATATATGAATTATGAAGCATAAATTGTGAATTTTGAATTAAAAAGCGTAACTTTGTACCCAAATTCCAATTATGTAATGAATACGACCGGTTTTCTGAACAAGATATATTTCTCTAAACGACAGAAGCAATTGGAGAAATATGCCACTCGAGCAAAAGACATCCAACTCAAGATATTCCGCCACCTCATCCGCCAAGGGAAAAAGACACAATGGGGAGCAGAACATCGTTATGACCAGATTGACACCTACGAACAATTTTGCTCGCAAGTGCCTGTTAGCACCTACGAGGAGTTGAAAGGCTACATCCAAAAGATGCGCGAAGGCGAAGCCGACATTCTGTGGCCAGGGGTGGTGCGCTGGTATGCCAAGTCTTCTGGCACCACCAACGACAAAAGCAAGTTCATCCCCGTGAGTGGCGAAGGATTGAAAAACATTCACTATCGCGGTGGCACCGACTGCGTTGTCAGCTATCTCCACATCAACCCCAAAAGCAAACTTTTCTCAGGCAAAAGTCTCATTCTCGGTGGAAGCCATTCACCCAATCTGAACACCCCCAACAGTCTTGTGGGCGACCTCAGTGCCATCCTTATCGAGAACATCCCTACGGCAGCAAAAATGATTCGGGTGCCGAAGAAGAACATTGCCCTGCTGAGCGACTTTGAGGAGAAGCGCGACAAAATCGCTCACGCTGCCATGGATATGAACATCACCAACATCAGCGGTGTGCCGTCATGGATGCTCAGCGTGCTCAACCGAGTGATGGAACTGAAAGGGGTCAATCGCTTGGACGAAGTGTGGCCCAACCTCGAGGTCTTCTTTCATGGAGGCGTGGCGTTCACCCCTTACAGAGAGCAATATAAGAACATCATCGGGTTGCCCAACATGCACTACATGGAGACCTACAATGCCAGTGAAGGGTTTTTCGGCTTGCAGAACGACCTCAGCGACCCCAACATGCTGTTAATGATTGACTACGGCATCTTCTTCGAGTTCTGCCCGATGGAGAACCTCACCCCCAACGGCACGCCTATCGACGAAAGCAAGATTGTTCCCCTCTGGGAGGTGGAACCTGGAGTCAACTATGCCATGATTATCAGCACCAGTTGCGGACTTTGGCGTTACCTCATCGGCGACACCGTCAAGTTCTCTCAGCGCGACCCCTACAAATTCTGCATCACAGGACGAACCAAGCACTTCATCAACGCATTTGGCGAGGAACTCATCGTCGATAACGCCGAAAAAGGGCTCTTGCAAGCCTGTGTGGCCACTGGTGCCCAAGTAAAGGACTACACCGCCGCTCCCATCTTCATGGACAGCAACGCGAAATGCCGTCACCAGTGGATGATCGATTTTGTCAAAATGCCAGGTTCTGTCAGCGAATTTGCAACCATCCTCGACCGCTCGCTCCAAGCCATCAACTCTGACTATGAAGCCAAGCGCCACAAGGACATCACACTCCAACCCCTCGAAATCATTGTCGCTCATCCAGGCCTGTTCGATGAATGGCTCAAAGGGAAAGGCAAACTCGGCGGCCAGCACAAAATACCCCGCCTTAGCAACTCGCGCCAATACATCGAAGAGCTTCTTCAGATGAACAATCAGCTCGGTGAATCTCAGTCATGAACACGCACCCATCCCATACACTGCACACCATTTTCATAGCCGCCACCCTGCTGCTATGCTTTGCCTGTGCCCGCATGGGAACACCCGACGGAGGTCCCTACGATGAAACGCCCCCCAAGGTCATGAGCACCACACCCAAGTATGGTGCTACCAACGTGAAGAGCGCCAAGAAAATCACCATCGAGTTCGATGAAATCGTAAAGATTGACAATGCGATGGACAAGGTGGTCATCTCCCCTCCACAAATTGAACAGCCCGAAATTGCAGCCAACGGAAAGAAGGTCACCATCAACCTGCTCGATTCCCTCAAGCCAGGCATGACCTACACCATCGACTTTGCCGATGCCATTGTCGATAACAACGAAGGCAACCCTTACGGCGACTATGCCTTCACCTTCTCAACAGGCGAACAAGTCGATTCTTTTCAGGTGTCGGGCCATGTACTCGACGCCAGCAACCTCGAACCCATCAAGGGCATGCTGGTGGGGCTCTACAAGGTAGATTCCCTTGTCGCTCCCACGCAGCAAGACTCACTCCTCCGCACCACCCCTTTTGAACGCATCTCTCGCACCGACAGCCGCGGACATTTCGTCGTCAAAGGTCTGGCTCCAGGGCAATATCGTGCCTGCGCCCTCAACGACCAAAATCAGAACTACCTCTACGACCAGCCCGCCGAGAAGATAGCCTTTTCTGAGCGCATCCTCAGCACATCCAGCCGTCCCGACCTGCGTGCCGACACCGTCTGGCACGACAGCATCCACTACGACTCCATTGTCATCACCCCCTACACACACTACTACCCCGACGACATCGCCCTGCTTGCCTTCGAGTCAGCTCTACAGAACCAACATCTGCTCAAGAGCGAACGTCTCACTCCGCAGATGTTCACCCTCTACTTCACCGCACCCAGCGACACCCTTCCACGACTCACAGGCCTCAACTTCGATGCCTCTGATGCCTTCATCATTGATGCCACCCCCCATAACGACACCATCAACTATTGGGTCAAAGATTCCCTCATATACAACCTTGACACCCTCAACGTCCAACTCGACTTCCTCTCCACCGACACCCTCGGACAACTCGTAGCCACCACAGATACCCTTTGGCTCGTTTCAAAACTCACGAAAGAGAAAATTGCCAGACAAAATAAAGAGAAGTTCGAACAGTGGGCTAAAGACTACAAACAGAAACTAAAAGAAGAACGCCGCGCCGCCAAAAGAGCAGAGAAGGAAAACAACTCTGAAGCCCCCAATTCCCCAGAAGTTCCAGAGACTCCATCTTCCTTAGAAGTCCCATTAGCTTCATTATCCTCTTCCTCTCCAGATTCCATTTCCTCCCCCTCCACTAAAAGGTCCAAAAAGAAGAAAAAGGACGATGAAGAAGACATCGCCATTCCCCCAATGCCCGAAGAGTTTCTCGACTACCAAATGAGCAACCTCCAAGGCATGTCACCAGACAAAAACATAGATTTCGAGTTTTCCGAACCCCTCGATAGCGTCAATCTTTCCAAAATCCGTTTCAGCATCAAAGTCGATACGCTCTTCCAGCCAGCACGCTTTGTCTTCCGGCAATTGCCCGAAAACATCAAAACTTACCGCCTCTATGCCGAATGGGAACCAGATACCACTTATCAGATAGAGATAGACACTGCCGCATTCGTCAATATCTATGGAAAACGTAGCGAGGCCACCAAGCGAACCATCCGCATGAAGTCGCTCGACACTTGCTCCACCCTCTTCGTGGTTTTAGGAGGGCAACCCACCACCCCCGAAGGCCTCCAACTCAGCAATTGGGACAGTGCCTTAGTGCAATTACTTGACGGTTCCGACAAGGTGGTCAAGACAGTCAAGGCACAAAACAATAAAGCTGATTTCTACTTCATCAATCCCAGCACATACTACCTACGTCTCATTCTCGACCTCAATGGCAACGGAATCTGGGACACCGGCGATTACGACCAAAAACTACAGCCAGAACCTGTTTACTATTATCCCGAGGCCCTGACTCTCAAGGCACAATGGGAAATTACCCAAGACTGGCGTCCGACACATTTGCCCCTCTCCAAGCAGAAACCACAGAAAATCACCAAACAAAAACCTGACAAAGAGAAAACTTCCAAAAATCGCAATGCACAACGGTTGGCTGAAAAGAGAAGATAAAGTGCGGCTTTCACCTTTTTTGCGTTTTTTATGATGAGAAGCGTGTCATCTCGAAAATTTTATATAAATTTGCACCATCATAGTAATATCTAACCCGATAGAGATATATGGCAGAGCAAACAAGGCCAAGAAGAGGCTACGCCGTTGGCGTGCAGATGTTCGATTGGATTCGCGAACGCGGTTCGGTATATGTCGATAAGACTGAGTATGTCTGGAAGATGGTG
>CADAPC010000025.1 GCA_902789725.1 uncultured Bacteroidales bacterium
CACGACTATTATGCAGCACTCAAGGTGGCATGAAGGTAAAATGTTAAATATATAGTTAAAACGAGAAATTTATTAGGAATTTTACATAGAATGCGAATCTGACGAATCTAACGAATTTTTAGCTAAACATGGTCAATCTTAGAGTTCTCCAAACTTGATTCTGATTGTTTTTTACGCACAAGGCATACTGCTTTGTGCTTTTTTTGCATTCTTTTTAAAAATAATTAAGAAAAATTTGGTGGTTACAGATAAAACATATATCTTTGCCACATCTTCACGCCGAAACTGTCTTTCGGGATGGTGGGAAAAGCTCATCTGCTGCGGCAGACCAGTGCAGTGGGGATACCATATATGGAAAAAGCGTTTATCACGCGCTTTGTTCTTGACGTTCTGAAATCCTGAGAAAATTTCTAATGCAGTCAACGGACAATGCAACGATAGATGCTCATGGGTATGTTATATGACAGCCCTCATTGTGCACATTAATTTATATGTGGCATAAACCTTTCTCTCTTGTAGGTGAGGGGGCGCTACATTGTAAGTAGTGATTGTAAATGAGGTGTACTATATAATATATCGGCGTGAGGTCTTGAGGTTGCTCGTTCTGACTGTATGGGCAATTCTCAGGAGCCTCGGAACGTGGAACGAGCAACTGGTGCAGGTCTCACGTTTTTTTTGTACTTGTGGGTAGAAAAAATAATTATTAATCTTTTATCAGCCGAATCTGGAGACTTATAGGCAATTCTGTAAAACTCCAAACAATGAAGAAAGTATTATCACTACTTCTGTTCCTACCTTTTCTGACTTCTGCGTTAGCGGGAAATACTATTACCGTCAAATCGGGAGAAACATCCGTTTTCTCATTTTCAGAAGAAGCAACGATTACATTTGACTACAGTAAAGCTGAGATAGAAGGAAAAGGCGTATCGTTGGAAGATTATTTTGATGAAAAGGGCTATAAGAAGGCCGCTCAATGGGAACGAGCTAAAGAATTTTCGCACAAAGAATTTATCAAACGTTATAATAAGAAAAGTCCTGGTCTTAAATTGGTTGAAGAATCAAAATCCGCGAAATATAATGTTGATATCCAGATTCGCGCCATCAATTTTGGTAACACATTGAAAAGTCTTCTTCCAGTAGGACTCCATACCGAAGGTGGAGCAGTTCTTTACGGGAGGATTATCGTGAAAGATAAGAATGGAACAGAATTATGTATTTTGAAATTCTCAAATGTTCAAGGCCTCGGCTCAACTGGTATCGAGGCTAGAATGATGTTTGTTTATCAACAATTGAGTTCTGATTTACTCAAATTTTTGAAGAAATCTAAATCATCCCAATCTTTAGATGAAGATGATGATGAATAAAGAGGATGCCCAAACGCTTGAAAGGGAGTAGGCACAAAATCTTAAAAAAAATAACGATGAAAAAATTATTGACAAGTGCACTCACACTGTGTGCAGTGCTCATGATGCAGTCATGCTACACTACATCGACCTATGTTGGCAATGCCAAACCTAGCACACCAATGGTTAAGGTTCAGACAGTACACAACTCACACTACATTGGAGGTCTCATTGGTACTCCAAAGATGAGGGCGAAAGACATGGTGGAAGGTGAACAGGATTACATGGTGAAGCATCAGATTACATTCTTGGATTATGTTCTAAGTGGTGTAACTTTAGGAATCTACACGCCATCAACCACTACGTATTATGTCCCCTTTAAGAGTGGAAACAAGAACTCTTCAAAAAAGAAGGGAAAGTGGGACGATGACGATGATGAAGATTGATTAAGTGGTAAACAGGAATGTACATCATAAATAAAATGATACTGTTTAGTATTTAGAAATAGAAAAATAAAAAATAGTTTTAATAAATTACTTAGAAATATGAAAAAGAATATATTATACCTTATGACCCTTTGCTTGGTCGCAATTATTAGTGTGGGTTTTGTTTCATGCAGTAAAGATGATGATGACGATTCCGATAGTTCTACATCATCAAAAGCAAAAGTTTCATTGAGTCTTTCTGGGTCTGGCACATCATATACAGCAACTGTTATGGTTAGTGGTGCTGATGCATCGGAAGTGATAGTATTAGGCGTTCGAGCAGAACCTCAATCTTCAACAGGATATAAACCAGGTAAGATTTATGAAGCAGGTAGTAGAACCACGAAAGGAACATGTAAAATGACTTTAGAAAGAGGAACAACGTATTATGTTTATGGTTATGCAAATATAACTGGGACTCGTATAGAAAGTAGCAAACAAACTATAAAAGTTAGATAAGGAACTGATACATAATTAAGTTTGCAAACGACTTGTAACATGTTGTTGAAAGTCTGACTTCCAACAGAGACAATTGTGAACTTTATTTAGGAACAGTTCCTAAGTAGTTATTGGTGCTCGCTAAAACTTGAATTTTTGTCTGCGCATATATACTTGCATGTGGACTTGAAAAAGAGGGTGTGTTCCAAATAGGCACATCCTCATTTTTTTTGCACAAAGAGGATATGCCGATTTTGATACACCCTCATGCTTTCATTCTCATCATGTTTGTAGCTGCTATCATCACACTTCCCGGCATCATGACGTTAGTGCTCGTTGCTTTGCCTCTTTATTTATTGTACGAAGTGAGCATAAGTGTGGTAAAATGGAATGAATGAGAGGATAATTTGAATTATATCTGTTTGTTTATACACGAGGTTTACTCATGTTGAAACGCAAAACTTCAATCGTGAATGCATTGAACATTGGATTCGATTACCTTATTTTATAAGAAATAGCAAAAAAAGTGCTCAGATATTTTGTGGTGTGAGAAAATATCCCTACCTTTGCAGTCGCAAATTGCGTGGGCCATGTCCGTGCATGATGTTTTGTGTGATAGAAGCACATGTCAGACTCCGAGTGGATGAGACCTAATCGAAGGACAGAAGTCCATGAAAGGATGGTCCGGTAGCTCAGCTGGATAGAGCAACAGCCTTCTAAGCTGTGGGTCTTGGGTTCGAATCCCAACCGGATCACGAAGAAAAAAAGAAACACCCCTAATTTTCAAAAACAAAAAGGGTTGAGCGTTCCAAATTTCGCACGGCGGGCATTGCGGGCCTGCAGGAATAGTGAAAACCTGTACTTCTCCAAAGTAAAATTAGATTTGAAAATTAACAAAAGAATACAAAAAAATGTCAAAAATTTGTCAGATTACAGGTAAGAAGTCGGTAGTGGGCAACAACGTGTCTCACTCGCTTCGCAGAACAAAGAGACGTTTCGATGTCAACTTGTTCACTAAGAAGTTCTACTATGTAGAGGAAGATTGCTGGATTGTGCTCAAGGTGAGCGCAGCGGGTTTGCGAATCATCAACCGCATTGGTCTCGACGCTGCTTTGAAGCAGGCTGTTGCAAAGGGACATTGCGAATGGAAAGACATTCAGGTTATTGGCTAATCACATTAAATTAAGGAGATTCAGAAAATGGCAAAGAAAGCTAAAGGCAATCGTGTACAGGTCATTCTTGAGTGCACAGAGATGAAGGATAGCGGTCTTCCAGGGACATCAAGATACATCACTACAAAGAACCGCAAGAACACTCCCGACCGTTTGGAGTTGAAGAAGTATAACCCCATCCTTAAGCGAATGACAATTCACAAGGAGATTAAATAATTTTTAGACAACTATGGCAAAGAAAACAGTCGCAACCCTTCAGAACAAGGACGGTCGTTCTTACACGAAGGTCATCAAGATGTTCAAGTCGCCCAAAACTGGTGCATACGCATTTGATGAGAAGATGATTCCTGCTGATTCTGTAAAGGATTATCTGAAGAACTAATTCCGAAGCCTTTTTTGGCAAATATAGCGGGACGCAATGTCAGCAAAATGTTGTCATGTGATGCCTTTCAGGTGTTGAAATGACATGAAAAATAGATTACCTCTCCAATTTTTGGGGAGGTTTTTTTGTATTCTCGCCGAAACTCTGTACCTTTGTAACTTTAATTCGTGTGTTTGCCTCCTGAATGGGCTTCCACCGTGTTCAGACCAGTCAATTTTAATTAGTAAAGAAGAAAGGGTAAATGTATGGGATTTTTTGATTTGTTTTCTAAGAAAAAGAAAGAGACATTAGATAATGGTCTTGCCAAAACGAAAGAGAGCGTGTTTGGCAAGATAGCTCGTGCTGTGGCTGGAAAGTCGAAAGTGGATGAAGATGTGCTGGACAATTTGGAGGAGGTGCTCATCACGAGTGATGTGGGTGTGGAGACGACATTGGAAATTATTCGCCGCATAGAGGAGCGTGTGGCAAGAGACAAATATGTCGGCACAGACGAACTGAACAGAATCTTGCGTGAAGAGATAGCCGGATTGTTGACTGAGAACAACACGGCTGATACGGAGGGTTTTCAAATTCCCGAAGGCTCCCACAAACCCTACATCATTTTGGTGGTAGGCGTGAATGGAGTGGGGAAGACCACCACCATCGGCAAATTGGCCTATCAGTTCAAGGAAGCAGGATTGAAGGTCTATCTTGGTGCAGCTGACACCTTCCGTGCTGCAGCCGTGGAGCAGATTTGCATTTGGGGTGAGCGAGTGGGTGTGCCAGTGGTGAAGCAGCAGATGGGCAGTGACCCAGCCGCTGTAGCTTTCGACACGGTTAGTTCAGCCAAGGCCAATGGAGCCGATGTGGTGATTATCGATACGGCGGGGCGTCTGCACAACAAGATTGGCTTGATGAATGAATTGACAAAAATAAAGAGTGCCGTTGCGAAGGCTGCTGGGCATGAGGCTGATGACGTAATGCTTGTTTTGGATGGTTCTACCGGCCAGAATGCTTTTGAGCAAGCCAAGCAGTTCACGAAAGCCACCGAAGTAACTTCGATGGCCATCACGAAGTTGGATGGCACAGCCAAAGGTGGTGTGGTCATCGGCATCAGCGACCAGTTCAAAATTCCTGTGCGCTATATAGGTTTAGGAGAAGGAATGGAGGATTTGCAGGCATTCAACCGTAAAGCGTTTGTGGATAGTTTGTTTGGAGAATGAGAAAAAATACAATAGATATCATCACGTTGGGATGCTCGAAGAATCTGGTGGATTCTGAGCGGCTGATTCGCCAGTTGGAGCTGAATGGCTACTGTGTGACGCACGACAGCGAGCATCCTCAGGGTGAGATTGTGGTGGTGAACACATGTGGCTTTATTGCCGATGCGCAGGAGGAGAGTGTGAACATGATTCTCGAATTGTGTCAGGCAAAAGAAGCGGGACGTGTGAAACAAGTGTATGTAATGGGGTGTCTTTCGCAGCGGTTCATGAAAGAACTGGGTCATGAGATTCCCCAGGTGGACAAGTTCTATGGGAAATTCGATTGGACAGAACTGCTGTCCGACCTTGGAAAGGTTTATCAGAAGGAACGTCAGTATGAACGACGTTTGACCACCCCTAAGCATTATGCCTATCTGAAAATCTCAGAGGGGTGTGACCGGCATTGCGCCTACTGTGCCATTCCTCTTATCACAGGACGACATCAGAGTCGCTCGATGGAAGACATCATTGCAGAAGTGGAGCACTTGGTGGGCGAGGGAGTGAAAGAGTTTCAGTTGATTGCACAGGAATTGACTTACTATGGCTTAGACCTTTATGGAGAGCAAAAAATAGCGGAACTGGTGGCGCGCATGAGCGATGTGCAGGGAGTGAAGTGGATACGTCTTCATTACGCTTATCCTATGAATTTCCCTTGGGAACTGCTGAAGGTGATTCGTGAACGGAAGAACGTGTGTAAGTATCTCGACATAGCTCTTCAGCACGTCAGCACCAAGGTGCTTGCCAACATGCAGCGTCATGTGGATAAGGAGGAAACCTACGAGTTGATTCGGCGCATCAGGCGCGAGGTGCCAGGCATTTGCATCCGCACCACCTTGATGGTGGGTTTCCCTGGTGAAGGAGAAGCTGAGTTTGAAGAACTGAAAGAGTTTGTTCGTTGGGCAAAGTTTGACAGAATGGGGGCCTTTGCTTATTCAGAAGAAGAAGGTACTCCAGCTCAGAAGAATTTTGCTGATGAAGTGCCTGACGAGGTGAAGCAGCAACGGCTCAGTGAGTTGATGGACCTCCAGCAAAGTATTTCCGCCGAAGTTCAAGCGGCAAAAGTGGGGCAGGTGCTGCCTGTCATCATCGACCGCAAGGAAGGCGAATATTATGTTGGGCGCACAGAGTTCGATTCCCCCGAGGTGGATCCTGAAGTGCTGGTGCCTGTTAGCGAGGGGCTGTTGAGAAGAGGAACTTTTTATAATATACAAGTCGTTGATTCAGACGATTTTGACCTTTACGGTAAAGTGGTAAGATGACAAACAAGGAATTTTTGGAGAAAGTCTCTCGGAAGACGGAACTTGATTTGGAAGAAGTGAAGGAATTGTCCTCCACGCTGATTGGTGTTGTGCTGGGAGGCGTGGCTGAAGGCAACACGGTGGCGATTCAGGGGTTTGGCACTTTCGAACCTCGTGCGAAAGCCCCTCGAAGAATATACAATCCGACAACGAAAACATACATCAATGTGCCTTCGAAGACAACACTCAGCTACAAGATGAGTGCTGCGCTGAAAGATCGCCTAAATATGGAATAGCCTATGAACGAGAAACTATCATTGCAAAACATTTCGGACATTCTCGCTCAGAAATCGGGCTTGTCGAAGAAATCGGCGGACACCTTTGCCAAAGCCTTTTTCGACACCATCATGGATGCGCTTTATCAGGGAGAAGAGTCCATCAAAATCAAAGGATTGGGGACTTTCAAACTCGTTGCAGTAGAAGACCGTGAGAGTGTAAACGTGACGAATGGCGAACGAATCCTTATTCCTGGGTATAAAAAAGTGTCGTTCTCGCCTGAAGATAGCGTACTGGCTATTTTGAATCCTCAATCTGATGAACCAATGGAGTCAGATGTTTCAGCCGTAGGAGTGTCAGCCGAGCCAGAAACTTTTGTGGTGGAAACTTCTGCTGAGGCAGAAACCCTTGCTGATGAAATTCCTGCTGAAGCAGCAGAATCAGCAAACGACTTGATGACTGAAAGTGAAGCCATAGAACAACGCATTCGAGTGCCAGAACCAACGCATGTGGAGGAACCCATGAATGCTTTTGGTGGCATAGACATGCTAATTTCCACTCCAGAAAGTGTGGAAGAGGTGCGTCAACGGTTGGAGGAGGCGAAGGCGAAAATGGATGTTGCCATAGAGGAAGCACGAAAGGCCAATGCTGAAAAACTTCGTCTTGAGAAGTTGTTGGAAAGATTGGAGCATTACACAAAGCCGGAATCCCTCTCGCCTGATGCTCACCCAGCTCTTGCCGAAGAGCCGCAAACCTCAGAAGTGGAGGAAAAGTCCAGTATGCAAGCCGATGTGGCAGCTGTGGAAGAAAAAGCGGAAACAACCCCGGAAGAGCCATCGGTGGAGGAGAATGCTGCCGACGAGCCATTGGCAGCAGAAAAAAAGAAGGATGGAGGAAAGAAAACCCGACGGTTTTGGCTCGTCGTCTTGTTGTCTTTGTTCTTGGCAGCTATCGTATTCTTCCTCTACAGAACTTTCCGCAGCATTGAAGCAGTAGAAAATGTGGCTGTGGTGGAGAAGCCTGTGAGAGACACGTCAGCAAAACCTTCCTCCACAAAGACATCTTCAAGGAAACCCTCTCAACCAAAGGAACAGTCCCAAACGGCCAAGCTCGATTCTGCCACAACGTCTGATGCCTTGAAGAAGCAAGAGGAAAAGAAAGATACAACCACTACACCTTTACAGCCAGAGAAGGAGCCTGTGAAAGTGGAACAGAAGCCTACTCGACCTCAAACCCACAGAGTGCGGCCTGGTGAATCGTTGACCCGTATATCCCAAAAGTATTATGGAACGAAAGATTCTGTGCGGGCAATCTTGCGCATCAATACTTTCAGAGACCCTGACAACATACCTGTAGGGGCCACCATAAAACTCCCGTGACAGCGTGCCGGAGGGCACATTTATTGTCAAACTTTTCCTTTCGTCTGCAGATTGTACGTTTGTCGAAACGTTTAACTATTCTTAAAAAGCAAAGGATTCAAGGTTTTTTCACATTTCCGAAGGGTGAAGTGTGAGAAGAAAACCGTAACTTTGCATGTCGTTTTAAAATAAAGATAGTAAAAAAGACAAAAAGAATATGGCAGAAGCTATTGACATTCGTGAATTGAACGAGAAAATTGAACGCCACAGTGCGTTCGTGACCAATCTGATGGCAGGTATGGATCAGGCCATCATCGGACAGAAGCATTTGGTGGAATCCCTCTTGTTAGGCTTGTTGAGCGATGGACATGTGTTGCTCGAAGGTGTGCCCGGACTTGCCAAAACCAAAGCCATCAAAACTTTGGCATCGCTGATTGATGCGCAGTTCAGCCGCATTCAGTTCACTCCCGACCTTCTTCCTGCCGACGTGATTGGTACGATGATTTACTCTCAGAAGGACGGCGAGTTCAAAGCCAAGAAAGGCCCCATCTTTGCAAACTTCATTTTGGCAGATGAAATTAACCGTGCGCCGGCCAAGGTGCAAAGTGCCCTGCTGGAAGCCATGCAGGAACGTCAGGTGACTATTTCCACCAGTACATACGAACTTCCTAAGCCTTTTCTTGTATTGGCCACCCAAAACCCCATTGAGCAAGAAGGAACCTATCCGTTGCCAGAAGCCCAGGTGGACCGCTTTATGTTGAAAGTGGTTATCGACTATCCAAAGCTGGACGAAGAAAAGAAGATTATTCGTCAGAACATTGCACATGAGAAGCAGGAAATTCGTCCCATCATGGGAACGAAAGAAATTGAGGAAGCACGCAAGGTGGTGTGTGAGGTATATTTGGATGAGAAGATTGAGCAGTATATCGCTGACATCGTGTTTGCCACCCGCTACCCCGAGAAGTACAACCTGAAGGAATTGAAAGGCCTGATTGGATTTGGCGGCTCTCCTCGTGCATCCATCAATTTGGCTTTAGCAGCCCGCTCCTACGCTTTCATCAAGCATCGTGGCTACGTCATTCCAGAGGATGTGCGCGCTGTGGCTCAGGATGTGCTCCGTCATCGCATCGGCTTGACGTATGAGGCTGAGGCAAGCAACGTGACGAGTGAAGAAATTATCAGCAAAATTCTGAATAAGGTCGAAGTGCCATAATGGAAACGGAAGAGTTATTACAGAAAGTCAGGAAAATTGAGATTAAGACCAAGGGACTCTCGAACAACATCTTTGCGGGCGAATATCATAGTGCCTTCAAGGGTCGGGGTATGGCATTCAGCGAAGTGCGCGAATATCAGTACGGTGACGATGTGCGCGACATTGACTGGAATGTGACAGCTCGTTTTGGGAAGCCATACGTGAAGGTCTTTGAGGAAGAACGCGAATTGACTGTGATGCTCTTGGTCGATGTGTCTGGCTCTCTTGACTTCGGTACTCAAGTGCAGTCCAAACGTCAGTTGCTCACAGAGATAGCCGCAACTTTGGCTTTTTCAGCCATTCAGAATAATGATAAAATTGGTGTGATATTCTTCTCCGACAAAGTGGAAAAGTTCATTCCACCCAAGAAGGGACGAAAACACATCCTTTTCATCATCCGCGAACTCTTGACCTTCTATCCTGAAAGCAGTAAGACCGATGTGGGGCAGGCAGTGGAATTTATGACCAATGCCATCAAGAAGCGTTGCACCGTCTTTCTGCTGAGCGACTTTTTCGATCCTAAAGACTACGCCAATCAGCTCACCATAGCCAATAGCCGTCATGATGTGGTGGCACTGCAGATTTACGACCGCCGCATGGTGGAACTGCCCGATGTGGGCATTGTGAAGATGTTGGATGCCGAAACAGGCAAGGAGACATTTATCGACACCTCCTCCAGTGCAGTTCGTCGTGCTCATCATGAATGGTGGGTGACGCATCAGTCTTGGTTGAAAAACACCTTCTCCAAATCGAGTATTGACCACATATCGGTCCGTACTGATGAAGACTATGTCCGTGCGCTGATGAATCTTTTCAGAAAACGAAGTTACAGTTAAATTAATTGGTGATGAGTTTGCAGAAAATCAAATATGTTATTTCGTTCATCCTCATTCTGTGGTTGCATTCAGCTTCGTCTGAAGCTCAAGTGACAGTGGAAGCAAAATTGGACTCGGCCGGTATATTTATTGGTCAGCGTATTGGCTTGACTTTGGAAGTCACATCCGATGCTGGCAAAGAGGTGGAATTGCCCGAATGGGACTCGTTGCAGCTGGTTGAACCTGGATTGGAATTTGTCAGGGCAGATAAGCCCGACACCAGTTATCTGAACGATGGCAAACGGATGGTGCTCACCCGTCGCTATTTTTTCACGTCGTTCGACTCAGCCCTCTATTTGATGCCAGCGATGAACGTGCGGGTGGAAGGGAAGGACTATTCGTCGAAGAAACTGGCTCTAAAAGTTTTCACACTCGATATAGACACGTTGCATACCGATAGCATCTTCCCTATGAAAGCCGAATTAGCTCCTCCTTTTGATTGGGCTGAATGGCGGCAGGTGATGTGGCTCTTTGTGTTAGCTCTATTCATTGCTGGTCTGTTGGGGTACGTTATTTATCGTTTGAAAAACAATAAGCCCATTATTCGTCGCATCCGCAACAAACGTCGTCAACCTCCTCACAAAGTGGCGATGCAGAAAATTGAACAAATTAAGGAAGAGAAAATGTGGCAGAGTGAGGATTCGAAAGAATACTACACCCAGCTCACAGACACCTTACGCAATTATATCAAGGAGCGTTATGGCTTCAACGCTATGGAGATGACCTCGTATGAGATTATCCAGAAACTGCAAGAAGTCAACGATGAGGAGGCTATCAGTGAATTGCGTGAACTCTTCCAAACGGCCGACTTGGTGAAGTTTGCAAAATACAGTACGCTCATCAATGAAAATGACCGCAATCTGGTGAATGCTATAGAATACATCAACCAAACAAAGCTGGAAGAGCCAGAGCAGAAACCCCAGCCAGAAGTGATTGTGGTGGAGGAGAAACGTTCCAAGATAGCTAAATACACCCTCATCGGCAGCATGATTGTGGCAGGTCTCGTACTGCTGGGAGTGCTAATATTTGTGGGATATAGAATTTACATGTTGACACTTTAGAAATAAGAGGAGTAGAAGATTAGAATAATAGAATAAGGTAAGATGGAATTTAAGAATCCGTTATTTTTCCTGTTGCTGTTGGTGCTGGTGCCCTACATCGTGTGGTATGTGCTCCGTTTCAAACAGAGCTTACCCTCGTTGAAGGTGCCCGATACAAGCAAGTATGTGAAAGTGCCCAAGACTTTCCGTCTTTATCTGATGCACTTGCCTTTCGTGTTGCGCATTGTCCTTATTGCTTTGGTGGTGTGCATTTTGGCGCGTCCGCAAAGCAAACATTCGTGGAGCAATACTGATGTGGAAGGCATAGACATCATGTTGTCGGTCGATGTCTCCACTTCCATGCTGGCACAAGATTTCAAGCCTAACCGTGTGGAAGCATTGAAAGAAATAGCGCAGCGTTTCATCGAAAAGCGCCCGAACGACAATATCGGTTTGACTATGTTTGCCGGCGAAGCTTATACGCAGTGTCCCCTCACCACCGACCACGCTGTGCTGATGAATCTCTACAATAGCGTGGACTGCAATATGGCTGCACGAGGCATCATTGACGATGGCACTGCGATTGGTGACGGCATCATGAATGCTATTTTGCGCTTGAAAGAAAGTCAGGCAAAATCGAAAGTCATCATCTTGCTCACCGATGGCGTAAACAACAGTGGTAACATCTCTCCGCAGACAGCAGCTGAAATTGCTAAGAAATATGGCATACGCATCTACACAATTGGTATTGGCCGAAACGGAATGGCTCCCTATCCGTTGCCAACGGGTGGTACGGCTATGCTGCCTGTGGAAATAGATGAACAGACAATGACCAAAATCTCTACCGAGACAGGCGGACGCTATTTCCGGGCACAGAAGAATGATGAATTGGATGCCGTCTATCAGGATATAGATGTAATGGAACGCACTAAATTCAATGTCAAACAGTTCAGCCGTCGTGGTGAATTGTATCAGCCCTACGCTTTGGCAGCCTTGGTGGTGTTGTTGTTAGAGATTCTTCTGCGCACTGTTGTGCTGAAACGGTTGCCATAAGGTGGTTCTGATGAATTGGACACAAGAGGCCATTCAGGGAAAGTTGAATAATAAAAAATACGAAGTAAAAAGTAGATAAAGGTGTTTAGATTTGAAAGCCCCATATATTTGTATCTGTTGATACTCATTCCTGTGCTCGTTGCACTCTACGTGTTGCTGCAGTACAAGATGAAAAAGCAAGTGCTGAAGTTTGGAGACCCCACATTGATGCGCGAGCTGATGCCCGATGTGTCCCCATTGCGGCGTCATGTCAAGTTCATATTGATGATGTTGGCATTGGGACTGTTGATTCTTGTGTTGGCTCGTCCTCAGTATGGCACACGAAACGAAGAAGTAAAGCGTTCGGGCATTGAAGTGGCCATCGCGGTGGATGTGTCCAACTCCATGCTTTGTCAGGATGTCAGCCCCAGCCGTTTGGAAAAATCAAAAATGATTGTCAGCAAACTGGTGGAACAGTTTGATGAAGACAAGGTTGAACTGGTGGCTTTCGCAGGTAGTGCCATCACCCTGCTACCCATGACGAGCGACTATGTCTCGGCGAAGATGTTTCTTGACCAACTCAACCCTGCCACCATTTCCATCCAAGGCACCAATGTGGCAGAAGCCATCACACGAGCCACAGCGGGCTTTTCGAAAAAGACGAATGTGGGACGTGCCCTGATTCTCATCACCGATGCCGAAGATAATGAAGAAGGGGCTATTGAAGCGGCCAAGCAAGCCAAGAAGGAAGGAATCCAGATTTTTGTCCTTTCTGTTGGAACAGCTCAAGGTGGTCCCATCCCCATGGGTGATGGCTCGTTTAAGAAAGACCTCTCAGGCAATGTGGTGACCACCAAACTGAATGAGCAGATTGGCAAAGGAATAGCGCAAGCTGGGGGGGGACTCTATGTGCATGTTGACCAAACCGATTTGGCACAGGCTCTGTTGGAAAAGGAAATCGAGAAGATGCAAAAAGAAGACATCTCTCAATCCATGTATTCAGAGTATGACGAGCAGTTCGTGGCTGTGGCCTTGTTGCTTTTCATTGTCTTGGTGGTGGAACTTTGCATCATGGAGAGAAAGAATCATGTATTCAAGAAATTCAAATTGTTTAGTTAAATGAGACGGTATTTCTTAAGCATATTATTAATGATTATTCTCATGCCTGTCATGGCTCAGACAGCTCGCGATTTCATCCGCATGGGCAACAAAGCCTATCGTGCGCAGCAATATGAACAGGCCGAGACCTACTATCTGAAGTCGATAGCCAAAAGCCCCTCGTTCGAGGCTTACTATAATTTAGGTAATGCATACGTGATGCAGGAGAAAGACTCCACAGCTTTCGAAAATTATAAAAAGGCCGACTCTCTTGGCACCACCGACCCGATGCGGAAAGCCCGCAATTTCCACAATATGGGAAACATCTGGTATGCACAGGGTGTGGGTTCCATGCGCCAGCAGACAGGCAATGCCGCTACAGCATTTCAGCGTGCGGTTGATTTCTATAAAAGTTCTCTTCGCTGCAATCCTGACGATAACGAAACTCGCTACAATCTGGCTATGGCTCAATTCATGCTGAAAAAGAATCAAGACCAGAATGGTGGCGGAAATAACGACCAGAACCAAGACCAGGATAAGCAGAATCAAGACAAGCAGCAGCAAAAGCAAGACAAGCAGCAGCAAAAGCAAGAGCAACAGAAAAAAGAAGAGGATAAGCAAGAGCAGCAGGCTCAGCCCAAACCTGAGCAGAAGAAGGATGAGATGAGCAATCAGGCAGCGGAACAATTGCTCAACTCAGCTCAGCAGGATGAGAAGAGCGTGCAGCGTAAAGTCAATCAGAATCAAAATAATAAGCGTCGTAGTTTAGAGAAAGATTGGTAAACGATGAAACCGTTATTACAGATATTCATCTTGATGATGCTTTCCGTCAGTGCATTTGCCGATGGAGACATATCGTTTCGTGCATCAGCCCCTTCTTCCGTTGAGGCTGGAGGCAAGTTTCGTGTTCAGTTCACTGTCAACACACAGAATGTGTCCAATTTTAGCGCACCCGATTTCAAGGGATTTGATGTTATTTATGGTCCTTCTACCTCGTCACAGAGCAGTTTCCAAATCATCAACGGGCACACATCCCAAAGCAGTAGCATTGTTTACACTTTTGTGCTCATGGGTAACGATCCCGGCACTTACACCATAGGCAGTGCCAGCATTCAGGTCGATGGGAAAACCGTCAAGTCCAAACCTGTGCAAGTACGTGTCTTGCCAGGAGGTGCTGGAGGCAGTTCCAGTGGTGGAGGGTATTCCGGCAATAGCCGCACGAACCATTCCTCTCCCTCTTCTTCCTCATCTTCAGGTCCTAACATCTCAAGCAAAGATTTGTTCATGACAGCCACCGCCTCGCGCACCAATGTACATGAGCAGGAAGCTATCTTGTTGACTTACAAGATTTACACCTTGGTGGATCTTACGCAGATGGATGGAAAACTTCCCACTCTCGATGGTTTCCAAATTCAGGAAATTCCATTGCCACGCAACAAGGAGTTTACCGTCGAGCAATACAACGGACGAAATTATCGCACGGTTGTATGGAGTCAGTATCTTCTCTTCCCACAAAAATCGGGAAATCTAACCATTCCTTCCATTCCTTACGAAGGTTTGGTCTTGACACGCAACAGAAATATTGACCCCATTGAGGCCTTCTTCAACGGACAGAGTGGCTATACAGAGACAAAACGTAAAATCGCCACTCCAGCCCTCACCATCCATGTTTCCCCTCTTCCTAACAAACCTGCTGAGTTTTCAGGGGCTGTGGGAAAATTCTCTCTCTCTTCCAGCATCAGCACTAAAGAAGTGGATGCCAACGATGCCGTCACTTTGAAAATCGAAGTGAAGGGTAGCGGTAATATGAAGCTGATAGCTACTCCTCAAGTGAAATTCCCAAAAGATTTCGAAACGTATGATGCCAAAGTGAATGATAAGTTCCAATTGACCAAAAGCGGTTTGGCTGGAACCAAAGAGTTTGAGTATCTATTTGTTCCCCGTCATGCAGGAACTTACGAGATTCCAGCTACGGAATTTATCTATTTCGACACAGACGCTCGTTCCTATAAAACCCTCAAGACTGAGGGTTATACCCTCAAAGTCAACAAAGGGAAAGGTGGTTCTGGTCAGTCTGTTTCCAACTACAGTGGTCAGCAGCAGGAAATCCAACAGCTGAATCAGGACATTCGGTTCATCAAAAAAGGTGATGTAGCCCTGCACCGCCGAGGTGACACCTTCTTCGGCACATGGAAGTACATGCTTGCCTATCTCCTTCCCGTTCTGCTTTTCGTGCTCCTCATGTTCTTGGGTAGAAAGCGAATGAAAACGAATGCCAATGTTGCTCTTTCACGTGGAAAGAAAGCGAACAAGGTGGCACTCAAACGTTTGAAGACATCTAAGAAATTATTGGACGAACACGATACTGGTAAATTCTTCGACGAAGTGCTTCGCGCCCTATGGGGATATGTAGGCGACAAATTCAACATGTCTCAAGAGTCCTTGAACAAGGAATACATAGAACAGTCGCTCAAGTCTCGCCAAGTGCCCGACGAGTACATTCAGCAATTCATGAAAGTGCTCAACGATTGTGAGTTTGCTCGCTACGCACCAGGCGACGTTAATGAGAATATGGGAAATGTGTATAATAGTGCAATGGATGCCATTTCAAAAATGGAGGACAACTTGTAAAATTGTTGAATAATCAAGAGCTAAGAATCAATAACATCCGATTAGTCATGCATACAGTTCAAAAGATATTTCTACTTGTCGTTTTCGTGTTTTCTTTTGCTGCCAGCTTTGCTGCATCAAAAGAACAAGCCGATGCCCTATATGAACAAGACAAATTTGCCGAGGCTGCATCCATCTACGAAACGTTGCTGAAAACAGAAGGAGTGGCTGCTGAAGTCTATTATAATCTGGGCAACTGTTACTATAAACTCGACGAGATTCCTCTTGCGGTACTGAATTACGAACGTGCATATCTGCTTGAGCCAGGCGACGAGGACATACGTGCCAATTTGGCTTTAGCTCGTGGCAAGACCATCGACAAAGTGGTGCCTCCTTCCGAAATGTTCTTTGTCACCTGGTGGCGCGATTTAACCCATTGCATGAGCATTCAAACATGGACAACGTTAGGCATTGTGTCTTTCATTCTGATGCTGATAGGGGTGCTTGTCTATATGTTTGTCATGCCAATCACCATCCGCAAAGTGGGTGTGTATGGTGCCATGGGGCTGTTTGTCATCGTGTTGGTGGCCAACTTGGCAGCTTTGTCCCAACATCTTGATCAAGCCCATCGCAACACTGCCATCATTCTCACTCCTGCTGTCACCGTGAAAAGTTCACCAAGCCACACCAGCACAGATCTCTTCCTCATTCACGAAGGCTCGAAAGTCCAGATATTAGATGCTTCGATGGCTGAGTGGATGGAAATTAAATTTGAAGAAGGGAAACAGGGGTGGATTCCAACCAAAGCCTTAGAAGTCATATAGATTTGCACACTCCTAAGTTATTGTAAACGAAAAAACATGAACGAGCTAAACGAATTAGACCATCAGCTTACACTCGCCATCAATGGCAGTAACAGTCTCTTCTGGGACAATGTCATGTACACCGTGACCAACACATTCTCTTGGTCAGTGGTCATAGTTACCTTGCTTGTCATTATTTTCAAGAACAACACTTTGAAAGAGGTCATCATGATTTATGTCACCATGGCCTTGCTCATCTTTGTGGCCGACCGCATTTGTTCTGGCTTAGTGAAACCGATGGTGGCTCGCTGGCGTCCCGCACAAGACCCGCAGCTGATGTATTTCGTCGATGTTGTCCGCAACTATCGTGGTGGGCGGTTTGGATTCTTCTCAGGTCATGCCTGCAACACCATGTGTATGGCTGTATTCCTTTCGTGGCTTTTGCGTAGTCCTAAAATAACTATCACACTCCTGTTTTGGTCTTTGACCACCACCTTCACTCGGCTTTATTTGGGAGTCCATTATTTAGGCGATGTCATCGTTGGCTTCCTTGTTGGTGCTGTTCTTGGTTGTCTTTTCTATTGGGTCATGGAACGTTTTGTCCATCCCCTCATTGGCATGAAACGTTTCATTTCCGAACAGTTCACTTCCTCAGGCTATCTTAAAAGCGACATGGACACCTTTATGACCATCATTTTCTTCAATTACATCTGCGTCATCATTTTTGCGATGACATTAGGAATCGGTTAAGAATTCTCTTCTCCCATTCTCGCCTTCTTCAGGCTGTTATATCAATTTTCTGGAATAATTTTGACCTTGCTGCTCGAGTGGTTGCCTTCTTGAAGCACCTGAATTTGTATTGGAATGCGGTCTTGTAGTTCTTCCACATGACTGATGATGCCCACATGGCGTCCCGACTTTGTGTGCAGGGAACGGAGGGTGTTGATTGCGTTCTGCAAAGGTTCACCACTGAGGGTACCAAATCCTTCGTCAATAAACAACGTATTTACAGCTAACTGTTTCCCTATATCACTTAATGCTAATGCCAACGAGAGGGATACCAGAAAACTCTCACCTCCCGAAATGGTGCTGGCAGCTCGGTTCACATAGCCTTGATAAGCATCTTCAAGCATGATAATGAAAGTGCCGGGAGCCACCTTCAGAGTATAGCGGTCGGTCAGCGTCTTCATGTAGCTGTTGGCAGAATGAATCAAGCTTGTGAGCACATAGCTTTGGGCAATTTTTCTGAACTTGCTGCCAGTAGCGTCGCCAATCAGTATGTTCATTCGCCCCCATTTCTGGTAGTCAGCTTTTTTGTTCTCAGCATCAGCTATCAGTTCACTCAGTCGCAGTTTGTTCTCTTCGTCTGCCTTTAACTCCTGACTGAGTGCTCCTTTTCTCACATTGGCTTCCGTCATTCGTTTGTCGCTCTCCTGCACTTGCATGTCAAGCCCTTCTTCCGTCTCTCCTTCGGCATAGATAGGTTTGTGCTGCCGATGTTCCTCCTGCTGTTTCGTCACAGCCTGTAAGAGGGTCTTTTGTGTTAGTTCTTTGCGTCGAGAAGCTTCCAACAAAGCATTTTTTTCATTGATGGCGCGAGAGGAGTAACTGCTTAAGTGTAGCAACCTTCCTTCCGTAATGCCTTCATGTTGCAGATAGAAACTGTCTATGCGTTTTTGGTTCTCTTCAATCGTGCAGCTCAATTGTAGCAGATCATTCTGTTTGGAATTTGCCAGCTCCTTGGTCACCTCAATTCGGTGGAAACAGGCATCAACACTTTGCTTATTCTTTTCTACAATAGCCTTCTTCCCATCCCATTCATTCCTCATCCTGTCAAGTGCTTTTCTGAGTTCCTTCACCTCACTCTCTTGTTTTTCGCCATCTTTGATTTGCTGCTCCAGTCCACTCAATGCACATGCGGTCTTGTCCTTCAGATCTTGCAACGTCATGCGAACGTCCTCATCTGTAGAATCAATTCCACAGGCTTTACACGCAGAAGCCAGTTTCTGCTCCACGCTCTCCACGGTCTTCTCTTTCTCCAAACTATCTTTATCTCGTTCGTATGTCCGTTGAGCGGTTTTGATTTCCACCTCCAACTTGTTCTTTTCTGTCACGATGCTGTTGTAATCCCTTTCAGCCTCGTTGAACGTCGTCGTCAAACTTTTTACCAATGCAGCCAGTTCTTCATCATGTGGCAGTTCACTCGCAATTATCTGTCCGCAAACAGGACATCGGTCGCCTGCCCGAAGTTTCTGGCGCATGGCGCGAGCAAATTTGTCAATTGTGTCTTTCTGTTTGTCAAGCAATGCCTTGTATGTGTTCATTCTCACTTCGGCATCATGAATCTTGGGTGTGTATAGTTCCAGTTTCTTTTTATTTTCTTGAATGTTGGTCAACGACTCTACCAAAGCTTGGCGTGCATGATTTACTTTTTCTTTGGCCTCTGCCAGTGATGTCAAGAGTTCTGCTGCAGTTCTGGCCGATAGTAACAAGTCTTTGGCTCTCTCATGTTCTTTTCTCAGTGTGGGCAGATTGAGTGTCGCCAAATCTTCCTCCTGACTAAGCAAAACCATTTGTTGCTTTTCATAACGTTCTTTTGCCATTTCAGCTTCTTTGCGCGATTGCTCTAAGGCTGGCTGGAACGTTTCCACCTGTTTTTTGTTTTCCGTATCGAGGGTGGTTTGTAGTTGAGCAAGTTCCTTTTTCCGTTCTTCCACATGCAGGCGCGCATCATTTCTTGCCTGCAGCCAGTTCCTTACATCAATAGTTGCTTGCCAAAGGCTCACCAAATCCTCCTCTTGCTTAAAATCTTCGCTGTGGGTGATAGCCTCTGCTTTCTCACTTTCTTCAGCAGCTTTCTTCACTCGCTCAGTCAAGTCTGCATCCGTCTTCAGCCATTCCAACTTTTTCTTGTAAGTGTCATGAAGCGTTTTAGCTTCTGCGTGTTGAATTTCAAGGGCTGTAATCTCCTCCTTCTTCTTCGCAATGTCTTCCTCTGTCAGGGTCTGTATGTTGCTCATCAACTGTTGGGCTTCCTCCCATAGCTTTCGCTTTGCCGAGGTTACTTCGTACACTTTCGCACCAATCTTCGTGTAGATGTCCACACCCGTAATCTTTTCCAAAATTTCAGCCTTTTCGTCATCTTTGCTGTTCAGAAAACGCGTAAACTCTCCTTGTGCCAACAAGGTGGTTCGGCAAAACTGCTTGAAGTCGAGTCCGATAGCGGCATAAATCTCATCACGGATTTCCTTCTCCCGATTGAGGCAAACATGGGTGTCGAGGTTGCGCAACTGCCATTCTTTCGATTTCAAGTTGCCGGTGGCCTTGTTTCTGGCTCGAGCCACCGACCATGTGGCCTCGTAGTGCAATCCGTTGCTGCCGACGAACGTCAGCCTGACAAAAGCCTCGCCCGTGTTGCGGCGCATCAGCTGACGTGGGTCATCGATTCTCACCGTCTTTTCTCCGTCCATCGTGTCACCCTGCATTTTGGTTGCATCCAAGCGGGGGGTGTCGGCATACAATGCCAGGCAGATGGCATCCAGTATCGTTGACTTTCCCGCGCCCGTCTTCCCAGTAATGAGAAACACTTCGCTGTCTGTCAATGGTTGGGCGTCGAAGTCGATTGTGGCATCCTCAATCGATGCTATGTTATGGATGGTTAATTTCTGTAACTTCATTCCTTGGTTCTCCTTTCTTCATTTCGGGCATCTTCATTCACCATCGTCATCAGTTCGCGAAACATGTCCTGCATTTCGCTGTCAAAGTCTATCCCTGTATCCTCTGCAAACCTTTTCGCTATCTCCACAGGTTCTTCTGCTTGAAACTCCTGCACACTGAGCATTTTGGCTTCCGTCTGTTGTGCGGCTTTGCGCCTTGCATTGATGCAGCAAAACCGGCATTGCTTCCCCTCTGTCAGCTGTGAAGCTTCGGTTTGAGCTTCCAAAGGCAGAAAATTGTCAATCTCCACGTTTAGGCGGATGTAGGCAGGAATGTCGGCAGGGAATTTGCTTAGGAGAACGGTGGCTTCCTCCCAGGTGGCAAAGCCTTCTGTGGGTAGCGTCACCAATGGGTGGGGATTGATGATTTCTTTCTTCTCCACATTGGGTGTGTCGCCATGCTTGCCGATCTCTACAATGCTGACAGAATGGGTGTACGATTCATCAAAACTCACAGGTAGCGGAGTGCCGCAATACCTCACTTTATGTTTGCCGCTATGCACAAACTGTTCATGATGAATATGCCCCAATGCCAAATAGTCATATCCGTCGCCCAGCAGTGCCAAGTCCGTCGCATCAATTCCTCCCACCGTCATTTCTGTTGCATGGTCGTGTCCGCGAAAGTCACACCCTCCGATGGTGGTGTGGGCAGTCATCACAACGGGGAGTCCTTTCAGGTTCAGTTCCTCTGTGAGGCTGGTCAGTTGTTGGAAAAAGCCTTCAGGCAGGTTCCGCTCAGTAGAGTAGGGAACAGCTATCACATATCCCTTGCCAGGCACCTCCACAATATGTTCCTCCGGATGCTCCTTCTCTACCTGTCCGATGGCATACACGTTCAGTTCTCTCCAGGGCGCTTGGAAAATTTCCAATTTCGTTCCGCTATCGTGGTTGCCTGCTGTCACAACAATCACCATATTTGGTTGAGCCTTGTGAATGTTCAGCAAGGCATTCGTCAGCATCGTTTGCACGGCAGCCGAAGGTTGAGGCGTATGATACACGTCGCCACACAGCAGAAACACGTCGGGTTTCTGTTCCTTTACGATGTTCACCATCTGTTCCAGCATGCACAGTTGTTCCTGTGTCCTGTCGTAATTATACAAGATGTGTCCCAGATGCCAGTCACTTGTATGCAGTATTTTCATGTTCCCAGCAGTTAAGATTAAAATGGGTAATTCTGAATTTATTTCGGTGTACCTTGCTTTCTCATTGCGTAATTTGGGGCAAGGCTAACGAAAAGGTTTCACCATACATTGATGTCATCCATGTCAAATACAGCATCCTTGATGGAATTGCAAAGGGTGGGGAAGAAGCGATACCCCGTTACCCTTTCCACCTGACGGATGGAATTCACATAAAAGTCCTTCTTACGGTTCCCCTCCGTATTTCTGCAAATAAATCCAATCCCTTTCCGATTTCCCTCTTCGACGCACAGCACAACCTTGAAGAAAGCTTCAGGTACAGGCACCTGATTTTGCCCAATCCGTTCATGCTCCTGACTCTTGAAGAAAATTGGTCCGCAAACGATGAACACTCTACCATATTGCTGCGCCCATTTTCGGCAAGCATTCTCAATCTCCTTCCAATCCCCCCTGTTCAGCTTTGGATGCTGCGGACACATATTTGACAAAACGAAAGTTTCATCCCTTCCCGCATCATCCCAATTGCAATCCCCTCCAGGGCACATGTGTCCTCTGTCGTAGCCCGAATGTGCATAATCCTCCAGCGTGGAACGCTCCTCCTCAGGCAGTTCCTCATCCACCCTGTAGTCATTCCACACACCTTCCTTACGATTCATCACATGCTCACCCCGCAGTTCCCACATCACCCAGTTGGGCTGGCGAGTCATCTTGTTGTAAGAAACGGTATAGCAATACCTTTCCAGCAATCTGCTTGAAATCGTGTCAGAAATAACAGGGTAACCCACCTCATCAAGTACACTCCATCTTTCCCGTCCACCCTCCGTTTGAGTGGGTTCATCCCTTTCAGGTAACCCCATTGTGTCTATGCGATTACGTGAACAGGTGCTGCATGACAGGAAAGTGATGAGGGCAAGCAGTACAAATACAAATTGAAACATAAGTCTATTCATTCTATTAGTGATTATCTGTTATTCCATCAACTATTTCCAAGCAGGAATAACCATCTTCTGTTCTGATTAAAACTGGTGGCAAAAGTACGGATTATTTAATGAATTAGCAAGTTTACATGAGATTTTATTTCAGCAATTAAGCAAAACTCTGCTTTTTAGGGCATGCTTAGGCGAAAACGGTTATAGGTAACAGGAAGCCCACCGTGGGTTAAGACAGCATAAATTCGTCAGTTATGAAAAAATATTTTGAAACTTTGGAAAAATATTTTGAAAGTTTTGAAATTTATTTGTCAAAGGAAGAAAATAGAAACTCATCTACTCATAAGTAGTAAACAAAAGTGGTTTATACCTAATAAAATATTGATGTGGACGGACAGAATGAGCTATGGGTGCGAAGTGATGAGGGGCAGGACTGGCAGGGTGTGTTTGCTATTGATGGTGATAGCGTGATACTGCTGGCCAATGCTGAAAAGTATGTGCGTTTTGATATTTTCGGAGAAGAGAATGAGGTGGATAGTGAATCCTATAAGATTGATGACGAGGATGTGGATGAGGATGCATACGAGGCGTTCAAAGACAAACTGGGGGATGAAGTTGAAATGGCTGCGGAAAGGATTCAGATTCAGTAGTGAAGTGAAAAGTCTGAATGAAAAAGGGGCGTATCAGAAAAGTTCTGGTACGCCCCTGAAAATATTAGTATGTAAACAATGAAAAGAGTCGATTTAGCAGAGTTTGCGTGAGCCGTCGCCAATGACTACATCGATGACGATAGGCTTTTTGCCATACTTCTCCTGGAACTTGCTGACAGCGGTCTTCACGAAGTTGTCGTAGAGTTCCTCTGCCACGAGGTTGATGGTGCAGCCGCCAAAGCCGCCGCCCATGATGCGTGAACCTGTAACGGAGCACTCCTTGGCGATGTCGTTAAGGAAGTCGAGTTCTTCGCACGACACTTCGTATTCCTTGCTGAGGCCATAGTGGGTCTCGTACATCTTCTGGCCAACAGTCTCGTAGTCGCCCTTTTCAAGAGCGTCGCAGACAGCCAGCACACGGTCTTTCTCGCCCAATACGAAAGTGGCTCGCTTGATGTCTTCGGCCGGAACCTTGCCTTCGATTTCCTTTAGTTCCTCCCAGGTAGCCTCACGGAGGGTGGTTATCTCCTTATCTGGATGCAGTTCCTTGATAGCCTTCACACAGTTTTCGCAAGAGTTGCGGCGGTCGTTGTAAGGAGAGCCTACGAGTTCGTGCTTCACACAAGAGTTGATGAGGACAAGTTTGTAACCCTTCGGATTCCATGGGAAGTACTCAAATTCACCAGAGCGGCAGTCGAGGCGCATAAGGTTGCCTTTCTTGCCAAAGACGGAGGCGAATTGGTCCATGATACCGCAGTTCACACCGATGTACTTGTGCTCAGTAGCTTGACCCACCTTCGCCAAAGTCATTTTGTCTATCTTGTTGTCGCCAAAAAGGTCGTTGATGGCAAAAGCATAGCAGCTTTCGAGGGCGGCTGATGAAGACATGCCTGCACCGTTGGGCACATCGCCAGCAAAGGCTGTGTCGAAACCCTGCACAGGAACACCAAGTGCCATCATTTCGCGCACAACACCGAAAATGTAGCGGAAGTGGCTTGCTTTAGGTCCCTTTTCGTCGTCGATGGAAAATTCGTCATAGTCCTTTAGGTCGATGGAGTAAGCACGAATGGTGCGTGTGCCGTTAGGCCGCACTTCGGCTATCATGCCTTGTTCAACTGCGCCAGGGAAAACAAATCCACCGTTGTAGTCGGTGTGCTCGCCAATGAGGTTGATACGGCCAGGTGAAGCATAGACAGAACCTGGCTCACCGCCAAGATGCTTGATGAAACGACTGCGAACGTCGTCAACTTTCAATTTCATAATACAATTGGTTTTTATAAGGTTAATGAAATGTTATTTGATATTGAGTCCAATCTTTGAACCGAAATTGCAGAACCAGAAGAGGTAGGCATAGTAAACGAACATGAGGCACATGGCAATGATGACACCTGCAGCGTCAACCACAGCTCCCATGATAGGCATGAGGGTGGCTGCGCCAATGACGCCTACGTTGATGACACCCGAAGCGGCCTTGGTGTGAGGTCCCAGTTCCTGCAGACCGAGGTTGAATACGAGTGGCCACATGACAGAGTGGAATAAACCTGCTGCCAGCATGAGGTAGATGCCTATCATAGAGCTGGAAGCGAGCAAAGATGCTACGATGCAGAGGGCACCAAGAGCGATGCAGGCTGTGAGCAGGGTGCGTGGCTTGAACTTGGTGAGGATGCCTGCACCAACGAAACGGCCTACCATCATTCCACCCCAATAGAACATGAGCAAGTTGGTGATGATGCTGGTGTCGTTCTGGCCCAGTGCTTGAAGGCGGTAAGGGAGCATGGAAGGCACACCAATTTCAACACCCATGTACATGAAGATGCCCAGCGCACCCAGCCATACGTGTGGGTATTTGAAGCAAGAACTCTTGTACTGCTTCACTTCGCCAGTTGCTTCCTCAGCCTGCTTGCCTTCGTCAATCTTTGGCAATTTGAGTGCTACGAGAATACCCGCAATCACGAGTGTGAAGATGCCGAGACCCAAGAATGGGCCTGGTACAGCCTCTGGAGTGGGAGTTTGGCCGGCAATGATTACTGTCGTGATGAAGATAGGAGCCACAGTGGTTGCTACAGAATTGAGAGCTTGCGAGAGCGTCATGCGGAAAGCTCCCTTTTCAGGAGAACCCAACACCATTACGTAGGGGTTGGCAACATTCTGAAGCATCACGATGCCGAGGGCAACTACCGTCATGCTGCAAAGGAACACTGCGTAGATTGTGGCCTGGTCTTGGTCAAGCACACCTTTGATGCCCAGAGAGTTGATGATGAAGCCAATGCCTACTACTGCAAGGCCGAGAATCATGGTGCTCTTGTAGCCAATCTTGCTCATTAGCAGGGAGAAAGGAATGGCGAATGCATAGGCTCCATAGAATGCGGAGTTGACATACTGCCCTTGTTGTGCATTCAGATTGAAAGCCTCTGAGCAGAAGGCAATCATGGAGTTGTTCATTGTGGTCACGAATCCGATGAGGAAACATACGATGAACACAACGATAAGCGCGAACGTATAGTTCGGAGTTTGTTTTTGTGACATAATGTTTGAATATTAATAATGTGTTAGTTAATTGCCTAAAGCAACAAACCCCCGCCCACTCGTGGAAGGGTGGACGAAGGGATTGTGTGGGGAATTATTCAGCACTGAATTTGTAGATTGTCTTCTGTGTGTATTTCTCGCCAGGCTTGAGTACAGTGGATGGGAAATAGGGACGATTGGGCGAATCAGGGAAATGCTGGCACTCGAAGCAGATGGCTGATCGACGTGGGAAAGTGGCACCTCCCTGTCCTGAATAGCCTGTGGCCCAGTTGTCAGAATAAACTTGTACACCAGGTTCGGTTGTGTAAGTTTCCAGTATTCGGCCAGACTTGGGATCTGTAAGGCGAACAGCAAACGAGAGTTCGCCTACTTCCTTCTTGTTGAGCACGAAGCAGTGGTCATAACCGGCTCCGTTCTTGATTTGCTCATCGTCGGCATCGATGTCCTTTCCTACTGCTTTAGGAGCGCGGAAGTCGAATGGAGTGCCTTCTACCTTGAGTATTTCGCCTGTAGGAATGCTGGTATCGTCGATGGGGATGAAGAAGTCTGCATTCATTTCCATTATTTGATCTTCTATACCAGGTGTAGGATTGGCAATGCCTTGCAGAGAGAAGAAGGCGTGATGGGTCAAATTAATGATTGTCTTCTTGTTGGTAGTGGCCAAATACTCAATGACCAGTTCGTTCTCGTCTGTCCAAGTAAATTCTACGGCAATCTTCACTTCACCTGTGAAACCTTCGTGTCCGTAGGGGAGCTTGATGTCGAGTGTCAGGTTTTGTGGCCCTGCCTGGTATGCTTCCCACACCTGTGCATGAAGTCCTGTAGGGCCTCCGTGCAGGGCATTAGGCCCGTTGTTGATGGCGAGTTGGTACTCCTTGCCATTAAGGGTGAACTTTCCCTTGGCAATTCGGTTGCCGAAACGACCGATTAAGGTGGAGAGATAAGGCTCTGGAGAGTTGATGACATCGTCAATGTTATCGTGTCCCTGAATGACATTGGCAACCTTGCCATCTTTGTCGGGAACCATGATGGCAACGATGGCACCGCCATAGTTAGTAATGGATACTTCGTAGCCGTCTTTGTTGACGAGCGTGTAAAGGTCTGTTTTCTTGCCTTTCACTTCTTTCTGGAAGTCCTCGGCTTTCAGACCGCTCAGTTTTGGCTGGATAGTGCTCATAAGCGAATGAAAATTTATTTTAAGTTGTTTGGTATGCGGTTTTAGGTTTTTGCTACCGTTTTAGGTTTTCTTCTTGCAAAGAAAGGTAAAATATTTTAACTAAACGAACTTTCGGGCAATTATTTTTCAGTTTTTTGTTTTTTTGACAATTTATTCAGCGTTTTAGGCTCGCAGTGAGCAAATCTGCAACAACAAAACTACTTCCACCCACATAAATGAAGTCTTGCTCGGTTGACTCCTTCAGAGCGACTTTGTATGCCTCGATAACGGTTGGGTAGCTGTTGCCTTGGAGGTTAAATTCCGCAGCTTTCTGCTTGATGTCCTCATGAGGTAGGGCACGCTTCACGCTGGCTTGGCAAAAATAGTAGGTAGCTTCCTTGGGCAACATGGACAGCACACCGCTGATGTCTTTGTCGTTGACCATTCCGAAGACGATGCGCAACGAAGCCCCTGTTTGACTTAATTGGGCCAATTCGCTTGCTAGTTGTTGTACAATCCATCGAAAGCCCCCTGTGTTGTGCCCGGTGTCGCATACTACTTTTGGTGCTGTGTGTAAAGTTTGCCAGCGTCCCATGAGTCCAGTCATTTCGCAAACGTGAGAAAAGCCTTCCTTCACACAATGTTCGGTGATGGGGAATCTTTTTTGGATGAGTTGATGGACGGCGCAAAGAATGGTGTTGGTGTTTTTCTGTTGGCAGAATCCGCCAAGTTCCCCTTCTATCAGCCCATAACTTTTTGTCCGATAATCTATGCCTCCATTTTCGTTCAATTGGTGTGCTATCACCTCATTCTCTTCTTCGGCGAAAAAGATGGGTGCTCCTACTTCTGTAGCCTTTGACTCGAATACAGGACGAGTCTCTTCAATACTCTCGCCAATCACAACAGGTATGCCTGGCTTGATGATGCCAGCTTTCTCATTGGCAATTTTTGCTAAAGTATTACCCAGAAAAGCTACGTGGTCGAAACTGATGTTGGTGATGACACACAATTCGGGGGTGATGATGTTTGTGCAGTCAAGACGACCTCCCAGCCCAACTTCCACCACAGCTACATCCACTTCTTGTTCGGCAAAATACTTAAATGCCATCGCTGTGGTCAGCTCGAAAAATGATGGGTGAAGCGGCTCAAAGAACGCTCGATGCGCTTTTACGAAGTTGATGACATATTGCTTGCTAACCATTTGGCCGTTGACACGGATTCGTTCACGGAAATCGACCAAGTGTGGCGAAGTGAACAGACCCACCTTCAATCCTGCGGCTTGGAGAATGGCGGCTAAAGTGTGAGAACAAGAGCCTTTTCCATTGGTGCCAGCCACATGGATGGTCTTGAAACGTTGGTGAGGGTGGTGGAAGTGCTCGTCTAACTGAAGCGTGTTGAAGAGTCCTTCCTTGTATGCTTCACCTCCCACATTCTGGAACAAAGGTGCCGAGGTGAAAAGATAGTTGATGGTTTCCTGATAATTCATGCTGTCTTTTTTGTTATATTTTGTTACAAAGTTAGGAATAAAACTGCAAAATAGGAAATAAACGGAAATTTTGTTTTATCTTTGCACATATAATAGATGAATGATGAGTCGAAAAGTCTGCATATTGTTTGCATTTGTTGTACAGGTTCTGCTTGTATGCCTCTGTGCGTGTGAGCATGTGTCTGATGTGGAGCGTGAGCAGATTGATTCGCTGAATAGGCTGGCTTATGAGGTCAAGTATAAGTCGTTGGACGAATCTGAGGGTTATGTGAATGAGGTGTTGACTCGATATTCAGAGAGTTTGTATCGCGACGGCCTACAGGAAGCTTTGTTAGGCAAAGGCGATGTGTATGGCATGCGTATGGAATATGACTCAGCGAAGATTTGTTATCAAGAAGTGCTGAATGCGACGAACAACGATTTGTTGGGTAGCATGGCCGATGTCAACATGATGTCTGTTTGCCTGATGACAGCGATGAACAAAGAGTTTTACGACTATCGGAGCGATGCGCAGGAGCGGATGGCAAACGTGGCTGAGGAAAGTTCTGACATGACGGAACATCAGTTTGCTCTGTGGAAAGCCGTTCAGACAGATTATCATTTCGTGTCGGCCAACTATTTCATCAAGATGCGTCAGGATGAAGGAGTGGAAGAAGAATTTGATTGGTTGGAAGACCATCAAGACTTGTTTATGGCCGACACAGCCAGGTATGCCGCTTACCTCTTTTTGCGTTCGATTCATGGGGGGAATGTTGGCAACACTTCTGAGGCGGCAGATGAAATGCAGGGGAGCCTGACTCGCTTGTTGTCGTTGAGCAAGCGCAGCGGTTACATTTATTTTGAGGCTTCCGCTTTGAATGCGCTGGCTAAGAGCGTGATGAAAGGAGGTGGAATGCGCCCTTCTCGTTGGGTGTTTATCGAAGAAATGATAGGTGAGCCAGGTTTCTTTCCCTTTGAATACAGATTAGCGAATCGGGCACTTCGACTTGCAGAGCAATATGGAAATGATTTTGTACGGACAACGGCTTTGGTGACGCTTTCTGATTACTATCTGAAGGAGGGAAAGGACACCTTAGCTCTTGTGCAGATGAAGAAAGCGTTGGAACTCATTAACGAGAATCATCGAGCAAATTGCGTAAAAGGGTGTGCTGCCAATTCGCATGAGGAACTTTATGCCTATGCTGAAGAGGAAGACACACTCTCGACCGAGATGAAGTGGATTTCCGACCCCGATGTGGTGGCTGTGCCTGAATGGATGGCGATGGTGCGCGAGCAATTAAGTGTTGTCTATGGAGCGATGGGCATGAAGGCGGCTTCGGATTATAATCACAATATCTTTTTTGACATTTTGGATGTAACGCGCCAAGACCTGCGTGTGGAGCAAGAAGAGGAAAATTTGGTGAAGGAGGAGCGTATGCTCAATTTCTTGTTGTGGTTTTTTGTCTTGCTCATTATGGTGCTGTCTTGGCTTTTATACCTATATTATAAGCGTAGTCGCCAGGAGTATCACAAAAAAGTTGAGATGCTCAGTCAAGTCATTGACATCTGTAAGCGTCTTTCTTCTGCTTTAACTGAAGAAATGGAAGATGAGGAGGATTTGGATCAGGCCTTACATGCTATTGCCGACAAAGACGTGGAGCGATTGTTCCCTCAGGTAAAAGGACAAGACTGGACAAAAGTGGAGCCGGCGCAGATGAAAGGTTTGGACAAGGAATTGTTCCATGTGTTGCTCGTCTTTTACAACTGGATGAGGCAGAAAGGCTTGTTGTTCATTCAGTTTGCTCAGCAACAGCGGCAACTGGAAGGTGAAACCTACGTGTTTGAGAAGCGTTTGGAGGAAAATAAGCGGCAATATATAGAGAAACTTACTTCCATGTCGATTGTTCATGGCATTACGCCTTTTCTGGACAGAGCATTGCATGAAGTGAACAAATTGAAGTTGGATGTGCGGGCAACACCTGCAATGGTGAGGGAGCGTTTTCTCTATTTGAGCGAATTGATTGATAAAATTAACGAATACAATGACGTGTTGGGGCATTGGGTGAAAATTAGGCAGGGAATGGTGACGCTGAACATCGAGAACTTTGCGTTACAGCCTCTGTTTGACACCATGAAGCGTGGGACGAGGACATTTGAAAACAAGGGGGTGGCGCTAACGGTGGAGGACACTCGGTGCGTGGTAAAGGCAGACAAGTCGCTTACCCTGTTCATGATGAACACGCTGCTTGACAATGCGCGCAAATACACACCAGAGGGCGGGCATGTGGAGCTGTCGGCTGTGGAGACGGACACTTACGTGGAGGTGTCTGTGGCTGATACTGGACACGGAATGTCGCCAGAGGATGTTGATACGCTGAACAATGCGAAAGTTTATGATTCGAGCAAAATTGGGTCTGAAGGTGAACATGCATCAAGTATCAGAAAAAATAAGGGATTTGGCTTCGGACTGATGAACTGTAAAGGCATTATCGGGAAATATAAGAAGACGAATGCCATGTTCCAGGTGTGTGAGTTTGGAGTGGAGAGCCAGTTGGGGAAGGGGAGTCGCTTCTTTTTCCGTCTGCCCAAGGGGGTGATAAAGGCATTGATGGTGGTGATAATCATGATGTGTGCAGGAGGAACTCTTCATGCTGAAAACCCAATGGAGCGTGCTGCTGATTATGTGGATTCAGTCTTTTTGTCGAATGTTGCGGGCAACCACGAACAGGCTATTCTCTATGCCGACTCGGCCATCCAATGTTTTAATAAACATTATAAAGAACAAGTGCCCAAGGGAACAAAACTGATGAGTTTGGAGGGTGGAGAAATGGCTGAGCTGGAGTGGTGGAAGACAAAACTGGACTCTGATTACGAACTCATGATAGGACTGCGCAATGAGGTGGCTATTGCTGCTTTGGCTCTGAACCGTAATAGTCTTTATCATTACAATAGCGAAGTTTTCACCAGACTTTATAAACTGACCAGCACCGACCCTACGTTGGAGGATTATTGCAACAGCATCAAGATGGCTAACCGAAACAAAAAAACTGCAGCCATCCTTCTTGGCATCCTGATTTTTCTTGTTCTGGTGACCTACTTCTTTTTGTATTATCGTAACAATCAGCTATTTGTATTCAATCTACGTCAGTTTATCCAGCTAAACAACAAAGTGTTCACCTCCTCTGAAGAAACATTATCTAAGGTGTTGCATCAAAGTCTTTCCGACATCAAGACCGTCGATACGGTGGGTATGATGATACCTACAGAAGACCGTTCTGAGTCGTTCCGCTTTGTCTTTACTGGGTTGAAGGGGGAACAAAGCGTCTATGAAAGCATGATGCAAGCTGCCTATAATCAAAAAAAGGAAATGACCAGCAGCAATGGTCATTTCCATGCTTACCCACTCTTTGTGCCTGGGTTAGCGAATCAGTCGCTTGTGGGTGTGTTGGGCGTGAGGTTTTATGATGGTGAACTGACCGATGAGGAAAGCCTCATTATGAATCTTGTTGCGCAGTTCATGAGCATTCACACTTATTTCTCCTACCACAAAGTGGGTGAGATGAATGAGTTGATTGAACTGAAACGAGATGAAAAGATTCGTATGGACAATGAGCAACAGAAAGTGTATGTACGTAACCAAATAATGGATAACAGCCTCTCGACGCTGAAGCATGAGACCATGTATTACCCGAATCGAATCAAACAGCTTGTGGACGAGGTGTTGAAGACTCCTGATGCTGCCATCGGAGAAATTACTATTCGCGATATAGATGAATTGCTTACCTACTATAAGGACGTTTTCACCATCCTGAGTACTTGTGCGGGAAAGCAAGTGGAGATGACTCTTTTTAAGCGGACTACGCTCTCGGCAAAGGCGATTGGTGAAATGGTGGTACGTTCTTTTAAGAAGCAGGGAAAGAATTTGAAGAGATCCACAAAAGTCAAGGTGTCAGAGGTGAAGAACATAGCTGTGCAAGGTGACAGAATTTTCCTTCAAGTGCTTGTTGACAATATTATTTCCTTGTATTTTGAACACAATTCAGGGGGAGACTTGCTGCTGGATTTTGAAGTCTCGGAGGGCTTTGCCAAATTTGTGTTTACTGATGTGGCCTATCGGTATGGTGATGACGCAATTCCACAACTTTTCTATGTGGACCATGTCCATTATGATGCCAAGACGGACACATTGCTGGGTGCTCAATACCTGATTTGTCGGCAAATTATTCGTGAACACGATGCCCACTCTTCGTTGCGCGGATGTCGTATTTATGTGGAGAATTGCGGTGTGGATAAAGGATCAAGATTTGTCTTTTCCTTGCCTCTCTCATCGATGTTTTTTCCTGATGAAAGATTGAAAAAAATTAACTAAAACAAACTATATGGAGCCTTTCAAAGTAATTATAGTAGAAGACGTTGCCCTCGAAATGAAGGGCACGAAAGAAATTTTCCGCTCAGAGATTCCTGAAGCTGAAATTGTTGGCACAGCCATGAATGAGACTGATCTGTGGAAACTGATGCGTGACAATCACCCCGACCTCGTACTCCTCGACCTCGGCTTGGGCGGTTCCACAACTGCGGGTGTGGATGTGTGTAAACAGCTGCGCCGTCGCTATCCAGAGGTGCATGTGCTGATTTTCACAGGTGAAATCATGAACGAAAAACTATGGGTCGATGCACTGGATGCAGGTGCCGATGGCATCATCCTTAAAAGTGGGGAACTGCTCACGAAAGGCGATGTGCAAAGTGTGCTGAACGGTAAGCGGATGGTGTTCAATCAGCCCATTCTGGAGAAAATCCTTCAGCGTTTCCGTAAGTCTGTCCTCAATGAGTCCATGCGCCAGGAGGCTTTTCTTGACTACGATATTGATGAATATGACGAGCGTTTCCTCCGCCATTTGGCTTTAGGATACACCAAAGACATGATTGCCAGTCTGAAAGGGATGCCTTTCGGAGTGAAGTCTATCGAAAAGCGTCAGAACGATCTCACCAACCGTCTCTTTGGCGAAGATCATGAGAGCATCAATGCCACTCGCCTTGTCACGAAGGCCATAGAACTGCGCATTCTCGATATTGATAATCTTGAACCAGATGACGAGTAGGTGCTCTTCTTATCTTTATGCGCTACAAACTATATATACGCCGCATGCTTCAAGCCTACTTTTGGTGCATTGTCCTTGCGTTGGTCTTGCTGCTTTTTGTTTCATGGGTGCTGAGCATCTATGTGGACGGAGTGTCAGGACTGCTTACAGCGCGAGGAATTAGGTGGTTGTGCATCAGCATTGTGCCTAATTTTGCTTCCGTTCATCTTGCGAAGATTCTTTTGGGACTGATGGCAATCAGTGTGCTCAAAGAGTCCAGAATCATGAGTACTTGTCGGGGCCACGTGTCGCTGAAGCAGAAACGTGCCTTGCAGATAACGGGAGTTGCCATCTTGCTGGTGGGGTGTCTGTTTTCTTTGTTGCTGTTCCTTCCCAACGCTGTGTTACTCAGCGCATTCGGCACATTTCATGGCTCTGCTTTTTCAAAGGGATTAGATGGCATACTGATGTGCCTGGCCATCTTTGTGGGCAATGTGTATGGCTACACCTCTGGGCGGTTCATCACCATGCGCGACTTTGTCCAAGCGCACGTGAGTATCTTTTCCACAGTTGCCAACTATTTTGTCATTCTTTTTTTTGCCAGCCAGCTGGTGGGGTGTGTTGATTTCACAGGCATTCTTCCTTTGCTCGGAGACGACGGAACAGTTTTTTATTGGATGCAAGGTGTGCTTTATAATGTGCCCCTCTTGCTCTATATTCTTTTGGCTTTATAGAGAGGCACACAACTCTATTTCCTTTTTGCGTTATATGAACAGAAGTCAGCCAGGCCGCATTGTTCACATTGTGGTCGTTGGCTTTTGCAAACATACCTTCCATGCAGAATGAGCCAGTGGTGAGCACGAGGAATGAGTTCCTGAGGAATGTTCTTCACCAGCTCCTTCTCCACGGCGTAGGGCGTGGTGCACTTGTCCGACACCAATCCTATGCGGTGACTTACACGAAACACATGGGTATCTACTGCCATTCTCGCTTCGTTGAAAGCTACGCTCAGCATTACGTTGGCGGTTTTTCTGCCCACACCCGGCAATGCCACCAGCTCGTCAAAGTTTCCCGGCACTTCTCCGCGATGCTTCTGCATCAGTTGTCGAGCCATTTCCACTAAATGCTCTGCCTTGCTGTTGGGATAACTGACCGATTTGACGTATTCAAGGATTTCCTCCTTTGTTGAGCATGCCATCGCCTCTGCTGTCGGAAAAGCCTTGAACAGGGTGGGGGTGACCATGTTCACACGCTTGTCTGTGCACTGTGCTGACAGGATGACGGCACAAAGCAACTGAAACGGATTGTCATACTTCAGTTCAGTGTTGGCTTCAGGCATTGTGTGTTGGAAATACTCCACCAACCGCTTGTATATTTCCTTCTTTCTCATAGATGTCGTAATTGATATGCTACAAAAAAGAGGCGGCAGCTTTTCTGTTTTAGCTGTCGCCTGTAACTTCCTGTTCAAGATAGCAGTTATGCTTCTGCAGCTACTGGCTCGATGGATACAGTACTGCGGTTTTCACGACCACGCTTGAACACTACGATACCATCGGTGAGTGCGTACAGTGTGTCGTCCTTGCCAATTCCTACATTCTTGCCAGGGTGGTGCTTTGTGCCACGCTGACGAACGATGATGTTGCCAGCTTTTACTGCTTCGCCACCGAAGTGCTTCAATCCGAGTCGTTTAGAGTGTGACTCACGGCCGTTCTTAGAACTACCTACACCTTTTTTATGTGCCATGTTGAAAAACTGTCTTAAAATTGTTAGTTAAATGAATTGTTTGTTTTTGAGAAAGATTGTCCGTCCAAGCCAATTAAGCTATGATGGACTTAACGAGCACCTGTGTGAATTGCTCACGATGACCTCTCAGCTTACGGTAGCCTTTGCGACGACGCTTGTGGAACACCAGCACTTTGTCGCCCTTGATGAGCGGAACAAGCACTTCAAGCACAACCTTTGCGCCTTCCACTGTGGGAGTGCCTACAGTTACTACACCATCGTTGTCTGCCAACAACACTTTCTCAATCTCAACAGTTGCACCTGTCTCCACATCCTGAATGTGGTGAACATAGAGCTTCTTGCCCTCTTCGGCTTTGAACTGCTGACCCTGAATTTCTGCAATTACGTACATTTTGTTTTTGAATTGTTTAGGGTTGGACCGGCAGGCGAAGCACCCCTTGTGCTTGCTTTTTTGAGCCTCTCCGGCATAAATCGGCTGCAAAGTTACGGCTTTCTCTGCTATTGACAAAACAAATTCAACAAAATTTGCTGCTCTTTTGGTAAAAAATCCACCCCACAGCGATAATTTGCTTTATGATTAAAGCCGAATCTGTGTTTTGAAATAAATGAAGAGTTCACTTGAGGAAGTAGTTTTCCTTGGCTAAATGAGCACAATCACAAAGACTCTATTTCCCCTAAAATCCGCAACTAATAGTCCCGTGGGCTAATTTTTCTGTTAGGTGTTGCCTTTGCAGGCCTTTTTGCCACTATATCCGTGATAATGTATGGTTTTTACACCCACCTTCCCCTTACCCCGTTAAGC
>CADAPC010000026.1 GCA_902789725.1 uncultured Bacteroidales bacterium
TGCCCCAGGAGCAGAACGATGCACTGGCAATGTCGCCCGTGGAAGAGCTGATGCGATTGCCGTTCATCAAGGAGATAAACGATACACTGAAAGCATATCAGTATTCCAAGCGTTGCAATGTGCTCCGTGTGGCCTACGAAGCCTGTCGCTGGGCAAAACGCGGTGCCACCATCAACAGCATCTCGCCTGGCATCATCATCACCCCATTGGCTAATGATGAGCTACACGGCCCTCGTGCCAAGGGCTATCTTGATATGATAGCCGGTATGCCAGCCCGTCGTGCAGGAACGCCTGATGAGGTAGGCGATTTGGCAGAGTTCCTGATGTCCTCTCGCGGTCGTTTCATCAGCGGTGCAGATTTTCTGATCGACGGCGGCTGCACTGCCAGCTACTGGTATGGTGATTTGCAATACTTAAAGGCAACTCACTAAATTCCAATTTATATGGTTTAGTGAAGTAAATTCCAATATAGCATATAGTTATGACAGAATTTGAAAAGATGCGCCGTGAAGAGTTCTATGACTTTACAAGCGAGGAATGCTTGGCAAGTTACTATAGGGCAAAGCATATATGCGCAAAACTACAGACCATGACCACCGAGGATGAAGACTACAGAAAGACGATAGAAGATCTGATTCCCGGTATTCCTGAATCATCCACGGTATCACCGCCATTTCATTGCGACCATGGTCATGGCATAAAATGTCATCCACAGTGACCCCTCCCTTTCATTGCGACCATGGTCATGGCATCAAACTGGGTGAGAATGTCTTCATCAACTACAACGGAACGATGCTCGACGGAGGCTTGATAACTATCGGCTCCAACACTCAGGTTGGCCCAAACTGCCAGTTCCTGACTCCGAATCATCCTATTGACTACATTGAACGTCGAAAACCTATAGAACGATGTTCTCCAATAACCATCGGTGATGACTGCTGGTTAGGAGGCGGTGTTACAGTTTGCCCAGGAGTGACCATCGGTGACCGTTGCATCATTGGAGCAGGCAGGCAAGTTATGAATATAAGAACTGTAAATTGAAATGCAAAACAAGAACGACTACATCACCATGCTCGGTACAGGCAATGCACTTGCCACCCGATGCTACAACACGTGCTTCACACTTCATGGCGAGAAGGGTGTGCTGCTTGTAGATGCTGGTGGAGGTAATGGTATTCTTACCCAACTGGAGAAGGCAGGAATCAGGCGTGAGGACATCAGCGACCTCTTTGTCACCCATGCTCACACGGACCATCTGCTGGGCTGCGTCTGGATTATGCGGATGGCACTTCAGTTTCGATACTCTCTCCGTGTATGGAGCCACAAGAAAGTCCTCAATCTACTATCCGACATCTGCCGTCAGATTCTTCCTCAAAAAGAAGCAGATGGTATTGGAAATCTTGTTACGATGAATTGCCTGGAAGATGGTGACCAATTCGAGGCAGGAGGTTTTCCGCTGCAATGTTTTGACATTCATTCCACGAAAGAACGTCAGTTCGGATTTGAAGCCCAGTTGTCTGATAGTAGGCGTCTCTGCTGTCTGGGCGACGAGCCGTTCAGCCCTCAGTGCCGTCAATATGCCGAGGGTACCGACTGGCTGATGAGCGAGGCCTTCTGTCTGTATGAAGACCGTAACCGCTTCCAACCCTACGAGAAACATCATAGCACAGTGCTCGATGCCGCACGTTTGGCAGAGAAACTGAGAGTTGGCAACCTTATTCTGTATCACACAGAAGACCGAACGCTCGACACTCGTAAACAGAGGTACAAGGTCGAGGCAGAGGCTGCATTTAATGGTCACATCTTTGTACCTGATGATTTGGAGAAGATAATGTTGTAAATTCCGATTTACCGAACAGACAGATAATGGCAAAGCGAGAGTACATACAGGCCAACAAGGATTGGCTGGAGGCAAAAGCCCAGGAGGAGGACGTGAAGGCTCTTCCAAAAGGAATTTATTATAAGGTGTTGGCAGAGGGTAATGTCCAAAGTACAAAGCCCAGTGTAAGAAGTATCGTGACGGCTCACTACACAGGAAGGACGATCGACGGCAAAACGTTCGACAGTAGCCGTGGCGGTGTGCCGTTGGCTTGCAGGCTCTGTGACCTCATAGAGGGCTGGATCATCGTCATGCAGCAGATGCACATCGGCGACAAATGGGAGTTGTATATCCCTGCTGAGATGGGCTATGGCAAGTTTTCACAGCCAGGCATCCCCGGTGGCTCAACACTGATTTTTGAAATAGAACTTTTAGGCATCGCATAACAATGACACAAGAACAATGCAAAGAATTATTGCGTAGTCAGCAGGGCGAACTGAATGCCGTCCTAATGTACCAAAGGCTTGCCAAAGTGGTCAAGAGCGACAAGGAGCGTGAGACATTCCTCCAACTTGCAAAGGAAGAAGGCCGACATTCCAGTGTTTTCCATGCTTACACCAAAGAGGCATTAAAGCCCAAGAAGGCGATGGCAGTCTTCATGCCGTTCCTTTATCGGCTGTTGAGAAAGAAGCGTCTATATAAGCTGATAGCAAAAGGTGAATACGCTGCTGCTGTTGGCTATGAGCATCTGATTGCAGATTTCCCAGAGGTGGAAAGTGTAAAGAACGACGAAAAACGTCATGGAGATATTGTATCTGAATTAATTGACTGATATATGAAACCACTATCCACACGCACAGCAGGCTTCACGGATTCCATCATCCGTAGAATGACCCGTATTTCAAATCAGTACGGAGCCATCAATCTCTCACAAGGTTTTCCAGACTTCGACCCTCCAAAGGAGATAACGAATCGTCTGGCAGAAATAGCACCATCTGGCCCACATCAGTATGCCATCACTTGGGGTGCACAGAACTTCCGTGAGGCTTTGGCAAAAAAGCAAAGTCATTTCACGGGATTAGACATTGATGCCAACAAGAACATCGTTGTGACTTGTGGCTCTACAGAGGCAATGATGGCAGCCATGATGACGGTTGTGAATCCTGGTGACAAGGTGGCCATCTTCTCACCATTCTACGAAAACTACACGGCGGACACGATTCTTACTGGTGCAGAGCCGATATATATTCCACTCGTACCACCCACCTTTGAGTTTGATGCCAATCTGCTCGAAGATGCTTTCAGGAACGGCGCAAAGGCTCTGGTGCTCTGCAATCCGTCGAACCCTTGTGGCAAAGTTTTTACGCGGGAAGAACTCCAGACGATAGCAGATATTATCATCAAGTATGACGGCTATGTGATAACAGATGAAGTATATGAGCACATCGTCTATACCCCTCACCAGCACGTCTATATCTCCACACTTCCGGGTATGTGGGAACGAACTGTTTCATGCAGTTCTCTGTCAAAGACCTACAGCATTACAGGCTGGCGACTGGGTTATGTCATTGCACCAGAACGCATCATTGACAGGGTGAAGAAAGTGCATGACTTCCTGACCGTGGGAGCTGCTGCACCGTTGATGGAAGCAGCTACAGTTGGTCTGTCATTCCAAGACAGTTATTATAAGGAACTTCAAGCCCACTATACACACATGAAGCAACTCTTCTGTGATGGATTGCGTCAGTTTGGACTTGACTTTACAGACCCACAAGGTGCCTATTATGTACTGCTCGATGTGTCGAAGTATGGCGTAAAGGACGACCTTCATTTCTGTGAGTGGCTGGCTGAACATGTCGGTGTGGGTGCTGTTCCTGGTAGCTGCTTCTTCAGAGAAGATGTTAATCATCTTATCCGTTTCCATTTTGCCAAGCGTGATGACACCCTGAAGGCTGCTCTTAACCGCTTATCAGAACTGGAACTGAAGGCAAAAACATACAAACAATAAATGATACAGATAATAACATATAGCGAGCGATACAAGGCAGACTTCATTCGTCTTAACAGGCAATGGATAGAGACCTATTTTAGACTGGAGGAGTCTGACCTAAACACTTTTGCCCATATTGATACATATATTATCGGTAACGGTGGTCAGATATTCCTGGCCATTGATGACAGTACAAGCGAGGTGGTAGGCTGCTGCGCTTTGATAAGTCATCCTGAAAAGGACTCGTATGAATTGGCAAAGATGGCTGTATCACCTCATATTCAGGGACAACATATAGGCTACCAGCTTGGATCTGCATTGATAGAGTACGCCCAAAAGCAGGGAGTAAAAAGAATCTATCTTGAAGGGAATACAAAACTGGAAGCCTCCATACATTTGTATCGGAAATTAGGCTTTAAGGAAATCCCACTGGAGGGTAATGCCTACGACAGATGTGACATAATCATGGAATTGATTCTATAGACTGTGAACTCAATGAGAACCGTTCAGATAACGTGGCCTGACGACATCGAAGAAGAGTAGTGTGGCTTTTTGCCAGACTGCTACCTGTCACGTCTAAAGTCATTCCTGCTATCACCTCTCCACCATGCACTAAGCACAAGGAAGATGACGCGGAAGACTATGACAATGATAAGTAAGTGAACAAAATTAGTTTATACAAAACAAACATTTGTATTTCCCGTTCTATTCTTCTTCCCGTCAGCAGCAGTTATCCAATCTTTTCGAACAACTGAATAATTCAAATTCAACGTCTCATTTTTGCAAGCAAAGATACAATAAAAGTGAGACATGAAAGAATGAAAAGTAAAAAATGATGGGTGGACGGGTGAGATAGGCCTCATTTTCACACAAAAATCGCCTGCATCAGTGTGTTGATGCAGGCGATGTGCTGTGTCAGGGGACTCCCCTACTCGCTCCAGTCGTCGTCCCAGTCCACGGTATTGCTTTTCACCCGGCGGGTTCGTTCGGCTCTCCGGGGTGTATCACGTCATATCCGGAACGGACTTGCAACAACTGTGTTTGCTGCTGTAGCTGTACTACCTGCAATGTGGGTTTCTGATAATTCTTTTTCATTGTTCTCTATGGATTAATTGTTTTTTTGTCTACGGACTTTTCGGACTTTCAGGACTGTCCTTTGAGTCCTTGGAGTCCGTAGAATTTTATTCTCTGCGGATGTTTTGTTGTCTACGGACTTTCGGGACTTACGGGACAGTCCTTTGAGTCCTTTGAGTCCGTAGACAAAAAGAACCCCTAAGGAGTCAAGGAGCCAAGGAGTGGCTGAGCCAAAGAAATTTGGTTTTTCACTCACTTATCCGTACCGTTGGCTACCGCCGAAGGTACTCTCGTTCGGAAAAGCTCAAATAAATTTGGTTTTTCACTCACTTATCCGTACCTTTGCAGTCGATTTAAAGGAAAGGCTCTTATAGAGACGGTAAAAAGAAAGGATAAGGATGGAAGAAAACAACATCGGTACTGGCACGGATATTGTGTCGGAACTGGCAAACATGGATTTCAGCAAGATTGCTTTGAGCGATGTGATTGGCTATTTGGTGCAATTCGGGAAGAACGTGTTACTGGCCATCGTCGTGTATTTTGTAGGACGGTTCATCATCAAGTATGCAGTGAAGGCATTGAGAGCCGTTACGCAAAAGCGGGGGGTGGAAGCCTCGCTGACATCGTTCCTGAACAGCCTCATCTCCATATCGTTGAATCTGCTGCTTGCCATCATCATCATCGGAATCTTAGGTATCGACACCAGTTCGTTCCTGGCCGTGTTTGCTTCGGCAGGTATTGCTGTGGGTATGGCATTGAGCGGCACCTTGCAGAACTTTGCGGGTGGAGTGCTCATCCTGTTGCTGAAGCCTTACAAGGTGGGAGACTTCATTGAGGCACAAGGTTTTGCCGGTACTGTCAGGGAAATTCAGATTTTCAACACCGTGATGACCACGCCCGACAATCAGACCATCATCATTCCTAACGGTCCGTTAGCTACGGGAAGTCTGAAAAACTCAACCAAAGCCCCAGACCGCCGTGTAGATATCAATGTGGAGGTGGCATACGGATCCAACCCCGATGAGGTGAGGAAAGTAATCAACGACATTATCAATGCCGACGAGCGCATTATGAAAGGTCCAGCCGACCGTGCACCTTTCATTCCTATGACGACTATGGGAGCCAGCAGCATTGTGTTTCAGATGCGCGTGTGGGCAAAGGCTTCGGACTACTGGCCAGTGAAGTTCGACACCACGGAGAAGGTTTATCGTGAATTGGGCAAGGCGGGCATCGAAATTCCGTTCCAGCAGATTGACGTACACGTGAAGAAGGGGTGAATGGTTAGAAATTATTGGTTATTGAATTGACATGATAAAGAACATCATATTTGACCTTGGGGGCGTGTTGCTCGACATTGATTTGGCGTATTGCATGCAGCAGATGGAGGCATTGGGTCTTGACTTGAAAGCACTCCAGCAACAAGGAGCGCCTACCCCTGCAGGCGTGAAGGCCGCCGTACTGGGTGAAGGATTGGTGGCGAATGGCGTGATGCACCTTTACCAAGTGGGAGGCATCTCTACTCCTGACTTTTTAGAAGGAGTGAGAAAACAATGCAGCCCCAACACCACAACGGAGGATGTGCTCCAGGCTTGGAACACCTGCTGTATTGGTATTCCACAATACCGATTAAACAAGATTGGGGAACTGAAGCAGAAGGGGTATCGCATCTACATGCTCTCGAACACAAACGATGCTCACTGGCAAGACATCAAGTCACGCTGTTTTGGTGGACAAGCCAATGTGGAAAAATATTTCGACCATGTATTCCTCTCGCAAGAAATGCACTTGGCCAAGCCCAACGATGACATCTTCCTCAAAGTGTTGGAAGACATTGGCGCAAAAGCAGATGAGTGTCTTTTCCTGGACGACTCCACCACAAACGTGGAAGCAGCACAGCAATTAGGTTTCCACACCATGAAAGTGGAGACATCGAAGACACAGAATGGGCAAGTGGTAGGACGGCCCTCCAAGGACTGGATTAACGAGATTGAGCAAGTGCTTAACTCGTAGAGGGCATAGAAAGAGCAGAAGGAGTGTCACCCTCTTAATAACGACGATTGCAGCATGGAAAACCTCCGTGCTGCAATCGTTTTATACATTCGTTAATACTCCTTTAGAGCTTCACCGTCATTTTCTTACCCGTGTAGGTCACGGTTTGCTTTGTACCATTCAGCAACTGAACCACGAACGTACGTTCTGTCGGCATTCCTTCGAACATGCCCTTGCGAGCACCAATGGTGAGTGTACGCTTAGCATCATTCCAGGTCATCGGGATGGTGGAGAACTTGCCCTGCTCGTAGTTGTAGTTTACTCCTTCATCCTCGTAGAGGGTAAACTCTGCGTCGCTGCCAGGATAAACAACCAACTGCATCTGTCCATCCACTTGGTCGGCTGACGATTGACGATCCTGCCCAAGTGGCACGATGCTACCACCCTTGACAAAGACTGGAATAGTGCCCAAAGTGACAGGCACATCCACCGTAGAACCACCAGAATAGCGTGAACGATTCTGAAGGTCGTACCAGCCAGCCTTGTTCTTTGGCAAGTAAGCCTTCCACGTTTTCACGCCGGCTTCAGTGACAGGACTGATGAGCAATGAATGTCCAAACATGTATTCGTTCTGCTGGGCCAAAGCCACTGGGTCATTGGCAAAGTCGAAGATGAAAGGTCGCATCAACGTACCGCCCTTCTGCGACACCTCGGCAGCATGAGCATAGATGTAAGGCAGGAGGCGATAGCGCATACGGATGCACTCCGTGATGATGTCCTGCGCTTCCTTGCCATAACGCCAAGGTTCGGTATCGCTCATATATCCATGCACACGCATCAGGGGCAGATAGACACTCGTCTCAATCCAACGGAGCATGCGCTCGATGTAGGCCGGATCGTTGTATTGATTGCCCGGGCGGAAGAAGCCACCGGCATCGTAGGTCCACCAAGGCAGACCAGCCGCCTGCATACCCAAGCCAGAAGCAATCTGAATGCGCAGAGTTTCGAAGTCGTTACCCACATCGCCGCTCCACATGGCTGCGCCATAACGCTGAATGCCTGGGAATCCGCAACGAGTGAGAATCATGGCACGATGTTCGGGGGCATCCTTACGACTACCCTCAAAGACCGTCTTGTTGACCAACAGAGGATAGACATTGCGGAACTGTTCGCCGGCATACTTCCCGTTCCACACTCTCCTACCCTTCAAGTCATCATTCTCAGGCTCGGTAGCATCTTGCCACCAAGCATCGATGCCGTAGGGCTGTAGAAGATTGGTGGAGAAGTTCTTCCAATAGGCAGCGGCCGCATCAGGATTGAAGAAGTCAATCCAGTCTGTGCCTGGAATGTAGTAGTTTTGCTGAAGCATGGAGCGTCCCACCTCTGAGTTCTTGTCAATCTTCGACCAGACGGAAAGCATGAGTCGCACATCCATTTGGTGCAAGTCGTCCACCAGTTTGCGAGGGTCGGGATAGTGGTCTTCGTCAAACTTCATGGCATTCCAGCCATACTTGCCCCACCACTGCCAATCTTGCACAATGAGGTCGAGCGGAATCTGTTCGGAACGGAAACGCTGGGCTGTCTTCACAATTTCTTCGGAACTATGGAAGCGTTCGCGACAATGGATGTAGCCCAATGCCCACTTAGGCATCATGGGGGCTGGCCCGGTTACTTGGCGATAGGCTGCTACCACCTCGTCGGCCGAACCGACAAAAACCGTGTAATCCACCGCATTGGCCACAGGAGAGCGCAACACGGTCTGGTCGCTGACGGGTTGGAAATAGAGCACAGGCTTGTCGCCACGTTCCAACTCAGCCTCCACTGTATGCGTGCCGGCTGTGAGACGGCAAAGGAGCGAGGTTGTAGGAGGCAGCCAAACATTGCGGTGATCCACAAGGGTAATTCCGTCAATGCAGAGGTTGTGACGACGAGCCATAGACTGCCCCACATCGAGCAGAAGCGTATAGAGACCATCAACAGGAGCCGTGAAAGTGCCCTTGAAGATGTTGCGCACACGCACTTCATTCTTTCCACCTGTGGTAGAGGTGACGTTCACCACCTCACTCACCCCTTCCCCGTCTTGTCGGGTAAGCCCCACACTCTGTTCGCAGGGATTGAACTCAGTCATACCATAGTTGTTCCACAACACACCGTAGCCTTTGTTGGAAAGGAACATGGGGATGGAAATCTGTGTGTTCACCTGTGTGAGGCGACGGGAAAGGCCACGCAAGTCGGTGTAGCCATCCTGAAACTGTCCCAAACCGAAAAGATGTTCATCGGCTGGCGATGCCAACTGCAGCGTAGCCTCATGAGTAGAGAGCCCAGCTACGGTGGAAGCCTTCAGCTGATGCTTTTGGGCTTGAAAGACTTCTTGGCCCGCCTTGTTCAAAATTGTCACCATCTGACGGTCAGCATCAACACACAGGGTGATGCCAGCCGAGGTGGTGAGGGTGGTCTGAGTGCCATTCACTTTCTTCTTCAGTGGCAGAGAAGCATCTGTCACATAAATCCATTCGGGCAGAGCTTCAGCCTCACCCTCAGCATACTGAATACGGAATGCCGTTGGGGTGAGAGCCTTAACTGTCAAGGTTCCTTTGCCGAATGGAAGCTGCTCTGCGCTCGCCCAAAGGCAAACCAGAGACATCATCAATAACAATAGAGTCCTTTTCATATTCATGATTAAAAAATAACATTAAATTCGTGGTTTGATGACCATCACATATCCACCCCGTGGGCGCAGAGTGACCGATTCGGGCAATTCCGTCTGTACAGAAAGATCCCAAGGCATGTCGGCGTTGATGCCATCAGCAAACACATCAATACTAATCTTGTGGGTTTTGAGTCGTTCCCAATCGACAGTGACCGTGCGTTCCGTATCGGAGCCGTTAATCATAGCCACATACCAAGTAAGCCCTTTCTTACGCGCCATCACGACATACTCGCCAGGATAGCCACCCAGCAACATGGTTTCGTCCCACGCCGTGGGGAGGTCGGAGAGGAAGTTCTTTACACGTCCTGGTTGAGCCAAGAAACTCTCAGGACGGTCGGCCAGATGCTGCAAGCCCGATTCGTAGAGGACGGTGAGTGCCAATTCGTGAGCATGGGTGGTGATGTGGGGATGCTGCGAATCGGTGAAAGCACAAGGCGTATAGTCCATCGGTCCTATGACATTGCGGGTGAAAGGCAGTGTGGCATTATGAGCAGCAGCCCTTTGGGTGAAAGTGGGAACGTTGTTGTACCATTCTGCCCCATATACACCTTCGGTGGAGAGCAAATGCGGATAGGTGCGTTGCCAGCCACGTGGCACGGTGGCTCCGTGGAAATTGACCAAGAGGTTGTGCTTGGCTGCCGATTCTAACAAGTCGAGGCAGTAGTCCATGTTCATTTGGTTGTCGCCCGAGAAAAAGTCAATCTTCACTCCTTTAATGCCCATGCTGTCGCACCATGCGAACTCTTTCTCACGGTCTTCTGGCTTATTCAGGCGAAACTTAGGTCCTGGAGCACCATCTACCCAACCCACAGACGAGTTGTACCAGATGAGCGGTTTCACACCGTTCTGTTTGGCATAGCGAATGGCATCGGCCACTGTCTTTCCATTTTTGAACTCATCCCACTCGGCATCGATGAGCACGTAGGGAAGATGGAGCTGCTGAGCCATGTCAACATACTTCCCGATGATGTTGAGGTCGTTAGAGCCGTGGTTGTTGGCCCAATATACCCAAGAGACCACACCCGGTTTAATCCAGGAGGTAATCTCCATTTTGCAAGGCTCCGACACATCGGTGACGAGTGTCGATTCCACCACATCGGCCAACGAACCGATGATGACGACACGCCAAGGAGTGTGCCAATCGCCCTCCAAAGCCACATCGTTCTTGTCGGGACACACCTTGTAGTTTTGCGCATCACCCTCGTTCTTCAAGGAAGAAGCACTTTGCCGCCGCTCGATGTTTGCTTCGGTAATCAGTGCAAACACCTCATCGGCTGGTTGGATGAGTGCTGGATAGCCCCAATGCCGCTTGTTGCTTTCACCGGTAGTGGAGAGCGGGAAGAAACCTTCGTAGGCTTCCGTCCATTGCATCATCCAGCGGCGCATGCCTTCAGGAATACGGAATGTCGTAGCTTCATCCTTCAGTGTCTCACCCTTCAAGCTTGATAGCTCGTAACGGAAGGCAATGCCATCATTATACACACGCATCACCAAATGGAGGGGTGAACCATCGGCATACTGATAATGAAGCACATACTCATTCGCCTGATTCGTACAATGCAGACGTTTGCCGGAGACCATTTGGTAGTTGTCCTTCACCTTGCGAGGCTTACTTATGCTCTTGTAGGTCAGAGCACCTTCTTTCGCAGAAGTTGTCACACCCACCGAAGTGAGCGTGACGACTTGTTGATTCATATACTTGACGAGATATTGCCCGCCAGCCAGTTCCACCTCAATCTGCTTGTTGGGCGACACCATCTTTTGAGCCATCAGCTGACATAACCCAAGAAGGAAGAGGGTCATGCATAGGAATTTCTTACACATATTATATATATATTATCTATTAGGAAATATGACTTGATAATGACCACTCAGATGCATGAAAGCAAACAGGCGCAGAAGTCCGTCGTAGTAGGCATCGAAATATCCATCCTCGAAGGGTTCATGCTTCGCATTCCACAGGGCATCGACAAATTCCTTGCTCTTGGCATGATGACAGAGCATGGAGGCCGCTGCCGTTGTAGCTACCAAACCGATGGAGTGACGCAACTTGCGGAATCCGCCAGCCTGTAGAATCTCGCCTTCTTCAGGCAAAGTACCATCCACACGATATTGGTCAACAAAGTCGTTCACTCCCTGCGAATAGAAGAAATTCTGAATTTTCTCGCCATACTGTTGCTGCCACTCACGGTCGGCACAGCTCCATTCATAGTCGAGTGTGATGTTCATCGGGACACGCCAGGAGTCGTAGCGGAAATTATTGCTGCCGTTTCGACGACCGCCCCACCCTTGCATTTCGCTGCCATCGTACTGGCACATGTCGGCATTGAGCCCCGTCTTTTCGTGGATGGCCTTATGGAGGAACTCACGCGACTTCGCCGCACACTCCATCCAATAGTCGGCACGCCCATCGTCGGCCCACTTTGCCCACACCTCATAAAAGGCAGGCACGTGATAGGAAGGGTCGGTGTAACGCTGACCAAAGCCGTCGGGGGTGAAGGTGATGAGTTTGGTGTCTGGGTCAATAAGGAACATCTTTTGTTTTTGAGGGGTGGTATTGTCCTGCTGACGCTGACCGAAGCCTCCAAAGGCTGGTGCGTCCACCTCTTTCGGCATGGTGCAGTTGAGAATGCGCTGCGCCTCGGCCTTATAGTTGATGCCCGTATCATTGCCCCATCGGTTGGAAGCAAAAATGAGTGCGGTGATGAAGTAGAGTTCTCCGTCGGAAGCTGCGCCTGCGGAGTTCTGCGTGCCATCCACCTTACAGCTCCAGGCAAAATAACCATCGCGATTGCCTCCCTGATGCTGCATATACTTGCGGCTCCAGCGCCACAGACGGTCGAAAATGTCTTTCTTGTCGAACTGTACCGCAAGCATTAGCCCGTAAGACATACCCTCCGTGCGTGCATCGTGGTTCTTGATGTCCGACACATACGCCATCGTGTCGCCCACTTCAAAATACACCTTGTTGGGACCGTAGAAGACATCGTTGAACACTTCCTGCAACTTGGCTTCCACGTCTTTGGGGGCATAGCCCATTTCAACAAAGAGATTGCGGTACTTGCGCGTTTCAAAAGCCCCTTTGTCCCAAGGCTTGTAGGTTTGTGCCTGCACGAGCGACAACACGCACAGGCACACACTAAATAGAATAGTTTTCTTCATAGGTTGATCGTTTTTTAGAGTCAAAAGATTTTGTCTTTTGACTACTCACACACCCTGAACGTTTAATGCTGAAACTGCCACCAATCAAAGTTGAAGGTTCCGTTCAGTCCCTCAAAGTGTAGATAGAGGTCGTGCACGCCCGTTACATTCTCCACCTTAGCATTGACCGTACTGAACTTCTCGTCAGCTCCCGTAGCCTTCACTGCCACACGTCCAATTTCTTTACCTTCAATGCCATCGATGCGCAGCACAATGTTACCGCTGCCTTTGGCAGATGCCACGCTGGCCAGGAATTTCTTGGCTCCTTGTGAACCGAAATCGACACCTCGAACACGGATGTACTCACCCTCGTCAATGTGTGTGACATATTGGTTGACACGACCTGTCGAGTAAGGCATATCCTTTACGACACCTGTGTTCGGGATGCCCATCTTGCAGGTTTTCAGGCCATAGCCCCAAGCCATTGTCTCGGCTTCCACACGTTTGTAAGGATTCAGATGCTCAATCTGCTGCATCGGCTCTTGATCCAGCCAGTAAGGTATCTCCTGAATAGTACCATCGGCATTGTAAGTGATTTCCTGACCGCTGACAGAACGGCGTTCATGGTGAACCCAAGTGTCGATGTGCATGATGTCGTAGTTCTGGCCAAACACGTAACTCTTGCCTTTATAGTCGCAAATGCCAGGATGGTTGCCACGATCACGTTCTGTGGGACGCATGATGTAGCCCATTTCCGTCCACTTGCCTGTAGGGCTGTCGCTCATGGCATAGCCCAGTGCCTCAGGGCAGCAGGTAGAAGCAAAAGCCATATAATAATGTCCGTTGCGCTTGTAGAACCAAGGTCCTTCCTGATAATGCTGCACAGCCCAGTTCGCTTTCTGCTCCCAAGGCACCCTCAGGTTAATTTTGGCACCTTCTTCCTTGACAGGACGCATGATGCCGTCCTCGGGATTGAGCACATGAATGTCGCCACTGGTCGAAATCATGTCTTCGTTGAGTTTGACGTAATACACATGAGGATTGCCCCAATACATCCAGGCCTGGCCATCGTCATCGATAAAGACAGAGGGGTCAATGTCATCCCAGTGCTCTTGTTGCCATACGAGCGGTTTGCCGAGCGGGTCTTTGAAGGGACCATAAGGAGAGTCAGCTACCAACACGCCGATGCCATGACCATGAAGCGGAGCATACAGATAGAACTTTCCGTTGCGCTCCACTGTCTGGATGGCCCACCCACCATTCTCACGGCTACGCCATTCAAAGTCGCGCAAAGAGGCCACTGCTCCGTGGTCGGTCCAGTTCACCATGTCGGTGGTGGACCAAAGCAACCAGTCGTACATAAAGAAACCTGCTGAATTCTTTTCGTTTTCATCTGGAATGTCCTCGGGATGTGCGTCATGAGAAGTGTAGAGGAACAGTGTGTCGCCCACCACCAATGGTGAGGGGTCGGCAGTATATTTTGTAGTGAAGAGGGGCATGTTGCACTCCTCAATGCCGCGGAACTGCCACCAGTCGAAGTTGCAAATCTTCACCCCCTTGCGACCGCGGAACACGAAGTAAAGGTCATGTACACCCACGATGGGCGTGCGGAGGTCAACCACTACTTCCTGCCATTTTTCCCAACCACCAGTGTGCCCTACCTCAAGGCGAGCAACTGACTTACCGTTGAGACTATCGAGACGAACTTCGATAGCCCCCCCCCGCAGCGCACTTGCCACACTGGCTGTGAAAGTGCGAGGTATCTTCTTGCCGAAGTTGACCGCCTGCAATTTGATATAGTCACCGTCATGAATCTCTGAAACATACACACCCGTTTCATCGTTCCACTCACTCTTCACACCCTTGGAGAAAGCCATTGTCTCAGCTTCCACACGCTGGTAGGGATTGAGCGTTCCAATGGGTTCTACACCCTTGTCGGTGGGTTGAATGGTGGGGAAGGTGCCGTCGGGGTTGAACTTGAACTCCTCAACCGCCACACTGCGGCCAAAGCCGCCACCGCCAGGAAGTTTGCCTGTGTGGTAGAAGAAATAGTCGTGGCCCTTGAATCGCTCATAACCGCAGTGGTTGGTGAAAGACCCTGTGCCTCCTTCCGGCATGATGGTGCCTTTGTAGGTCCAAGGTCCGGCAGGTGTTGGAGCTTCAGAGTAAGCGATGTGTTCTGGCACTCCGCCTGCTGCATAGAGGAGATAATAGCCACCCGTCTTCTCGCCTTTTTTGCCTTTCTGAGCCATCGGCTGAGGTTTCTTCATAATCCAAGGTCCCTCAGTGTAAGTGTCCTTATACTTCTTATCCTTCTCACGTTTTGCCATATCTGGAGCACCAAACCCTTCTTCTGTCATCTCCATCAGCTGCACCTCGCCATTGATGCTAATCATGTCTTCGTTCAGCTTCAAGTAATACACACGGGGATTGCCCCAATAGAGCCATGCCTGACCATCATCGTCGATGAACACTGTGGGGTCGATATGGTCCCAAGAGCCATTCTCATAGAGAGGTTTGCCAATGGCATCGCGGAAAGGGCCTGTAGGACTATCGCCCACTGCCACACCGATGGCCATGCCGTTTGAAAGACGTGAATGGGCACAAATGTACCAATAGAACTTACCGTTGCGCTCAATGCACTGACTGGCCCAAGCACGGTCGTCGGCCCAGCTGAAACTCTCCAATGCCAGAGGACTACCATGATCGGTCCAGTTGACCATGTCGGCTGATGAATAGACACGCCATTCCTGCATCCAAAAGAAATCGGCCTTGTCCTCATCGTGACCAGTATAAACATAGATGCGGTCACCATGCACCATGGGTGCGGGGTCGCTGGTGCACCACGTCTGAACAAAGGGATTCTGCGCAGCTGCCACCAGCGGGAGCAACGAAGAACCCAGCATTACACTTAAACGTCGAAAGATTTTTCTCATTATTAACATAGATTTTGGTATTTCTTTGCAAAGGTAAAGCTTTCTCTCCACACTTCTTTTCTGAAACGATACATATCCTTCAAATTGCCAACATTCGGCATCAGTCATGTTACATATCCTTTCGTTCATGTTACATGCAAGTGCTCTTTCAACATTTTCGACAGTCCTTCCTCTACAGAAAGAAAAGGGGAAAAGAGTGGAAAAGAAATGGTACATTTTTAGTACCCCAACACCCCTAAAATAGAAACGCCGTTTCTCCTGAGCAGAAACGGCGTTTCAGCATGGGAGAAACGCCGTATCTATTTTTGCTATCTAAGGCGGTGTTTGATGAAGTGTTTTTTAGCACAAAGGAAATAAAAGAGGACACCCACCACATTGATGCCAAAGGCAAACCAAAAAGCTGAGGAATAGCCCGTATGGTGGATGGCCATGCCTCCAAAGATGACACCAAGACCCATGCCAATGTCCCAACAAGTAAGCTGGGTGGAATTGGCTGTGCCGCGCTTATTGTTGGGAGCGAGGTTGATGAACATCGTTTGCAGTCCTGGCCAAATGTGACCATTGCCCAAGCCTATGATGAGGGCAGCACCATAATAGCCAACGGGATTCTTCAGAAGTGCAAAGAGGAGGTAGCCAAACACACTGATGAGAATGCCATGATTGACATTGGACACTACTTTTCCTTTTCGCAAAGAACGTGCACCTACGAGACGCGAGAGAATGAGACCGCCACTAAGGACGGCAAACCAGGCTCCTGTGCCAGCTGTCATGTGGAGGACTTCTTTTCCATAGATGGCAAGATAAGTGGCAAGGACTCCATAGGATGTCCCCACACAAACGGTAACGAAACCCTCGCGCCAACCTTCCAGCAAAAAAAAGCGATCGAAGGAAATGGGGTCTTTATTGGGAATGATTTCTTTCACAGGGAAATGGACGGTGGCATTGATGGCAAACCCAATGCCAGCTACACAAAGTCCCAGCAGGAATATGATGTCGTAATTGCCAATCGTGTCGTAAATGAGCAATCCAACGGTGGGCGCGATGCTGGTGGCGAGGTTGTTGGAAAGTCCGTAGTAACCAATTCCTTCAGCTCTTCGCGAAGAGGGCAACACGTCAATGGCTGAGGTGCTGTTGGCTACAGTCACAGCCCCCATGGGTGCTCCATGCAGTGTGCGGATAATGGCAAAGAGCGTCATGGTGCCTGCAATCAGGTACCCCGCAAAGAAGGAGAAAAAAAGAAAATAACTGGTCAAGAGCACCACCTTTCGAGGGAAGCTGTCCACCAGGAAACCAGAGAAGGGGCGTGCTAACAATGCTGTAAGCGTATAGCCGGAGAGAACGATGCCAATGGTACCCTTATCAGCCTGATAAGTCTCGCTCAGATAGAGCGGCAGGAGGGGTGTGACAATCATGAAAGAGAAGAATATCATGAAATTGGCAGTCCACACCTTGATGTAGTTAGCGTTCCAAAGTTTGTCTTGTTGTGCCATAATGAATGCAAAGTTACGGATAAGTGAGAGAAAAACCAAATTTCTTCATCCGTTTCTTATCATTAGCGGTGTTCAAGCAAGTTCATGTCTTTGGAATCCCCGATTGCAAGTAACTTGGGCAGAGCCAACGTTAGCACTTTTTCTTAGGAAATATTTGCAGGAGAATGAAAAAAGTTGTTTCTTTGCACATCGAAACATAAACTGAACGGAAAAATGAACAGGAAGAAACTAATCTTACTCTTAGCCCTGGGTCTTGTTTCCTGTATGGTGAATGCACAAGACTTGAGAAACAGCAGCAACTCGTTTGTCGGCAAGATTGAATCGGACGGAACGGTGCGGAACAGCAGCAACTCTTCTATCGGAAAGATTGAGCGAGACGGCACCATCAGAAACAGCAGCAATGCTTGCATCGGAAAGATTGACTCGGACGGCACCATCAGAAACGGTAGCAATTCCAGCATCGGGAAGGTGGAAAGTGACGGAACGGTGAGAAAGAATGGTTCATCGGTCGGGAAAATTGACAAAGACGGCACTGTAAGGAACAGCAGTAATGCCACCATTGGCTATGCGAAGGGAGTGTCGGTTCAACACGCAGCCGTGTATTTCTTCTTCGACTTCTTCAAGAAATAGAAGAAGTATATGAAAAGTGGGAAGTGAAGGCATCTTCACTTCCCACTTCATTTCTATCTTTTCTTATTATTTCTCTTCGCCTATAATCTTCCAGATGCCAGCGGCAATGGCTGCACCAACGAATGGACCGACGATGAACACCCAAAGGTCGCTGAGAGCCTGACCGCCTTCGAAGATTGCAGGGCCGATGGAACGGGCTGGATTGACCGAAGTGCCTGTGTAGTGGATGCCTACGAGGTGAATGAGAATGAGCGAGAGACCAATGGCAAGACCTGCAAAGTTGCCTGCACCTTTCTTGGCATCGGTTGTGCCCAACACAACGAGCACGAAGATGCAAGTGAGCACAATTTCAGCAATGAGACCAACCACCACTCCATGATTGCCGCAACTGTTAGCACCTGTAGTGGTACCGCCAGCCAAAGCCTGGTCGTTTGAAGTAAGCGCAAAAAGGATGGCAGCTCCCACTATAGCACCTATCACCTGAAATATCATGTACATGGTAGCATCTTTGCAGCTGATACGCTTTGAAATGAGGCAGCCGAGTGTTATGGCTGGATTGATGTGACAACCAGATATGCCACCAATTGTGTAGGCCATTGCCACAACAGCGAGACCAAAAGCGATGGCTGTGCCAACTACCGATGCCGTGTCAGAACCACAATTAAGAGAGACGGCTGTACCGCAACCAAGAAGTGTAAGAACCATTGTTCCTACCATTTCAGCTAAATACTTTTTCATTTTTTTCACGTTTTTAGAGGTTAATATTATGATAAATAATGTAAGAAGCGTTCCATTCATCCTGAGCAGATCATTGCCAGCAGCCACTGACCACTGCCAACTATTGCTCCAATTGTTGAAGTCCTCCTGTGGCAGGATTGAGCAACAACTTAGTTGTTGCCCCTTTATTAAATAATGTGGGACTTAATATGTCTATTGTACCAAACTGCGCAAAGGGATAATCGCGTTCGATAAGTGTACCCTGCAATGTACTAATCATAACGTTTGCCATACTTGGCATATTGTACACCAGCCCCTCAATTTTTCGTTTTGCCTTCTCTTTCTCGTTGGGCAAAACCACCGTATGCCGATTCTTCACTGTCAAGTAATAAGGTTCTCCAGCAAGGTCGTCGGCATCGACAAACCCCAATTTGCGCGAAAAGCGAAAGAAGACCTCTTTATCGACATCTCCCGTTGGGGTGACAGCAAATGATTTCACAACGAAGGTGGTATCAACATATCCCACAAACAGTTGAGTGAGTGCCTCTTCCTGTTTGTTCAGTTCATCGAGTACAATCTTTAGCGAAGCCCCATCTTTTGGCATAGCCTCAACCTGTCCGCGCTTAATGGCATTCTTACTTTCGCGAATATCGAGAATCTCTTGCGCGGTCAGCTCAGCCATCTTTACGGTGGACGTTGCGGACAAGATGTCTTCGGTAAGGTACTGGCGAGCATCCAACCGATGGTTGGTGGTTCGGCTTTCGGGCAATACATGCTCATTCATCTCTGTATGGGTGTTGACTGCCACCAAAATGCCACTGGGGGTCAATTGTGCCATTGGGGCGATTGTCTTGTCTTTCAGTTTCACCGTAAACACTTTCGATGTATCGGGTATTCCTTCCTGGTACATTTCAAGTTTCTGAACCACCCATGTTGTAGAAGGCTCTTGACTGACCCCTCGAACATGAAGGTAGCGGTCGGCATACTTGGCAAACTCGCCTGGGGAATAAACTACCTTGATGGCCGACACATCGGTCTTCAGTACAGTTTTAGGCAATGCGTAATTCACGCCATTGGCGACTAAGCCTGGATTAAACTCCGTCACTTGAGTTTGGGCACCTACAGCCAATGATAATAAGAGTTGGAATGTTATGAGAATTGTTTGTTTCATTGTTTTGTTATTTACCACGTAAACTTTTAAAAGCCTTCGGAAGATAGGTTACGAGGTCACTTGAGATGAGTCCTTCATAAGTTAAATCTTCAGCTGCAAGGTCGCCTGCCAGCCCATGCAGATAGACACCCAAACGAAGAGCGGCTTCGGGCACATAGGACTGAGCCAGCAAAGCAAGGATAATGCCCGTCAGCACATCGCCCGCCCCAGCCGTTGCCATGCCCGGATTGCCTGTCGGATTGAAAAACACGTTTCCTTCGGGAGTAACCACAGCAGAATAGGCACCCTTGATGAGAATGTAAATTTGCTGGCGAACTGCCAGTTCACGAGTGCGCTCCAGCTCCTCGTAGGAATTACGTGTGGTGCTGATGAGTCCGAAAAGTTCTTTCTTGTGAGGAGTAAGGATGCACCGCCGCGGCAATTGAGAAATCCAGCCTCGATGAGATCCCAGAATGTTGAGCGCATCAGCATCTAAGACCATGGGGCATTTCGTCATGCTCACTTGCTCGATAAAAGCCTGGATAGTATAGGATGAAGTGCCTACACCTGGGCCGATGGCCATTGCATCATATTCGCTGGCATCGAACGACTGACTGAAACAGTTCGGATCGACATCCACATGCATGATGGCCTCCGGCACCGTTTCTTGCAAGATGCGCGTGTTATATTCCGGAGTATGGATGGTCAATTTTCCCACGCCACCACGCATGCATGCTTTCCCACTGAGAATGGCAGCACCCGCCATTCCTTTCTTGCCTGCAATCAGCAACGCATGCCCTACCAAACCTTTGTGGTCAAAACGCGAACGTTTCTTCAACAGTCTCCGCATTTCCTTCTCCTCTGTAAAAAAGTAAGGAGTCTTCGTCTCCTCATTATCGGGATCCATGACACCTATATCCAGCACTTCCCACTTCCCCACGTATTGCTCATGTTCGGGGAAAAAGAACGCCAGTTTAGGATACTGAAAGGTATAAGTGTAATCAGCCTTCACGATGTGGTTCATCACATTGTAAGTATTATCCTCACACATCAGTCCCGAAGGCACATCGATTGAAACAACTGTGGCAGGAGAAGCATTGATGTATTTCACAACGGAGGCATACCCACCATTCAAAGGACGAGAAATACCTGTACCAAACAAACCATCAATCACCAAATCACCTTCAACCAGTTTCGGAGGGTTGAACTGCGAAGTGATTTCTGTCAACTCCACATTATTCGCTCCAAGGGTGGCTTGATGCATCTCTTGGAAATCAATGAGACGTTTCTTATTTATTTGGCAATCCGACGAGAGGTTTTCGGATGTATTAAACAGATAGACATACACCTTATAGTTCTGTTCCCCCAGCATGCGAGCAATGGCCAAAGCATCGCCCCCATTGTTGCCAGGCCCAGCGAAAACCTTGACAATGGTGTCTGGCGTCCAACGACTACAAATTTTATCAGTGACAGCACGCGAAGCCCGTTCCATTAGGTTGACTGAAGAAACGGGTTCATGCTCTATCGTAAATGCATCTGCAATCTTCAATTGGGCTGCGGATAGTATCTTCATAACTTGAGAATTTACAAATGGAAAATCTCTTTATTTTTTGCAAAAATAGCAAATAGATATCAAAAAAAAGGCCAAAACGCAAGAAAATAACATTTCTTGAGTCGTTTTTTCACGTTATTCTTCCAGTTTGTATTTCTAAATAGGGATTTTTTCGTAGCTTTGCATATAATTTCCGATGAAAACTACTTCAATGATTACAATTAAAGATAAGCAATTTGAACCGTTCATTCATCATGAACAAATTGCAGACAGAGTTACCGCTTTGGCAGCAAAGTTGAATGCGGATTACACTGGGCGCAACCCTATTCTTATCGCCATTTTGAATGGTGCGTTCATGTTTACCGCTGACCTTGTACGCCAACTCAATTTCGACCACGAAATCCAGTTTGCCAAGTATTCATCCTACGACGGCATGGACACGACAGGCCAAGTGAAAGAACTGATAGGGCTCTCTATCAGCATCAAGGACCGCGATGTCATCATCGTGGAAGACATCATTGACACAGGAACCACCATGAGCAGCCTCATCCCCATGCTGAAAGCCCAAGGTGCCAAATCGGTAGAAATTGCCACCCTTTTGATGAAACCTGGCAAATTGAAAGTTCCCCTCAATGTAAAATACTGCGCAATGGAAATCCCCAACGAATTCATCGTAGGGTACGGCCTCGACTACGATGGAGTGGGACGAAACTACAAGAGCATCTACGTGGTCAAAGAAAGCCATTAGGCATATAGGCTATGGGGAATCTTATAAGGGCTATAGGTCTTATAAGGGCTATAGGTCTCATAAGACTCATAAGTCTCATAAGCCCCATCTTCTAAAAAAACCAAAAAACAATATAACACAACATGAAGAATATCATCATTTTTGGTGCGCCAGGTTCAGGCAAAGGCACCTACAGCGACGAAATTGTCGCTCGTTACGACATGGGACACATCTCTACAGGTGATGTGCTCCGCAGTGAAATTAAAAACGGTACAGAACTTGGACAAGTAGCCAAAGGTTATATCGACAACGGACAACTCATCCCCGATGAGCTGATGATTGACATCCTCGCTAAAACTTACGATGCACTCCCTGCGGGCAAGGGCGTCATTTTCGATGGATTCCCACGCACCATTGCACAGGCTGAAGCCTTAAAACAGATGTTGGCCGACCGCAAGCACGACATGGGCATCATGCTTGAACTGGTAGTCGATGAAGAGACCCTGCTCGCCCGCTTGCTCCACCGCGCCAAGGAGCAAGGTCGTGCTGATGACAATGAAGAGACCATCAAGAAGCGCTTCGAGGTATATCATAAGCAAACAGAGCCACTCGCTGCATGGTTTGAGAAGGAAGGCATGCGCAACACATTCACCTGGAAAGGTTCCAAAGAGGTGATGTTGGGCGAAATTTTTGCTTTCCTTGACACCCTGAAATAAACATGGATTCAAACTTTATCGATTACGTAAAGATATATTGCCGTTCAGGTCGCGGTGGACGTGGTTCCACCCACATGCATCGTGCCAAGTATCTCCCCAAGGGAGGACCTGATGGAGGAAACGGTGGGCGCGGTGGCCACGTAATTCTGCGTGGCAACCGCAACTACTGGACTTTGCTCCATTTGCGCTATGACCGCCACATTCAAGCTGAGCATGGAGGAAATGGGTCGAAAAACAAATCAACAGGCAAGCAAGGAGAAAATGCTTACATCGAAGTACCCTGCGGCACAGCTGTTTACGATGCTGAAACGGGGGAATACATTTGCGATGTAACAGAACATGAACAAGAGATTGTTCTTCTTAAAGGAGGGCGTGGAGGACTGGGCAATTTCAATTTTTCCACTCCCACCAACCAAGCTCCCCGCTACGCACAGCCTGGTGAACCCATGCAGGAGCGCACTTTCATTTTGGAGTTAAAACTGTTGGCCGATGTTGGACTGGTAGGATTTCCCAATGCAGGAAAGTCCACCTTGGTCAATGCCATCTCTTCAGCCAAGCCGAAGATAGATAATTATCCCTTCACCACGCTGGAACCCTCACTTGGCATTGTTTCTTACCGCGACGGACGCTCCTTCGTCATTGCCGACATACCTGGCATCATAGAGGGAGCCAGCGAAGGACGTGGATTGGGGCTTCGCTTTTTGCGACATATTGAACGTAACTCCTTGCTACTCTTTATGGTTCCTGCCGACACAGAGGACATTCGGCACGAATATGAAGTGCTGCTCAACGAATTGACTCAGTTCAATCCGGACTTGCTCAACAAAGGCCGTGTGCTCGCCATCACGAAGTGCGACCTCTTAGGACAAGACGAAGAACTCAAGGAGATGCTTCGCGAAGGACTGCCCACAGACATTCCTGTAGTATTTATCAGCTCTGTGGCTCAGCAAGGACTGCAAGAACTCAAAGACATCCTCTGGCGCGAGATGAACAGCGAAAGCAACAAAATTGCAGCCATCAACACGCAGGAATCTATTATCCATGCACCCAAGACCTTCGCCTACATGGACGACATCGCCGATGACGTTGAAGGATGGGGCAATGAGGATATTCCTGAAGACGAGGACATTGAATACATAGACGAGGACGAAATCGAAGACCTCGAAAATTTTGAACACGAAGAATAAACTCCCTATGCTCATCTACCCCACACCTTCCCATATCACCGCCTTCTCCACCACGCGAGATGGCGGTGTTTCCATCGCCATCCCCCAACTCTTCATGCCCCACCACCAAGTGCATGAAACCAAGACTCTCATCATTGACAACGAGTTTGTCCACAAGAACCCACTGGAGCAAGTTCTTGCCCTTGACGGTGTGGATGCGCTCTCCACCCACTTGCCTAACGTTTGCGTCTGTGTAAAAACCGCCGACTGCATCCCAGTCCTTCTGTGGGATGACTACACCCAAGTGGTGTCCGCTGTCCATGCAGGATGGAAGGGAACTCAAAAACGCATTGTAGAGAGTAACATTGAGGTGCTAAAATACACCTACAGCACCCAAACCACCAATCTGCATGCCATCATCGGACCAGGCATCGGCGTTGACAGCTTTGAAGTAGGTGACGAAGTCTATGAACAGTTTGCCCAAGCAGGATTCCCGATGGAAAAACTTGCTCGACGCTACCCACTCATGAACAATCAAAATAACACGGACGAAACACGTTGGCACATCGACCTTTGGGAATGCAACCGTCTGCAACTCATAGAAAAAGGTGTCCGTCCAGAAAACATTTATGTTTCAGGCATCGACACCTATCAAAACTTTAACCATTTTTTCTCGGCACGTCGTCACCTCAACGGTCGAATTATCAACGGAATCATGAGGAAGACATAAAATCTTCGACCACTTTTACCCTTACGCTCTTGTCAGTTCTTCAATCTATTCACCACCATTTCCCATTCATCACACAGTTCCTGCATTGAATGGAACAGCAAGTCAGCCCCTTGACTCAGTAGTGCATCATCGGGCAGAGGCCCTGTATTCACAGCAATAGTGAACACCCCAGCTGCCACACCTGCTTCAACACCCAAGGGAGCATTCTCCACCACAATGAAATGATTGGGTGCAACAGTTTCTTTCCCTGCAGCCGACAAAACCTTCCGATATTTCTCCATCCCCATCAGATAGGGCTCCGGATTAGGTTTGCCATACTTAACATCAAAGGCTGTTACCATCAACTCCTCATGAAAAATCCCAGGGAAATTTCTGTTCAATCGCTCCAACAGTGTTTTCTGCCCACTGCCTGTCACCACCATCGGCACCACCCCACTCGCCTTCACCTTCTGCAACAATTCATACGCTCCAGGCATTCGTACCGCCTTGGGGCACTGATTGAACAAGTCACTCTTATACTGGTAAATCCGCCCTATTTCATCTTCACTCGCTTCATGCCCTCGTTGTCGAACCGACACAAGATTGATGGTGCCAGCTCCTGTTCTACCCTCATGCATGTACGCTTCCCATTCCGGCAAGTCCATGCCAAAATGCGCCATCGTTTCATGCCAACATTTTGCGTGATTCTTCATCGAGTCAAAAAGCACGCCATCCATATCAAACATGGCCGCTTCCAACTCCATCCGCTCATATCCTTTACTGTCTAAATATTTCTTTACCGCTAACTCAATCTGTTTTTTATCCATCTTTCTACCTTCAATCTTTTAACCTTCTAATCTTTCCATCCTTTACTTTCCCTATCTTTTCAATTCCCCAACGATTATTTCCAACTCTGCCTCAGAAAATCCTTTCGTCAAGGCCTCCCAATCCTTTCCACCCAAGCGGAAAGCATTGTACAGAGCTTCCTTCGCTTTCTGAAATATTTCTTCATGGTCAAAAGCCAACGTTGGCACATCATTCAAAGGGAACCACTGAGCACGAGCCGCATCGTCCTGCCCCTTCACTTCGCTGATATGCAACAACGCATAATACGCAATTGTCAACACCCGTTCCCGAGGGTCACGGTCGGGCTTTGAGAAAGTATGAAACTGCTTCACAAAAGCCGTGTCCAAACCTGTTTCTTCCTTCAGTTCACGTCTCGCACCTTCCTCTGCCGACTCATCCATTTCTAAAAATCCACCAGGGAAAGCCCAGCAACCCTGATAGGGGTCAAACCGCCTCTCAATCAAAAGGACGTTCAACTTTTCCCCATCAAAACCGAAAATGACGCAATCCAACGTCACACCTGGATGGGGATACTTGTAATGATATTTATATTCTTCCATATTTACTTTCTTGACGCTGTCCTCCACACCCATCATTGAGGGTTTCTGATCACTTGGAACAAGTCCTTGTTGCAAAGTCACTTCCGACAAGCTACTTGTCAGTTGAGCCGAGAAACACATCCAACAATGAATGACAAAAACCAGCGAAACAATCAACATATTATTTAAAGTTTGCACCAAACGGCACTACCCACAATTTGTATATTCGCCACAAAGTTACGACTTTATTCTCAAACTCACGGTGCATTCTGTAGAGAATGTGACAACTATGAAACAAAAAACAATACAGGAGCTATTTGTCAGGTAGCCCTTATGTCAATATTATCCAGCAATTCCTTAGGGCAAGCAACAAAAGTCAGCCAATTCACAATTCTGCGTCAGCCTCTTGTCACCCCTGATTCTAAATTTCGCCCAGGCTGTCGTTGATGTAATTCTTAGTGGACATGTCGTAGTAGAGAGCCTCAAGTTCCTGTAAGGTTAGTTTCTCCACCGAATGTTCGATGATGCGGATGAGTTCTTCGCGACGATAGTCTTCCGATTGAGTGAAGGAGTCGATATAAGACATAATGCTGACGGAGGGGTTGAAAGAGTGTGACAATGTTAATTGGAAGAGCGAACCCTTTTGTATGGAGTTCGTTTGAGAGCACAAATTTACGGAAAAAGTTTGTTTTTCTTGCAAGAAAGAAGAAAACTTGTAAAAAAAGTGGTAATTTTGCAGTAACAAATCAAATAAATCATCAATATATTATGGATAGACTACCCAAAGACCCTTTCATGCTGGTGTCGGCCATCAACATGCTGCTGAGAGATGAAGAGTTCGACTCATTGGAGTCGCTGTGCAACAATTTCGACCGCGACCCTGAGGAGGTGAAGGCCTACTTGCTAAAGTATGACTATGAATACAGCGAGGAGCAAAAGCAGATGCGTCCCGTGGGCTACAATGAATAGAGCCGAACCACAGAGAGACAGAGAATTATAAAAACAAGAACGGGCAAAAAGTTAAACCCTCTTGATGCAGAAACACAGATTAAACCATTGGCTTCATAAGCCATCTTATAAAAAAATGTGAATAAGGAGTCTTATTGAACATACCAATATCTAATCAATATCTATTACTTCATCTTTATCTATTCATCTATCTAATGAAAAAGCTGCTTTGTTTATTGCCATTATTGGCAATGTTGGGTTGCACTTCGCCTAAGGACGACAACCCCGTACTGACCATCGAAGGCGGTCAGGTTCAAGGTGTGAAAGCCGAAAATCCAGGTGTGTATGTCTATCGAGGCATCCCATACGCTGCTCCCCCTATTGGAGACCTGCGCTGGAAAGAGCCTCAACCCGTCGTTGCATGGGAAGGAGTGAAAGTGGCTGACCAGTTTGGTCATCCAGGCTACCAAGCCGTACACTATCCTGGCGGCTACGCTACTGAATGGGGCTATGGAGACGAAGCCCCTTATAGCGAGGATTGTCTCTATTTGAACGTATGGACAAAGGCACCTGGCGACGTAAACAAAAAGCTGCCTGTGGCCCTGTGGATTCACGGAGGTGGTTATCGCGAAGGATGGGGATCGGAACCAGAATTTGATGGGCAGGAATGGGCCAGCAAGGATGTGGTGCTTGTGAGCATCAACTACCGTTTGGGCATTTTCGGCTTCATGACCCACCCCGAGCTTTCGGCCGAAAGTCCTCATCACGTCAGCGGCAATTACGGCATCCTCGACCAAATTCAGTCGCTCAAATGGATTAAAGCCAACATTGCTCAGTTTGGGGGCGACCCAGACAACGTAACCATCTTTGGGCAGAGTGCCGGAGCTGGAAGTGTAAGAACGCTGTGCGAATCGCCATTGGCACGAGGCTTGTTCCACAAAGCCGTCATCATGAGTGGCGGAGGCATCAATATTCCAGCCAAAGAAGGCGAAGAAGCCAAACCTGCCACCCCGATGAACCGATTCTTCACTTACAACCCCACTCTGCAAGAGTCGGAGGCTGAAACAAAGAAGGTGATGGACTGGGCAGGACTGACCGACCTCCAGAAACTGCGTCAGGCTTCGACCGAAGTGCTCTACACGGCAGGTTACTTTTACAACACGGTGACCAAGGACGACGTATTTCTGCAAGGACGTCCCATTGTGGATGGTTATGTCAGCCTGAAAAGTTTCGACGAAGCCACTCGCGAGGGTTCCATTGCCGATGTGCCTTACATGATAGGCTACACGCTGAACGACATGGGCGACATGGGGCCAGGCATCGCCGAGTTCTGCAAAGTGCGTGAAAGTCAGGGTGGCAAGGCTTGGGCATACGAATTTGCCCGTCCGCTCCCCGACGATGGTTCACATCCCGAAGTGACAGCCCGCCTGAAAAGTGCTTTCCACTCTTCCGACCTCTGGTTTGTGTTCAAGTCGCTGAAGCACTGCTGGCGCCCCTGGACACAAGGCGACTGGGACCTTTCGGAGAAGATGCTCACCGCTTGGACCAACTTTGCCAAATATAGCAATCCAAACGGAAAGGAAGACGGAGCGTGGACTCCATGCACCGCAGCCAATCCGCAGTTCATGCTCTTCAAACTGGATGGCGACGATGCCGAAAAATCAGAAATGGGCGAACCCATCAAGCCCGAACCTATCAAATGGTAGAAGAAATGTTCTAATCACAAACATACAAAAAACTGCGGACATTTTGCACCGCACATCTTCTTTTTAAGTCCGCGTTGACATGTTTCACTCAAAAAAGCAAAGGAAAACTTCATTTCCTTTGCTTTTTAATTTACTTAATCGTACCTTTGTCAAAACTTTTCAACTATAATACTACAAGCATGACATACAATTTAGATACACACGGAGAGGAACTTCTTCAACAATACCGAGAACGGCTCAGCACCTATCAGCGCATAGAGCAGATTGCCAGCGAGCAACTACAGAAAGCACTCCAAGAAAATGGACTTTATGTCACTTCCATCGAACATCGCATCAAGACAGAAGCATCGCTTGCTGGAAAACTGGAATTGAAAGGGGCTAAATACAAAACTCTTTCAGACATCACCGATATAATGGGCATGCGCATCATCACCTTCTACACCGACGATGTGGAAAAGGTGGCAGCCATTGCCCGACACACCTTCGACATCGATTGGAAAGAGTCGGTGGACAAACGCAAACATCAGCTCAACAGCTTCGGCTACAATTCCCTGCACTACATTTGCCGCATTCCCCAAAGCCTGTTCCATGACCCAACAATGCCCAACATCAACGAGTACCGCTTTGAGATACAAATGCGGACAGCACTGCAACATGTTTGGTCAACAATGGAACACGACATAGGCTACAAAAGCGATGTGAAGATACCCATAGAATACTTACGCCAACTCAGCCGCCTGGCCGGAATGCTCGAACTTGCCGATGACGAATTTAGCCGTCTTCGCTCAAAAGTTTCCGAATATCAACGAAACATGCAAAATCTGGTTACATCAGGCAAGCTGAACGAAGTGGCACTCAACGAAAACACATTCCGCCAATATTTGGCGATGAAGCCATTCGACCGTCTGAACCAAAGCATAGCCGCTGTCAATCAAGCAGAAATTGTCCCCACCCCTCTACTCCCCTACCTGAGAGTGTTAAGGAAGTTCGGTTTTGAAACCTTGGCCGATGTGGAGCATTTCATTGCAGACAATTACGACGACGCACTCCAATTGGCCTTGTCCCAACTGGCCATCACCGATCTAGACATCCTCTCAGCCAACATCGGCGTGCAAAGCCTCTGCATCGTCCACATTCTGAAGAATGGAGAAGGCCGACCTGGCCTGAAGAATTTCTACCACACCATTAACGGAGATTTGGCAGACAACGACACATTGGCCGACATTACGTTGGCCCAAGCCGCCTCACTGCCTTTCTATTCAGGCCACCAATGAAGGCACCTTTGCTTTATTTTTTGTGAGTATCATCTCATCACAACCTAAAGTATAGCATTCATGTGGCAGACCTACCATACCGACATTCCACCCTTCATCAGCACTATCGCAGCAGCACCAGCCATGCAGCGACTGAGCGATGTAGGCATGCACTGTGGTTGCGAATACACATCTTTCCCCATGTTTGTTGGGCAGAACAAATACTCCCGACTTCAACACAGCATCGGCTGCGCCCTCATTGTTTGGCATTTCACCCACAATGCCCGCCAAACCGTAGCCGCCCTGCTTCACGACATAGCCACTCCCACCTTTGCACATGTGGTGGACTTCTTGAATGGAGATCACATCAAGCAAGAATCGACAGAAAGAGGAACAACGGACATCATCAGCCAATCAGAAGAAATTATGGCCGAACTCCAAGCGTTAGGTTTCTCACTTGACGAAGTAGCTGACTATCACCAATACCCTATTGCCGACAACGATTCACCACGCCTGTCAGCCGACCGACTGGAATATACCCTCTCCAACATTGTCAACTACCGCATTGCACCACACACTGCTGTCAAAGCCTGGTACGAAGACCTCACCATTGGCGAAAACGAGGAAGGCGCAGACGAACTGATGTTTCAACATGCCGAAGCTGCCGAAGCTTTTTCCCAAGCCGCTCTCCGCACTTCCTACATCTACATTGCAGACGAAGACCGTTTCGCCATGCAGACGTTAGCCGAACTGCTGAAAAAGCAAATTGAACGAGGTGTTATCAGCTTGGAGAACTTGTATCAGACAGAGGCTCAAGTCATTGAGCACTTAGAGCAAGACCCTGAAGCACATAGCGAGTGGTTGCATTATTGTTCCCTTCACACCATTCAAGTGGACAGCTTGCACCCCGAAGCCAAAGTAATTCTTTCAAAAAAACGCTACATCAACCCCTACCTTCAGCACCAAGGGCGGGCAACCCACCTCTTTCCCACATTTGCCACAAAGCTCAACGACTTTCTCTCCCACCCACTCAACTCACCACTTTGGGGGGAATGAGCACAAGGGGGACGGTCTGTTCTATTTTGAACAAATCACGTGTTTAAAAATCAGCGAAATTCAAAAACATTTTCTCTTTTTCGCCGATTTATAAATATCGGTCCAAACAGCTCAGGGCTTTACAACAACCTTACGGGAAAAGATGGTGCCATCGTCAGCACGACACACTTCAATGAATATACCTGCGGTCGGCAGGGTGGTCAGTCGCACGCCACTGAGGGAGTAGGTCTCAAAAGGTGCTGCTGATGGAATGTGAACCGACTGTGGAGCAATGGAAGATGGTGTAGCAGTACCACCCATACCCGATGGCGGTTCCGGATTGGTTGTGATGCAGAGTTTATCAAGACAAGCCCCGTCTTCACGGCCTCCGATATAGAGCGTGTGCATACCCGCCATCAGGTTGCCGTGATAGAGTTCCTTCCACTCCCATGATGGAGTTTGCAGACCATTGACAAAGCTGTTGGTCAGGGCACCATCAACACTCACAAAATAGCTGTCATCATCCCACGTGGGACACAACACACGCGCATAAATATAATAGGTGTCGGCAGCCGACACAGTGAAAGGGACGGCAAGAATATAGGCACTGTCGGTAGGTGTAACGGTAGATGTCGGTGCCACGGTCTCCAGATACTTTCCCTTCGATGCTGCCTGGTCCTCTTCCAATTGGAATGCTGTGCCAGACACCGTGGTTGGCAGGTCTTCAGCCTCCATCCACAGGGCATTGTTATCGTAAGGTTCCTCCTCATCTTCCACCTCAGACACAGGGTCGGTCTTGGTGAACAGATTCAAGTCAATGCATTCGCCCATCGTCTCATAGCCTTTCGCATTGAGGTGCAGCCAGTCGTTTTCGAAAAGGAACTGCGACTGCATGGCCTCGGGGTCTTGTGGATTGCGCACAGCCTCATCGAAGTCAATCACACCGTCGAGCATCTGCGTGGTACGAATCCACCGGTTGATAGTAGAACGTCCCTTCTCGTGGTCGGCCGAGTAATAGTTATTTCCCTTGAACGGAGTGATGGTGGCACCAAAGACATAGATGCCTTTCGCATGAGCTTCACGGATAATCTGCTTATAGACATCGATGATGCGCTTGGCTGTCTGCACACCGTTCTGTGCGCCGCCCAAGTCGTTAACCGCTTCGAAAAGGATAATCCATTTCACACCTTCCTGCCCCAAGAGGTCACGCTGGTAGCGGCTCGACCCCGTGGGACCTAAGCCTCCACCCAACACACAGTTGCCACCGATACCCATATTGAGAACACCCACCTGACTGGTTGGCTCGTTAGCCAGCAGACGGCGTGAGAGCACATCTGCCCAGCGATTCTGCTGGTTGGTGGTAGAGCCACGCCCATCGGTGATAGAATTACCCAGAATGGCTACAGCTCCAGCTTCTTCAGGTGCTTCGACTTCGAGTGCCAAGATGTTGTACCAATGGTCGGCCTTCGTAGCATTGCTGAAGTTCGTGGTGTTGCCCGACTTCAAATAAGATGTTGTACGCGAACCGGGATGCCCACTCACACTGGTCGATGATGCCGAACCGTAATGGATGGTGATGGCCACATTCTCTCGCGGCCCAATCTTGAAGTCCACAGGGTCAGACACAGCCTTGCCCTTTGCAGGCATGGTCACACCAGCCTTTCCGTCGAAGGTCAGGCTCACTGTTGAACTTTCGTCTATCTCGCTGCTGCTACCCGCAGTCTTGGCGATGGCCAGTTCCACAGCCTTGATCTGAGTAGTGCCCGCACTGAACTCATTGGTCAGCTTCAGGCGCACACGTTCACCACCGATAGACACCTGCACAATCTGGCGCAACGAATTGTTGCCCAATCCAGGTGAAGGAGGATTATTGTGGTTCTCGACCAATTGTGGGGCTGTACCCCATGTACCTACCCAATGACTCTGAGCCAATGCTATGCCACCAATCAGTAAGCATGCAAAAAACAATGCTATTTTCTTCATATTTGTCCTTTTTTATAGGTTTCCTTTACAGTCGGTGCAAAGGTAACCAATATATTCTGAACCAGCAAACATTTTTGAGTTTTTCCTAATCTTTTCAGTCGTTTCATTCGTGAACCTTGTTGTTTTTTATCACCTCCTTTGTTAAATCGTGTTAAAATATGGTACTATGTATTGCAAGGTATTTATGTTTTGCCTATCTTTGCAGCGAAAATGCAAATTACTAACATCTAAAAAGGTCAGAAAGATGAATGTGGATAATGCAAAATCGCAGATGCGAAAGGGTATGCTGGAGTACTGCATCATGCTGTTGCTCAGCGAGAAAGCATACTACACTTCGGACATCATCAAACGTCTGAAGGAGGCAAACCTGTTGGTGGTGGAGGGCACGCTGTATCCGCTGCTCACCCGACTGAAGAATGACGGTTTGCTGGGTTATGAATGGCAGGAAAGCACACAAGGACCTCCTCGAAAGTATTATGTGCTGACCGACGAAGGCAAAGAAACCTTGGAGCAATTGGATGCGGCTTGGGGGGAGTTGGAAAGCACAGTGCACCAACTGAAAGACAGGCGGTTGCATATTGAGTAGTCAACAAGTGAAGGAACACTTAATTCGCCAACAAAAAAAAGAATACATTAATAATTCAAATAATAAGACTCATGGAAAATTATTCATTAAACATTGGTAATGCACTCAACACAGCTTGGGAATATGCAAAAAGATATGGCCTGCTCATCGCTGTTATCTATCTGTTGACTGGTATGCTTGCTGGCAGTTTGGGACACTTCTCGACTCCTGCCTTCAGTTATGATTATGAATCTACTCAAGCTCTTGCTGAGGCTATCAGTAGGGGTGACTGGGAAACAATGAGAAATATTGCACCAACAGTCAGTTCGAGTACTCATTTTTTCGGGGTTGGCAGTTGGTTGGGTTACATTTTGAAACTCATTGTCAGTGTAGGTCTGTCCAATCTTGCCCTCGGATTGATGTCTGGGCGTTTCTCAGAAGTGACTTTCGATGCTTACAAACTTCCTTTTGTATTGTATCTGAAGGTATTTGCAGTTGACATCATTACCACCATCATTATTGTCGTTTCCTTCTTTTGCTGTATTATTCCTGTATTTTTTGTGGCTCCTCGCATCATTTTTGCACCTGTCTATCAGGTGGAGCATCCAGAGGCAGGAATCTTGGAGTCACTCAGTGCATCGTGGAACATGTCATCAGGCAATACTTTATCCTTGTTGGGCTTAGGTCTCATCATCCTTGGCATCATGCTGGTGGGTTTATGTTGCTGCTGTATTGGTGTGTTCTTTGCTGGGGCTATCAAATTGTTTGCCTTGATTGCTGCTTACAACCAGCTGAAGATGGCACTGATGCTTAATGACAAATAATAAATCATAAATGAAGATGGCGCTGACGCTAAATGATAATTGATAAATGACAAATAGTAACAATCATAGAAAAGAAATAGCCTTATGAAAAAGAATATTACCATCAATCTTTGTAGCAGACTCTACCAGATTGACGAGGATGCTTACGAATTGCTGAGCCACTACACAGACACCCTGCGTGATTACTTCAAGAAGCAGGAGGGTGGCGAGGAAACTGCGGACGACATCGAGGCACGTATCGCAGAACTGTTTGACGACCTGAAGGCACAGGGTGTCGAGGCCATCACCATTGAGCACGTGCAGGACATCATCCACCAGATTGGCGAGGTGGAGGAGATTGCAGGTGCCGGCGAGGCTGAGGCATCGGGTCATTCCGGCCATGATGCCAAGCCGCAGCAACCCAAGAAGCCTCAGAACAACAAGAAGTTCTTCCGCGATTCGCAGAACAAGCTGGTGGCCGGCGTGCTGGCTGGCTGTGCGCAGTATTTTGGAGGCACTGCCAACGCCTGGCGCTGGGGTTTCGTGATTCTCAGCGTGCTGTGGTTCTGCATCATCGGATTCTGGCCACTCACCTTCACCGTCCCCTTTGCCGCTTATCCAGTTTTCGGAATCATAGCCGTGCCTCTGGTCATTTTGAGTATCCTGTTCTCTGCACTCCCCGTATGTGCCTATCTGCTGGTGGTCATCTTTGCCCCCCTGACGAAAACGGCTGAGGACACGCTGAAGATGAAGGGCAAGGAGGTGAATCCGCAGAATCTGGTGGCTGAGGTGCAGGAGGCTACCCTTGCCAAGGAGCGGAAAAAGAACGGCAAGTCTGGCTGGGACATCTTCGTGGGCATCATCTCCGTAGGCCTGAGCACATTCTTCACCATCGCCTTCATCGTGGCGCTGTGTTTCTTCGTGGCTTTCATGGTGGCAAGTGAAAAGATGGCCGACCAATGGTGGAACGTGTATGAGGCAGAGGATTTCCAGGCCATCTACATTCCTGTCATCTGCTGCGGTGTCCTGTTGCTGACATCCATCGGCATCCTGCTCTATTGCTCCATCCATGCGGCGGTGAGTTCCTTTGGCAAGACGAAGTCGATGAGTGCCACGCAGCGTGTCATCTGGTTCCTCCTTTGGGTGGCATCATCAGTTGGTTTCGTCGGATGTTGGGTGTGGGGTGCAAGCAGGCTTGCCAAGGTGCAGTCGGCACGTTGGGATGCTCGTTCTGCAAGGGTGATAGATGAGTCTTTGACGGATGCGTTGGGCAATGTGTTCAGCAAGGAGGAATGGGACTTCTTCCAGCAGAACGGTTGGGAGATGATCACTGCAGAGAATGTGGATCGCTACACCTACATCGGCGAATACATGACGGGAGACAAGAATGTACGTTATTTGGACGATTGCAACGACTACACCCCACTTGTTTACACTGCCCGTAAGCAGGAGGACCATTTGGAACCTGGCATCTACCGCCTCAGTGCTGTGGCGAAAGCGAACAACGAGAGCAAGTTCATCTATCTTTATGGTGTGAGCATTGACGAGCAGACGGGTGACTCTACAGTGATAGCTGACCAAGTGCTGGAAATTCCTAATTGCGGTTTGGAGGGTGGAAATATTTGGGAAGCCTTAGGAGGTGAACCGAAAAACAAGGTGGTCACTAAAGAGTCCAGTTCCCTGACGGTAGGAGCCATTACAGTTCCTCTTGGAAGTAAGGTGACTGTTGAGAAATCTGAGCCTGTAAACGACCCTGTTCTGATGGAATATGTCAACAACATGTCTGACAGAACCAAACGCAGAATCCTTGGTGCCAATAACGGAAAGGGGTATGGCTGGAGTTATATCTACATCGACAACATCAAGGTGGATAATCCGAACACAACCATCTTCTATGGGGTGACTACTGATGAGAACATCACGGGTAAGCCTGCCACCACGGGTTGGTTTTCTGCTACCGACTTCAAGTTGGAGAAGGTGAAATGAGGATTTCGGTGTGTCGGCGGGCGAACAACATTTCGTCCGCCGATAATCTGTAAAAAGGTCATATCCTGTCAATGTTCATGTTACCGTTAAAGTTAATTTTATTGCTAAGGCTCATGTTAATGTTAACTTTAGTTCTTAACATCTCCTTCTGTTGGTTTATCACTCTCGTTGCGACCTTGTCCCCTACTCTTCCACGTTACTGCAGCTGGTGGTTTTTCGGGTGCTTTCCGAGGCACTCCACGGGCAAAATCCTGTTCGTCGGCGGACGAACAAAATTTCTCCCGCCGAAGAAATTTTTCTTGTCCGTTTCGTGTCCTTTTCGAATCTGCAAGCAAATGGCCGTTTTTATGTCAAAAAACTTGATTTTTGAAAAATGCCACCAAGCGAAGGCCCCCAAAAAATCAGCATTTTTAGGTATCAAATAAGTAAGTAAATTCAACTTTTTCAGGGAAAGTACCCAAAGAGTGTCATGAGTGTCACGAGTGTCATGAGTGTCAAACTCGATTTTCAACTCGCCTTTTTTTGAGCTCACGTATATATATAATAAAAATAAAATTTTTATTATATATATACGTGAACTTTTTTCGCCCATTTCGAAAATCAAGAATGACACTTGACACTCATGACACTCGTGACACGCGCTGCCACATAAATTACTGATATTCATTATACTGCAAAAACCTCCTGCTATTCAATTTGACACTGTCCACAAATGCACTTTCATGCTAACCGACATTTCGTCAACGAGAACATTTCAAAACGGTGGGCACTTTTGATGAAGAATGCATGAATTATGACGAAAAACGATGGCGCATCGTAAAAATTGCGCACATAAGTTTGGAGGATTGAAATAAAAGCCGTACATTTGTGTAAAAATCAGAAAGATTATTATGGATGAATGAAAGTATTCAACTTTCTCTATGGAGCCATCCACGATGTGAAATTTGACAGGCGCAATTTCTATAATAAGATGAAGCATCAGGAAATCCCGACCAACTTGACGAAACGGTCTTCAACTCGCCCAAGAAAGAAGCCTATCTTTTCAAATTCAACCCAGATAAGTACGAAGAACTAAAACAAAAAGGATTTAGATTGGAATTTTAACCGAAAATAGAAACTATGTACGAAAGAGAATTTACACCAGACAGAATAACAGAGCTGAAGCCGAATGAGATTTTCGTGTTCGGCAGCAACCTTGCCGGCGCTCATGGTGGCGGCGCAGCCCGTCTTGCCTATGACCGCTTCGGAGCGATTTGGGGACAAGGTGTTGGACTGCAAGGTCAGAGTTATGCCATTCCCACGATGCAGGGAGGCGTGGAAACCATCAAACCATACGTTGATGAGTTCATCCGCTTTGCCAAAGAACATCCGAAATTGAAGTTTTGGGTAACGAAAATAGGCTGTGGCATAGCAGGTTTTACTGTTGATGAGATTGCACCATTGTTCTACCACGCTATTGATTGTAAGAATATCGTTTTGCCCAAGGAGTTTGATGACATCATACAGGACATCCACAACCGCTTTATTGATTCGTTCGACCACGATGCCGACCGCACGGAATGGTAGAATTACGCTGATAGAAACATGGTTTCTTTCCACTCTCTTATAACAAAAAAGGTAAAACAGCAAGAATGAAGAAACCGAAAAAGAAGGTACAAAAACCATTAAACTTGGATGCCATCAAAGCTATGAGGCGAGGTAATCGTGAAGCCGAGATGGAACTGCTTGGCCCAGGCTTCCATTCGTATAATAGAATCCATAAGTCAGAAAAAATCTATACACGAAAAAAGAAGCACAAAGGAGGGTGGTTGTGACAGTTTTTTTTCTGCTTACTGATAGAAAATGAAACAAGGTCCACTCCTTTACATATAAAGCTAAGTTTTAGAGTAGAGCGGTTAGAAATGCCTTGAACTTATGCAAACGGATATCATCCAATAAACAATCAAAGTTAAACCAATTAAAATCGTAAGAACGATGGAAAAGCCTAACGAAACAAAGCAGACAAAAACACAGGTGTTTAACGTCATCATTCTCGACAAGAGCGGTTCGATGGAGTGCATCCGCCAAGCCGCTGTCAGCGGATTTAACGAAACACTGAACGGCATCAAGAAGGCACAGGAGAAATTTGCAGAAACACAGGAACACTACGTGTCGCTGCTCACTTTCTGCGACTGCGAAAAGAAGTATGTATTCGACAAGGTGCCTGTCAGCGAGGCACGCCCCTTGACGATGGAAGACTATCAGCCCTGCTGCTGCACACCCCTGTATGACGCAATGGGGTTCACGCTGACTTCGATGCGGAACCATGTGCGGAACATAGAGGATGCTGTGGTTGTTGTCACCATCATCACCGACGGATTGGAGAATTCTTCCAAGGAATACACGGGGACTGCTGTCAAAAAATTGGTGGAGCAACTGAAGGGTGAAGGCTGGACATTCACCTATATGGGAGCCAACCAGGACTCCGTGGAGGTGGCTTTCAATCTTTCCATTCGCAATGCGCGCAATTTTGACTACTCTGCCCAGGGCACAATGGCTGGGATGGCGAAGGATGCCAGCACCCGCATGAACTTCTTCTCACGCCTGGCACAATTCAAGGAAGATGCAGAATATAGTGCAGCCATGCCCGCAGAGGAACGCCGTGCCCGCTACGCAGCAATGGCAGACGACGCATTTGACGAAGAAGAAAGCAAATCTTGAAGAAAGTCATCATGAAATCGAAGTTGCCTGTCCTTGACTTGGCCACACATCTGCATAGATGATGAATATGTTCAAAGGAAGGGGAAGCTAAGCCGAGCTTTCCCCCACCTTTCTCTCTGTCGCTGTAGGACGTGCCATGATGATGCCGAAACGCTATCAATCCTGACCTGTCCCGTTTCAGGGGCGGGTGTGCTGCCGACGAATACGATGGCACCAGTCAAGAGTTCATCTTTCTCATTCAGCACAATGCCTTCTATCTTTCAGCTATTGGCTATGATTTCCGGACAGTCGGCGGTATAGAGTTTGTCGACAGAATGCAGGTGCATTTTTCGCTACTGAATCTGTTACTATTCTTCTCGAATCAGCTGTTCCCTTATTCTTTCGGCGATTGGAAACATACCTGAATACTTCTTATAATCTTTCTGCAACAATTCTGACGAAGACGCTTCCTTTTTATCTGCATATTCATATTCTACAACGTAGAATACGTCTTCAACATCAATGTCCCTTACAAGATTATCTTTTTTGTGTGCCAGTGTCAGATGCCGGTAACTGTTGAAAGATTTCAAATTGAAAACGGAAGGAGCATTATCATCATCATGTCGATATAATTCCGTTTTGTTGTGTCTCGACAGTACTTGCGTGTACCCGAATAGATTTATCACAAGCGTGTTCTTGGGCCACAAGGCATTTATAGACAATAGCATCTCTTTTCTCTCAGGAAACATCTCGCAACGACCTATTGATACAGTATCCGCGAAGACACCACCAGCCTTGATACTTCTCTTCTTGTCACGCATGGTTTCCTCATATAAAGTGTATTTGTCAAGGAACGGAAGGGCTGTGTATCTGTCGCTAATCATCATGCTTCGTTTCTTCTGTGCAATGTCCTGCCTCTTTGACATAAAGTAATTCGTTATGACATTACCGCAATGCACTTTTTTGTTTTTCGTGTTGATATAGAATTCCCGTATTCCGTCCATATAATACTTCAGGCATGAATCCACATGTTCTATACTTCTAAAATACACTTTACAGTGATAATACTTCTTTCTCTTGGCGGTGACAGTGACTTCAGACAATTGATGGGACGATGGAGACAAAAGGATGATGCTGTCCTCATTATAAACGAGACTCCGAGACTCGTAGCTTATATGAGAAATGTGATATTCACAGCCTTTCTGAAGAATGACATTTCCTCCCATGTCTGAGCGTCCTATCACAGTTCCTTTAGCATCGTAGATAGTTGCATAGCTGACAGGGGTCTTGGTTATACTGTCTGCCAACATGACCTGCTGGGCAAATCCCACAAATCTGGTAAGAAAAAGAATATGAGCTAAGATAAAATATTTCATACTTCTGTTTTGGAAAGACACCCCTTTCAGGTAGTCAAATAATGGCCAACCCATCAATAAAATGTAGAGAAGGATGTTTTTAGGATAAAATAAAAGCGTTGTAAATCAACGACTTGCAACGCTTTTCTCTTTTTTTAGCAGCTTAATGACCTGTTTGGGTTGAACTTTGATTGACCACCCTAAAAGTCACCAAATTTTCGCTCAGCGGAGGGAGAGGATTGTGAACCTCTATTCAAACCGCCTTTATTCTCAGGTAGTTGGCAATCAGCCAATGTCTTTCTGTAACACAAAATGTAACACTTTTAGTCGCGTTGACCACGACTTGACCACCGCAGTAGTCTTCTTACGTGGGTGCAAAATTATATAAAAACGAACAAACTGCCAAAAGAAGTGACTTAAAAAACTCTAACGATGGTTGAAAAACACCTATTTTTAACATATTCAACGCAGATTGCAATATATCTCCACATGGTTTTTGACAGAACGAATAGTGTTACATGTGTTACACAATATAATATAATAAGGTGTAATCAACTTGGAAAAGTTTCTGACAGAATCAGTTAGAGCATTGTTTGGTTTCAAGACATAAGTGATATAATAAACACATGTCTAAATCACAGACAAAATGGCTATGGAACAACCCTTAATCGACAAAAACTCCAGATTTTATACTTCTTATTCGAAAAAAAGTCGTATCTTTGCACCAAATTTATAAGTTAATCGAAAAAAATGGCAAAGAATACTTCGCTCCAGAATGTGCAGGAAATTGTAATGGCGACTTCGGATAAAACAGAGCTGACACACAAGGCTGCAATGTTAAAAGAAGGCACTCTCCGAAAGATTGCCCCAAAGGTTTACACGACTAATATGGATGAAGCTCCAGAGACTATTATAAAGAGAAATCTGTTTTATGTGTTGGGACAATTATATCCACATGCGGTCATAAGCCATCGTTCAGCCTACGAACTGAAGCCTACTGCTGACGGCGATATATTTCTAACATATACATACACCAAGAATGTCTCTTTACCTGGTGTCACCGTCCACTTGATGCAGGGACCAATGGGAACAGCACATGATATGCCTTTCATTGAGAATCTTTATATTTCCAGTGCAGAACGCAGAGCACTTGAAAACCTACAGAAAGGTCGTGCCCGCAACAGCGTGTCCAAGTGTTTACCTCGGACTTATATAGAAGAAATGCTGGAACGCATACTTCAAGTAAATGGTGAGACGGGATTAAACACCTTCCGTGACAAAGCACGAAATATTGCTACCGAGTTAGGCATGGATGCTGAGTTTGATGTCCTCAATGCTATAATAGGAGCCCTTCTTTCTACTAAGCCATCTGGAGTCCTCTCCTCTGCAAGTGCTATAGCAAGAGCAAAAGGTGAACCTTTTGACGATGGGAGGGTGAAGTTATTCAAAACATTATTTGAAACACTTCATGGAGAGCAATTTCCATTCATTGATGAACCGAATGTGGAGAATGCAGCATTCCGCAATTTCGCTTTCTTTGAAAGTTACTTCTCCAATTATATAGAGGGTACGGAATTTGAGATAGAAGATGCCAGACAAATCATTGAAACAGGTCAGCCCATGCCTGCACGTAATGCAGACTCACACGATGTGCTTGGAACCTTCCAATTGGTGGCCAGTCGAAGGGAAATGCGCCGCACACCATCATCCTCTGACGAATTGATAGAATTATTACAGGATCGTCACCGTATCATGATGGCTGCGCGTCCTGACAAGGAGCCAGGAATGTTCAAAATGCAAAACAACCATGCAGGAGACACGCATTTTGTAGATTGTACCCTCGTTAGAGGCACCCTACGGAAAGGATATGAATACTATCAGGCACTGGAGCATCCTTTTGCCCGGTCACTCTTCATGCTTTTCATGGTGAGCGAGGTTCATCCTTTCAACGACGGTAATGGAAGAATATCGCGCGTTATGATGAATGCTGAACTGGTCGCAGCTGACCAGTCAAAGATAATCATTCCCACTGTTTTCCGTGAAGATTACCTCAATGCCTTACGCAGGTTGACACGCAGGGGCGATCCAAGCGTGATTATTCGGGCATTGTCAAGAGTCCGACAATTCAGTGCTAACATTACAGGTGATGATTTTGATGCAACTCGCAAATATCTTGAAGAATGTAATGCTTTCAAGGATGGAGATGGCTATATTCTTAGATTCTAAATTTTCTATGATTCATTTTCTACGAGTAGTCAATAAAGGAGACATTGAACAGAAAGAATAACCACCACAGAAAGTATTGGTATTATCGGACTTTTTTGGGGGGTAAAACATTTGCATAAGTTCAGATAGTAAGCCGGAAAAATCATCATAAAGAAAACGTATGTAGCTAAACAATATTTATAGAGACTATCTGAAAACAAGAACAGACTTCTATGGCAAACATGCTATGGAAGTCTTTTCTTTTTTACATAACCATTCACCTTCTATCCTGATTTTCTGTAAAAAGACACGAAAGTCGAGAATATCGACAAGTGTCGATTTTGTATGCACAATCAAACAGTCAAACAAGTGTAACTTTGCAAAACAAATGAAAATCAGAATAGGATATATCATCAAGAAATACCGTGAAGCCCACAATTATGATC
>CADAPC010000027.1 GCA_902789725.1 uncultured Bacteroidales bacterium
TGTTTTAACTTTTCTGATTTTGGTTGCAAAATTACATACTTTATATTTAATACGCAAACATTTTGACAAGAAATTTTAAAAATCATTGTCATTTTATTCATTTTTTATAGATTTTGCAAGAAAAAAGGCAAGAAATCCGCAATTTCGTGCGTCATTCTTGCCTTTTGATGTATATCTTGTCCATCTCAATCCATCACGATGGAGTTTGACAGATTTGTTCGATGAAATACTGATGCAAATGGTAATCGGTGGTCAGTTCCGGATGGAAGGCTGTAGCCAGTTGATGATCTTGCCGAACCGCCACGATGTGTCCGTCCACCACAGACAGCACCTGACTGCTGGGCGACAACACCTTATTAATATAAGGAGCACGGATAAACGTCATGGGCACTTCTTCACCAATGCCTGCCACAGGTGCCACCGCATGGAAACTGCCCAATTGGCGACCATAAGCGTTACGACACACATCAATGTCCATCGTACCCAATCCTTCGCGTGGATGTCCATCCTCCTGCTTTGCCAACAGAATCAATCCTGCACAAGTGCCGAACACAGGAAGTCCATCCAAAATCGCCTGACGAATGGGCTCATACAATCCCAAATCATGCAGCAGCTTTGTCTGCGTGGTCGATTCGCCTCCAGGAATGACAAGACCATCCTTAGGTTGTTGCCAATCTGACAACTGTCGCACCTCGAAGGTCTCCACTCCCAGCTCCTGCAACATCTGTTCGTGCTCAATGAATGCCCCTTGCAGGGCGAGAACTGCAATTCTCATACTTTGAACTCTTAAACTCTTGAACTTCTTGAACCTTACTTTCCTCTTTCTGCCATCAGCAATTCAATCTCCTGCTCGTTGATGCCCACCATTGCCTCGCCAAGATCTTCGGAGAGTTCTGCCAACAGCTTTGCATCCTGATAGTTGGTGACTGCCTGCACAATGGCAGCCGCACGTTTCTGAGGATTGCCGCTCTTGAAGATACCACTACCCACAAACACACCTTCGGCTCCGAGTTGCATCATCAGGGCAGCATCGGCTGGAGTGGCAACACCACCAGCAGCAAAGTTCACCACAGGCAGTTTTCCGTTCTCATGCACGAACTTCACCAGTTCGTAAGGAGCCTGCAACTGCTTGGCAGCCTCGAAGAGTTCATCTTCACTCATGCTGACCAAACGACGGATTTCACTCTGCATCAGTCGCATGTGGCTCACTGCCTGCACCACATCGCCCGTGCCTGGTTCACCTTTGGTACGAATCATGGTAGCACCCTCAGCAATGCGTCGCAATGCCTCACCTAGGTTCTTCGCACCACACACGAAAGGCACGTCGAACTTCGTCTTGTCAATGTGGTAGATATTGTCGGCAGGGCTCAGCACCTCGCTCTCATCGATATAGTCAATCTCGATAGCCTGTAGAATCTGTGCTTCAGCAATATGTCCGATACGGCACTTTGCCATCACGGGAATGCTCACCGCTTCCTGAATGCCACGAATCATTTTCGGGTCACTCATTCTCGAAACACCACCTGCTGCACGAATGTCGGCAGGGATTCTTTCCAATGCCATCACGGCACAAGCACCAGCCTCCTCGGCAATACGAGCCTGTTCGGGAGTGGTCACATCCATAATCACACCGCCTTTCAGCATCTGAGCTAACTGACGGTTTAACGCTTGTCTGTCTTCTTTCATTTTCTTAATGTTTTATATTGATTGTTTGTATTGGCTGGGAGAAACACCTTTCTGTTTCTTGAAATATCTGGAAAGGTGTGCCTGCGAAGAAAAGCCGAGTTGCTGAGCAATCTCCTTCAACGGCTTGTTGGTCTTGGTGAGCAACAGCGCAATCTCCGTCGTGATGCGTTCATCGATGATGGATTTCGGAGAACGCTCGGCAATGCGTCGGGTCACCTGTCCCAGATAACGAGGGCTGACATTCAGCTGCTCGGCATAGAAAGCCACATCGGCATATCGGTTGAAGAAATGTTCCACTGCATTGAGGAACTGATTGTAGAGTTCTTCGCTTCGACTGTTGCCATCCGCATAATCGGCAGGCAATTGTTTCAGGTAAGTTCGTGCATGAAGCATCGCCTCATCCACTTCTTCCTCACGACTCAGGTAGAATGCCACAGCAGAAGCCAACTGGTTGGCAGAACCGTGTTTGCGAGAGCCAACAGGTAAATCGGAAGGTTCCAATACAACGGTGCAGATTGGTATCAACAGACGTTTGATGGCATCATAAACCTTTTCCGACACCAGCTGCTCCCCTTTCGTCGATTTCAGTACAGGCGCATACACAATGTGGCGTGGCTTATATTTCTTCAGCACATCCACCAGTGTCTCCACCACATCAATACGACGCACCAAACCAATCTTCACCACCTGTGGCTGCAAGTCGTTGACGATAGCCTCCACTTGCTGACGCACCACTGAGGCGGGCAGGTCGTGAAACTCCTGAATACCCAGCGTATTCTGCACTGTGATGGAAGTGACTGCCGATGCTGCCACGCCTCCCAACTCACTGATAAAACGAATGTCGGCCTGGACGCCAGAGCCTCCAGTGCCATCACTACCCGTTATTGTCAGTATTGTTGCGGCCATCTTTAACCTATAATCTTTAACCTTTATTTCGGCTGCAAAGTAACAGAAAAAATGGAACGTGACCAAATTCTGTTCCATTTATGATAAATCAAAGTGCAGTTTGGATAAAAAGAGAAGGAATGAAGACAAAAAGAAAGGGGCTGTGCCTGTTGAGACACAGCCCCTTCGTCAGGTTCGGATTAAGGACGCAAAGTTAATCCAAAAACCAGATATGCTTTCTGACTGCAAGGATTGCCGACCACCTCTCCGAAGATTGGGATGCTGAACGAGTCAGTAATCTTGATGTCTTTCGTTGCACGAAGTGCGAGATTGGTCACCGCGAAACCAGTTGTTCCGTAAAAGTCCGTGTAGTAAGGAACCGCACCGGCTGTGGCTGTCCAGTCGCAAGTGGCGAGTTTGAACGGAGCGCTGACTTCGAAGTAAGAGCTATATGCTCGCTTGCCTTTCTTGTTGAAACCATCGTTGCCAGCAAAGTTGGTGTACCATTGGATGCTTGCCACTCCGAAGTCGTAGCCAACGTTTGCCTCAAAGACGTGGTTGGTGCGATGAGCTTCGTACATGAAGTAGCGGCTTTCTGGATCAAGACCTGCGTTGAACCAGTAATCGCAGATACCGATGTTGAATCCTCCGATCGTGTAACCCAGGGTGAGGTCAAACTCTTTCGTGTCGGTTGGGTCAGTCAATCCTACACTTCCCCAAGCTGTGAGCGACAACCCTTTGTAGGCGATGCCCAATGTGGGTTGGAAGGCGGTGTTACCTAATTCCAGACCGCGCCAGATATATTGGTTCACCACATCGGCTTCGACGGTTGTTTCTACTGTGTCTTGAGCCTCAGCGGCTGTTGCTCCGGAGAGCAACAATGCCGTGAGAGCAAATCCCTTAAACAAATCTTCTACCTTTTTCATACTTGTACTTTTTGAGGTTGATTAAATGGGTTAATTATAATAGAAATGGACAATTTAGTTGTAGCAGCTTTCTCCGTGCTCGTAGATGTCGAGACCTTCTTCCTCGATGCGGGCATCTACACGAAGGCCGTGCAGTTTCTTGATGCCAAAGAAGAGGATGAGACCGCAAGCGGCTGCCCAGAGGTCGATGACGAGGATGCCGAAGCACTCAGCGCCGAAGAAACCCCAACCGCCTCCGTAGAAGGCACCGTTGCTGGTAGAGAGCAAACCAGTCATCAGGGTACCGAGGATACCACAAACACCGTGTACTGAAGAAGCACCCACAGGATCGTCAATGTGCAGTTTGTGATCGATGAATTCAATAGCGAACACGAGCACGACACCACAAACGAGACCGATGATGACAGCACCAACAGGAGAAACGAGGTCGCAACCAGCTGTGATACCTACAAGACCTGCCAAGATACCGTTGAGGGTGAGTGAGAGAGAAGGTTTGCCATATCTCATCCAAGTGACGAACATCGTTGCCACACCACCAGCTACAGCAGCAAGGTTAGTGGTCAGGAACACGTGAGAGATCGCAATGCGGTTCACCTCACCAGCAGCAGCCAGCTGACTACCAGGGTTGAAACCGAACCATCCGAGCCAGAGGATGAATACGCCAAGAGAAGCCAAAGTCAGGTTGTGACCAGGAATAGCGTGGCTCTTGCCTTCCTTGCTGTACTTGCCAAGACGGGGACCCAATGCGATAGCACCGATGAATGCAAGCACACCACCTACAGAGTGTACGATGGCAGAACCAGCAAAGTCATGGAACACATCACCGAAGGTTGTCATCATGAAAGAGTCAGCAGCATCGTTGCAAAGCCATCCGCCGCCCCAAGTCCAGTGACCTTCGACAGGATAAATAATGAGAGAAATGAATGCGCTATATACCAAGTACATAGAGAACTTTGTGCGCTCAGCCATTGCACCACTGACGATGGTGGCAGAAGTGGCACAGAATACTGTTTCGAAAATCAGGAAGCCTTCCACTGGCAGGTCGCCCTCATAGAAAGAGAGGTCACCCCAGTTGGGCAATCCGATGAAGCCACCCAAAATGTCGCTTCCGAACATGATGCCGAAACCGATGAAGAAGAACAACAGGGAGCCGAACATGAAATCGACAAAGTTCTTCATCAAGATGTTCGCACAGTTTTTACTACGTGTGAAACCAGCCTCACACAAGGCAAATCCTGGTTGCATCCAGAAAACTAACATGGCTGCCAATAGCATCCATACGGTATCGAGTGAAATTCCTACTTCGTTCATAGTTGTGTTGTGTTTAAATTGTGTTGTTACCCTTAATAGTTAATCTGTTTTCCCTTAACTATTTCTTATCTCTCAATACGGTGTCACCATTCTCACCCGTTCGGATGCTCCAGGTGTCTATCATGTCGCTCACGAAGATGCGACCGTCACCAATTTCGCCAGTGTGTGCCACTCTTAGGATGACCCTCACCGTTGGATCCACGAATTGGTCGCGACACACGATGGTCAGTGCCACACGCTCAATCACGTCAGTGGAGTACTGTACACCACGGTAGATGCGTTCCTCTCGACTTTGACCGATGCCATGCACGTTGTGATACTCAAACCAATCAATGTCTGAGTGCAACAATGCGTCTTTTACATCCTCGAACTTTGTCTTACGGATGATTGCTTCAATCTTTTTCATACCTTAATGTGTTTTGAAGTTTGTGTTGATAATTATTTTGTTTTGAATGCTGTTCTCCAAAAATGGAGAGGCTGATTCATTTATTTATGAACCAGCCTCATTGTGTGTGTTTGTGTTGTATGTTTTTGTATTTGTGCTCGATTTCAAAGTGTTCATCCGACTGGTAGATTCACACCACAAGCAATGTAGAGTCCTGATTCCGCTCCTGGCCCTGCTGCTGAAACTGATAATCATTATTATTCAGATTCATTGTGATTGAATTACTATTAAGTGTCATAATGAACGTGTTTGTTTTTGATTTCGATGCAAAGTTATAGCATTTTTAGTATTTGATAAAGCAAAGTGTAAGTTTTTTTCATATTTTTGCTTACATATTGACTTATGTCAAGAATACAACAATTATCAATGTCTTTTTGATACAATTTTTAGTAATTATGCTTACCTTTGTACATCAATTTAATAAAACAATTAACAAAAAGTATGAAACGAGTCATAAAGTTCACAAAAATGCATGGTGCGGGCAACGACTACATCTATGTCAACACATTATTATATAATATCCCCGACCCTGCTGCAGCATCCATTGCCTGGAGCAAGCCCCATTTCGGAATTGGCAGCGATGGTTTGATTCTGATTGGCGCCCCCACCCGTCCCGACGCTGACTTCTCCATGCGTATCTTCAACAACGATGGTTCCGAAGCCATGATGTGCGGAAACGGCACCCGATGTGTGGCGAAGTATCTTCACGACAAGGGAATGACCAACAAGAACCCCATTCGTCTTGAGACGCTTTCGGGCATCAAGGTGTTGCAACTGCATCTGAACGGAGAAAATAAAGTGGAGACCGTTACCGTTGATATGGGTGAACCCGTCCTTCGTGAGCCTCAGCAGTTTGGCGATCAAGACGGACAAGCACAAGATTACTCCCTCACCGTCGATGACCGCACTTTCTACGGAACTTTTGTCTCGATGGGCAATCCCCATTTCGTCATTTTCTTGGACGAGGACGTGGAGCAATTCCCTCTGGAACATTATGGTCCTCTCTTGGAGCACCACCCCATTTTCCCTCAACGTTGCAACATTGAGTTTGTCAGCATTCCTTCTCCCAATGGCGCACTCCGCATGAGAGTGTGGGAACGTGGTTCAGGCATCACCCTCGCTTGTGGAACGGGTGCCTGTGCCACAGCGGTTGCTGCCCACCTGACGGGACGTTCCAGTCGTCACAGCAACATCCAAATGGATGGTGGCACGCTCCATATAGAATGGAACAAGACCGACCATCATATTCTGATGACCGGTCCTGCCGCTATTTCTTTTGAAGGCGAAATCACATTGTAATGCTCGCCTTGATGAAGTCCATGAAGAGAGGATGAGGATGTAGGACGGTGGAGGCATATTCAGGATGGAACTGAGTGCCGATGAACCATTTCTTATCGGGCTGTTCCACCACTTCCACCAGATTTCCCTCTGGATTTCGTCCCACACATTGCATACCGTTTTTCTCAAAATCATCGAGGTAGGTGTTATTGAACTCGTAGCGATGACGGTGACGCTCCTGAATAAGAGCCTTGCCGTAGATGTTACGAGCTTTGCTTCCTTCCTGCAAAGCACAGTCGTATGCGCCCAGACGCATCGTTCCGCCCATACCCGTGATGTTCTTCTGCTCTTCCATCAGGTCAATCACTGGATGCTGAGTGTCAGGATTCATCTCCGTACTATGTGCATCAGCAAGACCTAATACATGACGAGCGAACTCAATCACCATCATCTGCATACCCAGACAAATACCGAAGGTAGGGATATCGTGGGTACGGGTATATTGAATAGCCGTGATTTTTCCTTCAATGCCTCGATGTCCGAAACCTGGACAAATAACGGCACCCGCCATTCCTTCCAGTTTCTTTGCCACATTCTCTGGCGTGATGTCCTCGCTGTTGATGAAGTGGAGCTTCACCTTCACGTCGTTATAGATACCCGCAAGGTTCAGGCTCTCACGAATCGATTTATAGGCATCCTGCAGGTCGTACTTGCCCACCAAACCGATGTGGACTTCACGAGTGGCATTGCTCTGCTTGTCGAGGAAATCGTGCCAAGATTTCATGGAAGGAGTTTCACCGACAGGGATTCCTATCTTTCTCATGATGGCAGCATCAAGCCCTTGACGCTGCATGCTGACGGGCACTTGGTAGATGCTGGGCATATCTTCGCTCTGCACCACACACTCAAGATCCACATTGCAGAAGGAAGCCACCTTCATGCGCACAGCATCGTCGAGGTGGCGTTCGGTGCGCAACACGAGGATATCAGGCTGAATACCCATTCCCTGCAATTCCTTCACAGAGTGCTGGGTGGGCTTGGTTTTCAGTTCTTCGGCAGCTTTCAGATAAGGCACATAAGTGAGGTGGACGCAGACCGCATCACGCCCCAGTTGCCAGCGCAACTGTCGAATGGCTTCCATGAAGGGGGCACTCTCGATGTCACCAATGGTTCCTCCCACCTCGGTGATGACGAAATCAAGGTTCTCGCCCTTCTCATCCTCTCTCAACATTCTGCGCTTGATCTCATCCGTGATATGAGGCACCACCTGAATGGTCTTGCCGAGATAGTCGCCGTGACGCTCTCTGTCGATGACGGTCTTGTAGATACGACCTGTGGTGATGGAGTTGTTGCGGGTGGTGTGAATGCCTGTGAAGCGCTCATAGTGTCCAAGATCAAGGTCGGTTTCCATTCCATCGACGGTGACGTAACACTCTCCGTGTTCGTAAGGGTTGAGGGTGCCTGGGTCGATGTTGATGTAGGGGTCAAACTTCTGGATGGTGACCTTGTAGCCACGTGCCTGCAACAGTTTGCCGATACTGGCGGAGATGATGCCTTTGCCCAATGAGGAAACCACACCGCCTGTGACGAAGATATATTTTGTGTTCATAGTTATTTATAGTTTTGTTCGTACCAATTGATGTATGCCTGATTGACCAGTCGCACACCACCTGCCGTTGGATAGTTGCCACTGAAGTACCAATCACCAGGATGGTGAGGACAGGCATGATGAAGTCCTTCGAGCGATTGGAAGACGAGTTGCATCGGAGTGGTCATTCCCTCGGGACGGAGGAGTTCGAGCATCTTCTCCGAAATCTCGTCTGTGCTGAAAGGTCGATAGATTTCCTTGACGTAGTTGACCATCTTCTCGGCAGGCAACGATTGCTGCTCCACACATTTCCGATAGATATCGTGCAAGATTTGCCAGTCACCCCGTTCGATGTGAAGCGCAACGGCAGCACGGAAGGCGATGAACTCATCCAAATGGGACATATCAATGCCGTAGTAGTCAGGATAACGCACTTGCGGACAGGAACTGACGAGCACCATCTTCTTAGGGTGCAGTCGGTCGAGGATGCGGATGATACTCTCGCGGAGGGTGGTGCCTCGCACGATGGAATCGTCGATGATGACGAGATTATCCACATAAGGTCTCAGAGAGCCGTAAGTGATATCGTACACGTGGGCGGCAAGGTCATTGCGCTGGTTTCCTTCCGTGATGAAGGTGCGGAGCTTGATATCCTTGATGGCTACCTTCTCGCTACGGATATAGTTGTGAAGGATGGCACGCAGTTCCTCCCTCGTGGGGCGATGCTGCTGTGTCAGACGGAACAGTTGTTCCACTTTCTGCTCGTTGAGCTGTTTCTTGAATCCGTCGAGCATTCCGTAGAAAGCCACCTCAGCGGTGTTGGGCACATAGCTGAACACCGTGTGTTCCAAATCTCCGTCGATAGCTTTGTCAATCTGAGGTGTGAGCTGTTCACCCAATGCTTTTCTCTCCTGATAGATGTCGCGATCGCTGCCTCGACTGAAGTAGATGCGCTCGAAAGAACAAGCGTGGTTGCCCTTTGGTGGAAGAATCTGTGTGAGCGCCACGTTGCCGTTCTTGTGGATGGTGAGTGCCTGACCAGGTAGCAATTCGTGAATGCTGTCGGTACTCAAATCGAAAGTGGTTTGGATAACCGGACGTTCCGACGCCACCACCAACACCTCATCATCCTGATACCAGAAAGCAGGACGGATGCCCCAAGGGTCACGCATAGAAAACATCTCACCACTTCCCGTGAATCCACACAGCACATAGCCGCCATCAAAAAGCGGAGTGGATGTGCGCAGGATGTTGGTGATATCAATGTTGTCCTCGATGTATTGCGTCAGGTCAGTGCCTGTCAATCCCTGCACATTGGCGATATTGTAGAGGCGTTCACTTTCTCTGTCCAGACGATGCCCCATCAATTCCAGCATGATGTAGGTGTCGTTGTAGATACGAGGATGCTGACCTTTGGCTGTAATCTCATCAAACACCTCATCTACGTTGGTGAGGTTGAAGTTGCCACACAGACAGAGGTTCTTGGCTCTCCAGTTGTTGCGACGCATGAAAGGATGCACGTGAGCCAGCCCGCTCTTGCCTGTGGTGGAATAGCGGAGATGTCCCATATAAATCTGAGCCTCATTCCATCCGTTCTCCCCCACCTTGCTGAAGATTTCGGTGATGGCACCGCTGCCAAGCGCACGTTCGCGGAACATATATTCTTCGCCAGGATTCGCATGGAGGTTGGTGCAGGCGATACCTGCACCCTCCTGTCCTCGGTTGTGCTGTTTCTCCATCAGGAGGTAGAGCTTATTGAGACCATAGGTCGAGGTGCCGTACTTCTCTTGATAGTAGCTGAGGGGCTTCAGGAGGCGAATCATTGCAACGCCACATTCATGCTTGAGAGGTTCCACGTTTTTGAAGAGTTGAAGTTTTACAATATCTTTTTGATGCGTTCCATTGCTTCGAGGCTGTTCTCCCACGTGCCGAATGCGGTGATGCGCACATAGCCTTCCCCATGAGTGCCAAATCCTTCGCCTGGAGTGACGACCACATTGGCATCGGTGAGCAGGCGATGGAAGAAGTGCCAGGAGTCTTCGCCCTCAGGAGTTGAAACCCAGATGTAAGGAGAATGCTCTCCGCCATACACCGTCAATCCATCGAAAGCAAGACTCTCGCGAATGAACTGGGCATTCTTCATATAGTGCTGAATCGTGGTGCGCACCTGACGCTGACCTTCGGGCGTGAAGATAGCTTCCGCACCTCGCTGAGAGATATAGCTGGCACCATTAAACTTGCTGCACTGACGACGGTTCCAAAGCACATTGAGGCTGGTTCCATCAGCACCTTTCAGTTCCTTGGGAATAATGGTGTAGCCACAACGAACACCCGTGAATCCTGCCGTCTTGGAGAAGCTGCGGAACTCAATCGCACATTCCTTCGCCCCTTCAATCTCATAGATGGAATGAGGCAGAGTATCGTCTTGGATGAAAGCTTCGTAGGCAGAATCATACAGGATGAGTGCCTCGTTCTCCCTTGCATAAGCTACCCACTGCGCCAGTTTCTCTTTTGTGATGACGGCACCTGTGGGATTGTTGGGGTAGCAGAGATAGATGATGTCGAGATGTTCCGTTGGAATATCACCCGTAAAGCCGTTGCCTGCATGACAAGGGATGTAAGTGAGTTTCCGTCCAGCCATGATGTTGGTATCCACATACACAGGATAGACGGGGTCGGTGATACCTACGAGGTTGTCGGTGCTAAGGATGTCGCCGATGTTGCCCGTGTCGCTCTTCGCGCCATCGCTGATGAACACCTCCTCACGGTCGAGTTGGATGCCTCTGGGCTGGAAATCGTGAGCAATGATGGCATCAATCAGAAAATCGTAACCATGCTCAGGACCATACCCGCGGAACGTCTTTCCGTTGGCACATTCATCTACGGCACGGTGCATCGCTTGAATGGCTGCATCGGGCAGAGGTCGGGTCACATCACCGATACCAAGACGAATGAGGTTGGCGTCAGGATGCTGAGCTTTATATTCGTTCACTTGCTGCGCAATCTCGGCAAAGAGATAACGCTGGGAAAGTTGCTGATAGTTGGTGTTTGTGCGAATCATGAATATATTTACGATTGGACGATTTACGATTTACTATTTGTTCTTGAGGTAGCTATCCACAGCTTCTGCTGTCTTGCGTCCTGAGGCGATGGCTCTCACGACGAGGGATGCACCATTGGCAGCATCACCACAGATGAAGACGTTCTCGGGGTATTCAGGATGCTCTGGTTTCAAGAAGCCCATTGCCAAGAGCACGAGATCTGCTTTGATGATTTCGGGTCCACCTGCTTCCACCATCAGGGGACGACCACCTTCTGGGTTGGGTTTCCAGTCGATAGGCTGCACACGCACACCTGTCACCTTGCCATTTTCGCCCAAGAACTCCAACGTGTTGATGTTCCAACGACGGGTACAACCTTCCTCGTGCGACGAAGTGGTCTTGAGGATAACTGGCCAGTTCGGCCAAGGTGTGTTGGGATTGTGACCCACTGGAGGCTTCGGCATGATTTCAATCTGGGTGACACTCTTGCAACCCTGACGATGTGCCGTACCGATACAGTCAGAACCCGTATCGCCACCACCAATCACAAGGACATCCTTGCCCTTGGCGGAAATGCGTTCATCTTTCGAGAATTCCATACCTGCCAACACGCGGTTCTGCTGGGAAAGCAGTTCGAGAGCCAGATGGATACCCTTGAGTTCACGACCTGGCGCTTTCAAGTCACGAGCGGTAGGCGTACCGGTGGCAATGACCACAGCATCGAAGTCGGCAAACTTGGAAATATCGGAAAACTCAGAGTTATAGACAAACTTCACGCCTTCCTGCTCCATCACGTTGATTCTTCTATCGATGATTTTCTTGTTCAGTTTGAAGTTGGGGATGCCATAGCGGAGCAAACCACCAGCAGCTTCATTCTTCTCGAAGACCGTCACCTCGTAACCCATATAGTTGAGCGAGTTGGCTGTAGAGAGACCTGCAGGTCCACTACCGATGACAGCCACCTTCTTGCCGTTCCTCTTCGGACTTTCGATGGTCACATAACCCTCTTGGAAAGCTCGCTCAGCGATGGCACATTCGTTCTCACGGTTCGTCACCGCATCGCCTGTGGTGAGATAGAGCACACACGCTTTCTCACAGAGAGCAGGACAGATGCGTCCTGTGAATTCAGGGAAGGGGTTGGTCTTCTTGAGCAATTTATAGGCAGTTTCCCATTCGCCACGATAGAGGGCATCGTTCCATTCAGGGTCTTTGTTGCCCAGCGGACAAGCCCAGTGGCAGAAAGGCACACCGCAATCCATACAACGGCTTGCCTGTTCCTGTCGGTCTTTTGTGTTCAGTGTCTGTTCCACCTCACCAAAGTCATGAATACGGTCGTTGATGGGGCGATAACCAGCCTCCTTACGAGGCACAGTCAGAAATGCTTTTGGATTTCCCATTTTCTTTTCTATATTATAGTTGATTGATGAGGTTTAATAATCACGCTGCATATCGGCAATCTTCTGTTGCAGTTTCGCCATTTGCTCTTCCTGCAGCACACGCTTGTACTCGATTGGCACCACCTGGATGAAGTCTTCCACATAGCGGTTCCAGTCGTCGAGCATCCTTCCTGCGAGGGCACTGCCTGTGTGGAGATAGTGCTGACGGATGAGTTCGAGCAGTTCCTTGCGGCTCACGCTGTCCTCCACGAGGCTCAGTTCCACCATATCCATGTTGCAGAAGTAGTCGAAGGTGTGATCGCGGTCATACACATAAGCCACACCACCACTCATACCAGCGGCAAAGTTTCTACCCGTCTTGCCGAGCACGACGACACGACCGCCAGTCATATACTCGCAACAGTGGTCACCGGCACCTTCCACAACGGCGATGGCACCAGAGTTACGGACTGCGAAGCGTTCACCCACACGACCATTCACATACAGCTCACCACTGGTGGCACCATACAGACCCGTGTTGCCGGCGATGATGTTGTCCTCAGCCACGAAGTCAGCACTTCTGCGGACAGGTGGCATGATGCTGATGCGACCACCTGAGAGTCCCTTGCCGAAGTAGTCGTTGGCCTCACCTTCCAGACGGATGTCCAGACCCTTCACTGCGAAGGCACCGAATGACTGACCAGCCGAACCCTTGAACTTCAGGCGAACAGTTCCGTCAGGAAGTCCTGCCTCTCCATATTTCTTGGCAATCACACCTGAGAGCATCGTACCCACAGCACGGTCGGTGTTGCGGATGGCATAGTCGAGGCTCACCTCCTCCTTCTGCTCAATCGCTGGTGCAGCTGCCTGAATGATATCTTCATCCTTCACACCCGTCACTTTCGTGAACTGGCCACGATCCCAGAAGAGCGGTTTATCGGTCTCTGGCTTGTGTAACAGACGGGCGAAGTCGATGGTCTTCTGCTTGTCGGTGGCATTCTCGGTGTGCATCTCAATCAACTCGGTGTGACCGATGATGTCCTTGAGGTGTTTCACGCCTATCTCTGCGAGGTATTCACGCACTTGCTGGGCAATGAACGTGAAGAAGTTGACCACATAGTCAGACTTTCCTCTGAATCGCTGGCGCAGTGTCTCGTCTTGCGTAGCCACACCCACAGGACAGGTGTTGGTGTTACACTTACGCATCATCACACAACCCAGTACAATGAGCGGCAACGTACCGAATGAGAACTCGTCGGCACCCAGCATAGCCATGATGATCACATCCTTGGCAGTCTTCAACTGACCATCGGTCTGCAAACGAACCTGATTTCTCAATCCGTTCATCACCAGCGTCTGCTGCGTCTCAGCCAAACCAATCTCAGGGCTGATACCGGCAAAGCGCATAGAAGAAGCAGGGCTGGCACCCGTACCACCTTCAGCACCGCTGATGACGATGAGGTCTGCCTTTGCCTTTGCCACACCTGCGGCAATCGTGCCCACACCACTCTCTGCCACGAGTTTCACGCTGACGGCAGCGGTTGGGTTGATGTTCTTCAGGTCGAAGATCAGCTGTGCCAAATCCTCGATACTGTAGATATCATGATGTGGTGGAGGAGAAATCAGACTGATGCCAGGAATGGCGTTACGCGTCTTGGCAATGATCTTGTTCACCTTGAAGCCAGGCAGCTGACCACCCTCACCAGGCTTGGCTCCCTGTGCCACCTTGATTTGTATTTCTTCAGCGTTCACCAGGTATTCGGCAGTGACACCGAAACGACCGCTGGCAATCTGCTTGGTCTTGCTGCTGAGCGACACACCGTCCACTTCTGTGTGGTAGCGTTCGTTGTCCTCACCACCCTCACCCGTGTTGCTGCGAGTGCCGAGTTTGTTCATCGCGAGTGCCAATGCCTCGTGTGCCTCAATGCTCAGGGCACCGAAACTCATCGCACCCGTCACGAAATGCTTCACGATGCTCTCCACTGATTCCACCTCGTCAATCGGTGTAGGCTTGGCAGCCTTCTTCCAACCGAAGAAGTCGCGGATGAAGATAGGCTTCTCCTTCTGGTCCACCATCTTCTCCCACTCCTGAAACTTCTTGTAAGAGCCCAGACGAGTGGCAATCTGCAAGTTGGCAATCGTGTCGGGGTTCCAAGCGTGGAGGATACCGTCCTTGCGATAAGAGAACTGTCCGTTGTTAGGCAGAATCTCATTGATTTCAGCAGGTTTGAATGCCTCGTCGTGCAGACGGATGGCATCCCTTGCGATATCCTTCAGACCGATACCGCCAATGGTGCTCACCTCGGTGCCGAAATAGCGTCTCAGGAGGTCTTCGCTCAAACCGATGCTCTCGAAAATCTTCGCACCACGATAAGAACGGATGGTTGAGATACCCATCTTCGACATAATCTTCTTCAGACCCTTGTCCACCGCCTTGATGTAGTGAGCTTCCGCCGTGTTGTAATCCTCCTGAATCTTGTGCTTCTTCACGAGGTCATCCAGTACGGCAAACGTCATATAAGGACAGATGGCACTGGCACCATAACCCAACAGCAAGGCAGCATGCATCACCTCACGGATTTCACCGCTCTCCACAATCAGCGCCGTCTGTACGCGCTTCTGCACGCTGATGAGGTAATGATGCACCGCACTCACAGCCAAAAGACTTGGGATGGCGGCACGCTTCTCGTCGATGTCTCTATCGGAGAGGATGATGTAGTTCACACCCTCATCCACACTTGCCTCAGCCTCCTTGCACAAGTCCTCAATGGCCTGTCGGAGTCCGCTGGCACCCTTCTCAATGTCGAAGAGCATCGCAAGCTTCTTGGTCTTGAAACCCTTGTAGCGGATATTGCAAAGAATATCCAACTGCGTGTTCGTCAGCACAGGTTGTGGCAGACGCACCATCTTGCAGTTGGAAGCATCAGGCGTCAGGATATTGGTGCCCACAGCACCGATATACTCCGTCAGACTCATCACCAATTCCTCACGGATTGGGTCAATGGCAGGGTTGGTCACCTGCGCAAACTGCTGTCGGAAGTAGTTGAAGAAAATCTGGGGACGGTCGCTGATGACAGCCAGCGGCGTGTCGTTACCCATTGCTGCCACAGGTTCCTGACCCGCTGTAGCCATAGGCACCACCGTCTTGTCGATATCTTCTTGTCCGAAACCGAAGTTGATGAGCTTGCGTTCGTAGTTCTCCACGCCATTCTCCACCTTGCGACCACTCTTCAGCTTCTCCAGCTGGATGCGGTTGGTGTTCAGCCATTCGCGGTAAGGATGAGCCTTCGCCAACTGCTCCTTGATTTCTCCGTCATAGTAAATCTTGCCCTCCTGCGTGTCAATGAGCAGGATCTTGCCAGGCTGCAAGCGTCCCTTGCTCACCACATCACCAGGCTCGAAGTCCATCACACCCACTTCACTTGCCACGACCATCATGCCGTTCTTCGTAATCGTGTAACGGCTGGGGCGCAATCCGTTTCTGTCGAGCATACCACCCGCATAACGTCCGTCAGAGAACAGCAGAGCCGCAGGACCGTCCCAAGGCTCCATCAGGATGGAATGATACTCGTAGAACGCCTTCAGGTCTTCGCTGATAGGGTTCTTGTCGTTGAAGCTCTCAGGCACGAGGATTGCCATTGCCTGTGGCAAAGACAGACCGCTCATGGTGAGGAACTCAAACACGTTGTCGAGGCTGGCAGAGTCACTCATACCCTCCTGCACGATCGGACGGATGTCCTTGATGTCGCCCAGAGCCTCACTGTTCAACACACTCTCCCTTGCCTTCATCCAACCGCGGTTACCACGGATGGTGTTGATCTCGCCGTTGTGCGCCAAAAGACGGAAAGGCTGCGCCAAACTCCATGTTGGGAACGTGTTGGTGCTGAATCGAGAGTGAACCAATGCCAACCCACTGGTGAAATAGGGACTTGACAAGTCGGGGAAATAGCGTCTCAGCTGTCCGCTCGTCAACATACCCTTATAGATGATGTTCTTGCTGCTCAACGAACAAACATAGAAATCCTCGTTCGTCACGCGGTTCTCTATGCGCTTGCGTACCTTATATAATATACGGTCAAACGTCTCCACCTGATCCTCGCTCACACCTGTGACGAAAATCTGCTTGATGTCTGGTTCCACCTCACAGGCACCCACACCCAGCACCTCGGGGCACGTTGGCACCGCCCTCATGTGCATCAGCGTGAGACCCTCACGCTCAATCTCTTCAATCATCACACTCAGGATGCCCTGCTGTTCCTTCTCCTGCTTAGGCAAGAACACCAGACCCGTGCCGTACTTTCCTTTCTCTGGCACAGGGATACCCTGTAAAAGAATGAATTCATGAGGAATCTGCACCATGATGCCCGCGCCGTCACCTGTCTTGTCACGCGTCTCTGCTCCACGATGCTCCATGTTTTCCAACACCTTCAGTGCATTGTCCACCAACTCATGGCTCTTGCCACCATGAATGTTGACCACCATACCCACACCGCAAGCGTCATGCTCATAGGCTTTGCTGTACAATCCAAAATTACCTTTTTTCATGTCCTTTTCTATTTATCTTGTTTGTGTTTATATTCAAATGAATTCGACTTCACTCCTGCTTCGTCCGTCATTTTGGCTGCAAAGGTATGAATAATATTTCAATTTGTTGCAGAAAAAATCAAAAAACTTTCAATTTGTACTAAAAATATTTGTTAATAGTGTGAAAATGAAAGTAATTTTAGATATTTAGTTATAAAAAGTTGAAACAGGGTATAGATTTGAGATTTGAGGTTTGAGGTTTCTTGGCAAGCCAAGCGTGCTAAAGATACGATAAGAGGTTTAGCCGTGCGGGGTGTCGATAACCGATAACCGCTAAACGAAAAAGGAGAGGCTCCGGAAATCGGATGCCTCTTCTTTTTGGTGGTGCAGGCACTGATTTTAGGTAATAACGCATGAGAAGGAGAAAATTGTGGGACCTTTCGCAACTGGGACTATTCGAGATGGTAAAAATGGATGATGAATTGTGCGATTGCAGTACCCTGATGTCTCAAGTTCTTGATGGACAATACCGCCTCCTTCTTGACTTCTTCATCTTCGTGCAGAGCATGATTGTTGAGCAGATGGAGTTCGTATGCTGGTGTGTATTCAGGATGACCCTGAAATGTTAGGATGTGATTCCCAATTCGGAACCCTTCGTACTGACAAAATGGGCTTTGAGCTATGACGACGGCATCAGCAGGAAGCTTGGTTACTTGGTCATGATGATTATATAAGAGGCGGAGATAACCGTCAGAAAAATAGGGGCGCATAACTTCATCTAAAATGAAGGACTCCCGAATGCCAACACCCCATCCTCCTGCATATCGCTGTACATTGCCTCCTAATGCCTGTGCTATGGCTTGGTGACCGAAACATACGCCGACCAGCTTGATGTGAAGCGTCGCTGCTTTTCTGATCCACTGTAGCAACTCAAGAATCCAAGGTTCTTTGTCATAAGCAGAACTGTTGCTGCCCGTTATCAGGTATAGTTCATCTTTGTTCCATTTCTTTGGGAGGACGCCTTTCATGACAGGAAAGACTTCAAATGTCGCCGGGTCACTGACTGAACGGAACAAGCCTATGAACATGGATGCGTATGAAGGAATGTCCGGAGGCAACAGCCCCGAGAAGGTGTCACATAAAAGAAGATTGATATGGGTTCTTTCCTTCATTGTCATACCACATGTATCATGAAAAGTAGAGCATTTTGAAACACCACGGGACGGTGGTGAGCGAAGAATACGGTGCCTTCTTCTGTTGCCTTGATGTCGTCGAGAATCTGACCGTTGTAGGGGTCGATAATGTGGGCGAGGGAATCGCCCGGAGTAACACGGCTGCCAGCGTCCACCAGACGATAGAAGATTCCCGCATGACGTGCCTTGATGTGCTGAAGGCTTGCCTCATCGATGCAAATGGATTCATAAGCAACCCCCGGAGAACCCGCATTGATGATGCCCGTCCGTTTCATCATGCGGAAAATGGCATCGATGGTCTCACCACTGTTGCTGAGGTCTATCCTGTTGGTTTGTCCTGCATAGACAGAGAAAGCCTTGGTGCTCCACAATTGCCAGTTATAGTTGAGCAGCGTGGTGTCGAAGGGACGCGGCTGGTAGGTCGTGACGTATTTCATGCCGAAAAGGCGTGCTGTGTCCACATCCTCATATCCCGTCTTTAGCATCCGTACATGAGGGATGAAGTCGCCCGACACATAGTAACTCGCCAGCTGGATGCCGTACTTGAACCCGTTGAGAGCAGCAAAGATTGCCGCTGCAATGCGTTGCGTGGTTTCTCCTTGATTGTAGCCTGGGAACATGCGGTTGATGTCGGTGTTGTCCATTGCCCAGAAACGTCGGTTGACGTTCATCGAAAAGGGGTTGCACGAGGGGATAATCAGAATGCTTTTCCCCTCAGCTATGCCTCCACGCTGTTCAATCATCGTCAGACGATTCACCAACTGCGAGCAGATGTACTGTTGCTGCACCTCATCACCTCGCATGGCACCCACAATAGCCAATGTCTTTTCACCTTCCCCGAATCGGTAACCCTTGATGCGGAAATTATCACGGCAGGGCGATGTCATCTCAAATATCGTCTCTATTCTCATGCGTCTTCTGTGTTAAAGATTCGTGCCATCAACGACCCTTCATAGACAATCGGATAGGCACGTATGGTGAACAAATAGCCGTTAACCGGCGAACTGACCGTGCTGAGCACTCGACCATGAAGCGGGTCAACAATCTGACCGATGGTTTGTCCTCGGCTGACGTTGATGCCGCATTTCAATTCAGTCAGGAACACACCAGAGGTCTCAGCATTGAGGAAGGTGACGCGATCTCCTTCGCAAACGAGCGGCAGGGGCAATCTGTCCTTAGGACTTTCCTTCCACATTCCCATAGTCTGCATCAGATGCAGGATACCCTCCACAAGACGTCGGCACATCTTGTGATTGATGCGCTGACCCACTCCCATCTCCACCACCAGACAGGGAGTGCCTGTAGAGTTGAGCGAGTGAGCCAGTGTCGCCTCCAGCACTGTGGCAGCACCATGCACCCACACGAAGTCCATGCCCAGCCGTTCGGCAAAGGGAACCAGCCACTTGGAGTCCTGAACATTGATGCGCACCTGCGGCGTTTCTCGTAGATAGAGATTGCTGGAGTGAATGTCAATCACCATGTCTGCCCCCTTGATGTCTTCAATGATGGCATGAGCCGTCTGTTCCGCCATCGTGCCTTGTGGATCACCTGGGAAGATGCGGTTCATATCGAGGTCGAAATTGGGAATGCCCCGCTGAATGGTATCGATGCCCAACGGATTGAGAGCCGGGTAGATCTCGAGGGTGCCATCCAGCGCATCAATCTGTTCGGTGACGATACGAGCCAGTTCATAACACACCATCTGACCCTCCAGTTCATCACCGTGGGTTCCTGTCACCACACAGAAGCGCAAGCCGTCCTTCTTGCCGTTCTGAATGACATTTTTGCGAATGCGGAACTGCTCGTCAATAGGTAGTTCTGTAGATACTATTGTCTTAATCATATTTCTTGCAGTGTAACGTGAATCGTGGTTTGCTGGGTGGCTTGCCCTGTGAAGAGTCCCCGACTGACGGAACAATCGCGGACATCTCTTCCATGCGCCAACTTGACGTAGCCTTCGCTGATGCAACGGTTGTGAGTCGGGTCAAAACCTAGCCAGTTGTAGCCATCGAATATCTCCACCCATGCATGAGTCTCGCCCTCTCCTTCCAAGAATCCATTGACATAGCGGGCTGGTATGTCTCGCTGACGGCAGAGGGCTATCATGAGATGGGCAAAGTCCTGACAAACACCTTTCCTCCGCTCCAGCACCTCGGCAGCAGTGGTTTCAACGGTGGTGCACAGAGGCTGATAAACAATGTTCTCATACAGCCAGTTGCAGATAGCGTAAGCAGCATCGATGACATTGTCGGGTGTCGTCAGCACCGCTTCCCTGACGTTGGTCAGTGCCGTAGGCTGCTTGAACAAGAACAAGTTTTCACCCCGATACTTGATGACATAAGTGTCTGTCGCCACAATGCCTGTGCTGACATAAGCGAAGGTCTTGTGCGGTTCAGTGGCACCGCCGAAAAGGATACGGTTGTAGAATGCATCGTGCCCAGCCTGCAGCCAGTAGTCGGGCGAAACCACCAAGTGCTCTTGCTCCACCGTCTGACCAGCATTGCTGACTGGCTGACAGCGTAACATCACCGCATGCATGGGCACAGCTTCCGAAAACTCGACAATGGTCTGGTAGTTGTACAAATATCGTTTCACACCCTCACCAATTGGTTGATAAATTTCAGTAACTTATTCTTGTATTCCACATCCTTGAGATTGAATCGTTCCCGAGTGATGAGTCGGTTGAGTTCTTCTTCAATGTGGTCATCGACAATGCTGGGCATATGACGGAAGTAGTGCTTCACAGAATCGTATGCCAACGCCACCCGTTCGAAGTCGTAGTCAAAACGCAGCAGCATGTCCAGATTCTCTATGTTGCGACCAATCATCATAATGTAGAGTGCCTTGTGGTTTTTCAGCCTTTGCTCAGCTGATCCCCAAAAGGCCAATGACCAGTCAATGACGGGTTGCAGGCAAATGACATTCTTTTCTTGCTTGTTGCGACATTCTTTCAGCAGTGCCAGACTCATTTCCAGATAACTGAGCGTTTCCGAAAGGATGTCCTCACGAAGAAGAATGGCATTGTCCATTGCTCTCATCTGAGCAGACATCACGGTGCTGGGATTGATATCGTCATACATGATGCCGAATATAAACTCTTCGTTAGTTTGATAGACGCCCGCGGTGTCTAAGTTCTGCCAGATGGGCCAATAGTCCTCCAACTCACCGTCAATCATCTTATCATGACACTTCCGTAACAAATGCAGGGTAATATAAACCCGCTCCTCGTATCTCCCTAGCCAGTAGAGGCTGTTGGCCTTCTTGGCCGATATGATTGTATGTTTAACCATAGCTCAAAATCCTTTTTACTTTTTTACTTTTAACCATTACTCCTCCAACACCCAGGTGTCCTTGAATCCACCTCCCTGTGAAGAGTTCACCACGAATGAATCGGGATTTCTTGAGAACCGCGTCAGTCCACTCGCCCACACCCTGGTTTCTTTTCCGCTGACCACAAAGGCTCGAAGATCTGCCTTGCGTTCCACAGGCTTGTCATCCTCCAATATCTCAAGATCCTTGAAGTCGATGACCTCCTGAGCAATCCAACGCCGTGGCTGGTCAATGATCAATGCTTTCAATTCATCAAGCTTCTCTTTCGACAAATCCTTGCCGAACACTACACCATAACCACCCGCTTCACTGACATCCTTGATGACCAGACGCTGGATGTTCGCCAGCACATAGTCATAGTCTTTCTTGAAATACGGCAGATAGGTAGGGGCATTTTGCAGGATGGGCTGCTCGCCAAGATAATACTCCACCATCTTGGGAACGAAATAATAAATGCCCTTGTCGTCTGCCACACCATTACCGATGGCATTGATCAGTGCCACATTGCCCGACTTGTACGCCTGCATCACATTCGGAATACCCAGCAACGAAGAAGCCTCAAAAATCAATGGGTCTATGTATTCATCACTCACACGACGATAGATGCAACCCACACGGGTCTTCTCCTTGTAAATACCCGCATAGTACACTTTATTGTCCTCCACAAAGAGGTCGCCAGGGTATGCCAAGGTGGCACCAATCTTCTCCGCAAAGTAGCTGTGTTCAAAGTAGGCAGAGTTGTAGCGACCAGGAGTCAGAATGACAGAGATACCCCTACCGTTGTTCATCTCTTCCATCATCGTGGCGAGCAATTTGGAATAGTTGCGGTTTTCAGCCACAGCATTCTGGGTGAACGTCTGAGGCGACACCTTGCGGGTGATCTCACGGGCTATCATTGGATAGCTGGCGCCAGAAGGTATGCGCAAGTTGTCCTCCAACACATACCATTGACCGTCCTTGCCTTCCACCAAGTCGATACCAGCAATGTGGGCATAAACTTCTCCTGTGGGATTGATTCCTTCACACTCAGGCATATAGCCCTTTGAGGAGTACACAAACTCTTCAGGAATAATACCATCTTTGATAATGCGCTTGTCGTGATACACATCCCAAAGAAACTTGTTAAGCGCCAACACACGCTGCTTGAGACCCGTCTCCAAATAAGACCAATCACTATGGGAGATGATTCGGGGGATAGAATCAAAGGGGAAAAGTTGCTCGTTGAAAACCCCGTGCTTATACACCCCGAACCTTACTCCATATCGCTCCAGCCATTTATTGACTGTGTCGCGGCTATCTATTAATTCATTTATCCTGATGTTCATGTCAATCTTGTGTTTGTGTTATAAATTTGTGTTTGTGTCTCTGCATTAACGACTATTATACTTTCTCATCACGGCAACTTTTTTCTTTTTCACAATGCAAAGGTACACTATTTTGGAGAAATGCCAAAACAAACAAGAATAAAATTGTCAATAATAACACAAAATTAACGCAAAATAATACTTTTTGAAACAAATTATGAGAAATTCGTTTCAAATAGAAAGTATTTTAAAAGAATATGCTTTCAAATTGAAACAATAATTCGATTAAACATAGTCTAAGGTCAAAGGTTAAAGGTTTGGCTCCGCCGAGCTGAAGGTTCTTGGCAAGCCAAGCGTGCTAAAGATACGATAAGAGGTTTAGCCGTGCGGGGTGTCGATAACCGATAACCGATAACCGAAAAACGATAACCGATAACCGATAACCGAAAAAGAGAGGCATCCATACGGACCCTCCCCTTTCTTTAACCTTTGAACTTTGAACTCTTTAACCTCCAACCTCAAACGCTAAAGCATAGCCTTTCCTAATTTCTTTCCTCCTAATGAGGTCAGCACACCCTACCCCATTTTCCACCAGCGCCATTGCTCGGACGAGTTCGCAAGCCCAGTAGGCATCATCGTCTTGGAGGCTGCCGATGTTCAGGATGAAGTGCGGCGGCACCTCCATTTCTTGGCAAACCCTGTCGATGTACGCTTGCGTGTTGTTTTCGTTGGGTGGTGCCCACCGCTCAATGATGGTGCGGATGGATGTTCGGTGGTACTTGGTTCTGTACGTTCTCAGCAGTCGGAAAGCTGCACGATAGCCCCATTCCATTGCCTTGAACTGATAAAAACTCTTGTCGTTCTGCACTGGGAGCAGACCTCGCCACTGATCCTTGCTTCTGCGGATGTTCAATGGGTTGCAATTTCTTAAACCTCTTGGAATCATAATTCTTGAACTTTTGAACTTCTTGAACTTTGAACTTCTTGAACTTTTGAACGTTGAACCTTTAAAATTCTAACTGCAACAACTGCAACAACTGCAACGCTACCCTTGATACTTCTTCCTGTATTCATCCGTCTTGCAGTAGCAGCCAGAAGTGTTGTCGAATACAATGTAGCCTCTTTTTACCCAACTTCGAAGGGTACTCTCCCCGTTACCACTCTTTCCCTGACCTTGCCGCATCAGATGATACTGCTCCTTCGTGAACTCATCGGGCAGCAATTCCAGCAAGTTCTGTGGTCCTGACTGACGCTGCATCTCCACCTCTTCACGCAGTTCTTTCTCCAACTGCTGACCAAAGTACAGCATCTTGCACCACAAGTTATATTGCTGTGTCCAGCGCACAAAGTCGGCAATCTCCTTGCTCCACTTGTAGCCGTGCGCCACATACAGCACCATTCCTTTGAGCCACGCAATCACATTCGCACGATATGAAAGCACCCTGTAAGCCTCCGAATCGTAGAGCTTCACGGCATCTTCATTCTCCTGCTTCATGTCGAGCGACAGCTTCTTTGCCTGCGGACACTCTATCAATCCGTTGGCAGCCTCCAGTCGGTCGATGTAGGGCTTCAGTTCCTCCGCAAAGGTGTGGTCGTAGATGCCCAAGACTGGTGCTATATCATCGTCATCGTCTGCCTTGATGATGGTCGAGATGTCCAGTCGGCTCAGGGTTCCGTCGTTCACCATTTTGGTCAGGAACTTCTTGGCGTTGGGAGGCGTTGTCGAGGCGTTGAAGTTCCACCTCAAGGGTGCGATGCCGCTCACTGAATCAGAGCCGTAGCGCTCCTGGCCCACCTCTGCATTGTCATACGCCTTTCTGATGAGCAGACCCACCTCGTCCGTCGTTCCCTTCGAGGTCACCTTCTTCAAGCCTTCAATCTCGTCCACAATCATGTAGAGGAAACGCTGCCCGTTGTTGTGCGCGTCAATCACACGCTGGTTGAAGATGGCATCGGTCAGGTTGTCAATCATCATCTGGATGCAGATGTCCGTCGGTCTTGGGTCTTTCTTCTGCTTCGCCCCAGGGTTTTTCTGTTTCCACTCAGCCTCACGCTGACGGTTGGGTATGTCACGCTGCCGGATGTCCTCCACGATGTACTCAATCGGCTTCTTGATGGTGCCCTTGCCGATACTCTGCCGACCGATCAAGATGTTCATGAAGGTCGCCTCGTGCTCTATATTGTCCCAGTAGCGGAACTTCACCCCGTGCAGATGGGCACCCAGCGCAGGGAACACCGCATTCGCCACAGCAGCCTTGTAGAACCAGGGCACATTCTTCGTGAGCAGCTTCACCAATGGAGGCAACCGTTTCGGCATCGGTGGAGGTGTGGTCAGCGTGCCGCCACAAGCCTTCACGGCAGGCACCGATTTCAGCGCATTCAGCACCTGTCTGAGTCGGTACGGCATTCCCTTCTTCGGCTCCTTCAGCGCATTCTCAATGGTCTTGCGCCATTCAGCCACATCCTCCTGCCTTTCCGTGCCCCAATAGTTCGGAATGATCTGCATCATCTTCTCCAACGAGTACCCGCAGATGCTGCGAATCGTCACCGCCAGCTCGAAGGTCAGCACATTCCTGTCACCATCCACAGGCACCTTCCCATCGTTGAACAACTCCCAGTACTTCGCCACAATGTCAGAATACAGAATACCGTTGTAGTCTTTGATGGTTGGAGATTTGAGGTTTGAGGTTGGAGGTTTAGGAGTACCGTCGTTGACTCCTTGAACCTTTGAACCTTGAACTCCTTGAACCTCTTGCCCCTCTTGAACTTCTTTCACTTCAAACACAGCATCATCCAAATAGATCAACTCTGCTTCCGTCGTCGTGAAAAACACCCTTGTAATGTCCTTTGCTGCCTTGTCGAACTCCACACCCAACACCTCGCTTGCCCATTTCAGGTTTTCCTCCTGAGTCAGTTCAGGCTTGCGCTTGAACACCAGATGATAGCCCGCACCTCGTGCGCTCAGTTCCAGCATCAGCAACCCCAATTCCTCCTTCTTCTCAAGGATGCGCTCCTTCACAGCCTCCATTTCATCAGCAGCGATGTGGTCGATGTCCATGCCCACGCTGCTGCTCATCCTCTTGCTGCCCTTCAGCGCACCGTCCTCGTTAGGCAGACAACTGTAGTTCATCTGGATCAGTTGGCTTTTCTGCTCCTCCTTGCCCTGACGCACGGCCTTCAGCACTTGGCGTTGTCTGATAGTGTTGCGTCTGCTCAGGTACTCCTCTCTGTTATGGATGGGGCGCATGAACTTTGCGCCACCATCCTTCTGATATATTTCAAATACACTCATAATGTTATTTACAATTTGACGATTTACTATTTACAATTTGATAAAAATCTCAAATCTCAAAACTCAAATCTCAAACCTCTTTATTACTTTATTAGCAATCGCACTTGCCTGTCTCACCAGTTCCTTCGGCAGTTCGTTGATGAGTTCCTCAGGCAGCGAGAAATAGAAGTAGTACCTTCCGTCCTGTCCCAGGCTGAGCGAGCTGTTATCTTCGCGGAATATCGCCTGGTTCCTCACTCGTTTGGGCAGTTCCGTGATGTACACGTTGCCGTCACGCATGATCTGCACCTTACACTTGCCGGTGAAAGCCTCCAGATGCACGTCCTCGCAGCACTCGAAATCCGCTGTCCTGAGTCCATCCTCCGTCTGACCGAAGACCATCATACCGTCCACTGTTACTTGTCTCTGAATGTTTGTTTTGTTGTTAATCTTTTCCATAATCGATTTGAATTTGTGAGCGTCAGGATTGTGTCAGAAGTGAGGCCTCATTCACATCGATGACTTCCTCCACTCACCTTCAACTCGATTACTTTAATTTTTTACCGTTCTTTCACCCAATCATCTTGGTCAAGTTATACACTCTGATGTTCTGGATTTTCTTGCCTTCCCAGTTGCCGAGACTGAATCCGACCTGAAATTCACACTTCTCCTGAGCATCGCACGCCTTCTGGAGTCCTTCGAGAAACGCAGGGTTGCCATAATTCAGCTCACCCATCAGCTCGTCCTCATGCTCCTGTCCGTCCTTCGACACATAGGGGATTCCTAACACCATTTTCACACTCTGGCGCTTTTCGCCGTCCTTGTTCTTCCATTCACGAGTCCCAAGGATTTCTTTGATAAAACCTTTGATAATCATAAAATATAAAATTAAAAGTTAATATAAATAGAGCCGTATTGGCTTTCATATTCTGCTCGGATGTCCATCACATCACGACCTTCCTCCACACCATCCTCCATCTCTCTTTCGCGAATATGCAAGAGGAGCAGCTGGTACTCCCTCCGCTTGATTTGCCCCACCGACTTGCGCACCTCCATCATCTGTTGGCTCATCGCCCATTTTGGGCAGCAGTCGCTCGGACATACATCCTTCTTCAGCTTTGTGCATCGCCGCTTCGTCTGGAGCCTGGTTGCATCTTTCCACACACACGAGGCACAACACTTCTTGATTCGCACCCCGAAATCGTTCAATGTAAACTTAGTTTTCTTCATATTTAATTTTCCTTGTGTCGAACAGGGATAAAACTCCGCAACGTCGCCTCGTTTTTCTGTTGACGATGCAAAGTTACGCACATAAAAAAGCCCGATGAAGAAATTCCTCATCGGGTGAAAGTTAGTGAAAGTTTTGGTGAAAGTTTTGCCCTTTCAGCCGCCCTTGGTGAAAGTTTTCCCTAAAAACGCCCCATTTTGGTGAAAGTTTGTGAAAGTTTTTGCCCCAAACTTTCACTTCGTCAATAAATCTTCCGTTTTGCGGGCAATTTCCTTGTATTTCTTGAACCGTTTGCCCTGCACAGGCGCATTTTTTTCATCCCACAGCACCACAGATCTGGTGAAGCTGTCCACTTCCATTCGCTGCAAGTCCTTCACCACAGGCAAGTGCCCATGATTCGGCACTTCCTCCCTCACCATCTGGCAAAAGCCCTCAAAGTCGCCATCGTCCACCACACTCAAATCCACCATCATCTTATACACAGAGAACCACAATCGGCTTACCTCAATCTCCTCGGCAATGTCCCTGATGGCTTTCCTCACCTTCCATTCAGGCACCGCCTCATTCTTCCTTCTCGCCTCCTTCTCCTTGTTCACCCGCTTGCGGATGTTGCGAGTGGGTACTCTCAGGTCACACCTCATCACAAACGCCACCATTCCATATATCTGCACATTCTCCTGCTCCTCCAGCAGAATCGGACGATATTCCTCCTCCTTCTCCTTGTTCTGCGCCACCAGCCAATGCTTGCCCTCATCATCCTCATAGAAGCACTTCACCGTATAGGTGTCGCCAATCCTCACCACCACCACATCGCCGTCCCTGTACTTCTGCGTCATCATCACCAGCACCCTGTCGCCGTCGTTGATGCCAGCATCCACCATCGAGTCGCCAGCCACATCCAGAATCATCGCAGGGTTCGACACCAGCATCTTTCTTGGCAGCGACATCATTTCCGCAAAAGACTCCTCCGCCCAGTTCTCTGTAGGCAATCCAGCCCTCACCGCAGCCTCGAAGTAAGGCACATCAGTATCGCACAACAGAGGGTTCGCTCCAGCGCCTTGCAGAAACTCAAAAATCTCTTTCAGTTCTTTCTCATCCATGATTACAATATTATATTAAAATTTTACTTGTTTTTCCGAAATAATACCCAATGTTGACTTCGCCGACAGTACTCTCGTTTGACAATAAAAAGAAAAAGTGCTTTTCTTTTTGTATTGTGCTCACTTAATCGTACCTTTGCAGCGGAAACATAAAACAGGAAACAGTATGACAGCTATTCAACTAAACGCTATGAATGTCGAACTTTGGCAAAGCATTGGTGCCATTGCTGACAGCGAACCGCTGATGAAGCGATTGACCCGATATGCCAAGAAACTCGTCATAGAGAGAAATGCCGATCCCACAGCAATGACCAAGGAAGAGTTCTTTGCTCGCGTGGACGAATCTCTGGAGCAAGCTCGACAGGGACGTGTACACAGGATTGAGTCAAAAGAAGATTTGCACCAATTTTTAAACAGCCTCTGACTTTATGGGTCATTATGATGACAAATAACAGTTTCATCACTTTATTTGTTTTTTACTCACCCTAAACTCTCAACTCTAAACTCTCAACTTTATTAGTTATCGTTATGGTTATGGTTGTATTTCACCATGAACCATTAACCTTGAACCAATAGTTGCCATTCACCTTTAACCTTGAACCCTAAACCATCAGTGCGTCAGGTACAACTGTTTGTTAGAGAACATACTCATGGCTACTGAATAATGCTGTTTCAAATTCACTTAGAGCTAAAACTGAATAGTGCTTTATGGCCTCTTCCTGCTTTTGAATATTTTCGTATTGTTGTTGTATATATGACACAAGTATATTTTGTATTTTTATTGGTGGCAAGATTATTGGAGAGCCAAGATATTGTTGGCTGTTGATATTTGGTTGTGCAGAAACACGCTTATTGCTTTCTATCCATTGTTTGTATATAGATGATTTTGTGTAGTATAATAGGTACTTAGGATTTAGCAGCTGTTCGTTGAGTGTAAATTTAATCAGGTAACCCGCAAATATTGCCTTTCCGTATATGTTTTTATATAAAAATGTTTTTCCAACGGTATTACCGGATCGAGCAATCAAGAAGTCGTTATCTTTTAGAAGGTAACGTTCGTCATACTCTTGAGCAGAAACAGATGTATCATTTAAATTTCCATCTTCTTTTATATCGGTAATACGAATATAGCGAATGCCATTAAAGGAATCGCTTGTCTTAAAAGCAGCACCATACATGGGGTCACTGGATATAATATCAGCAAGCACTTTGTTTTCATAAAGGTTACTTTGGGGTTCTTCTTTTATATGATAACAGTCCCACCTCTTAATACTACTCGAATGTGCTTTTTTTAAAAAACGACAACCAGATATGGGTTCCAATGTGGAAGATTTTACATCGACAGACAGTTTTTCAAGAATATATGAATCTATTTTTTCTTTCAATCTATCTATTTTTGATTTTGCATCTTCTATTCTCTGAAGATTTTTGTAGTAGATGTTAAGAAGCCTTTTTTGTTCTTCAATGTCGGGCATTGGAATTTTTTGTTCCAGAAACTTATCTATGTCGATTCTTCGCCTATTTGTCGTACCACTACTACAACTTTGAGCAAAATTAAGAAACTGCTTAGTTGTAGTAACAAGTAGAAGAAAATCTGTCATAATAACAGTGTTGTCTACGTCGAATACTGGAAAATCATTGGTAACGATGGCACCATCTAATTCTTTTGGAATTATACCAAATGCGCCGTTCCGAGCATCTATCTTTGAAATAATATATTGCCCCTGATGTACTCTTGTTTGCCTTTTCGTACCTATGTCCTTCCCTTTCTTAGTGCCTCTAAGACACACTCCTCCGTTATTAGTACGTACGGTGACCTGTTTATAATCTTCAGCATCAGCGATTTCAGTCACTGTTCTACTACGTCGCAAGAAAGAGCCAATACGAATCATGGGATATTTGTCATTATATCCAAATCCCTCAGATCTTGTATATTGTACGCTCCAATTCTGTAAAGAACGATACGAGACAAAACGCATAAATTGATACATGTCTTTCATTATCCTACTTTTGCTTATAGAAAATTTCCGACTTTAAAGTATTTCCGTCAACTATATGTGTTCGGAAAATTGTATCCTCATCCAAGTGATACGTGAAAAAACTATCAAATTCCTTCCAGAGGGTATTTTTCTTTCGGTATGGCGTAAATTCTTCTTCGAGAGGGACAAGGTCATCTTCTATTTCACTGCCCGTTGTACTAATACCAGCTTTTTCAACTTCTGCGACAGGAATAATGTAGTCAAAACGATCTTTTACAAGAACTTTGACCTTCATCTCCACTTCTTGTAGTATTGTTTCTTTACGAATATTGAGTTTTCTCTTCTCTTCTTTTGACAGGGATTCTTTTCCTTTTAAAGCAAGCTTACTGCCTATGTCCGTCAACTCTTCATTATACTCAATTAATACTTCTTTTTTCGCCTTCAGCTTGATTGACTGATATTTTTTTTCTTCATCCTCAGTAAAACGTTTGAAGAACATCAGACTTGGCTTAACCGTTGCTTTTGATGCCATAAACACGTCTTGCGGTATTGACACAATTAGAAGAATCTTAGCCCGTCCCTCAACATATTCGCGCACGCGTTGTAAATTGTCATTATTCAGCGTTCCTTCTGGGAGAACAATGCCCATACGACCACCAGGTTTTAATAGATTAAGGCATCTTTCAATAAATAAAACCTCTGTTAGTGCGGACATTGAGCCAGTTGTAAACAGTGAAAGAAGTGATTTTCCGACATTATTATTAACCTCGTTCAAGGCTTCTATGTATTTTTCTCCAAAACGAGCTGTGTATTTAGCAATCATTTCTTTGTCGGTAAACTTATCTGCTTCTGTGATTTTCTGGCTTCTCTCAACCCTCGAACCAAAGGGTGGATTGGTGAGAATAACATCAAATCGTTCCTTGAAAATACCATTAACGTTAAGTAATCCATCGTGGTGATGAACCCCTCCGTGTCCATCTCCATGCATAATCATATTCATCTTTGCCGTTCTTGCCATTCTAGGGTTTGCATCAGTTCCATAAATACAGTCATAAGAAAGTGAATGTAAACGACCATTTGTGTTATCAGTGTCAAGTTCTTCGTTTAACCTGTTAAATGCAATGGATACTTTTCTATCTATTTTCTCCTTTTCATCTTTTGAAAGGCAATCAAAATTATCCTGATAGAGTGATTGCTTAATATCTTCTTTCTGTTTTTCGATGTCTCTCTCAATAATATCTCGAACATATTCGAAGGCTCGAATAAGGAATCCGCCAGACCCACAGCACGGGTCGCACACTAACTCCCCTTCTCTGGGGTCCAGCACTTTTACCATAAAATTAACAATCGGACGTGGTGTGAAATATTGACCTAATTCGCCACGAAATGTTCGTCCAAGAAACTTTTCAAAAGCTATACCCTTTACATCGTCAGAGGTAGTTGAAAGATTATAAATTTCCAGTTGCTTGACAATTTCCTCAAAGCTATTCTCGCGGATGTTAATAATCTCGTTGTCTCTAAACAAATGGTCATTTGCGAAGTACTTTTTCGTTCGAGCAAACAGATTCTGGTAGAAGGGTATGGCGTCTTTGGTGCCCATCTCTTTGTTCAGCTTTTCATAATTCTTTCGGCTCTCTTTAAAACGTTCCTTTGAAAATATTTGCCCTTCTTCATTACTTCTTTCATAGAGGATTTTTATGAATAAGATTTTACTGATTTCATCAAAAGCCGCTTCAGGAGAAAGTTTGTCATTATTGCGAATGATATTGTGACACTTCAGGAGAATTCGTGAAAATTCATCACGTGTAAACGCTTTCGTTTGGTTGAGCAGTTTGTCGACCTCTTTCTGGTTATTTATCTTATAAGCATTAGGTATGTCGACTATTTCCTCCAAGCGTTTTGGCATCTCTCCCTTTATTACTTTAAATATTCGCGTTTCTTTCAGATTCGTGGTTACAAAGAAATCTGCACCAGCCCAAGAAGCATAATTATAACCCTGGTAATAGTCTTCTTCGTGAATTGTGATAGATTCAGCCTTACATTCAACTATGATAACTGGGCTTTTTTGTGGCTCAGCCATTTTGTCCTCTTTAGTTTTCCAAACAATAATGTCTGCACGAGCACCACCTTGCCCTCTTTTTGAATTGTTGACTTGAAGTTCTTGATCCATTTGTTCTGGACTGAACCCATAACTTTCAATAAGGCGACAAATATATTTCTGTCGAACCTCTTCTTCTGGCTTTAATGTTAACCACTTATTTTTTAGTGGGGCAAATATCTGATTATCTTTTATCTGGGGTTCCATAATCTAAAAATTATCTTCAATATAACCCAACAGCTCCTTAAAGCTCTGGTCAGAAAGGTTCAGAGTTCCCATAGGCGCTCCTTTTAAGCCATTCTGTTTCATGTTTGCCAAAGTCAGGACACCAGTCTTATGTTCTCCTATTCTCTTCATCAAATAGAAACGATTGTGCTTTTTTGCATTCTCGAAATCTTCCTCACGTTTGTAGAACTTCTTCTCTTTATCATAGTCAGCGGGTAATGACAAATTACAAGCTGCTACTTCAAACTTAAAGAGAACTGTTTTCACTGGGGCTGACATGTAAATATATCCTGTATCACCCACTTGTAAGTTGTTAAACTGCTTCCAATAAATTAGACCTAATTCATCAAAGCATGCTCTATGGTCAAAGTATTTGGGACTGGCAGGAACCATCCAGACCTTAGGTCCTCTTTTCTGAACAGCCTTCGGCTTGTCCATTTGTTTTACAGGTGCTGTATTCTCAGGTTTGGGTGGACAAGGAGAATAAACTGGTATCGGATTCCCATCGTCGTCATACCTCGTTACTATTGCATCGTCCAGCAACTCAGCAACCTCGCAGAATATCTTCAATGCTTGTTCCGGTTTCACATTAAAGAACTCTCGTTTGTCCCTGATACGAAGATTGGTGAACGTCTCAATATAGTGATGCACATGCTTCTCAGCCTTTTCATACTTTGCTGTTTGCAACGTGGCATACTTCTTGAAAGGGAGAGGCAATGCTGTAGTATCAAGCGTCCTCAAACGCTCATCCATATTCTGCGTCATACCTATCTTTACCCAATCCTCTCGAAAACTGGGATTGGTGAGTATGTAAACGTAACCAGGTTCTTTTGTTGCCATATATTATATTTAATCTTTAAACAATTTCCTATCTTCTGGTTGAATTAAGTCCCACTCCTCCAACGCTTCCAAGGGGCATCGGTTCTGCCTCCTTGCCATCTTGTACTCCTTCGTGAGTCCATACTTGGCAGCAATCTGCTCAGCATTCAACGAGAACGGCAGGCACAGCGTGTTCCACTTGCCGTCCTTGTATAGTGTGCGGTCAGAGAGCGTCACGTCATACGTGTTGCTGCTCGCAGCAGCCGCAGCGATGGCTGAAGTGTTGTCCTCGGCATCGGAGCCGCTGTCGTAAAGGGTGAGACTTTCAACTTCCCTCAGCAAATAACATGAAGTCGGGATCGTTGTCATTTCTGACACAATTTTTTCCAGTTTACCCTCATCATTTATGAAGTAAGCCTTGATAATCTCCGGATCATCTATTGCCCACGTCTTGATGCTGTAAGAGCCGACGAATGTCCAGTTGCCGTCATCCGATGTCACCTCGTGGTCGCCCGTCGTGGTCTGCAGCGTCACGACTCCGCCCGTCATGCTCGTGATGTTCGGGAACGTCATCGTCGAGGCGGTCGGCACGAACAGATATGGTGTGTTGGCCGTCAGCGAGGTAACCTGGTTGCCATCCTCCATGATGGGAGTCGTACCATTAAAGCCAGCAAACGAGTAGAACTTGCCGCCCTCGCTGCCGTTGCAGATATAGCTGAACGGCAGTATCACCGTTGCGGCCTGTGCTGTGTTGAACGGGCGGTTGTAGGTCACGCTCTTGATATTGCCTAACTCCTCCGTGATGTTCACACCCACGAGGTTGTTGCCCGTGCCGTTGATGGTCACGTCGGCCCTCTCATTCCAGTCATCGTAGCGGTATTCCACCACTGCGTCGCCGTACTTCGGCGTGTAGTAGTTGCCGTTGTAGAGGAAACCGTTCTCGTAGCCATCCACCATTCCGTGGTCGGTGGTCGCATTGCCGAGGTTGGCGGGCGCGACGGTCGCCGTGGCTGCGGGGCGGCCCTGCCTATTGCCGAGGATGCTGGTGTAGTAACAGTTCGTCATGTTGTAAGTCAGGGTCGGCTCACTGTTTGGATAGACGAAAGTGAAGCAGTTGTCGCCCAGCGCGTATTTGCCCGTGCCGTATGCGGCGGGAGCGGACAGGCAGTCGGTGAACGTGATGGTCCCGTTATTTCCATAGTCCCATCCTATGAATCCGCGGCAGGAGGTGGTCACGCCAGCCTCGTCTGGGTTGTAAATCAGTCCGTCATAGACGCAACCCGTGACGGTGCAGGTGGCACTAGTGCCATTCCACTGGGCAATGACACCGCCGTGAGAGGCGCCACCGCTGTGGGTAGTGCTGATTTCGGTGCTCACGTGGCAGTTATTGATGGTGATATTGCCCTCGGAATGGCCCACCAGACCGCCCAAGCTCTCATAGTTGCCACCCGTGATGGTGCCGCCGACGTGGAGGTTGCTGATGGTGGCGCCGTTGATGTAGTGGAATGGAGCGCTGAGGTGCTCGGCGGCAGTTCGGTTAAAGGTCAGCGTATTGCCCTGTCCGTCGAACGTACCCTTGAACGGGTGACCGCTCTTGCCTGCCATCTCCGATGAACTGACATTTCCAGCGAGTTTCACGGTCTTGCCGCTGAAGCCGTCGGGAGCCAAGTCGTAGTTTGTGGCAAAGCAGAACCAGCCCCAGCCGTTGGCGGTCTTGATGGTGTACTCGTTTTCGCCAGTTGGAGAACGTAGCGCCGATGGTGACATCCTCTCCGGGCATGGTGAATGTGTATGTGTTGCTGCCGTTGTCGGTAATGCCGCTGCCGAGGCTGTAATTCGTCGTTGCGCCCGTCACGGTCAGCCCTGTCAGCATCTCGCCAAACTTCGGTGTGAAGGTTATGGTGACAGTCTGGCCATTGCCTGCATAATTCCCTTCCTTGTCAGTGGTAAACTGCGGATAGTTGTTATAGACGAAATGATAGTCCGTCACGCAGAAACTCGTCGTCTGCAGTGTATAGCCCGTGCCTCCGGCGGTGATGGTGACGCTGGCGGTGTATGTTCCCGTGGCGTCAGGTTCGGAGGTGCCATAGTCCTCGTTGGTGTCGGTTTTTATGTAGGTGATAGAGCCGATTGTGGCTTTCGTTTCCGATTTAAAGTTTTCAAATCCCGACATGCTTGCGGGATAATTCCAGCCATCATGGTATATGAGATATGTCGGCGCCATCAGCGACGTGGATATCTGATAACTGGAACTTGCAAGATTGCACTCCTTGCCGTCGTCGTGGGCGCAGGTGGCGGTCAGCGTATTGCCCACGGCGTTGTACGAGAAGTTGTGGGTGTGCGTCAGTGTCGATGCCGTAGTCTCGTAGGTGATGGTGAGCGTACCACTTATCAGGAAAGATGCGCGTCTGGTGGTTTCAGAGTTCCTCATCTTGATTTCGAGATAGTCGTCTTCGTTTGCAAGTTGCAATCCGTCACCGTTCGTGAAGGTAAAGGTCAGCGCAGTTGCTGTGTTCATGTTCTCTGTATAAGAGTTTGTCCAAATATCGCCCTTTCCGATTTTAACGTAATGCTCCGTACCGACAACATCACTAAACATAACCCTGGCACTACTGAACGTCAGACTCTTCACCTTGCCGCTTATGCGAGGATAGAGTTTGACTGTGCCTTCATTGCCGCCAGTATTAGTTCTCATAGTGATGGAACCACCAGAGGGTGCCATAGTCATCATATTCGCGACGGGAACGAGAAAATCATTGCCTCCGTATGTGATGGTGCCAGAACCTGACGCATTGGAAATGGTAAACGTCTTCGTTTCGTCTGTTGCCCACGCCGTCTGCGCCATCGTGAGCATCACGGCAAGGGTGAGGATGAGATTGAATGTTATTTTCATTGTAATTCTATATCATTATTTGTTGTAGACAATAAATATGCTGTATAAGGAGAGAAACATATTTGTACAGATTATTTTCATAGATATAATCAGGAATGTAAACCGTGTCTCCCTCTTCAGAAGGGAAAAACGTAAGTGATAGACCGATGACACCTGATGATGGATCGTAAAAAGGAGCAAAGTTGAAAACACCAGGATCATCAACGATGGTCGCTTTAGTACTCAACGGAATGCCGAGCAGTACCGTGAAAAAAAGAGAATAAATGAACTTTCTCATAATGGTCAATTTTTATTTTATTGTATTCTGTTATCACGTAACTATCTATTGCAACCACTCCTATTATTCTTTGTTTTGCCTTTCGGCATTCTGTGGTCTTTATCAAGAATATCCGCAATTCTATTGCTCTAAATGAGAGTTTGTCCCATTCGTCTCTTTCTAAGAGACG
>CADAPC010000028.1 GCA_902789725.1 uncultured Bacteroidales bacterium
ATGGAGACCTACCGCAACATTGGAGCGGAGGAGTTCATCGACAAATGCGCCAAACGCGGCGGAGGATTGCAACGCAGTGCGCTGGTGGGAGCCTTGGCTTTGGTGACAGACGAACTGGCGATGTGGCTGGCTAATGGCTATTCGGTGACGATTGACGGCATAGGTACGTTTGGCACGAAGCTGGGTGTGAAACGGGGCAAATTGCAGGACACCTTTGAGGAAGGCGAGCAGAAGCGCAATGCGCAGAGCCTCAGCGTGACAGGCATTTCCTACCGCGCTGACAAGCAACTGATTAGGAAGACCGACCAGCTCTGCGACCTGGAGCGTGGTGGGGAGCGTCGCCTGCACCAATCGCCCTACGAACTCCCGAGACGAGTGGAGATGGCCAAAGACTTCATCAAGAAAAACGGCTTCATGCATGTGTATGACTATGCCACCATAACCGGTCTCTCCTACACTTCCGCCTCGCTCGAACTTAGGAAAATCTGCAAAAATCCTGAATGGGGCATCACTTGGCAAGGGAGAAAGAGCAGCAAGCTCTACTTGTTGGCGCAACAATAATGAAAAAGAAACAAAAACTAAAACCTACTGCAACAATGAAAAGACTTGTTTTAATTGCGCTGTTGACCCTCACATGGGCACAGACGGCCTTTGGGCAACACACTGTGGAGAGCATCCGCAAGCAATATACAAACATCAAAGCCAACATCACCGAGATGCTGAAGGAAGAAGGCTACCCCGATGAGTACTACCAGGTGCTGGTGCGCCAAAACCTGCCTGCAACGGGTGGGCACTTTGAGGACACAAGGATGTACTGGGGCGAAAGAGATGATGATGAAATTTACCCTTCACACTACGTGCAGTTTGTAACGACAAAATACAACTTTGCCGCTCGTGAGTTCTACGAAGAATATCTCTACGACGAAAAGGGAAACATCCTGTTCATCTATGCACAGACGCCCGATGCCGATGAAGACATGGACAAGATGCACGAACTGCGCTTCTACTTCGATGCGGGCAAACTCATCAAGGTGTTGGTGAAAGTGCGTCGTGCTGCAGACAGCCAAGCACCCTTTGCCGAAGAGTATTCAGGAACGACTGTCCCTGAAAAGTACAAGAATCTCTACGAGCACTACTGTGGATGGTCAAGGCAGTTCGTTCAACTCTTCGATGCGGTAGATGGAGCTGCACATCTCTAAAAAAAAGTAAGTAACTGAACAAAATAATTGTTGATAATTCGTAATCAATTCGCGATAATTACATGTTTTGTATAAACACGAATTGCCCATGAATTAATCATGTAAACCATTTTTGTTTACCTACTTACAATTCAAAACAATTTTCACTTCTTTCCAGATGATAAACATGACGATTATGGGACAATCTTTACAGAAACTATGGTGGCTCTGCATCGTGTGGCTATCTGTAGCAGCCAGCTTTGGCCAGGAGCCTGCCAGCGAGGTGGAAACACAGGAAATGGCTTCCGGCAGCCAGACGATTTCAATTCTCGACTCGCTCAAAGCCGTGAACGACTCCATTGTGGGAGAGTTGCGTCATCAAGTGCAGGAACTGAAACTGCAAGGCATCATGATGCAGGAGCAATTGGAGCGCACAGGCATGAATGCCCGCGAAGATTCATTGCGCCAAGCCGAGCGGAAAGCCAGAATTGATTCGCTCAGGAATGTGACCCAAGGGGCACCCTTGGTTGTGGAGGGCGACACCCTACTCGTCATCTACGCCCGCAAGGGTGGCATGTTGCCTGAGGCTCGCGTGGCTGCCGCACAAAGCAAAATTCTGGAAACAGGCAAGAGCCTATCGATGTTTATCGACTCCATCTATGTGTTTGACAGCGAAGTATCTACCGACGTAATGGCAGGCGAGAACGTCATTCTGAGCGTGACAGACCTCGATGCCCTGTGGAACAACAAAGAGCGCTTGCAATTGGCTGAAGAGTATCGCAGCATTATCAGTTCAAAAGTGACGTCTCTGCACAACACCTACGGTCTTCAGCAGAAATTGCAGGGCATGGGATGGGTGGCACTCATCATTCTGGGGCTCGTCATCCTCATTGTGCTGGTGGTGCGCTTGTTCCGCCGGTGGAAGTTTCGCGTCACTCGCAAACTGCTGCGCTCCATCAAGACAGTCAGCATCAAGGACTACACCCTTCTCGACGCCCACCGCTTAGGCATCGTCATCATTGTGGTGTTCAACTTCGTGCGGTTCCTGCTCATCCTGCTCCTCATCCTGACCAGCGTGCCCATGCTCTTCTCTGTCTTTCCAGAAACAAAAACGTTCACCTACACCATCTTGGGCTACGTGTGGAAACCGCTGAAGGACATCTTCGCCTCCATCGTGGCATACATGCCCAATCTGTTCAAAATCATCGTCATCATCGTCTGCTTCCACTACCTGATGCGAGCCATCCGCTACTTCCGCGACGAAATTGCGAGCGGAAGGCTGAAACTCAACGGATTTTATGCCGACTGGGCTTTGCCCACCTACACCATCCTGCGCGTGCTGCTCTACTCCTTCATGTTTGTGATGATTTGGCCTCTGCTGCCCAACTCCGACTCCGAAATCTTCCAGGGAGTGTCCGTGTTCATCGGTGTCATTGTCTCGCTGGGGTCCTCCTCCATTGTGGGCAACATCATGGCAGGACTCGTGATGACTTACATGCGTCCCTTCCACATTGGCGACTACATCCGCTTTGGTGACACAGAGGGGGAGGTGATTGAAAAAAGCATGCTTGTCACCCGCATCCGCACTCGCAAAAACGAGGTGGTCACCATTCCCAACTCGAACATCATGAGTGCACAGACTTCTAACTTCACTCTCTCAGCGCGCCGCTACGGAGTGCTGGCTCACACCTCTATCACCATAGGCTACGATGAACCTTGGCAAAAAATTGAGCGGCTCCTTGTCGAAGCCGCCCTTGCCACCGATGGCATCAAGAAGACACCCCCACCGTTTGTCATCATCAAGTCGCTCGACGACTTCTACGTGGAGTACGAAATCAACGCCTGCACCGATCGTGCCCGCACGCTTCCCGTTGTCCACTCCACCTTGCGGCAGAACATTCTCGACCACTTCCATCGGGCAGGCGTAGAAATCATGTCGCCTCACATCGAGGCTCGCCGCGACAACCTGCCTGTGCAGATTCCAGCTGTTGAAAGTGAACCTTTTGCTCAACGCAGGCAAAAGTGAAGAGTTAATTCTCTCAAACCTTTGCCACGATTTGGCATAGTCTTCGTGTACTTTTGCAGAAAAAACAAAGAAACATGGACAATGACAGAGGGCAAAGCCTAATTACCAATAGCACTTGTCCGATCGTTTATCGAACAACTATCGGACAAGAATGGGACAAGAATGGGGGGGGGTAAAGCTCCTAAATTTTCACTTTTCGCTAAACGCTTTCGCCAAACGCTTATATTCAGCCTTTGTCAGGCGCAAGAAGCTGCCATGCTGCGGAGCAGTCACCCCCTGAATGTCCACAGGGTCATGGAAGCCTTTCAAGTATTCGTCCGTTTGGCAAATGCGGTAGTGCTTGGGACGGTCGCTATACTGGATGTAAGCCACCCGCCAACCTTTCTCGCCCACAATTTGGAAGGCACTGCTGCCCTCGCACTTCTTCGTGCCTTCGAAGCTGACGAAATCGTTCTCGTCGGGTTCTGGCCAAGGACCGGTAAGCTTATCGGATGTGGTTTGGAATATGCCAGGATGTCCCCCTTCCTTCTTGATGAGCATGTGGTACTTATGGTCGCTCTCCAAATAGTTGATGTCGGCATCGATGGTGGCATACCCCCAATCGAACAGCACGCGGGGTTTAGTCAGCTTAGTGAACGTTTTGTCGGCATAGCTATACACCATGCGGTCGTATTTGTCATCCTCGTTCGTGCTCCAAATGGAGTAGTAAATCATGTAGCCCCCCCTGTCACCATTGGCCCACACGTAGTTGGGGTCCCAAAAGATTTGGGGTGCCCACACACGGTTTATCTTGCTCCAGTCGGCAATGATGTCAGGACTCTCCGGGTCGCAAAAAATCTCGTTTCCCTTGCGAAAGTCGAAGGTGGTGGATGTCCAGTTGATGAGGTCATCGCTCTTCATGAGGTTGATGCCATAATTGAACCACACCTTGCTTTTGGCCACACACATGTCGGTGGTGACCATGAGAAAGCCTTTGCCTGAATCGGATTTACGACACACGTATGCGTCGCGCTGTCCACCTTCGATGGCTGCCATCTTTTGGGGGTCGATGACAGCTTTCCCGCCATTCAAGTCGTGATAGTGAAGTCCGTCGCGACTCAGCGCATAGGCAGTAAACTCGCCGTTGTCGCTCATGTGGCAATAAAGGTATCCATAATCCCCCTTCTGAAGGTTTTGAGCCGAGAGGGGTAGCAAAGACAATCCCGTCAGGAGACTTGCTAAAAATGTTTTTTTTGAGGTCATAATCGTTAGTTTTTATAGATTGCAGGGGCAAAGGTAGTAATTTTAAGTGAAAAGTGAAGAGTGAATAATGAAAAATCTAAGTCACCTTTGGATAAGTGAAGAGCTAAAGGTTCACTTTTCATTTTTCACTTCTTTTGGGGCTGCCTGTTGAGCCGATAAATGACATGGAGGATTCCGTAGGAAGGAATGACATTGCGGAACACCTCAGCGCGTCCTTGTGCATTGACCGTCCGCTGCACATTGGAAAGATTGCCCAGAAGGTCGAAACCATCGAACATGAGGGTTAGCTTTCCCTTCATCATGCGCTTAGACAGGCGGGCGTTCCACACCAGCTCGTTGGTGTTCATGGAAGATTCGCTATATCCCCTGCGGCTATACATGGTAATGTCGGAAGATACTTGCATGCCCCAAGGGAGTTCCACCTTAGTTGTCAACCCATAATTGAAAGAGAACACATCGAGTGTGGTGAAATCCTCGCGTTCGCTGCCTGAGTGCTGATAGTTCAGATTGCCCGCCACACCGAATTCCATCTTGCTGGAAGGTTGCCAACGCAGTGAAAGGTATTCATTCACATTGTCCGACACAACGACAGACTTGGTGGCGACAAGGCTCTCGTTAGTTCCGCTCAAATCGACATTGTTCGTGTGGCTATACCCCACTCGCTGCGACACACGCCATTTGTCGTTCTTGTCTAATGCGACAGAGACGTTTGCATTGGCCGACAGATTCCAATTACCATTCACATTGTCGGGAGTGACGGTGCGCACACCCGTTTCCTTATTATAAATGTAACCCGACGCAACGGCATTTTCTGTGATGTTGGCCGAGAGGGATGAATTGAAGAGAGTTTTTTTCCACTTGTCATGATAATACAAGCTAAAATCGTGACTATGTGTCTTTTTCAAATTCGGATTGCCCAGCGTGATGTAAAGAGGGTTGCTGTCGTCGCGGATGTTGAGCAAACTCGTCATGGAGGGTGCTGAATTGTTTAGGGTATAGTTGATGCTGACACCTTTGTTCTTTTTATAATTGTCCTTGGAGAACGAAATGGAGGGGTTGAACAATGCGGTGTTGCGAGTCAGGAGAGTATCCACTTGAGTTCCCCGACAATAATCCAAACGTTCGTGGGTGAAAGGCGCATTCAGAACCAGGGTGAAGAAGGCGCTGTTGTCGCCCTCCATCAAACTGTATGAATAAGAGAGGTAGGCTTGATTGCTAACATTGTTCGTTGTGGAGTGGGAGCTGTTTTGCGCATCCAATGTGGAGAGCATGTCATCGACCGAAGGTAGTGTGCCCAACGAATGTGTCTCGGGTTTACTCCATTCGTCCAATTTGTTCAGCAGATAGAGGGAACGGTTGTTGGTGTTGTGATGATACTCAAATGTGTGCTTGAAGAAGAGTTGGTGGTGCTGCTCTTTGTCGAAGGCAATGCCCACCCCCGCTCCTGCACGAGCTTGATGAGAGCGTTGTTTTGAGGGATTGTACCGATTGCGGAAGTCGGTGGGTTGCGTGGCTGAATTGGGATAGTCGAGCAGATAGTGCTCATAGCTGTCTGTCCGACTATCGGAGTAGTTATAGCCAAATTGCACATCAAAATTGACATAATCGTTGTGTGCAGGCATAAATGTCAAGAATCCGTCGAAATTGGCATTGGTTTGATGCCCATTTCCCTTGCTGGTAGTCATGGTTCGGTTGATGGCATAACGGCGCAACAGTTCGCCCGCATTGGGCGTCATGATGCTGTCCATCCATGCTTTGCCCAATTGCGCAGCCACATCTTCCGCGAGGGTGACGCTGGCATTGTTGCCACGATTGTTCCACTTATTGTAGCTGACATTGGGGCGCAAAGAAAGAAAGATGTAGCGGAACGTTTCCCACAGGGGATCGGTGTGTTGCAAACGGAGGTCATGACTGCTCTGAAAACCCCAAGTATAGTTTCTGCTGTTCTGAAAACTTTTTCCGTAGGTGTCGCCTCCCTCAAGGAAAGTTGCGCTGGTGGTGTGCGAGGCATTGTCTATGTCGCTATAACTGCCGTTCACGCTTCCTTGGTAGTTATACTTGTCCTCCTTGTCGCGCATGAAGTTGCCACCCACTTGGTAGGTGGTGGTTAAGCCGCCCGTTTGTTCCAAGTCGCTCCATTCACCCTCATAGCCAGGTTGTCCGTTGTCGTTCACATTGTTCACGTTGGCAAACAGCGTGATTCGGGTGTTGTCGGAGAATCGCAAGCCAAACAATCTTCCCATGAACTTGGTGTCGAGTTTTCCTTCCTGATTTCGGAAGAACGTAGCTCCCGCACCTCCCTCGGCATTGGCTATCCACCCTGTGGCGTACTCCTTTTTCAGCTTCACGTTCAGCACCAGTTCCTTTTTCGTATTCTTCTCTCGGGGCGTTCCTTTCACCTCCTCAGGCACACGCTCAAACGACTGGATGTTCTTCACCATGTAGGAAGGCATATTTTCCAGCAACAACTCGCGATCGCTGTCGAAAAAGTTCTTACCATTCAGTAACAAGGCATCCACTTGCTTGCCATTCACTTTGATGACACCCCCTTTCTCCAACTCCACGCCGGGCAATTTCCTGATGAGTTCGCTCAACATGGACCCCTCAGCCATGTTGAAGGCATCGGCATCATAGACGAGGGTGTCGCCATCCATATAGAATTTCAGCTTGGTGGCCACCACCACAAATTCATCCAGTTCGCGCTCCAGTTTTTTAGGGATGGTGCGCAAATAGACAGGCTTCAGATAGCGATAGTTCTCGCGCTTGTAGAGTTTCTTCACCTCCACAGGTACATACTTGCTCACATACCCTTCGGCATCCACCTTCAGCAGGTAATCCCCTGCCTTCGTGATGGGAAAGTCCAAACTGGAGCTTTTGAAGTACTCTTCCTCTTGGTACTCAAAATGCACCGTGTCGGCATGCGAGCTGTCGGCTGCCCACAACAACTCGGCTTTCACATTCTTCACGGGGTCGTGGGTCAGGTGGTCTTTCACTTCCATATATACCTGCATTCCGCGCACAGCCGCACGCGCTGTGTCGGCATCATGTTTCTGTGCCGAGAGGGGGGGAGTGGCTATTAAAAACAGAACAATTTGCAGAAACGACTGAATGGACACTGACTTAAACCGACGCATCATGCTCTCTCATTCACCCCTTTCTTATGTATCAGTTTATTGTCTGCCCTGAGCAGTCGCATCATGTGCCGATGCACAAAGATGCCCATCGCCACAAAGAGCACGATGAATGTGCCTGCAGCTATCATCATGTGCGTCTCACTCAAGTCAGCCGCCAAAACGATGCTGTCAAAGGCTCCGTGGAAAAGGAAAGGCACCAAGAATGCCAACAGGAAGTAAAGACGGCGATGACGGCGGTAGCCATAGATGCCCAGCGAATAGTAATAGCCCATGAACACGGCGTAGAAGAAGTGGCCTGGCACGCTGAGCAGCCCCCTGGCTATGCCTAATGCGGCAAGGTTGTCGAGATTGACGAGCAAATAGCCTATATTCTCCAACCCGGCAAAGCCCATGCCCACACAGGCGGCATAGACAATGCCATCCATGCGCTCGTCAAAATAAGGATTGCCACGAACCAAGAGCCAGAAGAAGAGGTATTTCATCACTTCTTCGGAGAATGAGATGACCACAAAACTGTAATAGAGGGCGCCGCTCATGGTGTTGAGTTCAGGCTCTGGCCACAGCATTTCCATGACAATTGCCCCACCGCAGGCAAGGATGCCAAACCAGAAGGATTTGGCAATCCACTTCATTGGCTCGCGCTGGTATTTGTCTTGCCAATAGATAAAAGCCACCAAAATCAGAGCGGGGAGGATGCCTGAGAGTATAGCTAAGAAATACAGCATCGTCAAAAAACGGTTTTATCGTGCACTTTTCTTGGGAGAACGTAACTGACTGAACACAAACCATCCGATGGAAAGAACCAACACAGCTATCAGCCCTATGCCAAAGGGGGTGAGTTCGCCCTGATGGAGGATGGCACCGCGCATGGAAGTCATGATGCCCTTAGGCGAATAGGAAGCTCCCACATATTTATTGTTTTCCCAGTTGCCAGCCAACTCTGTTCCGCCTGGTGTGGTATAGACTCCATAACCGTGACGGCGGTCGTTATGGAAGGTGCCCACATAGACTGAACCATTCTGCGAGGTGTATTTTCCTTCGCCCTCAAACTTGGAGAGGACAAACTCACCTTCATACACAGCTCCGTTGGCAAACTCGTAGCGTCCCTGCCCCTCACGCTCGCCATTCACCCAATGTCCCTTGAACACATCGCCGTGAGCCCAAGTGTAGGTGCCCTCACCATTGCGCTGGTTGTTTTCATAGTGACCTGTATATTCGTCTCCACCCACAGCTACGAAGGTTCCCTCGCCTGTGCGCACATCGTCAACCCAATCGCCCTCGTACAAGTCGCCATTGGCCCAATGGAGTTTTCCCTTGCCATTGCGCTTGCCATTGTGCCAAGTGCCCTCAAAAATATTCTGTTTCCCTGCATAGTAGGCAATACCCTTGCCCTCTTGTTTGCCATCTTTGAAACCGCCTTGGTAGAAATCGCCATCAGCCCAAGTATAAACACCATAGCCCTCCATCTTGCCCTCCACGAAGCTGCCTTCATATTTGTCACCATTGTCCCACGTGTAGGTTCCTTCGCCATGAAAGAGCCCCTTCTTCTTTGGGCCTGTATATTTTCCTCCTGTTGTACCGTTCTTCACTGGCTTGATAAAGTCGTCGGTGTGTTCGGCAGCTGAAATGACGCCTGCCATCATGAAGAATGCTGCAATAAGCAATGCTGCTTTTTTCATCATAATCAAAGTTATTTAGTTTTTAATGTAAATAGTAAATTCTGCTTTTTCTTGTTCCAAATACGAATAATCAGTGCAAAAATATTGAGTTTTATGTATTTAGCAAAATATTTGGCGAAGAAAAGTACTTTACTGCATGATTTTCGGCATCAATTGCCATCTATTTCCGAAAAAAGAGGGGGGAATGAAGTCATCACCCCTCCAACAACGCTTCAGAAACAGCAAGGTCGAAGGGGGTAGTGATTTTGATGTTTTCACGATTGCCCTGCACCAGGGTGACAGCATGCCCATAACGCTCCACCACCGAAGCGTCGTCGGTAAAAAAGTCGGTGTAAGGTTGGGAATAGGCGGCTCGTAACAGGGCAGCGGAAAACACCTGAGGTGTCTGCACCAGTTTATATTCGGAACGGGGCACGGTTTCCGACTCGCTGTCGCTAATCATGTGCCGAACCGTCTCCACCACTTCTGTCACCGGAATGGCAGCCCCTGTGCGTGCAGCCTCATCATAGCAAGAGCCGATGGTAGCGATGGAGACAAAAGGACGCACCCCATCGTGCACGCCAATCAAGCGAACATGGGGCGACACCTTGGCAAGGCCGTTCAGCACAGAGTGGAAACGGGTTTCTCCCCCATCGGCAATAAGATGAGGAGCGGTGAATTTGTACTGCCTACAGAGTGACTGCCAGTAGTCTTGCTGACTTGGGGGCAGAACCAACACCACCTGCATGTCCTCAGCGTACTGGAGGAAACGCTCAATGGTTCGCATCAGGATGGGCTTACCACCAATGGGGAGGAACTGCTTGGGGATGTCTCCCCCCATGCGCAATCCCTTGCCCCCAGCTACTATGATAACGGCCTTCATAAATCGTTATACATCATGCCAGCCTTCAACGCTTCGGCAGCATCCTTTCCGCAGAAATGCTCCACAAGAAGATAGCCCAATGCAAGGGCGGCGGCAGGTCCTTTGCCCGTGAACATCAAGCCATCTTGTTCCACAAGCTTTGCCGTGTAGTCAGCTCCTGTCAGGTACTGCTCAAAACCAGGATAGCAGGTCATCTTTTTACCTTGAGCCAATCCTAAGTTACCATACACCATCGGTGCGGCACAGATGGCAGCCAAGGCTTTGCCTGCTGCGTGGTGGGCAAGGATGACGTTGCGAAGCCCTTCATGCGCATTGAGATTTGCTGCGCCAGGCATTCCGCCTGGCAGGAACAGCAGGTCGGCATCGCTATAGTCGTTGTCGGCAAACATAGAGTCTGCTACGATGCCTATTTGATGGGCACCCATTACAGTTTGTTCGTCCATGATGGACACAGTCTTCACGTCAAGACCCGCACGACGCATCACATCGATTGGCCCGAGGGCTTCCACTTCTTCGAAACCCGTTGCAAGAAATACATAAATCATAGTTGTGAATGTTTATTGGGATGGTGGCTATTGAAGTTTGAATCGGTAGGTTATCGTACCATTTTCCGTGCGGTCACCTTCCGAAAACTTTGATTGTTTTGCAGCAGCTACAGCGGCATTCTTTAAGGTTGCAGACGAAGTGGTGCTGCGAATCACAGTGGCACTAATGACAGCACCCGATGCACTTACTTGAATAGACACCGTCACAGTTCCTTCGCTGTTGGAATCATAAGAGGGCTTTGCTAAATAAACTGCCAAGCGGCTCCCCACCTTGGCGGAGGTGCCAGTGCCGAGTCCTCCCACTCCCGATGTCTTTCCGGTGTTGCTGTTTCCATCAGGCGAACCTTGAGCACCATTCCCCGTGGTGTTTCCGCTGCTGCCTTTATTGCCAGCGTTACCGAATGCCCCTGTTACACGGCTATTGGCAGCTGCGGCAGCTTTTTCTTCTGCAGCTTTCTTCTTGGCAGCTTCCTCAGCAGCTTTCTTCTTGGCAGCCTCCTCTGCGGCTTTCTTCTTGGCAGCCTCCTCTGCGGCTTTCTTCTTGGCAGCTTCCTCAGCAGCTTTCTTCTTGGCGGCTTCCTCTGCGGCTTTCTTCTTGGCGGCTTCCTCTGCAGCTTTCTTCTTGGCAGCTTCCTCTGCGGCTTTCTTCTTGGCAGCTTCGGCAGCAATAGTTTTTTCCTGATCTTGGGTAATTACAGGTTTTGCCGCCTTTTGTGGAGCAGACTTCACACTGGGTTTCGACTCTGGCTTCGGCACAGGAGCAGGTTCAGGTTGAGGAGCAGGAGCCAGAGGCACTTCCTCCACTTCTGCTTGGTCAACATGCTCAAGTTCAGCATCCTCTGCGGTTCCCGTTTCAGCAGGCAAACCGCCAAGGTCTTCTCCCCCAGCATCTTCCACCATTCCCAACAACACAGGCACACCGTCCTCCTTGTTCTCATCAGGATGCACGGCCGAGAGTGTCAGGAATGCCAGCAAAAGGATAAGAACCACATGCACTACAATAGTAGCGAGCCCTGCTTTCAGATTTTTCTTTTTGTTGTCAGTCATCGCGCGATGGGGGTCTTGTGGCAAGAACCATCTTGAAATGATTCTCGTTGGCTATACTCAGAATTTCAACAATATTTCTATAGGGCACAGCTTCGTCGGCATAGAGCGAGACGAAGAGTTCGGTAGAGTCATTCACCTGGGCATTGAGCACTTGGGGGAGTTCTTCGAGCGTGACGGGTTGCTCCTGCTCATTGCCAGCAGCGGCATAGAGGTTCAAGTCCTTATCAATGACCACCCGCGCCGTAGCCTTAACGGTGGTTTGCTTCTTCCCCTGTGGCAGGAGCACCTTGATGGCATTGGGCGACACCATTGTGCTTGTAATCATGAAGAAGATGAGCAAAAGGAATATGATGTCGGTCATTGACGCCATATTGAACGTCGGACTGACTTTGGTTCTTCGCTTAAACATAGGCCTAATCTTCCTCGCTTACAATATCCATAAATGTGAGGGACTTTGCTTCTATCTCATTCACCACCCCATCAATCTTTGCTACTAAATAGTTGTAGCCAAACAGGGCAATGATGCCTACAGCCAAACCGCCCACTGTGGTAATCATTGCTTGATAGATGCCACCCGAAAGAAGGCTGATGTCAATGTTGCCCCCGGCATTGCTCATTTGCCAAAAAGCCTCCACCATACCGATGACCGTTCCAAGAAAACCAATCATAGGTGCACCACCCGCAATGGTAGCAAGCACAGGAAGTCGCTTTTCCATCGTTGCAATCTCCAGATTACCCGTATTCTCGATGGCTGTTTGAATTTCCGAAGCCGGCTTTCCCATACGACTGATACCACGCTCTATCATGCGGGCAGCCGCAGTATTGGTGTTACGGCAAAAGTTGATGGCCGATTTCACATCATTGTTCTTGAGATAGTCGCGGATACGATCCATAAAGAGTTTGTCATCCTTTCCCGCACTGCGAATAGCAATGAATCGTTCCACAAATATATACACGGCTATGACCGAAAGGACAGCCAGGACTATCATAATCCACCCACCTTTCGATGCTAATTCAAGAATGCTAAGTTCTTCCATAATGAGTTTAAGTATTTGTATTTATTATCAATTAGAATATAATTTTCCATCCAACAATAATAATTTGTGCATGCATGGCCACTGATTCTCAAATTAAAACTGTAACTTTGCATTTATTTCCGTTGCAAAAGTACGACTTTTTCGTACATGACACAAAAAAAATATCTTAAATATGACTAAAAAGCTCAAGTTTGCCCTCTTTGGCAATGTTTATCAAGAACGCAAGAGTGCTGCGGTGCAGAAATTCTTCGCCATTGCCCACGAACGGAAAGCCGAAATTGCCATTCCGGAGCAGTTCCACGACTTCTTGTGCAACAATCTGAAAATTCATGTGCCTGAATGCGAAATTATTCAAGACAATAATTTCACGGCCGACTACGTGGTTTGCATGGGAGGAGACGGCACGTTCCTTGATGTGGCAAGCCGAGTAGGCGACAAGGAGATTCCAATCATCGGCATCAACACTGGGCGGTTGGGGTTTCTGGCAAGCTTTTCCCCCGATCATATTGAAGACACCATATCCGACATCTACGAAGGATATTTTGGAGTGGAAAACCACAGCGTGCTGAACATCTCCTGCGACGAGCTGCCCCTGAAGGACTATCCTTATGCCCTAAACGAAGTGGCTATCCTGAAGCACGACATCTCCTCCATGATTGCCATCCACACCGACATCAACGATGAGTATTTGACCACCTACCAAGCCGACGGACTCATTATTGGCACTCCCACTGGCAGCACAGCCTACTCCCTGAGCGTAGGCGGCCCCATCATCGTACCACAAAGCGAAACCATCAGCCTCACCCCCGTGGCTCCTCACAGCCTCAACATGCGTCCTATCGTACTCTGTGACAACAGCGAAATCACCCTTCGTATTGAAAGCCGAAGTCACAGTTTCCTCATTTCGCTCGATGGGCGCAGCCAAAGCTATCCCGACAACATCCACCTCCGCATCCGCAAAGCTCCCTACAGCGTGAAGGTTGTCACCCGAGCTGGACAGAATTTCTTCTCCACCCTAAGGAAAAAAATGATGTGGGGAGCCGACCACCGAGGATAAATCATCCCCAACCGTCCGTGTTCTGCAATTAGTCTGCCGCCCCGCCCCACATTCCAGGTTATGCGGTTTGCTCGCAAAATCTCCCCTAAGCCATCCCCCATGAGAATCAACAAGTCAAAATACCCACTCAAAAAAATTGCCGCCTGGCTCTGGGCCCATCACAAAAGCTGCCGCCAACAAGCACTGATAAACGTCTTTATCGGCCTTTCCCAAGTGGGTCTGGGCCTTCTATGGGTCGATGCACTCCGCTCTCTCACCGACATAGCCACCCACGCAAAGGAGGGAAGCATCATTTGGACCTCCGTGACTCTCGCCGGCATCTTTTTACTTGAAATGGGCATGCACATTGCCTACACTTGGATTAGTGCCGTTCTCGGTGTGAAAAGTCAAAACATCATGCAGCAATTCTTCTTCCAGCGAATCATCAAAGGTGAATGGCGGGGCATCGAGAAATACCACTCTGGCGATGTGCTAAACCGACTGTTTACCGACGTAAACGACATTGTCAAACTTCTTACCGACATCACACCTACGGCCGTTGTAGTTGTCGCCCAGTTCCTGGCATCATTCATCTACCTCTACACCATGGACAGCACCCTGGCCCTCATCATAGTCCTCACCAGCCCCATTTTCATCCTCTTCTCACGCATTTACTACAAACGTATGCGCCGCATTGTGCGCACCATCAAAGACAGCAACTCCGCCATCCAAGCCATCATCCAAGAGAGCATTCAACACAAAATGGTCATCAAGGTTTTGCAACGAGAGCAATCCATGGTGGACAAACTGAAACTCAGACAAAGCCTACTGCACAAGCAAATCAAGAGCCAAGCACGCTTTTCCATCTTCTCCAAGACTCTCGTCAACATCGGCTTCGCCTCGGCTTTCCTCGCTGCACTCGTCTGGGGACTCTTTCAACTGCAAGAAGGTCTCATCACAGTGGGTGTCCTAATGGCTTTCACCCAACTGGTCAATCGCATCCAACGCCCCATGCTTGATGCAGCCCGACTGCTCCCTATCTTTGTCAACAGCATGACTTCTTGCGAACGCCTCATGGAACTGGAGGAATTGCCCTTAGAGCCAGAAGAAACTCCCCTACACCTTTCAGGACGCGTAGGGCTACGCTTCCAAAACATCTCTTTCAGCTATGCCCCCCAACGTCGCACCGTCATCAAGAACTTCTCCCACGATTTCCGCCCTGGCTCCTTCACCGCTATCCTCGGCCCCACAGGTGCAGGCAAAACCACCCTCATCCGCCTCATGCTTACCCTCATCTCCCCCACACAAGGTAAAGCAGAAGCCTACACCACTCTCTACAGCAACTCCCAGGCCCGTTCCGATAACGGCCCAGGCCATTCCCCTCATGACACTCAAGAAGAGTTTCATCCGCTCTCCCCTGCCCTCCGCTGTAACATTTCCTACATTCCCCAAGGCAACACCCTCTTCTCGGGCACCATTCGCGAAAACCTCCTCATGGGCAACCCCGAAGCCACCCTCGAAGCCATGAACGAAGCCCTCCACCTCGCGCTCGCCGACTTCGTCTTTGACCTTCCCAAGGGTCTTGACACTCGGTGTTCCGAACAAGGTGGAGGTCTCTCCGAAGGCCAAGCGCAACGAATCGCCATCGCCCGTGCCATTCTCCACCCCTGCCAAGTCCTCCTGCTCGATGAAGCCACGTCTGCCCTCGACATCGAAACCGAAAAAAAACTGCTTGAGAACCTCAAACAGCATTTTGCCAATAGCACCATCATCTTTGTCACCCATCGCCTCGCCGTCATGGATTACACCACCGATGTCATCCACCTACAACGCCAATAACCAGCTTTTTGTCACCTCCTTGCTGATAACAATTGATTGAGTCATTAATGGCGTGCCCGCTGCAACCATGCAATCCATTTCATTTTTATTGCCTACGGCGAGCTAAAGGTTCGTGAGATTCGTGAGATTCGTGTTCGTTAAAAAAACTCCATGCTATTCTTTTTTCGACCACAGATTTCTCAGATTGAACGGATTATTTTTCAGCCTCTCTCAGTCCTCCTCTCTTGTAGAATTGGCCGAGCTCTAAGTTCGTAAGATTCGTGTTATTGGCTACGCCGAGCTAAAGGTTCGTGGTCGAAAAAGAAAAGACTACCCAACCCCTTGCCTAAGGCTTGGAAAAGATGGATGTGAGCCATTAATAATGCCTGTGCCTTGCCATTAATAATGCCTGTGCCTTGCCATTAATAATGCCTGCGCCTTGCCATTAGCTTGATCCAGTTCATTAATGCGTCAAAACACGTTCATTAATGAAAATCGTCCAATTCATTAATGAAAATCATCGAATTCATTAATGAACGGTTTTTACCGAACAAGATGTTTTATATAAACACGAATTGCCATGAATTGGCCTTGAATTTATCATGAATATTTTATATAAATTATTTTTGTTTGCCTACTTACTTAAATGGAGGATAAAGTTTGCGACAAGTCATTGTCTTGATTTTAGCTGTGGCTTTCAATCTCACAAATATTGGTGTCAATTTTGTGATTTTTAGTCTCAATTGAACTAAAAGGCAAAGAAAATTGCCGCATTTTGTCATATTTTTGTTTATTCTTGCACGTTTTACATGAAAAATTAGTATTTTTGCTGCATTAAATTTTGTATAATGGCAAATAAAGACCTCAACAGATTGAAAGTGGTGCTTGTTGAACAGCACAAAACAGCAAAATGGTTAGCAGAGCAAATGGAAAAAGACCCTGCAACTATTAGTAAGTGGTGTACCAACAAAGCACAGCCTTCATTAGAGACAATCAAAAAGATTGCAGAAATCCTACAGGTTAAAATGAGCGACCTAGTAAGCAATGAACAGCCTTTATAATTGAAGCAAATGACTGAAAAGATAAATATTCGTAAACTGGAAGCTGACCTTTGGGAGTCGGCAGACCTGCTTCGTGCAGGAAGTAAACTCACATCGAGCCAATACTGTATGCCGGTATTGGCATTGCTGTTTCTAAGGTACGCATATAGTCGCTTCAAGATGGTTGAAGCTGAATTGCTGAAGAATCGTCCAAGTCGTGGTGGTCGCGTAATGCCTGTTGAACCAAGTGACTTTGCTGCTAAAAGTGCGCTCTACCTTCCTCGTGAGGCTCAGTTTGACTATCTGGTAAATCTGTCGGATGACCAACCTTTGGGCGAAGCTGTCAATCGCGCTATGACTCTGGTCGAAGAACAAAGCGAACAGTTGACAGGTATTCTGCCTAAATCATACACTATGTTCAGCGATGAACTGTTGCGTGAACTCCTTCGTATCTTTAATAACAAGACACTCGACGAAATCGGTGGCGATGTTATAGGTCGTATTTATGAGTACTTCCTCAGCAAGTTTGCTAAGGCAGTAGCATCAGACGATGGTGTGTTCTTCACTCCTAAGTCTTTGGTAAAGATGCTCGTAAATGTACTGGAGCCAGAACAGGGCGTAATGCTTGATCCTGCTTGTGGTTCGGGAGGTATGTTCGTTCAAACTGGCGACTTTGTGAATGCAGGTGGTATGAATGCCAATACACAGATGACCTTCTACGGTCAGGAAAAGGTGGAATACAATGCCCAACTCTGTCTGATGAACATGGCAGTACACGGTTTGAATGGCAGGATTGTCTCTGGTGATGAGGCTAACTCCTTCTATCATGATGCACACAACCTTGCAGGAAAGTGTGACTACGTGATGGCGAATCCTCCATTCAATGTTGATAAAGTAAAGTCGGAATCAGCATCTGCTGCTGGTCGTCTGCCATTCGGCTTGCCTGGTGTTAATGCAAAGACAAAAGAGATTGGTAATGCCAACTATCTCTGGATTTCATATTTCTATGCCTACCTCAACGACCATGGTCGTGCAGGATTTGTTATGGCATCATCGGCGACGGATAGTGCCAACAAGGATCGTGACATCCGTGAAAAGCTTGTTCTTACAGGCGATGTGGATGTTATGGTGAGTGTGGGCAACAACTTCTTCTACACCCTCTCGCTCCCTTGCTCGCTGTGGTTCTTTGACAAGGCAAAGCGTTTAGAGAATAAGAATCGTGTACTTTTCATTGATGCCCGCAACTATTATACCGTTGTTGACCGTACTCTTAATGAATGGTCAGAATGGCAATTGAAAAACTTGCAAGCTATTGTCCATCTGTATCGTGGAGAACAGAACAAGTATAAGGCGCTTATCAATGAGTATTGGAATGCACTTAGCGAACATGCCGAGAGGCATGACAATGCAGCATGGCAAGATCGTGACATGACTTTCGAGAAAGCCCTCGGTGTACTCAACTCCGAGGAGGCGATGTACAAAAAGTATATCAAAGACCAACAAGATGCCCTCAAAAAGACAAAAGGGAAAAAGGAGAAGGATGAACTGAAGGCTGTCATTACCTCCAATGAGGCGGAACTTGCTGTTACTCTTGAAGCCAAGGATATGGTAAACGAAGCCATTTGGCTCACTTCAAAGTTCGGTCTTGAAGGCGAATATCAGGATGTGCTTGGTCTTTGCAAGATTGCCACTATTCAGGAGATAGAGGAAAAGAACTACAGTCTTACCCCCGGTGCATACGTGGGTGTTGCCGAAGTCGAGGACGATGGCGTTGACTTCCATGAGCGTATGAATGAAATCCATACAGAACTCGCCTCTCTCAACAAAGAAGCCAATGTGCTAATGAGTGAGATCATGAAGGAATGGGAAACTCTTAACACGAAGTAAATCATGGCAAACGAGATAAAACCAATAGGGTCAACCGATATTTCAGCAATGGGTGCAGTAGTTGGAATTTTGATGACTGACCTCCGCCAAATCATTGACGAAGCGCGAATCCATGTGGCATCTACAGCCAACTATGAGCTTACCATGATGTACTGGCATATTGGCGAGCGAATTAACCGCGACGTGCTTGGAAATGAACGAGCTGCATACGGAAAACAAATTATCGCAACAGTGTCACGACAATTACAAGCATGGTATGGTAGCAAGGGCTTTGAGGAGAGAACAATTAGGAGAATGGTACAATTTGCGCAAGAATTCCCTGATTGGCAAATAGTGTCACCGCTGGTGTCAAAATTGTCTTGGACTCATTTCCTGACTATTATGACACTGAAAGACCCACTTCAACGAGAGTTTTATCTTACAATGGCATCAAACGAGAGGTGGAGTAAACGTACACTTCAATCAAAGATTGATGGAATGCTATACGAGCGTACTGCATTGTCGTCAGTCGCAAAAGCTAAATGGGGAAATGGAAGAAAGGAGGATGAGGTATGAGTGAGTGGAAGAAAGTGAAGTTGGGAGATATTCTTCAAGTAAAGAAAGGTGAATACATCACAAAGAAAGAAGCGCATGATGGTATTTATCCTGTTATTCTTGGAGGAAAAGAACCTGCTTACTATATTGACAAATACAATCATACTGGGAAGGCTATTGTCATATCAAGAAGTGGTGCTTCTGCTGGATATGTATCATTTTGGAATGAGCCATTATTTGTAACCGATGGATTCCTAATTGAACCCAAAGACACGCTAACATACGAATTCCTTTATTATGCATTGAAAAGCAAACAATCCCTTCTACATAATGCACAAAAAGGAGCAGCCATTCCGCATGTCACGCCATCTCTTATTGGAGATATAGACTTTTTTTTGCCAAGTGCAGATACCCAGCACCGCATCGCCACCATCCTCTCTCGCTACGACTCATTGATAGAGAACTATCAGAAGCAGATAAAGCTATTGGAGGAAGCAGCGCAGAGGCTCTATAAAGAATGGTTCGTTGACCTCCATTTCCCCGGACACGAAAACACAAAGATTGTCGATGGTGTGCCTGAGGGGTGGGAGAAGAAGAAAGTCAACTCCATCATTGAATTACAAAGCGGTTTTGCTTTCCAGAGCTCATCCTTTGACGAAAGTGGTGCATACAAGATTGTTACAATCAAGAACGTAAAAGATGGTGCCTTTGACTGTGATAATGTTAGCAGAATTTCTGCAATTCCGAAAAAGATGCCTAAACATTGTGCACTTACAGATGGTGACATTCTCCTTTCGCTTACAGGTAACGTCGGTAGAATTTGTATCGTAAATGGTAAGGACTACTTGCTAAACCAGCGAGTTGCCAAACTGAAAACGGATTTCAAAGCATTTACTTACTGTCTTTTCAGAAGCAGAGAAATGTTTATTGAAGTGAATAATCTAGCAAATGGTGTTGCCCAACAAAACGTAAGCCCTATAAGAATTGGAGAAATGAAAATACTTCTGCCAAACAAAGAAGTTCTGCATAAATTTGAATCAATAACTTCCAAATCGATTGTTGGCATAATCTCCTTTCAATCTCAAATCCGCCTCCTCACCGAAGCTCGTGACCGCTTGCTTCCCAAACTGATGAGCGGCGAGATAGAAATATAGAATAATAAACAAATTAAATAAGGTAACATGAAAGAGTATTTAAGAATTCAGAACTTTGGACCGATTGTAGATATTGAATTAGACGACATCGCTCCTCTAACCATTCTTATAGGAGAATCTGGTAGTGGTAAGAGTACCGTTATGAAAGTACTCTCAATGTTCAGATGGATATATAAGCGTATCGTTTTACGTTCCTATGTTCGGCAAGCAAAAATCAAAAAAACAGGCATCGGTATTCAGATGAAAACCTTATTAAAGACCTCACAACTGAGTGAGTACATAAAGTCAGACTCTGAAATCGTCTATTGTAGAGGCGACTATTCGATAGTTTATTCAAATGGCAAATTGAATGCTCAGGCCGACATTCCAGCTGATGACCTCAGTCTGGAAAAAATATGCTATATCTCGGATAAGCGTTCAATGATTCCTGATTTCTTGGAAAATAAAATAGAAAAAAAGAATGCAAACTATCATTTGCAGGATACCTTAGAAAATTTCCTACTTGCGGCTGACTCTATCCGCCAATTACCCTTGGATTATCTCAACGTGGAGTTGAAAATTGAAAAAGGGACCCAAGGTGACAAATATATGATAAAAGGAACTAATGGCACCCCATGCTCCATCCAATTGCGCAACTCATCATCAGGTATGCAGACGGTAACGCCATTAAGTTTAATAGTTGAGTACTATGCAAAGAAATTCGACTCGCAGAAGTCTATGAACTCTTCATTGTTTAGTTACCTGCAAGACAATGACAAACTAGACGTTTTTAATACTGCAAAGAATATTGGTGAAATACAATCTAAAAATGTACATTTGTTTATTGAAGAACCAGAGTTAAGCCTTTATCCTGAGAGCCAAAGAAGCCTGATAGACTTCTTGGTTAACAGATGCTTTATGAATGAGCATCCATATAATATGACTCTTATGATGGCTACGCATAGTCCATATATAGTAAATTACCTGAATGTTCTTATTCGTAGAACCAAGGAGCAGGGCCTTTCATTTATTCGCCCTGATGACGTTAATGTATATGAGATTTTTGAAGGAAATGCAGGACCTTTGAAGACTCTCAACGATAGACCCATTATCGATACTCGATCCATGTCTGACCCAATAACGGAAATGTACACTGAATTTAACAGTTTATAGGTATGGAACAGATTCTAAAGAGTGAAATAATTGCAATATTAAATAAAATCCAAAGAGGTTCTGCTCCAAAACTGACGGACAATGACATTGTTCCTAATTTTGTTGTAATTTCAGACCATAAGTTTGACCTCGTCGATTCTAAGGATGGTTCTCCTGTTAGAGATTTTGAAACTGGTACAGCACATTACATTAATGGTAACGAAGGTGATACATATAATCTGAAGATTATCTGTTACGATGATTTCCTTCATCAATTTACCTACGATGATGGAATAGGTCATGCACATGTCAGCAGGTTAAAAAATGGTGTAAGGGTTTCAGATTTTCTTGTCTATGAAGAGGGTGAATCGAAAGCTCTGTTCATTGTTCACGAATTGTCTGATGAAAATTCCAGCAAAAAAATTAGGGTAGCAAGAAAACAATTGTCAGATACTTTGAATCAACTATATCAGTCTGAAGTGATAGGTAGGTTTATAGATGCCTTTAAAAACAAAAAGTGTTACCTGTCTGCAAAGGATAGCCGAAAAATCGTAGAAACAGAGGGGATGGCAGATGGTTTTAATGAAATATACAGAGTTTTGCCAGAGCCGATACAATTCAATTGGGGCCAAATCGAAACACATGGTTTTTCTGCTTTTGAGACAAGTTATGTAAATCTTCCCAAATAGGTTTTTAATATGGCAAAGGACTATAGCGAAGACCAATTAATACAGAAATCGACAGCCGAACTCTTGGAAAAAGAGCTTGGATGGAAGTCTGTGTATGCTTTCGACAATGAGGTACTTGGTGAACAAGGCACGCTGGGACGCAAGAATCAGAGCGAGGTCGTGCTGACACGGCATCTTCGCTTGGCCTTGAAACGTCTGAATCCATGGATGACCGACAAGCAGTTGACAGAAGCCATCGAGCGCATGACCAGCTACATGAGCTCGCAGACGCTGATGCAGATTAACGAGGAGAAGTATGGTTACGTGCGTGATGGTGTGCCTGTCACTCGCCTGAAGCCTAATGGCGAGACTGAACTGGTACGTGCCAAGGTTATGGACTTTGCCAATGTGGATAACAACGAGTTTATTGCAGTCAGAGAACTTTGGATAAAGGGGCCTATCCACAAACGCAGAGCAGATGTGGTGTGCTTCGTGAATGGTCTTCCGCTTATCTTCATCGAACTGAAGAATCATGACCAGGACATACAGAATGCTTATACCGACAACTATCGCGACTACCTTGACACCATACCGCATTTATTCCACCACAATGCCATGATTATGCTGAGCAATGGCATGGAAAGCCGTGTGGGTACAGTGGGTGCCAAGTGGGAGTTCTTCCATGAATGGAAACGACTGACGGAGTTGGATCACGGAAATATCGAATTGCCAACGATGCTGCGTGGTATCTGTAAGAAAGAGAACCTGCTGGATTTGCTTGAAAACTTCATCCTCTTCGACCATAGCGGAGGTTCAACCGTCAAGATTCTGGCACGCAACCACCAGTACCTGGGTGTAAACCAAGCAGTGGAGATGTATCGCCATCGTGAGGAAATGAAAGGTAAACTGGGCGTGTTTTGGCACACCCAGGGCTCTGGTAAGAGCTATTCGATGGTATTCCTGGCTCAGAAGATCAGACGTAAGTTTGAAGGCTCGCCAACGATTGTGGTGCTGACCGATCGCGATGAGTTGAACAAACAGATAAGTGACACCTTCGAGAATTGCGGACTGTTGGGAGGATTGAAAGCCAAGCAGTTCATTGCACATAGCGGTGATGATCTTCGGCAGAAGCTGACCGGCAATCCTTCGTTCATCTTTTCGCTGATACAGAAGTTCAACAAGGCAGACGCAGAACCTATCTATCCTGATCATGACATCATCGTGATGAGTGACGAAGCACACCGTACACAGAATGGTGTTTTTGCCGACAACCTCATGCACATGTTGCCAACAGCAAATCGTATTGGTTTCACCGGTACGCCTTTGTTGCGAGACGATAATATCACAGCTCGTACCTTCGGGCAGTATGTCTCTGTGTATGACTTCAAACGTGCCGTAGAGGATAAGGCAACGGTTCCTCTCTACTATGAGAATCGCGGTGAGAAACTTCAAGAGCTGAAGAATCCGGAAATCAATGCAGAGATTGCCGCCAGATTGGATGAAGAGGACTTGGATCCTTCACAGCAAGCTAAACTAGAGCGTGAGTTTGCACAGGAAGTACATTTGTTGACCGCCGAGAAACGACTGCGAGTGGTGGCACAGGACTTTGTGCGTCACTATAGCGACTTGTGGACAAGCGGTAAGGCCATGATGGTAAGCTTCAACAAGGTAACTTGCGTCCGCATGTATAACTACGTGCAGGAGTATTGGCAAAAAGAGATAAAGGCTCTACGCAAACGTATTGAGCAAGATCCATGGCAACAGGAAGTTCAGGAGATGAAGCGTAAGCTGCAATGGATGGAAGAAACGGAAATGGCGGTGGTGGTATCGCAGGAGCAGAACGAGATACAGACATTCAAGAAATGGCGACTTGACATCACTCCACATCGAGAGAAGATGGAGAAAAGGGAGTTGGACAAGGAGTTCAAGGATGCCGACAGCAAACTGCGGGTGGTCTTTGTCTGCGCCATGTGGCTGACAGGCTTTGACGTGAAAACGCTGTCATGCCTTTATATTGACAAACCCATGAAGGCGCATACCTTGATGCAGACCATTGCCCGTGCTAACCGTGTGGCAGAAGGTAAGTCGAACGGTCTTGTGATTGACTATATAGGTATTGTGAAAGCACTCCGTCAAGCGCTAGCTGACTATACGGCTAATCCTGACGGCGGAGACGGCGGCAACGACCCGACAGTCAACAAGGAAGAACTGATAAAGAATGTTTGGGAAATTATAGCGACAGCAGAAGCATTCCTGCATGATAAAGGTTTTGAATTGCAGGAGCTCATTGAGGCCATGTCGTTTGAGAAGCTATCCCTTCTGAAGAAGGCAGCGAACCTGCTTTGTGATACTATCGAAACCCGTAAGTCGTTCTGCACATTTGCGACTACCTTGCTCAAACTTTGGAAATATCTCGATCGTGAAGATATAACTGAAGACATGCGCAAAAAGAAAGATGCTCTGGAAGCCATCTACAAGGAATTGCAGAAAAAGCGTAAGCACGCGGACATCACAGACTTGAGTGTAGCAATCAATGATATTGTCAATGAGTATCTTGAAATAGATTCCAATGCTATGATGGTTGCTGATGGTGATGGACGTAAATTTGACATCAGCGGTATCGACTTCGATTTATTGCGAAGAGAGTTTGCCAAGCGTGAAGACAAGAATCTCGTACTAAGAGACATTCAAGACTTACTTCTGGAACGTCTGGCTCGACTATTAGCAGAGAATCCATCCAGAATTAACTTTTACGAAAAGTATCAGGAGATTATTCAAGCGTACAACCAGGAGCAGAATCGCGCAACGATAGAGAAGACCTTCGAGGAGTTGATGCATCTGTCTCAATCTCTCAGCGAAGAAGAGAAGCGTTATGTACGAGAAGGATTCAAGAGTGATGAAGAGCTATCGCTCTATGACCTCCTATTGAAAGACAATTTGTCAAAGACAGAAGTCAAAAAGCTGAAGGATGTAGCCATAGAGTTGCTTGCCAAAATAAAGGAACAGTTGGCTGGTATGGATCATCCATTTGACAAGCCAACGACTCGTGCTACTCTTATCATTACCATACGTGATGTTTTGTGGCAAGAACTTCCAGAGAGTTATAGCGAAGAAAGTATAAACTACTACCGAGATACCATTTACAACTATGTTAGTCAAAGATATGGTGGTGTGGCATAAAACTAAGAATGGACGAAAATGAATCGACTCGTTATCATAGGCAATGGCTTTGATATGGCACATGGTCTTAAAACCAGTTATATGGAAAAAACTTGCAGAGTAGATGTTTTCAGGGTTAGCGAGTTCAGGGTAGGAGCACGATACCTTCCTTTTTCATGCCATCAATCTTGATGACAATGGGGGCGGAGAAGCGTACATGACGCACATGCTCCGTCTCTTGAACCGCTGGGAGAGCGTTGAGAAGCGCCTGGTTGTAGATGCCGTCGCCCATGAAATCGTTGACCGTCAAGTAACCCACGCCCATGGAGGTGAGGTTCTGGAAAAAGTGGGTGCCCTGGCTCGGTTCCACACGGAAATTGCGCAAACCAGCCTCGACAATGACTTTGGCTGCAGAGATATTGGGCCACTTGACGGGAATGCCTAACCACGAATCGCTGGATCCCCAACGTCCGGGACCGATGAGCACATAATTTTGTGCACGCTGAAGGAAGCCACGATTGATGCGCTCTATCTCTTCGGCTATGGAAGGATTGTTGGCGGCAGTAAAATTGTCGGTCTTGACATAGACCACATCATATACATCGTTAACAATCCCATGTCCGATGGCATTGTGGCTGCGGAGCAAGCAAGCTTCGTCGGCAATGGAAGTCAGATCCTCATCCAACTGCATTTGGTTGTCAACCATTGGACGAATCTGCAAGAGATAGAACTCGCCACTGCGATTGTCTTTCAGGTTAATGGCGAATTCAATCTCGACAGGACGAGCCATTTCTTTCTGTCCATAGTAAAGGACTTTCTGCAACAGTTCTGGCAAAGGTATCACCCCATTTTGCAACACTCCAGAGAAGGAGATAATCTTCCGATTCTTCCCTTCATAATATCCATCATAGATGCATTGGTCATAGGGGTCGTAAGTGGAGACTATCCATTTCAGAGAGCCATCGTGATCAGCGTCGCGCACTGTGACCTTCTTCAGGTTGAAGGCGTCATCCACTTGGAATGACAACAAGTTCTCTTTTTCTTCAACATCCTTAGCATCCACATCTAACGCATAAAACTTGGTTTGGGTTTCTCTCAACGCAATTTCCATCTCGCTCGTTTGCAAAACCTTGTCGGGATGATAAGGACAGACACGAAGGCATAGTCCTCCATCCACTATATACTTACCCAGGCCAAGCGCCAACTCCACTATTCCCTCTTCAGCCTTTTCGTCACCAATGGGATAATAGTTGATACTGCGCCCCACACCTGAGATGGTAGGATAAAACCCGCTGGCATATTTCTGTCCTACCACTTCTTGCAAGATAACCGCCATTTTCTCTTGGTCTATCACGTTGGACGTAGCCGCCATATAGTCTTTAGAGGCTCGATAGAAGACGCTGGCATACACACTCTTGATGGCATTGGACAGCATTTCGAGCCGCACATATTTATCCTCGGCTCGAGGAATCATATACGTGGAATAGATGCCCGCAAAAGGTTGGTAATGGCTATCCTCCAGCAGAGAAGAAGAGCGAATAGCCACAGGGCCATTGACTACATCCATAAAAGACATGAGGTCGTCGGCAAGATTTTCAGGAAGACGGCCATGCAGGAAATGCTGAAGAATCTCCTCGTCAGGAATATCGGAAAGTGCCACTTCGTAGAGTCCATTGGTTTCCATAAACTGGTCGAAGATGTCGGTACACAGAACCACCGTTTTGGGAATCTGAACACTCGCATTGGCAAATTCATTCAGGTCGGAACGCCGTTTGATGATGTTGTCAAGAAACGCCAGTCCCCTACCCTTTCCGCCCAACGACCCTTCGCCAATGCGGGCAAATTGGCTGTAGCTGTCGAAACGGTCGCGATGGAAAACAGCCACCACACCACGGTTCTTCATACGCCGATAGCTGACAATGGCATCAAAGATGTACTGACGGTGAGCGTTCACATCGCTCTCCACCTTCCATGTGATTTTTTTCAGAAATTCAGCCACTGGGAAGATGGCACGCGAAGCGAGCCAGCGTGACACATTGTTATGGCGCAAATGATAGCCGAGCGAATCGGCTGGCAAGGTGAAGATATTGTCTTGCAGTTCCTTCAGATTGTGAACCCGAGCCACTTCCTGCATCGTTTCAGGATTACGGAAGATGAAATCGCCAAAACCGAAATGCTTGGTGAGCAAGTCTTTCAAGTCTTGATTGAGTTTTTTGGAATTTTTATCGATGAAAGCAGCTTTGCAGCGGTCGGCATATTCTTTTTTGTCCGTCTCGCTGGAATCGAGCACCAAAGGGACGTACTCATCCACTTCACGAATGGCACTCAGCAATTTATATCCAGCCAACTCGTCTTTCACCTTACTGTCGGCCAACATGGGGAAACGGCAGTCGCTGATGACACCTAAAACATTATCACTAAATTGAGAATAGAGTGCCCAAGCTTCTTCGTAAGAACGAGCCAAAACAATTTTGGAGCGTCCACGCATGCGCAACATTTCCAACTGAGAATTCAGTGCCTCGGTCGCAAATTCAAGACTCTGCTGAAGAACGAATTGATAGAGATTGGGCAAGAGGGAGGAATAGAAACGGATGCTGTCCTCGACCACAAGAATCATCTGCACGCCAGCAGCAAGGTCATTGGCCAAGTTCATCTTGTCCTCTATGAGTTTGATGATGGAGAGCAGCAATTCTGTATTTCCCAACCAACAGAACACATACTCGAAAGCGCTGAGGTCTTCATTCTCCATACGGCGAGTGATGCCATGAGAGAAAGGAGTGAGAACAACGATGGGCAATGATGGAAATTCACCCTTGATGCCCCGCGCTATGCCAAACACGTCATTGTTATCGGTTCCGGGCATACAGATGACAAGATCGAAGGAATTACGCTCAATCAATCCAGCGGCTTCTTCCTGAGAGGCTGCACGGAAAAAGCGAGGAGGATAACGAAGTCCCAACTTGGCGTATTCATCAAAAATTTTCTCATCCACCCGCCCATCATCTTCCAGCATGAATGCATCGTAGGGGTTGGCTATGATGAGCACATTGAACACACGCCGCTGCATCAAATCCACAAACTTCGTTTCGCGTAACGTAGGGTATCTATTGTCAGTATTAGTCATAAACAACTCTCAGTGATTAGTTGGATGCAAAGTTAGTTAAAATAATACAAATATCAGGCATCAAATCAAAAAAACTACTGCACAGCAAAGATTATCGAGCCACAAAACAAAAGAAGTTCCGAACATGCAGTCCGGAACTTCCATCAATTTTTGTTTATAATCTATAAAAGGAATTTATAATTTATCTGGTGGGCAAGGGAAGATACCACGGCTTGCCCGTCATTTTATCCGTCCCCAGTGCTTCATACTTCTCCTCGATGTAGGCAGGGAGCGTGATGGTTGCACCAATGTTCTGGCCACCCTTCTTGTCCTGCATCTGATAGCGCATGATGTCGTAGAAACGAACACCCTCGAACATTCCTTCAAGAGCTTCTTCATCAAGAATCAGTTGAGCGACATGAGCCTGGCGCTTAGCACGAACGGCTGCATCGGTCGAGAGATATGCGCGGCGGAGAGAATCAGTTTTCACCAATGCCACCTGATAGAGGGAGTCAGCTTCAAGATTGGCATTGATGACATTCTGATAGTTCAGAGAATCTTCAGCCGTAGAAGTTTCATCAAGCACAGGTACCTCCTGAAGAACCAGATTAGGAGTAGGATAATTAGCATACATCGATGCAATAGTGACAGAATCGTCGAGATAATACTTCTTGTTGTATTCTGTGTCGCCACTGCCTAATGAATGAATACCCACCTGAATGCTATTTCCACCTCGACGCTGATATGTTCCCATCTGAGATGTAGATTTGTCAAGCATACCAAACGTGTTGGAATCCCAAATGACGAATGAGCCATTTGTCTTTGCAAAGAGTTCTGCATTGTCGGCATACATAGGTTCCTGAGATGTGAAACCGTATGACTTGATTTCGCACAAACGGTCAAATTCGTCTTGCGAAATGATGTCACGATTATTCAACGTATAATACGAGAGGCCGTATGCCAAAACAGCAAATGCAGTTTCGGGGAAGCCAGCACGATTCAGTGCCTCAGCCAAGTGGAGATAGAGAATGTTGTTACGGAACAAAGGAATATAAGCCACTCTTATATCCGATCCACCAGCACCCATGTATTTATTGATGCTATATTGCAAGGGGTTCACATCGCTATTATACTGGCTTTCGCGGAAATTGCTGTATGTTCCGAATACAGATGACAAGCGGAGGTCGCCCTCTTCAATCTTTTCACGGAAGTTATTCGCATCATGGGAACCGTAGAGCGTATCGGCAAGTCCAATTTCGTAGTTGTAAGCGCAATAGTCTTGTTTCTTGGAGATGTTCTTGATGCGCTGAGAAGGAACGACGGCAGGATAATACTTGTTGGAATATTGCGAATTGAAGACAGCACGGACATCTGTGACTGTGCCATAATACGCTGTCGTGTCAAGCGGGAGGATGCCAGCATTATATCTTGAAGAGGAGCTAAAATAGTTCAGATATGCATCTGTCAAACTTCTGTTCAAATCACGATCCATCCAGGCCACAGCACGATTTTCGGTACTAATCTCTTCTTTGGGGAAGGTGAAATAGTCGTGATACATGCGAATGGCATTGATATAATCCTGCTGGTTGTCTGTATAAGATGCACGCCAGAGGTAGAGTTCAGCAAGCAGCGCACGAACCGGCAGGAAGATGTCGCGATAACGCACACCTCCATAGCTCTTGTCGCCGTATGCCTGACGAAGTTCGTTGTTTTCGTCCATGTAGGGATACTTCTGAAGGTCTTGAATACAGAAATCAAGAATTGTCTTCATGTCACCCTTTTGGCCAGAAGCAACGATGTCCTCAGCCTGGTCAGAGTCATCTACGGGTTCTGTCACGAATGGTACGGAACCATAATTCTTGACCAGTTCAAGGTAGCACCAAGCGCGGAAGCACTTTGCAGCACAAACCTCTTTCTCGAAATATTTGCGTGTACCCTGTGCATAGCGCATGGTATCCACGTTAGCGAGATAGATGTTACAGCTGTTGATGACTGCATAATAGTCAGCCGGCTTGTTATAGGCATTGGAAAGCGAGACATTGTTGTTGCCCAGCTCCTGAATGTCGGCAGAAGCATGCAGAGGATCCACCTCTACGAGGTCGGCTCGGATTTCGCCAAGCAACACGGTACGATCAGCAAGTTTCTGCATACGCTTCACAATACCCATCATCTGATACAAAGTATCTTTTGGAGCGAGGTCAGTGGTGACGAGTGAGTTCTCGGCAGTAAACATGTCCTCGCATGATGTGGTGGCCGCTCCAACTCCAAGCAGGAGCAGACCACAAGCTATAATAGATTTCAATTTCATGATATATGCAAATTAGAGATTAATCTTAACACCGAGATGGAAGCTGCGCCCAGAAGAGAGGTAGCCAGCGTCGATGCCCTGAGTGAGCACACTGTTGCCACAAGAGAGTTCGGGGTCTGTGCCTAAATACTTAGTCAAAGTGAAAAGGTTGTTGGCTGCAGCCCAAACTGTGATGCCCTGGATGTATTCGTTCTGGATGGGCAGTTTGTAAGAGAGCGTCACATTCTTCAGTTTGAAGTAAGAGCCATTCTCAATCCAGCGGTCGGAGAAGCGGCTGTTGCCCATTGGGTCGCCATACACTGTCTTGGGAACATCCGTTGACTGACCTTCTGCCATCCAGCGACGATTGACAGCAGTAGTTTGGTTGATGAAGCTCTTGCCACCTTCAAGGATGGAGCGCTGATAATTGTAGATATCGTTGCCCACCGAGTACTTGAAGTTGGTAGCCAAAGACCAATGCTCACCGAAATGGAACTTCAGGTTCACATTACCATAGATGTCGGGATTCGGATCGCCGATGACGAAGCGGTCATTAGGATTGATTTCGCCATTGCCATCTTTGTCAACGAATTTGACATCACCGGCACCAAAATAAACGGGGTTATTTGAGTCATCACGAATGAACTTACCCTCGGCGGTTGCTTCTTGCGAATCCTTATAAACGCCATTGGTCTTGTAGCCGTAGAAGACACCTGCTGCACGTCCCACCTCAGAGAGGATGGTGGCATCGTACATAGAGGTTTCAAATTTACTCATGCCTTGAGGCAGACGAGAAAGCTTATTCTTATAGTGACCAATGCTGGCACCCACTTCCAACTTGAACATCTTCTCATTGATTACTTTTGCATTGAATGCAGCATCGAACCCGTTGTTCTTCAGTGCACCATCGTTCGTATAGTAGTCAGAAAGACCAGCCACGTATGCCAAAGTGCCGAGCGTGACAAGGTTCTTTGTCTTTGAGTTGAAGTAATTAAACTTCAAGTTCAAGCGGTTGTTAAAGAAGTTACCTTCCAGCCCTACATTGAAGCGGTTGGTTGTTTCCCAACGGAGTGAGGGGTTACCAATGTTAGCCAGACCGATGGAAGAAGTTCCATTACCCAGCATCATTTCCGTGGCCAAATAAGTCAGTGTAGCTGAGTTGTCAATGGCATCATTACCCACAGACTCAAAGCCGGCATTCAATTTCAACATGTTCACAGCCTTTGTGGGTCGGAACCAATTTTCGTTGGTCATCACCCAAGCAGCCTGGATAGAGGGGAAGACGCCCCAAACTACGCCAAACATCTTGATACCTGCATCGGCATCCTTACCAAAACGCGAAGATGTCTCCATCGTCAGCTGACCGCTCACATAGTACTTCTCCATATAGTTGTAGTCAGCATTGGCATAGTAAGAGAGCGAACGCCAGTTGGTGTCGGTTCCAGGAATTCTTTTTGAAGTACTACCCACATTAGGAGTCTTATCGTTACCAGTATTATCGGCATAGAGATAAGAAGCCTTATAGATATCGTTCATGAAACGGACACCGCCCAAGAGTTCAACGCGGTGAGCACCATTGCTGAGAATTTTCCAGTCAGCACGTGTGTCGGAGAAGATGGCGTTGTGCCTTGAGAACAACGAATACTTCGAGTTCCGCGTCTCACCTTCGCTGCCAGGAACGGTATAGTTAGGCATACCAATAATAGGTGTGAAGTAGGCCTCGTCAAAACTTTGCAACGAGTAGCTGAAGCGCTCTGTGAGTGAGAAGTCCTTGGTGGGTTCCCAAGTTGGAGCCACAGCTATGTTGATCATTGTACAGTCAGTGTGGTTCTTATTCTTTGCCTCACCATTCTCCAGAACAGCCTTGGGGTTGGCGATGGAACCGCGGCTACCCAACACCTCGTACATGTAATCATCAGCATCAGCAATGAATGACGACTTTTTACCATCGGTAGAGAAGTCGTATGGCGTCAAGAAAGGAGCCTTGATGTTCGCCAGTGCAGATGGAGAAGCAAGTGCTTGAAGAAGCTGTCCGTTAGCCCAGCCATCACTTCTCAAGTCGCGAGTGACATTGGTGTAGCTGGCATCGAACTGCGTGTAGAACCACTTGTTAAGCACGATGTCGGTGTTGAAACGCACGTTGAAACGCTGCATGTCATTCCTTCTGAGTGTTGACTTAGAGTCCATATAGCCTACGGAGAGGTTATACTGAGCAATGTCGTCACCACCCTGGATGGCAATGCCATAATTCTGAGAGAATGCTGTACGGGTCACTTCCTTATTCCAATCCGTTTCATTGTGATACATATTATAATAATAGTAGTTAGGATCAGTGCTCAGGAATTTGAATTCCGTCAACTTCGTACCGGCCGATTCGAGGAGGTTGGAAGCGTAGGTACGATAATCACCAGCCTTCATCAAGTCCATTGTCTTAGGTCTTGTTTCAATACCTGCGCTGATGTTCACATCAATGCGCGTGGCCATTGAGTGGCAACGCTTGGTTTTGATGATCAACACACCATTGGCGGCTTTTGCGCCATAGATGGCAGTACCGTTTTTCAGCACCTCTACCGACTCAATGTCATCGACGTTGATGCCTTGCAATAAGTTGTTGAAATAACCGGTGTGCAACATCTCAGTGTCATACATCTGGTCGAAGACCACTCCATCGAGAATGACGAGCGGCTGTGCATTAGAATTGAGAGAGTTCAGACCGTTGATGAACATGGACAAGCCCTGACCGGGGTTAGCAGAACGCTGAACCATTCGGATGTCGGCACCTAACGTGTTTTGAATCTCTTGGTCAATTGTAATGGCTGGTGTGTTCACAAAATTGTCGGCTGTAACACTCTTCCGAGCAGAGGCATTTTCCGTGTAGTCGGCTTTGAGCAAGTCGGAATGCAGTCTTACCACCACATTGTCTGTGCGCCCATTGATTGACACATTGTTCAAGTTATAACCTTGCAACTTCACTGTAAGAGCAGTGATGAACTGTGGCACCTTGATAACATAAGCACCATTTTCATCAGTCATTGCAGTGTAGTACCTGTTGTTGAATGCCTGAATCTGGGCACCAGCCAAAGGCTCACCCGTGATGGCATCAACAACTTTACCCTTCACATCGATGGTAGGGTAACTTTTAGAAGGCTTGATTTTTTTATTTTCCCTTGCAGCCACCTCTGTGTCCACTTCCTCTTGTACATCGTCCTGCGCAACTGCTGGAAGTGCCGTACCCAGGAAGAACATCAGTGCTGCGAATCCGTATTTATTGAAGTGCTGCATAATTATTTACGTGTATTAGAAGTTATCGACTGAATACCTTTTCTCATATTGGCTTCTCCACCGGCAGCAGGAATCTCAATTTCCTCACCACCATCCTCTCGAGGTTTCAAGATGATGGAGCTGATGAGCATTTCGCGAGAATATTCATCAGTCTGCTTGGAAGTGATGTAGGTTTGCAACTGAAGGATGACACCCTCGTCATTGCGACCATAGTAAGCATTCTTGAAGGTCCATGAACCCAAGTAAGTTGTATCGTTAATAACGACATGACCTTCTTCGTCACGTACAAAGCCTCTGGTTTCAAAAACTTCTTCACCTGTAGCAGGATTTTTCATACGCTTACCAGATGAAGGATATTCGCCCAGATTCTTTCCTTCATTTTCACGCTCATAAATGAGGCTGTAGAAACGATAGGGACGCACATCGACTGAATCAAAATTAATCGTATAGAAGTTTGATCCACTTACATACTCTCGACTGCTCATCAACCAAATGGGGCAAGTGACGAGATAAATGTCGTAGGTGCCAGAGAGGGTATTGGGAATGTCGAAGCCCACGTTAGGATTTACGGACTTTGTAGTTGGCACGATATCAACATACTCGTAGTTGATGGCTTTTCTGGAGGTAACATTACCCAAAGTATCATAAGCCACTGTCGTAAAAGTACCTCTGTCGGACCTGAAACTCTTATTGACGTTCTTTGTGAACAAGTCCTTACCACTCGCATCCAAATCGACATTGATGCTACCAGCGTTTGCTCTCACCTTAATCTTCTTAAAGAACTGCTCCGTCACAGAGAATGGATATTCATCCACTATGTAAGCCTTACCATTAGAACACTCTACAGGATCGCCACATTTTGAGAGGATATCGTTGAGTTGTACATCTTCAGGCAGGTCTTTGGGCATTTTGCTGTAATAAACATGTTCGTACCAAGGACTTCTCATGCCATAGAGGGTGGATTTGAGAGAGTCCTGCCAATGTTCGTTAGCATTCTGGTTGTAGAACAAGTCGGTCATTGCAAAATTGTTGGCATAGTGGTGTAGCAGTGAATCGCATGCACCAGGAGAGCGCTGATCCTCAATAGGATTGAATTGCAAAAGGCTCTCTGCTATCTTATAACGTTCAGCCCAAGCCTTTGCGCTGGGGATGATGGCGATGAAGCTGGAGTCCTCCTCATAGAGTTTAGCATCTACATTCTTCAAGACGGTGTTGTTGCGCATGACAAAAGAGTCAACCCAAATCTTTTCACCATTCTCATCCACACCACGACTCACAGACTTATTCTCAATCAGAGAGTCTTGATTGTTCACGGGGTCATAGAGGAAGTAACGAAGAGAACACGTGTCTTTGCCAGCATAGGTGTCATCCCTATATTGCTTGTCAACCATCTCGAAAAGGTTAAAGCTATAAGGAGATGCTGCATCAATGAGGTGGAGCACGCCATTCTTACAAGAAATGTTGGTTTGTCCTGGAATGACTTTGGCAATGCCGAACTGACCATCGGAGGTGAAGGAACCTCTCTTTTCGTTCATCAGGCTGAAAGTCTGATCAACCGTATTGAGAGAGATGGCATAACGTGCGATGTGGTTCTTGATGAACTCTTTCACCACTTCAGCGGAGTCAGCAATCATCTTCCCATTGGAATCGAGATAATCAGAGACATTAAAGCCATCATTAGTTGGTGCCCAAATTGTGTAAACGTTGTCTGATGCAAGTTCACGCTCATAACCATACGCTTTGACCACCTTTGCAAAGTTTGGTGCTTTCTCCTCCAATGCCTGCATGGTGGTACCATTATAGTCAAGCATGGCTGTTGCATCATAGTGGTCATTCCACGTGTCGGTACATGAGTACATAGCAACAAGTCCTGCTGCTACCGCAAATCCTGCACGGAATGTATTTTTTATCTTATTCATATACTTTATACTTTATTGGTAGTTTGCCTCGTCTCCCCGTCTGGAAAGACGAGGCAAACCGAATTGTTTTTACCAAAGAGGTTCTGCGTAATACTCATTATTATAAACTGAACTTGGACAGATTTCGATAAAGTCGAAATTCAGCTCGTTGTTCTCAGACTCCATCTTCTGCTGCAAGCGCAGGTACTGGTCGGTCTTACCGTCGGTATAGAACGTACCAATGACCTTGCGGATGGTGTTGGGCAGGTCGCGCATAGAAGCGGCACTTGCATAGCTTGAGCGGTCACCCGGCTCGTAGCACTTGGGCCCTTTCATCCAGCCGATGTTGTGGATGGACTTGTCGAAGGCGGAAATAGCGTCTTCATCACCAATTGATTCGTCTGTCTGGTAACCGAAGAGAGTCACACCACCTGGACGCATGTCGAATGGAATGCCTTGCGGAATCATGTTGTCAGGATCATCACCCAGATAGTACTGCACAATACCACGAGACTCGAAATCCACACAGGTCATCATGCGCACCTCGTAAGTGCCAGCTGGCACAGGTGGCAATTTGATGGTCACATCGAAACGTCCCTTGATGGTCACCTCGTCGCCCTCGTACGACCAGAAGCCCAACACCTTCATACGCACATGCAAGTGTGTGTTGGGCGAATAAGAAACATTGCGGGTATAGCCCGACTTGAAGCCGATGCAAGTGTTTTTATTGTTGGCTGCTGATGCACCCTGACCACCATCACCATAACGTCCATTATCGTGAGTGGTACGGCAGAAGTGTCCACGAGCGGTCTGTCCGTCGGTCAGCTTTGTCATGAAGTCAGGAGACAAAGTAGTACAATCCAAACGGATGCACTCGTTGAAGACCACTTCCTGCGTGTTCTTGTCGTAGGCAACAATGTCATCGATGTAATGGTAGATGCCATTGATAGAGGTCTGGTCGATGGTGACATCCTTCGGATTGGCCACCTTAGCACCACGTACAAACACGCCTCGCTCGTCGGCACGCGACTGAACGCCACGACGGTTAATGTAGAGGCCTGCCTGAGAACCCGATGGGAAGGAGAACTTCATCGAGGAGTGTGGCATCAGGGTTGGATACCAGTCACACATGTCGTACTTACGGCGGTTGAAGTTGTACTGCAGACGGTCGTTGTCGAACGGAGTCAATGTGTAGTAGGAGCCGTAACGGTCAAGGATGTGGTAAGAGATGAAACGGTTGAGGTAGTTGCGACGATCTGTTTCATCGGTAACATTAGCATCCTCTGGATAAACCGGCTCATAGAGTTCACGCGCTTTGGCACGAAGACCGTCCAAATCCTCAATGCCATACTTTTCATAAAGGATGGAGTCGGGACACATGAAGACAGTGTAGTTGAAATACCGTTTTTCCGGATATGCCACGTTGTCGTACTCCACAGCGGTGTGGATACACAACTTGTCATTGGTCCAGGTACAAGAGTCAATACGATCTTGCTCTGTTGCCCAACCGTAGGTGTCATCTACATAATACTGGAGAGAGTCAATCATGCCTGTCACCTGCAGAGCTGCGCCATAGAGCAGACAGGTGCTGTCCTTCAGCAGCACGGTGCCAATCAGGTCGTTACTGGAGTTGACAATCGAATTCATCGTGTGCACCACACCGTTGCTCACAGAGTCATCAGCGTGGGCGATGAGTGCGGATTGGTTGACGTACATGGCAAGGACAGAGTCCTGCTTTGCCTCGCTCCACTCCTGCAGGGACTTCACGCTGACGATATGTTCCAGCATGTTTGACACGGGATACTGGCCGTTGCTGTAGTCGGTGGTGAAGAAGGCCTTCTCGATAATGGAGTTGAGGGCGATGGTGTCGCAGTCCTCTTTCGACAACTGGTCAACAGATGTCAGGCCACGGGCGCGGAGGTATTTGTCCACGGCCTCGTTGGTGGGAGCGAAGACGGTGTAGGAACCGTATGTGCCCAGCATATCGACCAAGCGGAGGTCACCGCGCTCGCCGGTGGCTCTCTGAAGAATCTGAATGTATTGAGAGAACTGCTCTCGGTTCTGAAGGTAGTCAGAAGCATATTCTCTGACTGCTGTATAGTAGTTATCCACTCCTGGGTCGTCAGAGCAGCTCACCACGCCAACCTGAACCACCGATAGGAAGAAGAGGACTACAGCCCAAAAATTAAATTTCATCTTTCTCATAATGCTTTAGTTTTTGATATTTTCCTGTTCGTCCAAATAGCAAGAGTTCTGGACAAGCGCGGGGTTAACTTTCATTTCAGACTTAGCGACTGGCATGTACATGAAGTCCAGCTGAATCATCTTGATTGCCACTGAAGCACCAGCATCGCCATACTTGGTAGCAAGTGCAGCACGGAACTCGCGGGTATTGCCTACACGGCGAGAGGCACGCACCAAATCATAGTAACGCTTACCTTCGAAGAGGAATTCGCGACGACGTTCATTCATCAGCAACGTGTGGAAACCATCGTAAGTGGTTGGCTGTGTGGGAGCATACTTAGGAGATGTCTTCACGATAGGATTGGAACGACGATAAACTGCCGAAATCAGGTCGAAAGCATCTTTCTTCAGTTCATCAGCTGTAGCCAACGAACTTCCCGTCACTGCAATTGAAGCTTTGCGCATCTTGATGGAAGAAGGTGCAGCAGTAGAGTCGGTAGAAGTAGTGTCGGCTGGAGCTGCAGCTGCATCCATGTTGAATGCCAATTCAATTTCTGCTTCAGCGCGGAACAACATGATTTCTGTCAAGCGATAGAAAATCCAGTTTGGATCACCTCCACTACGCCCATAACTTTGGGTTCTTGTTGCAGCAGTGTATGCGGTTCCGACCGTACCAAAATTTTCACGAGGATCGCCTGCCCGATTATCCTGCACTACATACTTGTAGATGTTGTAACCACCATTGGTTTCGTTGAAATAGAAGGAGGCAATTGAACGGTAGTCGGAAGGAACAGAGAACAGCTTGTTATCTGAATAGCTGGCACTGTTATCAGGTTTCACTTCCAACAGCTTCTCATTAGCAAGCATCTGCTGCTGCTCTGAACCGTCTCCATATTTGTTGAATACAACATTACTTACTGTATGTTGACCTTGATAGGAATAAGTCAGTTCGAAAATGGATTCAAACGAACCACCATCACCAAAAATGGAATTAGTGGCCTGGGGGCCTCCGTTGTTGGTGCCAGGGGTCATTTCTTCTGCCAGAAGAGGATAACCGTATTCACCATAGACTTCGCGGTCAACCACTGTGCGCAGGTCAAGTCCATCAATATCGTTCGCCTCGTACTGCTCAATCTTAAAGTTGAGAACGTAGTCGCAAGCTTCGATACATTTTCTGTAGTACACGTTCTGCTGATCGGGAGTAAGATTTACGTCAGATGCACGCCACAAGTACAATTCGGAGAGCAGCGAGTACATGGCGGCACGAGTGACCTTACCCGTGTTTTTCGCCACCTCAGAATAGCGTCTTGGAGCATAATTCTTACAACTCTCAATATCGGAAATGAGGGAGTCGAGAATCACCTCGAACTTTGTCTGGGGGAGACGGAAATTCTGCGTATCATCGATTGACGCGTCAAACGTAAAGGGCACGTCCTTAAACGTTTTAATCAGCGTCAGGTAAGAATAAGCACGGAGGAACTTGCATTCCGCAATGTTGATGCGATAGTCGGACTCTGTGTAGTTAGGGTCTTTATCCTTCACCTTAGGAGCCTCGTGAAGCACCACATTGCAGCGGTTGATTACATTGTAGAAAGCAGACCAGTTACAATAAGGATTGGTGGTTTTGAGGCTACCTTGAAGAAGATACCTCAAATTGTCGGGAAGGTCATTGCCGACCTGAACATTATCGGAACGGCCTTCACCCCATACCAGCAAATTTTCCACATAGCCATCTGCTGAGGCACCCACATAGCAAGAGGCCACCACACTCTCCACATCGTCCTTATTGGTCCAGAAGTTTTCATAGACTACTTCATTCAGCGGGAGTTGGTCAATGTCACAAGAACTAAGACCCAAACCCGCAACAACGTATGCAGTAGTGGTAATAATTATATTTTTTATACTTTTCATGACTTTTAACCTATATTAGAATGAAACACTAAATCCGAGTGTAAATGAGCGAGAACGTGGAGTCTGGTTACCGTCGTAGGCAGCAGAGAAACCGCCTTGTGGGTGCTCAGGATCTGTACCAGAGTACCTCGTTAGACAGAACACGTTGTTGAGCGTCAAGTTTGCACGGAGAGATTTCAGACCAATTCTCTTCAGCTGAGCTGGCTTGAAGTTGTAAGACAACTGAGCATAGTTGAGACGTATATAAGAGCAATCCTCCACGAAGCGGTCGGAACCTAAATAGTTATACGTGTTGAACTGCGTGCGGTTGGTGGCAGCACGTGGAATTTCGGTGATGTCACCCTCATTGTGCCAACGCCAGTTGACAGCAATGGACTGGTTGTTGTTGGTAGCCATATTCTCCACATCCATACGGGCTGTGTTGATAATCTTCTGACCAGCACGGAAGTTGAACTGGAGGTTCAGCTGCCAAGCATCGTAGTGGAACTTGAAGCCAAAACCACCTTGCAGTTTAGGCAGAGAGGAACCTAAATAAACGATATCCAACTCGTTGATTTGACCATCGTGGTTGATATCTTCATAGATGGCATCACCACCTACGAAAGCATACTCTCTTGTGCCGCCATAATCGTAATACATATATTTAGGTGCGCCCTTGGCATCGTAAACCACCTCTCCCGCTTCATTGCGAGCCACGGGTGAATTAGGACCGCTCAAACCTGGCACCTCTGTTTCGGTGAACTCAGAGTACTGATATACGCCCTTATAGCGGAAGCCAAAGATAGAGCCGAGAGGGCTGTGTAACTGGATGCGCGAAAGGTAGGAACCATTATTATAATTAAACTCCTTGTTCTCTCGTTCCAGCACAGTTTCGTCCATCTCAATGATTCGGTTGCGGTTGTTTGCAAAAGATACATTGAAGTCGATGGAGAATTTCTTGCCAATCTGCACAATCTTGTTACCATTGATGTTGAACTCCCAACCGTTATCGCGAACAGAACCGCTGTTGTAGTTGCCCAAAGAGGAATAACCAGAGGATGTAGGGATAGCGAAGTTTGGAATCAGCTGATCGCTGGTGGTACGTGTGTAAATATCCACATTACCATCAATCTTGCCAAAGAAACCAAAGTCAAAACCAATCTGATAAGACTTCTGCTTTGCCCAGCGGAGAGCAGAAAGACGAATATTATTAGGAATGACAGATACCTGTCCCATATAAGAACCACCTGTGTTGTATTTAGAGCGGAAGAGCCCTTCGCCACCAGGTGCCTGACCTACGATACCCCAAGATGGACGGATAGACAACATCGTCAACCACTTGAGAGGCTCCATGAATTTTTCATCGCTGATGTTCCAACGTGCTGAAAGACCAGGGAACCAACCCCAGCGCTTGTCGGGGCCGAAGGCTGTTTTACAGTCACCACGAAGGGTAGCAGTAATACTATATTTACCTTTGTAAGAATAGTGGCTTTGGAATGTCAGATACTGGCTTTTCCATTGACCTGCACCCGAACCAAATCCGATAATGCGACCACCAGCCAAGGTCGATTTAATGTCGTCGGTAGTTGGCACCCAGTTCACGCCTGTGTTCTGAGTAGAGGAATTACCTTGAGAATATTCATAACGTCCCATCACCATCAGGCTGTGACCCTCGGCATTGAAATGAGGAGTGTAAGTCAAGGAGTGACGTGTTGAAAGCGTATGGCTCTTATAGTTGGAAGCATTTGCGACATTATAACCAGGCTGACCATTATCGGTAGTGGTAAACATATTCACAGATGCGAGCCAACCAGGCATAAAGCTGTCATTGTCATTGCTGTTGATGTCGAACTTGATCTGACCATCATACTTGAGGCGGTGCTGTTCAGGCTGTGTGCCCAGAATTTCATAGCCAAGTATGAACTCAGGAGAGAGCGACACGTTTCTTTCACGCTGACGAGAGTTGTGTGCAACAGCCAGCGGGTTACGAATGCCATACTGGTCGCTCAGATAATTACGAGATGCATCATACACACCAGTTTCCTTGGTGATGAAACGATTCATGGTGTAATACTCGGACAGGTCATTGCCATTTTCATCCTCGCGATAGATGGAGAGGTTTGGCATTTTGCGATAAGCATCACTAAGAGCACCTGCCGTGTTGTTACGGTCGTTGTTCGTGTAAGAAAGGTCGAAGTTGGTGGTCACCTTGATACGGTCGGACACGAAGTAGTCGAGAGCGACACGTGTGGTGAAGCGATCCATTTTCTGAGCGATGATTGTACCTGTAGCGTGCTCATAACCACCAGAGATGCGGAAGTTGGCCTTTTCGCCACCACCTTGCAGAGACACATAGTGCTGCTGGTTGGTACCGAACTGCTTTACTTCCTTCACCCAGTTGGTATTGTCGTTGAACATATTATACTCTGACCATTCTGGAGCGTAAGCAATTTCAGGAATAAAGAGTGATGAGTTCTTGTCGGCAAAACCTGACTGCTGACGAGGATTGAAATAGGCCTCCTTCATATACATGGTGTAGTCATCACCATTCAGCATTTTGTAGCCATCGGGCTGCCAAGAACCAGTGAAGCGGAATGAGTAAGTAACTTGTGTCTTACCCCTTGCACCACGCTTTGTCTTGATTTCGATGACACCATTGGCACCACGTGAACCCCAAATGGCGCAGGCAGCTGCGTCCTTGAGGACTGTGATGGACTCAATATCTTCAGGGTTGACCTTGAGGAGTTCGGCAAAACGCTCTTCGTTGGCATTGGAGAAGTCGAAACCTTCCGACATATCGTCGTTGGAGAGGATGTTGCCGTTTACTACAACGAGTGGGTTGTTGTCGCCAAAGATGGTAGAAACACCACGCAGACGCATCGTAGTACCGGCACCCAGGTTACCTGAGTTCTGCACGATATCCAAACCTGCGATACGGCCTTGGAGAGCTTCATCGACAGTGGTCATTGAGATACCCTCAAATTCCTTCATGTCGATGGTTTGCGTAGCAGAAGAAATCTCGGTCATTGGAATGGAAAGACCAGTGTTTTGGCTCTTCCTCACAGCTTTGACGGTGACTTCTTTAAGAGTGGTTTTGCTCTTGAGGACAATGCGTCCGAAAGCCTTCTTATTGATGGGCAGCGTGAGTGTCTCGCAACCGATGTAAGAGATTCGGATGTGGTCCTTAGGATTCACGATTTTGAATGAGAAGTTACCATTGATATCAGTAACACCATGGGCAACGATACGGTTGTTTTTGTCTATCTCGACGACGTTACACATCATCAGAGGGTCGAAATCATCCCATACCTGACCGCTAATTACGTCACCCGCTTTTACTTGCGCGCTTGCATTGACACAGAAGCACGCTATAAGCATAAGGATTGATATTATCTTTTTCATGATTTGCTCTATTTATTCTGATGAAAGTGGCTTATAAATATAGTTGAACTGAGTTGGAACCAACAAGCCGTTCGTGTCGTAATGAGTGCCGTCAGCATAGAGGAGCGGAGCGTCGATACCGTGAATCACAACGGATGAAGAGTTGTTCAATGTTGCTGTCCAAGGGTTGTTGATTCTAGATGAGCCATTGTACCAATATTCACGTGCCATCAAGTTGTACATACCTTCCTTCATGATCACATTGGCCTTGTTACCGCCCAACGATGCGTGAGTGGTGGGGTCGTATCCATTGCGACAGTCGGTTACAGACATGCCGTTCTCGCTAACTTCCACATATAATTTATATGGACGACCTGGAGAATACTTGCCGTTCCAAGAGATGTCGCCGGTTGCCTCGTCAACAACTGTTGACTTGATGAGTTCTGTTTTGCCTGACTCATAGTAACCCGAAGAGAATCCTTTGTCCACAAAAATAGAGTTGTCCTGAATGTGATACTTCACGAAGTCGAGCATCACTTCCATAATCTTGGCTGCGTAAGATGCGGTGTCGGTTGCGGCATCGTAGCCCAAAGAGTCATCGAGCACTTCAGCAGCTTCCAAATCTTCGAGTGTGGGAAGACCTGCTGCGTATGCTTTCTGCATGGCTTCATTGGTTGGAGCATAGATGGTGTAGTTGAAGTTATTGAGCAGATAAGTTGCCTTACCCTTTGAGGAAGTGGCATCCTCGGCACCAATAGCTCCCTTGTTCTTCAGCGAGAAGAGGTTACCCAAGGTTTGGTCGCCTGCTTGCCAACCGTCCTTTGCGTTGTTGACAGAAATGGCGCATGTGGTCAACATCTTATAGAAGTCGGAGAAGACAGTGTCGCCTTCAATCACCACATCGCGGAGAGTGGCTGCTACAGAGCGACGAGCACCTTGTGCCACACCGTCGAGAGCGATGGCTTTACCATTCTCCATATCATACACTTCCTTAGCTTGAATGGGTTGTTTACGCTCTTCCTGCCAAGAACCTGATACGATGAAGTCATCGCCTTGCTTATCGACTTTCACGAAGGAGTGTCCCTTTGTCTGATAATATTTCTTACCTTCCTGGTATGGTTCGGTAACGATGATATTATCAAGCATTTCTTCAATACGGTTCTTGAGGATAGAGTTATCAGTACCGCCTTCCACTCTGGCCTTACGAGTTTCGCTGGCTTTGCTCCAAGTGCCATCAGCATTCAGTGTGCATTCAAACACGTCGGCATAAAGCTGCTTCTTTTCAGCCTTGGAGAGATCAAGGTGGAATTCCCAGACATTAGTCGTTGTCTGACCGTAAGAAACGGGGTCCATGTAAGTGAGCAACGCCTTGTTGGTAGGAAGCAAGAAAATGTAGCGTGACACCATTGAATTCAGATACTTATCGTAGTTCAAGTTCTTGACCACATTGCTGAGAATCTTGAAGTTAGTGGTATCGATTACTGCCGGGAAGAGAACTGATGAATAGGACGTTGGAGCAAACACCTTGTTAGTAAGATAAACAAGACCATTGCATCCAAGGAAAACGCTATCCACATCTTCCTTTGTAATGCCCATGCGTTCGTTGGCATCGTTCAGTACACTGGTGAAAGTGGAAGGAAGGGCGGAAACGAACGAAGGAATCTGGTTTACATTGATCAGGTCGTCGAGCACAGAGTTTGGCGTATCTTCAAGGGTTCCATAGTAGTCCTTAATCACAGCACCACCACCGTTGTTCCACCAGTCGGTCATTGCAGCGTCTGTGGGGACAAACATGACGGCCATGTCTTCCATCAAAGGCTGACGGTCGTTCAAGATTTCGGGGATGTAGGCATTCCATCCTGGGTCGAACTTCAGTTTGGCATCGGCTGGCTTACCGTTCTTGTCAATTTCAAACGGACGGCTTGTGGACATTGTTGAGCCCCAAGAGCGATCGGAGAAATAACGCTTCACAAAAACAGAGTCATACTCTGTGCCTTTCGCCAAGTTGTATGTTCTGGTGAGACCAACAGAGTCCTTTGGTGCAGCAAAGCGCTCAATGAGGCTGCTGTAGATAGACATCTGAGGATTCTTACGGATAATCTCTGACATGTTGTCGAGTGGGAGGATGACTTTATCCACCTGGTGCAGGAATCCGTTCTTACAGAAAATGTTGGGATTAATCACCTTGGAGTTGTTGACATAGATGTCCTCTGACTTGAAGGTACCTTCTGGCTGATTGTAGATGAAATCGACATCGGTAAATTCAAGCTTGTTGGAGGTGATGAACTTTCCTGTGAAGTGAAGCATCGGAGCTGCGCTGGATGCATCGGTGAACAGGACGATGGAATCGCGAGTGGCACGCAGTTCATTGAATCGGTCGTTGTTTGGCAACAGCGCATCAGCATTGCTTGCTGTGACAATCAAGACGGAGTCGAGCAACGACTGTGATGATGAACGACGGCACACTTCGCCCTTAACGGGCTTACCCGACGAACCTTGCGACTCGGCAGAAGACAACATACTCGACGAGTAGGGGTTGTCAATCATCGACGAGTTGAGCAAGAGCTTCTTCTGCGCCAACGTGAGTTGGTCGTAGCTCTTCACCCCCCAACTGTTTGATGCGTAGAATTTGGCGAACGCATCATCATCGGCGATGAACATGGTCTTACTACCGGTCTTGGAGAGAATCTCTGTCTGACCAAGGTCGTCAATCAGATGCAAGTAGTTTGTGAAGTTTCCCTTTTCCTGCATATAACCGTAGATGTTGCTCAAGCCCGAAGGCTGGTCTTCATCCAAGTCATAACGATCAGAACAAGAGAAGATTCCCATGCTTGCAGCGCACAACACACCTCCTACCAAGAGATGTCTGTACAGTTTTTTTCTCTGAAAGTTATACAACATAATAAAATATTAGAATAGATTTGTTTGTCTTTCTAAATTGATAAAGTTCTGGTAAAAGTTCACTCAAATCTTTGCTAAAAGAACTTTCTGCGGTAACATTTGGCCAAATTGCCGCTTCTGTCCAAATAACGTTGCAAAGAAACGACTTTTATTTTACATGAACAAAAAAAATGCTAAAAGTTTATCAAGAATGGTTAATTTTAACACATCTTCTGCAAAAAAACGTAATTGAAGAGGGGGGATAAGGCATATTTTTCAACAAAGCTTAACATTTTTCGCCCGCGGTCAAAAAAATGTTCTTCGGCGGACAAACAAAATTTTGTCCGCCGAAGAACACAAATTCAGGCGTTTTGAACGTTGTGGAAAGGCTGGTTATTCTGACTTCTTTTTCATCCAGTAGGTTTGTGTAGCCGTACGGAAACCTGCCATCACGATGGTGGATTGACGAGGTGTAGCTTCCCAATCGAGTTCACGAGCTACATTGAGGCTGAAAGTCGTGCCAGAGACGGTTATTTTCAGGATATTTTTTTTAGCGTCGAAGATGCCTGTCCCCGTAAAATTTCCCTTGATTGACACAAGATTGTTGCCAACTACAGATTTGGTGATGGTCAATTCGGTGGAGGTTTTTTGCTTGCCATACGAATAGGTGAGGTCGATGAGTTCCCAAGTGCCTTCCAAATCTTCAGTGGAAATGGGTGCGTCCTCTACACCAGCATAACGTTCAGGCGACACCACTGGCCATCCGTCTGATGTCCAGTAAATGCGTCGTACGTGTCCCATCATAATGGCATTCGGTGCCCATTCTGTGTTGGTGGAATAATCATTGGGTTTACGCCCTTGGCTGCTGAAATACCAATTTCCTTGTCCATCATCCCAAACGGCGCAATGGCTGATGCCCACCCAACCATCATGCTCTAACGAGCTATTGAACTGATAGGGATGGGTGAGGATGGGGAATGCATCCCCACCTGCTGTGGTGACATTTGTTCCATTTTTACCTGTATAAGGGCCATCAATATTTTTTGACCTCACAACACGCGTGTTGTAAGGGACGTCAAGTCCATCGTAAGCCAAGAAGAGGTAGTAATAGCCTGTTTCAGGATTGTAAATCACCTCGGGGCCTTCTGACCCTTGCCAACGGCTGGATTTATTGCGAGTGGCTATGAGTTTTCCGTACGTGGTTGTTTGCCCTGTGCCTATGTTCCAAGGATTCCCCACATCTTTGAGCGGTTTGCCCGTTTCCGGGTTCAGTTGGATAGCCGCTATGCCGCTATGCCAAGAACCATAAACGAGCCAATGTTCACCAGCAGGCGTGATGATGTAAGAGGGATCGATTGCATTGAAACGGGAGTAGGTGTTATTCCAATCGCCCGCTGTGTAGGCATAGGCCGTTTTGCCCTTATCGGATGCGGAGCATATTACCCCACCCTTGTCAATCCATTTGCCACTGGCAGGATTATCTGTTTCGAGCAAACCAATCCATGCCGCCTCCTGGCTGCTTCCATCGGGCGTCCAAGAGTTTGTTTGGGCATTCCAAGCAAGCAGTCCTGTCTTGATTCCCACGCCATCAATGACGACGCTGTAATACATACGGTAGAGATGGTCGTTGACTTTCCGCATGCAAGGAGCCCAAAAGCCGAGTCCTTGAAGCGTGTTGACCTTGGCGACGCCTCGTTTCTCACGATAGACGTTGACGGAATCGAGCAACCATGCTGGCCCCACCTCATTGCCATAGCTGTCGGTGTTGATTTTCATGGCCATTGAATTGTTGTAGGTGCTGGCGGGTTCCCAGTTGATTAAGTCCTTGGAACGACGGACATAGAAATGCCCCTTTCCTCCAGTTGGGTGGCCAAAGCCTGCATCGGTCTGCGACATATAATAATAGCCATCAGCTGCCTTCATCACTGTGGGGTCATGCACATTGGCCAACTGCCACTTGCTACGATTATCCCAACCAGCAATGTTGCGATAATCATCAGAATAGATGGGATAAAATTTGCTGTAGTTCTTATCTTGATAGGCCAGATAGGCTCGCATCAAGGAGTCAGGCGCATAAAAAGTGATGCTATCAATCGCACGAATGAGATAGTTGAAATGTTGTCCATCGGCTATAGTGAAACTGAGAGAGTCATTTCTTCCCAGCGTCACAGTGCGATGTACAATGCCCACACGATTGAGATATTCTCCATTGAAAACGGAGGTTTTATGCTGCGACTCTTGATGGATGTAAACTTTCTCAGGAAGCTGCTGCACTTGTGCTGTTGCAACAGAGGCCAAGCACAAAGAGGCAATGGTATATATCGACTTTTTCATCTTATTTTACAAATAATTTTGCTGATTGACCACCAAGATTAACAATGTAGATACCTTTAGCAAAAGAGGACAGATTCACGCAGTCACCTTCAGAAACCGTTTGTTCATAAACCATACGGCCATCGAGCTGAGAAATGGTCAGTTTACCCGAACATTGTGTAAGGATTTTCCCTGTGCTGATGGAGAATGTACTTTCAGACGAGGTTGTTGAACGCACATCATCAATATCGACTGTTGCATCTGCAAATCGGATGGCAGAGAAATTTGCCAAGTCAAACTCTTTCGAACTTCCGTCGGAATAATGTGCGGACATACGATTGACATATACAACTGCATCGTCAGCATTTGTCTCGCGGGATTGAGAAAAACTCAGGCTCTGCAAATTGGCAAAGTCGAGTGATGTAAAACTGTCACCTTCTAACCCGACCAGATAGAGTTCGTAGTTATCGGCCTTAATCGTTTGAAATGCCAAGAAGGAGAACAGCATTACTGCTAATCTCTGATTTATTTTCATAAATGGATAAATTATAAAAAGGTTTTGATATGCAAAACTAATAAATATTTATGACATAACACTAATTAATTCATGCCAAAATAGCCAAAGTAAATAAAAAAGAGCGATTGGGGGCACCGAATAACAAAAAAAGACCGCACACAATAACGTGTACGGTCTGCAAGATATGTTTTTGGCAATATGCTACTCTGCAGGTGTTTCTGCTGCTGGAGCTTCAGCGACCGGAGTTTCAGCGGCCGGAGTTTCAGCTGCGGGGGCTTCTTCTGTGGCAGAGGCTTCGGTTGGTGCTTCAGTTGCTTCGGCTTTGGGAGCTGATTTACGAGAACGACGAGTGCGAGTCTTTTTGACTTCGCTCTTTGCCATATTCTCATTGAAGTCAACAAGTTCGATGAATGCCATTTCTGCGTCATCTGAAGGGCGGTTACCCAGTTTGATAATACGCGTGTAACCTCCTTCACGGTCGGCCACTTTTGTAGCAATTGTGCTGAAGAGTTCAGTGATGGCGTACTTGTTCTGGAGGTAGCTAAACACAACACGACGAGAGTGTGTCGTATCCTCCTTTGACTTAGTAATCAGCGGCTCAACATATACACGAAGAGCCTTTGCCTTGGGTAGCGTAGTTGTGATTCTCTTGTGCATGATAAGAGAAATCGCCATGTTGGCAAGCATTGCCTTACGGTGAGAGTGCTTGCGGCCAAGGTGGTTAAATTTCTTATTGTGTCTCATTTTTTGATTAGTCTTTGTCTAATTTATACTTGGAAATATCTGTTCCGAACGAAAGGTTCAAGCTCTCAAGCAAGTCGTCAAGCTCTGTGAGTGACTTCTTACCAAAGTTGCGGAACTTAAGCAAGTCTGTTTTGTTGAATTGTACGAGGTCGCCAAGAGTCTCAACATCGGCTGCCTTCAAACAGTTGAGGGCACGAACAGAGAGATTCATATCGACAAGTTTGGTCTTCAGCAACTGACGCATACGCAATACTTCCTCATCGAATTCCTCATTACCATCAAAGTCAGAATTCTCAAGCGTAATCTTTTCGTCAGAGAAGAGCATGAGGTGGTAAATGAGTATCTTAGATGCTTCTTTAAGAGCTTCTTTGGGATGAATAGAACCATCGGTAGTGATTTCAAGAACCAACTTTTCATAGTCGGTCTTCTGAGCCACACGGTAGTTCTCTACTGCGAACTTGACGTTGCGAATTGGAGTGTAGATCGAGTCAATGGCGATGTCGTTAATTTCCTTGCAGAACTCGCGGTTCTCGTCAGCAGGAACATATCCACGACCTTTGTTGATACTCAACTCCATCTCCAAGGTTGCCTGAGGATCCAAATGACAAATTACCAAATCTGGGTTTAACACTCCAAATCCACTGAGGTACTTGTTGATATCTCCAGCCTTAAACTCGGTTGAAAAGATAATGTTGGTAACATCCTCCTTTACCCCTGGGATAGTGGAGAACTCATGCTCAACACCCGCAATGCGGATAGTGTTGATGGCATAGCCCTCCAGAGATGAAAGAAGAATGCGGCGGAGAGGATTACCGATGGTAATACCATAACCTGGCTCCAACGGACGGAATTCAAACTTACCGTACTTGTCGTCAGCCTCCAACATTACTACTTTTTCTGGTTTTTGAAATGCTAATATTGCCATTTGTTTAAATTTTATTTAGAGTACAACTCGACAATCATCTGCTCCTTGATATTTTCTGGAATGTCTGCACGCTCTGGCATGTGAAGGAACTTACCACCCTTGATGTTCTCGTCCCATTCAATCCAGGGATACTTGCTGTGATTGAAACCAGAAAGTGATGCGTCTATCACTTCAAGACTCTTTGCCTTCTCGCGCACAGAAATCACCTGACCTGGCTGAACGCTATAAGAAGGGATGTTCACAACCTGACCGTCAACAACAATGTGCTTGTGGCTCACAAGTTGACGAGCAGCAGCGCGAGTGGGTGCAATACCAAGACGGAACACAACATTGTCAAGACGAGATTCGAGAAGCTGAAGGAGGATTTCACCTGTAACGCCAGACTTTTTGGCAGCCTTTTCAAAAAGGTTGCGGAACTGACGCTCAAGCACTCCATAGGTGTACTTTGCCTTCTGCTTTTCAGCAAGCATGAGACCGTACTCTGAAGACTTTTTGCGACGGTTGTTGCCATGCTGACCAGGAGCATAATTCTTTTTAGACAAAACTTTGTCTGGTCCAAAGATTGCCTCGCCAAAACGACGAGAAATTCTTGATTTTGGTCCAATATATCTAGCCATATATTTCTTTAATGTTTTATTGCCATGCGGTTCTCAGCAGCAGCCGCAGAAAGGAAAGATGCGACAAAACGAACTCATCGGCAAATGACATAATTGTAATGATTAAACTCTTCTTCTTTTGGGAGGACGACATCCGTTGTGAGGAAGTGGAGTAACATCTATAATCTCAGTCACTTCGATTCCTGCAGCATGACATCCGCGCACAGCAGCTTCACGACCGTTGCCTGGACCTTTGATGTAAGCCTTCACTTTACGGAGACCAAGGTCGAAAGCAACTTTGGCACAATCCTGAGCAGCCATCTGAGCAGCATAAGGAGTGTTCTTTTTCGAGCCACGGAAACCCATCTTACCGGCAGCAGACCAAGAGATAACATTACCTTCACTGTTAGCTAAAGTAACAATGATGTTGTTGAAAGAAGAGTGTACATGAAGCTGACCCTCAGCGGTTACCTTAACGTTTCTCTTCTTTGCTGAAGTTGTTTTCTTTGCCATATCCTAATGATTATTTAGTAGCCTTTTTCTTGTTTGCAACTGTTTTCTTCTTACCCTTACGAGTACGTGCATTGTTCTTTGTACTCTGGCCACGTACAGGAAGGCCAAGACGATGACGGATGCCGCGATAGCAACCAATGTCCATCAAGCGCTTAATGTTCAGCTGAATTTCAGAGCGAAGGTCACCCTCCACTTTGTAATCAGCCGCAATCACGGCACGAATTTTACCAGCCTGTTCATCGTTCCAGTCTTTTACCTTAATGTCTTTATCAACGCCAGCCTTTTCAAGGATTTTACCAGCGCTGCTACGCCCAATACCAAAAATGTATGTGAGCGCAATTTCACCTCTCTTGTTCTGTGGGAGGTCTACACCTACAATTCTTATTGCCATATCTTACTTAAATTTCAATTTCTTACCAAAGAATTATCCTTGACGCATCTTGTACTTAGGATTCTTCTTGTTAATAACAAACAGACGACCTTTACGTCTTACGATTACGCAATCAGGTGTACGTTTCTTCAATGATGCTCTTGTTTTCATATTGTGATTTTATTTATATCTAAATACTATTCGCCCTTTGGAAAGGTCGTATGGAGACATCTCCACCCGAATCTTGTCGCCTGGTAGAATCTTGATGTAATGCATCCTCATCTTGCCAGAGATATGAGCGATAATCTCATGACCATTTTCCAATTCAACTCGAAACATTGCATTTGACAATGCCTCGACAATCGTTCCGTCTTGTTCTATAGCAGACTGTTTAGCCATACTTTATAAAGATTTTTCACTTAAAACTTTTTCAATTTCTTCAAACGACGAGAGGATGTCCGCCTTGCCCTTACGCACACATATTGAATGCTCGAAATGAGCAGCGGGCTTTTTATCTCTTGTGACAATACCCCAATGATCTGTTTGCATATAGATTTCTTTATGTCCCATTGTAATCATGGGTTCAATCGCTATACAAAGACCATTCTTGAGCAGCATTCCGTTTCCACGTTTCCCATAATTAGGCACTTGCGGATCTTCATGCATCTTTTTGCCAATGCCATGTCCCACAAACTCTCGAACTACACCATAGCCTTGAGCTTCGCAATGGGACTGAACTGCGTATGATATGTCTCCCAATCTGTGACCGACAACAGCTTGCTCAATACCCTTATAGAGCGCCTCTTTTGTCGTTTTCAGCAACTGCTGGACATCTGGTGAAATATTGCCAACTGCAAATGTATAGCAAGAATCACCGCAATATCCATTCAGCTGAGTGCCACAATCGATTGACACTATATCGCCTTCCTGCAAGGGCGTATCATTGGGTATGCCATGCACTACCTGATGGTTGACCGAAGTACAGATGCTGGCGGGAAATGGTGCTCCATTTGGATTTGGAAATCCCAAGAAAGTGGGAATTGCACCATGATCGCGAATGAATGTGTCAGCAATTTCGTTCAACTGCTTTGTTGTGACACCTGGCTCTATCACTTTCGCCAGCTCAGCCAACGTCAGGCCGACAAGCAGATTAGCTTTTCTAAGAAGTTCTACCTCTTCGTCAGTTTTAAGATATACCATCTTATGAAGCACTGCTTAATGTTCGCCACGAACACGACCCGTGTCTAACAATCCATCGTAATGACGCATCATCAGATGAGATTCAATCTGCATAAGTGTGTCAAGTACTACACCTACAAGAATCAAGAGCGAAGTACCACCAAAAAATGCGGCAAACTCTCTCTGCACTCCGAAGAGTCCAGCAAAAGCTGGCAGGATGGCAATGATTGCCAAGAACAACGAGCCAGGGAACGTTATGCGAGACATAATCTTGTCAATATAGTCTGCTGTATCCTTGCCAGGTTTAACACCAGGGATAAAGCCATTGTTCCGTTTCATGTCTTCAGCCATCTGCACTGGGTTGATTGTGATAGCTGTGTACAAATAAGTAAACAGAATGATCAATACAGCAAAGATGAGATTATACAAGAAACTATCATTGTCCACCAATTGCATCACAACAGGGTTCAACTTACTCCCGGAGAACTGAGCCAAAGTGACAGGGATAAACATGATTGCCTGAGCAAAGATGATAGGCATCACATTGGCTGCGTATGGCTTGAGAGGAATGTACTGACGAGCACCTCCAATCTGTCGAGCACCTGCTATCTTTTTTGCGTAGTTAACCGGCACCTGGCGAACGCCTTGTACGAGGAGTATTGCGGCTGCAATGACAGCAAGGAACAACACAATCTCAACGAGGAACATAATCAGTCCTCCGTGGCCAGCGTGCAAACGAGAGTCCCATTCTTGAGAAACAGCAGTAGGAAAGCGTGCAATGATACCAATCATGATGATGATAGAAACACCATTTCCAATACCCCTGTCTGTGATACGCTCGCCAAGCCAAAGGACAAACATGCTACCTGCAGCCAATATAACAGTTGCATACAGATAGAACATGAACCAATCCAAAGATGCATAAAGAGCTGTACCATTAGTTTGTGTCTTCAGGTTCATCAAATAGAAGAAACCTTGAAACAGCAAGATTGGCACAGTCAAATAGCGAGTGTACTGACTCATTTTGCGGCGACCGCTTTCTCCTTCACGCTGCATCTTCTGAAAATAGGGAACAGCTATGCCCAACAACTGCATCACGATTGATGCAGAGATGTAAGGCATGATTCCTAACGCAAAGATGGAAGCCTTAGAGAATGCACCGCCAGAGAACATATCAAGCAGAGACATCAAGCCACCTTCTGTCTGATTACGCAAACCCTGCAATGCTTCAGTATCAATGCCAGGGAGCACAACATAAGACCCAAAACGATAAATGGCAACAAACAACAGCGTGATGAGGATGCGCGAACGCAAATCCTCAATACGCCAGATGTTTGTCAATGTCTTGACAAGCTTGATATTCAGAAATTTATCAATAGCTTTTCCCATTAGTTTAGAGTTTTACAGCGTTTCCGCCCTTTTCTTTGATGGCAGCCTCTGCCGTAGCGGAGAATGCATGAGCTTCCACATCGACCTTGGCTTTGAGTTCACCCTTACCAAGAATCTTCACTAATTGATTCTTCTTCAGCCAACCTGCAGCAATCAGTTCTTCCACACCAACCTTGGTGAGATTTTTCTCATCTACAAGTTTCTGAATGAAGTCAAGGTTCACGGCCTTATATTCAACACGATTGATGTTCTTAAAGCCGAACTTAGGAACACGGCGCTGAAGTGGCATCTGACCACCTTCGAAACCAATCTTCTTTTTATAGCCAGAACGTGCTTTAGCACCCTTATGACCACGAGTAGAAGTGCGGCCTTTGCCAGAGCCGTATCCGCGACCTACACGTTTTCCATTGTGGGTTGCACCTGCAGCGGGTTTCAAATTATATAATTCCATTTTAGATCTTAATTTAATTGTGTTAATACGTTAGTCAATAACCTCAACAAGGTGTGCCACCTTGCGAATCATACCACGCAAAGATGGAGAATCCTCACGCTCAACGACCTTGTTGATTTTACCAAGGCCCAAAGACTCAAGAGTCTTCTTCTGGTCAATTGGACGACCAGCCTGACCTTTTACCTGCTTTATCTTGATTGTTGCCATGATTTATTCTCTTTATCCTTTGAATACTTTAGTCAAATTAACACCACGGTTCTGTGCTACAGTCTTTGGGTCACGCATGTTAGCAAGAGCTTCAATAGTAGCCTTCACAAGGTTGTGAGGATTTGAAGATCCCTTGGACTTAGCGAGCACGTCAGTTATGCCTATGCTCTCAAACACTGCACGCATAGCACCACCAGCAACCACTCCAGTACCTTCTGAAGCTGGCATGATAAGCACGCGAGCACCACCAAACTTAGCGTAAGCCTCATGCGGCACGGTGCCCTTCAGCACTGGAACCTTTACTAAATTCTTCTTAGCAGCCTCTACGCCCTTTGCAATAGCTGCTGTCACTTCACCAGCTTTACCAAGACCATAGCCAATAACACCGTTACCATCACCTACAACAACGATGGCAGCGAATGTGAATGTACGACCACCCTTAGTAACCTTAGTAACACGATTAATAGCAACCAAGCGGTCTTTAAGCTCGGCATCGTTTTGTACTTTAACTCTATTTACCATAATCGTATTTAAAATTTAAGTCCAGCATTACGGGCAGCGTCAGCCACCTTCTTAACTCTACCATGATACAGATAACCGTTACGGTCGAACACTACAGCTGTAATACCAGCCTCAAGTGCTTTCTTGGCGACCATTTCGCCCACTTTCTCAGCCTGCTCCGACTTGTTCATTTTCTCGAGACCGAGTGATGAAGCAGAAACAAGCGTCTTCTGAGCATTGTCGTCAATTACCTGCACGTAAATCTGCTTATTACTTCTGAACACACTCATACGTGGACGTTCAGCAGTACCAGAAATCTTATTGCGTACTCTATATTTAATCTTGATACGTCTTTCAATCTTTGTAATCATACTCTAATCAATTTTAATTATTTAGCACTTGCAGACTTACCAGACTTTCTTCTAATCACTTCACCCTGGAAGCGAATACCCTTACCCTTATAAGGTTCAGGCTTGCGGAAAGTACGAATCTTAGCACAAACGAGTCCCAGCAACTGCTTGTCGCATGACTCGAGCATGATAAGAGGATCCTGGTTTCTCTCCGACTTAGTTTCGACTTTAATCTCCTTAGGAAGAACGAAAATAATCGCATGAGAATAGCCCAGTGCGAACTCAAGAACATTGCCCTGATTTGAAACACGATAACCTACACCGACAATCTGAAGAGTCTTCTTGTAACCTTCAGACACACCGATGACCATGTTGTTAACAAGAGAGCGGTACAGGCCATGAAATGCGTGGCGCTGCTTTGTATTATCCTGCATCAGTTCTTCGTTCTCCTCCATTGTCAACTTGCCGTCCTCGATAGAAACCTTGATTGCAGGGTTTACATACTGGCTGAGTTCGCCTTTAGGACCTTTTACAGTTACAATGTCATCCTTATGAGTTACTGTGACTCCTGCAGGAATAATAATAGGTAATTTACCAATTCTAGACATTATATATCCTCCTTAATTAATAAACATAGCAAAGAACTTCTCCACCCACCTTCAGGTCGGCAGCTTCTTTGTCTGTCATAACACCTCTGGATGTAGATACAACGGCTATACCTAATCCATTTATTACACGCGGCATGTCCTTGTAACCAGAATACTTGCGAAGACCTGGACGAGAAACACGCTTCAAGCACTGAATAGCACTTACTTTTGTCTGAGGGTCATACTTCAGAGCGATTTTAATCGTCCCCTGAGGTCCCTCTTCAATGAACTTGTAGTTCAAGATGTAACCTTTGTCGAAAAGAATCTTAGTGATTTCTTTCTTCAGGTTTGAGGCTGGAACTTCCACAATCTTGTGCTTCGCCATGATTGCGTTTCTCAGTCTCGTGAGATAATCAGCTATTGGATCTGTCATAATAGAATTAAATTAATCGGGAAATGTTTGGGGAAATCCCGACAATATTTAAATATGAATTAAAACTTACTCTTTACTTAGCTTTTCCAGCGAAGAAACTTAGTTCGGCTGAACTGTTTTCCTCCACCGTTTCTTAGAAGCAAAGTATCCTTTGGTTACCCCCGAACTGGTAACCATCAGATTTTTGTTTACTAATACCGAAGCTGGTAACCGCAATTTTTACCAGCTTGCTTTCTTAACTCCTGGGATCAAACCAGCAGATGCCATCTCGCGGAACTGGATACGAGAGAGTCCAAACTGACGCATGAAACCTCTTGGACGTCCAGTGATCTTGCAGCGGTTATGAAGGCGGATTGGATTTGCATTCGCTGGAATTGCCTGCAGAGAACGAGCTGCCTCATAGGCTTCCATCGGATCATTTGATGTAGCAATAACCTTCTTCAAAGCTGCACGCTTGGCGGCATACTTTGCCACGAGTTTTGCACGCTTCACCTCGCGTGCTTTCATTGATTCCTTTGCCATTTTCTATCTTACTTTTTAGCGTCCTTAAATGGAAGACCGAAAGCTTTGAGAAGTGCATACCCCTCTTCGTCAGTCTTGGCAGAAGTCACGAAAGTGATGTTCATACCAGTAATCTTGTCAACCTGGTCAATGTTAATCTCTGGGAAGATAATCTGCTCAGTAATACCGAGCGTGTAGTTGCCACGGCCGTCAAACTTCGACTCGATACCTTTAAAGTCACGGATACGAGGGAGTGATACGCGAATCAACTTCTCCAGGAACTCGTACATACGCTCACGGCGAAGTGTCACCATCACGCCTATGGGCATCGACTTACGAAGACGGAAGTTAGAGATATCCTTTTTTGACTTTGTTGCCACAGGTTTCTGGCCAGTAATCTGCGCAATCTCGTTCATAGCCACCTCAATGACCTTTTTATCAGCCGTAGCCATACCGAGACCTTGGTTCACCACAATCTTCTTCAACACAGGAATCTGCATAGGTGAAGTGTAGTTGAACTGCTTCATCAATGCCGGAGCAATCTGCTCAGCATATACTTGTTTCAGTTGTGCGGTAGTACTCATTTATAATTCCTCCCCTGATTTTTTAGCGTAACGAACTAACTTTCCATTCTCACCCATCTTGCGACCAATACGAGTAGGCTTGCCAGTCTTTGGATCGATGACATTCAGGTTTGAGATATGGATAGGAGCCTCCTGCTCAACAATACCTCCTTGTGGGTGTGCAGCACTTGGCTTGGTACTCTTCTTGACCATGTTCACACCCTCGACAATGGCGCGCTTCTTCTCAACGAGGACCTTGGTGACCTTACCGGTCTTACCCTTGTCATCGCCAGCATTCACATACACCATGTCGCCTTTCTTAATATGTAATTTACTCATTGCTGTGATACTTTTAATGATTAAAGCACTTCGGTAGCCAAAGAAACCACCTTCATGTTTGCAGCACGGAGTTCACGAGCGACGGGACCAAAAATACGGCTACCTCTCATTTCGCCAGCATTGTTCAAGAGAACACATGCATTGTCATCGAAACGAATGTATGAACCGTCCGGACGACGAATCTCCTTCTTGGTACGTACAATCAGAGCCTTAGAGACAGAACCCTTCTTTACTTCACTCGTAGGAATAGCACTCTTTACTGCTACGACAATCACGTCACCTACTGTAGCATAGCGACGTCTTGTACCGCCTAAAACGCGGATACAGAGCACTTCGCGTGCGCCGCTGTTATCAGCGACTTGCAATCTTGATTCTACCTGTATCATAATTACTTAGCTCTTTCAACGATTTGTACTAATCTCCATCTCTTTGTTTTGCTCAACGGGCGAGTTTCCATGATGAGGACAGTGTCACCAATGTGTGCATCATTTTTCTCATCGTGAGCATGGTACTTCTTTGTCTTCTGGACAAATTTACCATATATAGGGTGCTTCTCCTTGAACTTGGCAGATACAACGATGGTCTTGTCCATCTTGTCGCTTGTTACGACACCCTGTCTTTGTTTTCTCAAATTTCTTGCTTCCATTCTCAATACTTTATTTATTACGTTGAGTAAGCTCGCCCTTCATACGTGCGATGTCGTGACGCAACTTCTTAATCTGAGAATTGTCGGCAAGCGGAGAAATGCTGTGGTTGAACTTCATGTTGTTCAAGTTTGCCACCTCCACCTCGATGCGCTCAGCGAGCTCTTCGTTAGTAAGTTCTCTAATTTCTGAAATTTTCATAATTAAGCGTTTTTATCGTAATCACGACGTACAACAAACTTTGTGGTAGTAGGAAGTTTCTGTGCACCCAGTCGGAGAGCCTCCTTAGCGATGTCGTAAGAAACACCTTCAATCTCGAAAAGAATACGGCCTGGTTTTGCAGGGAACACATACTGATATGGGTCACCCTTACCTTTACCCATTCGGACGTCAGCAGGCTTCTTGGTGATAGGCTTATCAGGGAAGATGCGAATCCAAACTTGACCTTGACGCTGCATGTAACGCGTGATAGCAACACGGGCAGCCTCGATTTGACGTGCAGAAATCCATTTCGTCTCGAGTGCCTTTATACCAAAGCTGCCAAACGCCAACTCAGTACCTCTGTGTGAGACACCTTTCCAACGACCGCGACCTTTTTGCGGTCTTCTATATTTTTGTCTTTTTGGCTGTAACATAGTAAATGTCTTCTAAATGTTGCGCCGTTTCTTGGAATGCTCCAATTATCGGACTACAACCCAATTAATTAATTGCGGTTATTTGGCTTTCTGTTTCTGAAACGACGTCCGCCACCGTTGTTGCCTCCGCGACCCGTTTCTTTCGGCTGAGAGAAATTAGGAGTCAGGTCTTGCTTGCCAAACTTCTCACCGCGGCAAATCCAAACCTTGATTCCGAGGAGGCCCACCTTCGTGAGAGCCTCAGCAAGGCAGTAGTCGATGTCAGCGCGCAGTGTGTGGAGAGGAGTACGTCCTTCCTTATACATTTCCGAGCGGCTCATTTCAGCACCGTTCAGACGTCCAGAGATTTGTACTTTGATACCTTCAGCGCCAGAGCGCATTGTGTTGGCGATAGCAGTCTTGATAGCGCGACGGTAAGCAATCTTACCCTCAATCTGACGTGCGATGTTGTTGGCAACAATCACAGCGTCAAGCTCAGGGCGCTTAATCTCATAGATGTTAATCTGAATCTCTTTATCGGTCACCTTCTTCAGCTCTTTCTTCAGAGCTTCCACCTGCTCGCCGCCCTTGCCAATGATAAATCCCGGACGTGCTGTGCAGATAGTGATGGTTACGAGCTTCAGCGTGCGCTCAATCACAATTTTAGAAACACTTGCCTTTGCCAGGCGAGCATTGAGGTACTTGCGGATTTTGCTGTCCTCGAGGAGGTTGTCACCAAAATCATTTCCGCCGAACCAGTTAGAATCCCAGCCTCTCACAATGCCGAGGCGGTTGCTTATTGGATTACATTTTTGTCCCATAATTAGTTTTCTTCATTAGTTTTAGCGTCCACGAAGATGGTGATGTGGTTTGAACGCTTGCGGATTCTGTAACCACGTCCCTGAGGTGCTGGTCTCATACGCTTGAGAGTAGCGCCTTCGTCAACAAAAATCTTAGAGATATAGAGTTCTCCGTTTTCAGCCTTGCGGTCATTCTTCTGCTCCCAGTTGGCAATAGCAGAACGAAGCACCTTCTCGATGTCCTTGGCAGCATTCTTGCTGTTGAACTTGAGCGTTGCAAGAGCCTTGCTCACTTCCATGCCCCTCACAAGATCTGCTACGTAGCGCATCTTGCGTGGCGATGAAGGAACATCGCGAAGACTGGCGAAGTAAACCGTCTTTTTGGCCTCTTTAATCTTCTCGGCCATTAATCTTTTTCTTGCTCCCATTATATAATAGTCTTTTTTACTTGGTTGAAGCCTGTTCTACAATTACTTCTTCTTGTTACCTGCGTGACCGCGGAAAGTACGAGTAAGTGCAAACTCACCGAGTTTATGGCCTACCATATTTTCAGTAATGTAAACAGGGATAAATTTATTACCGTTATGCACTGCAATGGTATGACCAACGAAGTCGGGCGATATCATTGAAGCGCGAGCCCATGACTTGATAACACTCTTCTTTCCGCTCTCGTTCATGGCGAGAACCTTCTTTTCGAGCTTCACATTGATGTATGGACCTTTTTTTAATGAACGACTCATATTCAGTTAACTTTATTTGTTACGTCTTTCAATAATGTACTTGTTTGACTGCTTCTTAGGCGCACGAGTCTTGAGACCCTTTGCGTAGAGGCCGTTGCGTGAACGTGGGTGTCCACCAGTGTGACGTCCTTCACCACCACCCATTGGGTGATCAATTGGGTTCATGACAACACCGCGGTTGTGAGGACGACGTCCGAGCCATCGGCTGCGACCTGCCTTACCTGAAGATTCAAGCGCGTGGTCAGAGTTACTTACGCTACCGATTGTGGCACGGCAAACTGAAAGCACCTTACGAATTTCGCCTGAAGGGAGCTTGATGACACAGTAGCGACCTTCACGTGAAGTTAACTGAGCGAAATTGCCGGCAGAGCGAACCATCTTGGCTCCCTGTCCAGGACGCAGTTCGATATTGTGGATGACAGTACCGACTGGAATGTTCTCGAGCGGGAGTGTGTTGCCGAGGTCGGGAGTAGCTTCCGGACCCGACATGATAGTAGCACCTACCTTCAATCCGTTAGGAGCAACAATGTAACGTTTTTCACCGTCAGCATAGAAGACGAGGGCGATACGAGCCGAACGGTTAGGATCGTACTCGATAGTCTTCACTACTGCAGGAATTCCGTCTTTTTCTCTCTTGAAATCGACGATACGAATCAAGCGCTTGTGACCACCACCTCTGTAGCGGACTGAAATCTGGCCTGAGTTATCACGGCCGCCAGTGCTGCGCTTACCGAAAACAAGAGTTTTCTCTGGTACCGATGTAGTAACATCATCAAAAGTACCAATAGCTTTGTGTCTTTGACCAGGTGTTACCGGTCTAAATTTACGAATACCCATTTGTTTAATTAAATGTTACTATAGAAATCAATCGTTTCACCTTCTTTCAGGGTCACGATAGCCTTTTTGAAAGCTTTTGTGCGGCCCTTGATCACACCAGCCCTTGTGTAACGGCTCTTACGCTTACCAGCGTAGTTCATGGTGTTTACTGAAACTACATTTACGTTATACTTAGCTTCTATCTCTTTCTTTATTTCAATCTTATTGGCAGAAGGAAGCACAATGAAGCCGAACTTGTTGTTCTGCTTCTCTGAAAGGGCTGTCATCTTCTCTGTAACCAATGGTTTTACGATATATGCCATGTCTGTACCTCCTTATTTGTTAAATGTTTCGTCCACCAACTTGAGCGCATTTTCAGTTACGACAAGCACATTTGCATTCATTACTTTGTACGTATTGAGTGCACTGGCCGTCATCACTTCAACTCGCTGAATGTTACGGACTGACAAATTTACGTTCTTTTTTACTTCTGGCAAAACGATGAGTGTCTTCTTGCCCTCAACTTTAAGATTATTTAACAAAGCAACGCCCTCTTTTGTCTTTGGAGCCTCAAAATCAAAGTCTTCAACGACAACAATGGCATTTTGCTGAGCCTTGTAAGAGAGAGCACTCTTGCGAGCAAGATTCTTCACCTTTTTGTTCAGTTTGAACCAGTAGTCACGAGGACGAGGGCCGAACACGCGACCACCTCCACGGAGAACAGGAGACTTGATGTCGCCACGGCGAGCACCGCCACCACCCTTCTGACGGATGAGTTTGCGAGTAGAGCCAGCGATTTCGCTTCTTTCCTTAGATTTGTGAGTACCCTGACGCTGAGCGGCGAGGTACTGATTCACTGCGAGGTAGATACAGTGATCGTTAGGTTCAATTCCGAAGATTGCATCGTTCAGAACCACCTTCTTACCAGTGTCCTCGCCCTTGATATTTAATACAGAAACTTCCATTGCTTACTTCTTGTAATCTGCAGGTTGTGTGTAGTCACCTGCTCGTTGCCCATCTGTCCGCCCATAGGCACGTTTTTGAACACACGAGAAGGAGTTGCACAAGCACCGATTGAACCGGGCTTACGCAGACGGTCGTCCTGACCGTGAGTGGACTGACCTACACCACCGAATCCGTGACGCTTCACCACGCCCTGAAATCCTTTACCCTTCGATGTACCTGTCACATCAACGTAAGCAGTGTCGTTGAAAAGTTCCACTGTGATTACATCACCGAGATTGTGCTCTTCTTCATAAGTGAACTCGGCCAAGTGTCTCTTTGGTGTTGTACCTGCCTTCTGAAAGTGGCCCATCATGGGCTTCGAAGTGTGCTTTTCCTTCTTGTCCTGGAAGCCCACCTGCACAGCTGCATAGCCATCTTTCTCAACAGTTTTAATTTGAGTTACAACACAAGGACCTACTTCGATAACAGTGCATGGCATGTTCTTGCCCTCAGCACTGAAAACGGATGTCATTCCGACTTTTTTTCCAATTAATCCTGGCATTTCAATATAACTTTAAATTGTTCTCTAACCTATCAAACCTTAATCTCGACCTCAACGCCGCTTGGAAGTTCCAGCTTCATGAGTGCATCCACTGTCTTGGTTGTAGAGCTGTAGATGTCAATCAGTCTCTTGAAAGTGCAGAGTTCAAACTGCTCACGAGACTTCTTGTTCACGAATGTAGAACGGTTAACTGTAAAGATGCGCTTGTGAGTTGGGAGTGGAATAGGTCCACTTACAATAGCGTCGGTAGCCTTCACAGCCTTCACGATTTTCTCTGCCGACTTATCCACGAGATTGTGGTCATAAGACTTCAGCTTGATACGAATCTTTTGTTGACTCATTTTTTTAATTAGTTTAAGTAATTAATATGTATATATAAGCAAGAGGGTATGCAGGCAAAGAGTCGTTTGCTTGCCTGCACCCCCTAACTATTCTTTATTTATACGAGATCTACGCGACCGTTGCACTCCTGCAGCACTGCTTTGGCAATGGTGGAAGAAACGGGAGCATGGTGATCATACTGCATGGACGAAGTGGCGCGACCAGAAGTGATGGTGCGCAGAGCTGTTACGTAACCGAACATTTCGCCCAGCGGAACCATTGCCTTCACGATGCGAGCGCCAGAGCGTGCATTGTCCATGCCTTCCACCTGTCCACGACGCTTGTTCAAGTCGCCAATCACATCACCCATGTTCTCTTCGGGAGTCACCACTTCAAGCTTCATGATAGGCTCCATCAGCACAGGTTTAGCCTGGGCACAAGCGTTCTTGTAAGCCTGACGAGCTGCGATTTCAAACGACAACTGGTCTGAATCGACGGGGTGGAAGCTACCATCCACCAGTGTCACCTTCAGGCTGTCCATTGGGAAGCCACCCAGCACACCGTTCTTCATCGACTCGGCAAAGCCTTTCTGTACAGCAGGGATAAACTCCTTAGGCACGTTACCGCCCTTCACTTCATCTACGAACTGCAGACCTGGACCTTCGAAGTCATCATCTACAGGACCCACGTTCACGATGATGTCGGCGAACTTACCGCGACCACCAGACTGCTTCTTATATACCTCGCGGAGGTTGACAGTCTTGGTGATGGCCTCTTTGTAGTTCACCTGAGGCTTACCCTGGTTGCACTCCACTTTGAACTCACGCTTCAGACGGTCGATAATGATGTCGAGGTGAAGCTCACCCATACCCGAGATAACGGTCTGGCCCGATTGCTCGTCAGTCTTCACGGTGAAGGTTGGGTCTTCCTCAGCCAGCTTCTGCAAACCGATAGAGAGCTTGTCAAGGTCTTTCTGAGTCTTAGGCTCCACAGCGATACCAATCACGGGATCTGGGAAATCCATCGACTCCAGCACGATTGGTGCATCTTCGTCGCAGAGCGTATCACCTGTGTGAATATCCTTCAAGCCGACAACGGCACCGATATCGCCTGCGCTGATTTCCTCTACAGGGTTCTGGTGGTTGGAGTGCATCTGGAAAAGACGAGAAACACGCTCCTTCTTGCCCGAACGAGAGTTGTAGATATAAGAACCGGCAGCCACCTTTCCAGAATAAACGCGGATGAAAGTCAAGCGTCCCACGTATGGGTCGGTAGCAATTTTGAATGCAAGAGCAGAAGTCTTCTCATCCTCTGAAGGCTTACGATCCTCTTCCTCCTTTGTAGTAGGATTAGAGCCCACGATGTTTGGAGTGTCGAGAGGTGAAGGCAGGAATGCGCACACATAGTCGAGCAGTGTCTGCACACCCTTGTTCTTGAACGAAGAGCCACAGAGCATTGGTGTGCACTCAAGCGCACAAGTAGCCTTGCGGAGAGCACGGATGCACTCCTCTTCGGTGATGGTCGATGGGTCGTCGAAGAACTTTTCCATCAGCGCATCGTCAAACTCAGCTACGGCTTCGAGCATCTTGCCACGCCACTCCTCAGCTTCAGCTTGCAGGTTGGCAGGGATGTCCTCCACGTCGTAGTCGGCACCCATTGTCTCGTCGTGCCAGAGGATGGCCTTCATCTTGATGAGGTCAACCACACCTTTGAAGTTTTCCTCGGCACCGATAGGAATCACCACTGGTACAGGTTTTGCGCCAAGCACTTCCTTCATCTGGCGAACCACTTCGAAGAAGTCTGCACCCGAACGGTCCATCTTGTTCACATAGCCGATGCGAGGCACATTGTACTTGTCAGCCTGACGCCACACGGTCTCCGACTGCGGCTCCACGCCACCCACTGCACAGTAAGTGGCCACGGCTCCGTCGAGCACACGCAGCGAACGCTCCACCTCGGCGGTGAAGTCAACGTGTCCCGGAGTGTCAATCAGGTTGAACTTGTACTTGTTGCCGTTCCAAGTCCAGTAGGCTGTTGTAGCAGCCGAGGTGATTGTGATACCACGCTCTTGCTCCTGAGCCATCCAGTCCATGGTGGCAGCACCATCATGAACCTCACCAATCTTGTGAGTCTTACCCGTGTAGAACAGGATACGCTCAGATGTGGTGGTTTTACCGGCATCGATGTGAGCCATGATACCAAAGTTACGCGTAAGATGCAAATCTTGCTTTGCCATATCTCTATTTCCTTTTTACTTTTTACCTTGTTAAAACTTTTGAGTTGAATCTTAGAAGCGGAAGTGTGCGAAAGCACGGTTAGCCTCTGCCATGCGGTGCATGTCCTCCTTACGTTTGAAGGCGCCACCCTGCTGGTTGAACGCGTCCATGATTTCGGCCGAAAGCTTGTCGGCCATGCTCTTGCCTGAACGCTTGCGGGCGTAGGAAATCATGTTCTTCATCGAAATAGCCTCCTTGCGGTCAGCACGGATTTCGGTTGGCACCTGGAAAGTGGCACCGCCAATACGGCGGCTCTTCACTTCTACCTGAGGAGTGATGTTATCAAGTGCAGTCTTCCAGATTTCGAGCGGGGACTTCTCCTCGTTCTTCATCTTGTTCTCTACATTCTTCAACGCTGTGTAGAAGATGGTGTAAGCCACGCTCTTCTTGCCGTCATACATGAGGTTGTTAACAAACTTTGTCACCTTCACATCTCCAAACACTGGATCTGGGAGTACCACACGCTTCTTTGGTTTAGCTTTTCTCATTTTTTTGTTTGATTTAATCTTTCTTTAGTCTGAGGCTGCATACTGTGTGTGTCTTCAACGCCCACTCTGAGGGGCATTTACTCAACCCTTCAAGCATTTCCGTCAAACCAAACTTTGTGAAAAAACTGTTGTTTCTTGTTTAGTGTAAGAAAAAGGATTACTTCTTAGCCTTTGGACGCTTAGCTCCATACTTGGAACGACGCTGTGTGCGGCTTGCCACACCTGCGGTGTCGAGTGCGCCGCGAATGATGTGATAGCGCACACCTGGAAGGTCCTTCACACGGCCGCCGCGAACCAGCACGATGGAGTGTTCCTGCAAGTTGTGACCTTCTCCTGGAATGTAGGAGTTCACTTCCTTCTTGTTAGTCAAACGAACACGAGCGACCTTTCTCATCGCCGAATTAGGCTTCTTAGGGGTGGTGGTGTAAACACGCACGCATACACCGCGACGCTGAGGGCATGAATCCAATGCTGGAGACTTGCTCTTATCCACCAACTCCTTACGGCCTTTTCTTACCAATTGTTGAATAGTAGGCATTTTGTTTTGATTTTTTTGATATTATTATTTGATGAATTATAATCTTATACGTTCGAGTGCCTACCATATCCCTCCCGACAGAAGGGAGAACCGTTCCTTTATGGTCAGCTACTCGCTTTGCTTCGTGCCAAATTTAGTGTTTTCCGCTCTTCCGCTTGCCCCTTTTAACAGTCGGGACACGTCTTCTCTGCAACACCAATGTACCTAACGAAGGTACGCACTACTCCAAAAAGTGGTGCAAAGTTACGACTTTTCTGCTAAATAACATCTATTTAACAGGAAGTTTTTCATCTCCCCGCACAAAAAACCTTAATTTTTAATCTTTTTTAACACCGTCAACACCTCTCATAGCTATCTCCACATAGCAAAACACAGCGTAGGAAGCATTTTTCCCTTCCATTTTCACCCGAAAAAGTGGGGTGGCAAAGTCCATGACTTCACCACCCTACTCTCTTTACCATTCCGATTGGTACGCGTACTTCGCTTTCAATAAACTTGATAAATAAATTAAATATGTACGCGCACGTGCAAAATGCCCATTTTCCCATTCATTTCCTATGCTTCGCCCCGCTTGATGTTGAAAGGAGCAATGGTCTTGCTCTCATCAGGATTCTGAGGCTGCGTCAGATTGATGACACCAAACTGTCTTTCATACTTTTGGATATTGTCCTGCAATGCCAGGAGCAGACGCTTTGCGTGCTCCGGAGCCATAATGATACGGCTCTTCACCTGTGCTTTTGGCATGCCAGGCATCATCTGAATGAAATCGGTAATCACCTCACAGCTGGAGTGAGTAATGATGGCGAGGTTAGAATAAGTTCCCTCAGCCACTTCGGGCTTCAGCTCAATCTGAAGCTGCTGATTGTTGTTTTCTGCCATAATTGATACTTTATTAGTTGATTATTAATACCAAGTCTTAAAACGTTCTATCACTTTCGATGGGCCATCGCTCACCCACGAGTAACCATTTCTGCGCTCATAGCCCACTTCTGACAGCGATGTCCTGGGCACGCCGTCGCGGTCGCAATACATCGGTGCTGCATTGGCCAAGTCGTAAAATCGTGCCCACAACAGAGGTGCGTCCTTACGTTCCACCAACTTCACATCAGGCTTTCCCTCCTCGTTGGTGAAGCGTTCCAGTGCCACACCCTTCATTGCATGCGCCTCCAGCCACTCAATGCCACACTTCACAGCCTCTCTCACTTCTTCTGAAGGATTCTCAACGTCCATCAAGAAGTTCAGAATGGCACAAGTCTCTCCACAGCCCGAAAAGGAAGGCAACTCGTAGGCTCTCGCTTTCACCGGAGCGAAAGTGTCCTTGTCATGCTGCTGACACCACACCGTCCGTTGGCCGTTGCGCCAAGCATCCGTCCCAAAGTCCACCACTCTACCCTTTTCATCCACACGAATCTGGCAATTCAGCACACACTCAACTCCCTTCGCATAAGCCTGCTGGCATTTCTTCTTCATGCTCTTTTCAATGCCCATCGCCACAAAGCGTTCATCATCACGGGCCACATCCCTCAACAACTTGAGGACATTCACCATCGCATTGTCGTTGAACGTAATCTGCCTGGAGTAGTCCTCCACTTTCTTCGCAGGATAGAACTGCGGAAACCCGCCATGCTCATACTGCATCTTCAGCAAGTACTCCAATCCGCGCACAAAAGCCTCGCAATACCTTTCCCTCCGTTCCTTCATCAAGTCCACATCCGCCCATTTGGGTACATCAGCAGCCATCTTGTCCATATAAGCCACAGCCTTTGCAAGCGTTTCCATTTCCGACGTGGTAGCCCCATTGTCGATGGTCGAGCCGATGCCCGTTTTCCTCCACTCTTTCGCCTCCTTCGCATCCACCCCCTTCAGCCAGTCTTGATTCTTTGGCCATCCACCCGACTTCATCTGATACTTCACCACCGAGTCGGCCAACTGCTGCACCTGCCGTTGGGCCACCACCACCAAAGCGAGGGTGGCACTTATCAAAAACATCACAACGCGCTTCATTTTGTCCTGTTATTTTGCAAATCGACTACAAAGTTACAACTTTTTCCATTTTCCACCAAATAAAATGGGGAAATAACACGCCAGTTTTTCATGCGTTTCGCTTGTTCCGCTGGCATCCACACTACAATTTTGGGGAACCGAAGCATACAAGCTACGTGTAGCTGAAACGGGCGACCCTTGCTATTTGTCGGGCCTTCTGTTCAATGCAAGCACACAAGCTGTCGCTCTGAAGAAGGGATGGAACTGGATGGGATGCCCCATTGCCGAACCGACCGACATTGCTGATGCAATGGGCAATTTCCAACCCACGGAGGGCGATTTCATGGTGGGACAAGAGGGTTCTGCACAGTATTATGAACAAGAGTGGATTGGTACGCTCACACAAATGATTCCAGGCAAGGGCTACATGTACAAGTCGGGAAAGGATGGGCAAATCCATTTTAAATCCGCGTCAACACAGCCCAAACGCTTTGCTCCCAAGAAAGACTCACCCAAGATGGAAGAATGTCCCTGGACTTGCGACCCCTATCTCTACCCCAACATCATGCCAGCCACTCTAAAACTTTCCAGCCACGGAGCCGACGCTGACGTGAATGACTACTACGTAGCTGCCTTCTGTGGCGAAGAATGCCGAGGTGTGGGCCAAGTGGTCAAGAACGTAATCATGATGAATATTCATGGAGAGGGTGGCGAAACCATCACGTTCCGAGGCTTGAATCGAAAAGATGAAAAAGTAACAACCTTTGTGGAGAGCACCTCGTTCACTGGCGATATATTAGGCACCTTCATAGCCCCCTTCACGCTGACGCTTGGGGAAGAAGTAACAAGCATCTCAGCCATCCAGAGTCAGTCCAAAGCCGATGTCCTCTACAACCTGTCTGGTCAGCGTATCATCCCCGGCAAGCAAGGCCTATCCAAAGGGTTATACCTTCAACCACAAAATGGGAAAACGAAAAAAATCTGGCTGAAATAAAGAGGAGGGGCACTACCCTTCCCAAAAACGCTCTGCAGACATAACACACACGAATGTGATTGACTACGTCCAAAAGTTCGTCTCCACCCTCGCTGCTCTTTCAGTTCTCTGAACTTAAAAAGCAGCGAGGTTTTGTGTGCTGCAATTTCTGTGCTTTCTGTGTTTCGCCCCGTCGTCTAAAGGCTCTGCGTGGCATAATCACCAGCCATTCAACATCCTTGAAAATCATCAAGATAGTTAATCGCTCTCTCTCCCTAACCACCAAGTTTTTTCGCTATTTTAAAATATGCCGGTTACTGGTAGTAACCGGCATATTTTGGCTGCAAAGGTAAGAATTATTTAT
>CADAPC010000029.1 GCA_902789725.1 uncultured Bacteroidales bacterium
CTCGGTCAACTCCAATACTTTTGCTTTTCCCATAACTAATAATAGAACGGGAAATACAAATGTTTGTTTTGTATAAACTAATTTTGTTCACTTACTTAATAGTAAAGATGGAGAGAAAGCAACGTGTGCAACCCCATAAAATGAACAAAAATCGCTTAAAACACCCGTTTTAGTAACTTTTACTGTCAATCAGACCTATGGTCTGAGATAAATTGAGTATCTTTGTAGGCGAATAACAAACATATTGCAATGGCATGTAACAAAGATCTCAATCGCCTGAAGGTGATACTGGCAGAGAAAAAGAAATCCAATCTCTGGCTGTCCAAACAATTAGGATGTGCGCCAACGACTGTTTCTAAGTGGTGTACCAACTCATCGCAACCGCCGTTGGAATCGCTGATGAAGATAACGAGGCTTCTTGGCGTAGAATTTAAAGACCTTGTCAGGTATGAAGAGCTTGATAAAAATGAAGAGAAAGTTGATTCCCTGACTGAAACAGGGATGGACAGTAAACATCCTGAATTCTGACGTTCGAATTATAATACATTTTAATTTGTAAAAGATATGCAGATTCCTCAGTCGGACATATTGTCAACCAATGCTATGAATGCGCGAGTTTTTTGAATTCTTTAAGCAACAGTTTAAGTCTTAATACAAGAGGCAAAAGAAGAAAAAACACCTTATCAAGAAAAATATTTCAATATAATAGCTTATTATTAAACTATTATTTGCATCTTTGCAGCACAAAAGTTTATTATAGAACTATTATGGAGGATATATACATGCTTGCAGACTCCATTATCCTTAACAGGATTGGCAGTCATTTGAAAGCTGTCCGGCTGAGACAGAATATCACCCAGCAGAGTCTTGCAGATGCTGCAGGGGTGTCTTTGTCTTCTCTGAAGAAAATAGAGAAAGGGGAAATCGGCTCGTTTGATTCTCTATTAAGAGTACTGCGTACCTTGGGAAAACTTGACGTGCTTCAGCCTTTGGTGGATGAAGAACAACTGAGTCCAAGCGAATACTATAATCTCGTTCAATCCAATACAGCCAAGCACCAACGCCAGCGAGCAGTTGGACAGTTTAACAAAACAAATAAGGAGGAGCCGGAATGGTAGATGTTGCGAAAGTCAGTATGTTTGGCATTCCCGTCGGCATCTTTAATTGGGATGACAGGTATGGAGTTGCCAGATTTGAATATGACCAAAGTTTTATTGGCCGTGGTTTGGAACCATCACCGTTGATGATGCCTGTTCGGGAAGGACGAGTCTATTCCTTTGCCAATTGGGGAACTTGATCGCGCCTTACACGTCGAGCTCCCAACTCCATCTTGCTGTACATAGGCATATCCGTCTCAAGTAATTCAGCCAACTGCCGTTGCTTCAATCCATGTTCCATTCTCATGGCTTTTATCTTCGGGCCAAACATGCCATAAATTCTTTTATCCTTCATATTTGTGATTAATTATTTCATTTATTTTTTTCTATTGTAGGAGTTTTTGAAGGTACTGTCGTACTTCCGCAGGCATATATGTGTATTCTGCTATATTCCTAGGACATATGATATATGTATTCCTTATCGCACGACTTGTGGCCACATTGAACAATCGTTTTTCAAGACTATAAAGTTTTCAATTTGAAAAATCAATTTAGAAACACTTAACTGTTTTGCTTGAAACAGTTAAGTGTTCCGAAAGTTTTACTTAAGTGTTTTGAAAGTTTTAGTTAAGTGTTTCTGAAAGGCCTGTTGGGAGTAGTTGAATACACCCAGTTCAAGCTGATTTTCGGCAAACATGATGTACCCATTACACATTTTTTCGAGAAATCCTTGGTGGTATGGATTCTTTTTGCCATATCTGCAGCATGTTTCGAGACTAAAGCGAAGCGCCGAAAGGCGACTTTGGCAATCCAAGGAAATGTCCTCCGTCTCGTAAAGACATCATTCGCAGCACCGGACAGGACAACAGTGCGAATGAGACATAAGAGACTCGTAGAGTTTGTCTGATTCGTTCTTGAAATAGCTCTTTCCGCGGATGTTGGCATGTGCCCTGGAGTGTCTGCTCGGCCTGTTCTCTTCTCCGCTTTCCGACTCCAGGTCATAATCCTCGCTGTTACGCAGCATCCATTGAAGAGGCCTTGGTTAATACCTTCGGGGTTGCACGTATTTCACCTCGTAGATTTTGTCGAAATACTGTTCCCAATCAGAATGGCCGTCACCAATTTTGAAACCGTAGAACTTAGTGCCAGTTCTTTGGTACTCTTTGAAACATTCCATCAGTTTTTTGTCTGTACGCGGAATGAGGAAGTCGGTAATCCATAGCACATCAGCATTCATGTAGCGGTCGTTCTTGTTGTCAAGCAAGGCGAAAGTCAAATTCAACATCTTCTGCGCATCAGTTCCTCCGCCAATGAAAGGGAAAGTACCCGCTTTGAAAAGCATCTGGTCTGCCATCCTCATCCCCATCCGTTGCATGGACCTCTTTTGCTGCCTGGCACGAAGCTCTATGGGGTGGATGCCTACAGAAAAATCAATCAAGAAGCAATCCCTGTTCAGCGTTTCTGCTACCAGCTCCAGACGGGCAAGCAGGGAGGCTTCAATCTTCTGAGGAACGCCACTCATGCTGGCCGACGAATCGACACAAACAATCATGGGACCGCGGCGCGAAGCCCGTTCAGAGCGTAGGCTACGGGCAGGATTAGCCATTTCCGATTTGTAATGAAACACCTGCAACTTGCTGGCCGTATATTTATGCAGGAAAAGCTTCTCCATGTCGTCATCGGTGCATTGTGCCAATTCCAACGGCATCAAGGCATTGAGGTCACGACCTATGCTCACACCCTCGATGTCACTACCAGCTGAATGCGAGAGCCGTTGACTCCTGCCCGTCTGCATCAGCATCCGGTCTTTCCCATCTGTGTCGGTCATTCTGCCCATTCGCTTCACTACTTCGCCAATTTCGGGATATTGGTTCTGAATCTTGACGATGTTCAGCTTCTTCTCAAACTCTGTTTCCGTCCATTGCCCCTCCATCATCGTCCACGCTTGCAATGCTTGTTCCTCCGAGACACCCTCGTTCCTTAGTTTCTGTGCATGATTAAGTTGCTGCTGCAGACGCTTAGCCACCAGACTTTTCTTTTCTGAAAAATGTTCTGTTGTCTGTCTGAGAACCCGATTGTCAATCGCGTGTTTCCATTCATGTCGCAGCAAATTCCAATTCCCCGGGTCTTTCCATCCGTCATGATGAAACCTCTTCTTTAAGAAGTCAATGTCAAAGCCATCCTCCTCATGCTGTTCGCCGACACGCTCAATGAGCGACTGCCATGCATCCTTCCGTTTCTGCATAGACCACTCCCTCGTTTTCTCCACCTGTCCGCGCTCTCCACTAACACGCTGGTTTGCGAACTGTTCAGCATGCAGACATTCAAGCACAAAGCGACCCACCGTCTCGTAGAAGATTTGCCCAGCCAGACGACTTGACAACACCTTTGCTTGAATGAAGGGGTGGCGCATAATCTCTGCAAGATAAACCAGCAGCTCATCCTGCTGAAAGACTGCTACGTCGTCCTTCATTTCAACAACATCGCCCTTGTCAACAAATAGCTTGATGAGATGAAGATATTCGCCTGGTTGAAGATGTGGTCTCGGTGCGAGGTCATCAATAGGGATGGTGGCTAATGACATGTCTATTATCCTTCCAGTTTCTGCAATTCGTATCTTGTGTAGGCAATCTCAGTGTATATCGTCTGCGTAATTTCATGCAGCACCTTCTTGTCTGGCTCCGACACGAAGAGGTTTTCCTCAATGTCCTTCTCTCGCTTGCTGATGGCATCGCTCAGTTCATCCACCTCTCTGTGGAAATCTCTTCCCGACACGCTCTTGTTCTTTGCTGGCAACAGCACCTGGACTTCTCCCCGCTTTAGCGTCTCAATTTCAAAACGCACTCCGTCAATGAAGATGTGCTTGTCGCTCCTCGCCAGATTCACTTGTCTTGCTCCTCGCGGCACATCAGCCCCTTGGTACTGCCGAATAATGGTGCGCCCCGACACTTTGGGGTCGGGATAAATCACAGCGCGCACACCCGCATTACCCGTCGAGACAATGGGAAGTTGCTGATAGTCTGCCACAAAAATATACGTGTTGCCCGTGTCATGATCAAGCAGATGATAATAATAATTGTCGAACACCTTCTTGTTGCAGTCTGCCTGTTCCATCATGCGTTGTGCAACGGTGGTGGCTTTGTGCAGCCTTGTCACCCTGATGTCATCATCAATCGCCACCTTCAGTTCTTCCAGTTTCGAAGCAAACTCGTTGAACAATGTGCGGATGACGATGCGGCGCACATCATTCGCCTCGCCAGGTTCTTGCCATAAGCAATGAAACATCGGCTCCAGGTCAGCTTCGTCTACTTCGTTGCGGTCGTTCATCAAAGCAGAAGCCCGCATCAGCCGAACAATCTTTTTCCATCGGCGGTCGCTGACATACACATTGTGACGCTCGTCGGAGAAATCCACAGCAACACTCCCCAAAGCCCTCCTAATCATACCGATGTATTTCAGCACACGTTCAGAGATGATGATTGAGTCAATCGCCCGAGTCCATTTTTCATATTCGTCCTCCTTGATTTGCAAGTTCTGAGGAATCGAGGCGTTTCCGTCATCCTGAGCATCAGTCAGCATCGCATTGAAATTCTGCTCCTGCTTGATATTTTCGCATTCCAGTCGAATGATAAACCTGTCCCAAAGCGCCTCCAAGCCTTCTCCCTGCGCAGGAAGCTCGTTGCTGGCAGCAATCAACAGCTTCATGGGCACACGGATTTCCTTGTCCCCATTGCGAAACAGTTTTTCATTCATCACCGTCAGCAAGGTATTCTGGATGGCAGGCCCCGCCTTCCATATTTCATCCAAAAACACCACATCAGCCATTGGTAAATATCCATCGACACTACGTTCATACTTGTCCGCCGCCTTCAACTTGCTGATGCTTACAGGCCCGAAAATCTCATCAGGTGTAGAAAATCGCGACATCAGGTACTCGAACGACTTCGCCTTACTGAAAGCAGCCTTCAACCTTCTTCCCACCATCGATTTCGCAACACCAGGAGGACCCAGAAGAATCATGCTTTCGCCAGCAAGGGCAGCCAGCAGTGCCATTGAGAGTTCTGTCTCCTTCTCATAAATGCCTTTGCCCATTTCGTGCAGAAGCTGTTGTATTCTTTCTTTCATCACTGTCTTTTTACATTTTTTGCAAAGGTACGCAAATATTTTGACAACACAACGACAAAGGTGGAAAATAAAAAGAAAAGGGTGGAACTCACGTTCGACCCTTTCGCGTTCTACAGGCTTTCGCCTTGTCATCCCGACCTTGACAGGGATGATGTTTGCACGCTCTTGTGCATCGTTTTCACCTATTATATATTACTATCTAATCAAAATCATAACGGACATTAATATGCTAATCTAACAAATCCATTTATAACTAATCTATTATCTTTATCTTACATCTTTCTTATCTTACAAAACCCATGCTATTACCCTATAACATCTCTATCGCTTGAAACTGGTGCAAAGTAACAGCTTTTTCCTTTGTTAGCGTATAACAAAAGTCTAAATGGATGGGAATATTGTACAAATACACGCTCCCGATGACAATTTAAGACTATTTTGTTGTTTGCTTGTACTATTTTTTCATTAACTTTGCTGCGTCAAAGCATCCAAAACTTCATAAAACATATCATTCCATGTCATCTCGGTACCTATTTTTCATCTTGAGTATATGGCTCAGTTGCCTTTTAGGTGACCTGAAAGCCGCAAATATACCATTTGCCAACGACGTGTTGTCACAATCGCCCGTTTCTTTCTCTTATTTAACTATAGATGAAGGACTTTCATCAAACACCGTTCGTGCCCTTATGCAAGACCGAAAGGGATTCGTGTGGATTGGAACCAGCCGCGGGTTGAACCGTTTTGACGGTCACAGAGTGGTGCGTCTGCACAAAACACGCTCGCTATCCATCACCGCGCTGGCTGAGGATGGCGACAACATCTGGGTGGGCACAGAGAATGGACTTTATTTGTACTACCAGCGCACGGACAGCATACGGAAATATGCGCTGCGCATAAAAGAAAAGGCTACAGAGCATGTCAATGTAGCCGACCTGAAGATGGATGCAGAGGGGAATTTATGGATAGCAACCATGGGGCAGGGCATTTTGCGCATCAACACCAAGAGCGGAGCGGTGAAAAGTGTCCCGACGCCCGACGATGCCCGTTCCTACGGATGCGTCTGCATCTCTCGGTTTGGGGAAGTGTTCGTGTCGGGCAACTGGGCGAAGCACAACCTTCTTCGCTACAACAAACCCAATGACAAGTTTGAAGAGATGCCCTTGCACTTTACCGACGGTGCTCAGCCCGTCATTGCGGGGCTTGCGATGACAGATGACCATCTTGGAGAAATATGGCTGGGCACATGGGACGGCTCGCTCATCAGTTTCAATCCTGATCTCGAAACGGCAAAGCTGGTACTGTCCCCCGCCGAATCGCAGATGCAGCATGTGCACAGTGTGCTGGAACTGTCGAGAGACTGCTTGCTTGTGGGCAGCGACAAAGGGTTGGCGGTTGTGGATGTGAGGACCAAGCGGACGCGCCTTCACAACCGCAGTAGCTTCCACACAAGCGCCCTCAGCGACAATTTTGTATATCCCCTCATGAAAGACCGCGAGGGCGGCACATGGGTGGGCACCTACTACGGAGGTGTGAACTACACTCACCCGGTGTCGAGCAACTTCACCTCATACGTGCATTCCGAGTACGGCAACTCTGTGTCGGGCAACGTGGTGAATCACTTTTGTGAAGACCAGCAAAAGCGTCTATGGATAGCCAGCGACGATGGTGGGTTATGCTATTACCACCCCCGGGAAAAGAGTTTCACGAAGGTGCCGCTTGCCAAAGAGGGAGCCGAGCACAATGTGCATGCGTTAGCGATGGACAACGGCCAACTCTACGTGGGCACTTACTCCCAGGGTATAGACATAGTAGATGTGCGCACGATGAAGGTGACGCATGTTCCATCCTTCATCGATGACAAAGGGCAAACGATTGATGCCAGTTCCTACGCCATTTACTGCGACCGCCAGCACCGCATTTGGGTGGGCACCTTTGACGAGGTGGCCATTTTTCACCCCGACACCCACACCTTCAGCAATGTGAAGAAGGTGGATGTGCCCGTGTTAGACATTCTGCAAGACCAGGAAGAGTGCGTGTGGGTGGCGACAGAAGGCAACGGCGTGTGGTCATGCAACAAAAATGGAGAATGGAAGCACTACCTTGATTTTCATCGTGATGAGATGGCCGAGGGAGCCTTAGTATCGGCCTACAGCCTTTACACCGACGACCGTGGAACGCTTTGGGTGGGACTTGCCAATGGTCTTTTCCGCTACAATCGCGATGCAGACCGCTTCGAGAAAGCCCCCCTGCTGCAGGAGAGTGTGAGTGTGTATGGCATTGTCGCCGTAGATGGGGATTTGTGGATGACCACCTCAGCCGGAGTGCTCTGCTATTCGCCGACGAAGCGAGAGGTGAAGCAGATTTATAAAGGCGGAGGGAACATCGCCAGCACCGATTTCCTGCCCGATGCCATCTATCAGAGCCACAACGGAATCATCTACATGGGCACAACGAACGGATTCATCAATTTCCAGCCTCTGTTCATGAACCGGAACAGCGTGAAACCGCAGGTGGTGTTCACCAGTCTTGACATCTTCAACCGCCCCGTAGCAGTAGGGAGCGACATCCTGCCCAATCGCCTACCCTACCTTGACGAGTTGCACCTCAGTTACCGCGAGAGCGTGTTCCGCATCTCCTTCTCTGCCATGAGTTTCCTGCACCCTTCCGACATCCACTACCGATACTATCTGGAAGGTTTTGATGAGGAATGGATTGACGCAGACAATCTGCAGAGTGTGACCTACACCAACATATCGCCCGGCACATACACATTGCATGTGCGTGCCAAAACTAACGACGGAATGGAGTCGGACGATGCCACATTGCGAATCATCATCACCCCGCCCTTCTACTGGAACACGCCTGCCAAGATTCTTTACCTGCTGCTCATCGTGGCGTGCATCTTCTTCTATGTGCGGTATTTGCTGAAGAAGAACGAAAAGCGTCATGTAGCAGAGATTCAGGAGATCAACACGCAGAAGGAGCAGGAGATTCAGGAGATCAACACGCAGAAGGAGCAGGAGATTCAGGAGATTAACACGCAGAAGGAGCAGGAAATTCAAGAAATCAACACGCAGAAAGAGCAGGAGGTACACGATGCACGCATCAAATTCATGACCATCAACGACAAGGACCAAGCCTTCCTGGACAAAATGGAGCGCGTGATAGAGCAAAACTTCTCCAACCCCGACCTCACCGTGGATTATTTGGCTTCAGAGTTGAACGTATCGCGCTCCGGCCTGTTCGCGAAGATTAAAGCCTTGGCCGATGTGACACCCAACGAGATGATTCAGGTCATCCGTCTGAAGCATGCTGCTTCACTTTTGATAACGGGGACTTATCGTGTCAACGAGGTTTGCTACATGGTGGGGTTCTCCAGCCCATCTTATTTCGCCAAGTGCTTCCAGAAGCAGTACGGGTGCACACCTGCTAAGTATAAAGGGTGACTCGGCTCAAGGCGGGAGCCTCAACATGAGGCACCACTTCACACAGCGGCTGAGGAGATTAGCACTCAACGGCAGCAAGTGTCACACAGCGGCTGGGCGGCGGTTAGCACTCTGCGGCGACAAGTTCCTTCGCGGCCTGGTGCTCGGTGGGGGTGAGCCGGCGATCGCAGGGGAGCCAGAGCCAGAAGGTTGAGCCCTTTCCCAACCCTTCGCTCTCCACACCGATTTTTCCATCCATTCTTTCAGCCAGCCCTTTGCAGATGTTCAAGCCCATGCCCGTGCCTTGGATAAATTCGTCGAGCTTGATGAAGCGGTCGAAGATGACCTCCTGCTTATCCTTCGGAATTCCGGCGCCAGTGTCTTCACAATAGACGTAAAGCCCATGCCGCTCGTAGCGGTAGCCCAACTTCACATAGCCCTGTTGGGTGAATTTCACTGCGTTTGTGACGAAGTTGGTGACGATTTGCTGCACGCGGCCGATGTCGAGCGTGGTAAAGAAGTGTTCGTAGGGATTCTCCTTCTTGAGTTCCAGGCCAGCCTGTGTGATTCGCTGCTGCAAGGTGAAGCAGATGTTGTCGAAAGCTCGCACGAAATCCACCTCCTCCGGCTTGATGTTGAGCGCGGTGGCAGAGGTGATGGCCGATGCCTCGAGGATGTCGTTGATGAGCCTCTGTAGCATATCGCAACTGTTATTGATGATGTCGATGAGTTCCTGCCTCTCCAGCGGGTCCTCGGTGGCCTTCAGCACCGTGGCAAAGCCAACGATAGCGTTCAGCGGCGTGCGGAGTTCGTGCGTCATGGAGGCGAGGAAGACACTCTTCAGGCGGATGCTGTCGTTAGCAATCTCCGTCGTTTCCTTCAGCCGCTGCTGGGTGGTGATGAGTTCGGTTAGCTCAATGGCAATGCCGGTGTAGCCGATGCCCTTCCCCTCGGCATTGCACTTTCTCTTCACCACGTAGCAGAACCATTGCGGCTCGTTTTTAGCAAAGGTGTGGGAGAGGTGGCGCACGCATGGCGTAGCCTCCTCGCCCTGCGCCCATCGATTCAGCACCTCCGGCCGTTCCTCCTCCACCACCATTTCAAGATAGCTGTCGAAACTGATGGAGAAGTCCGCCCTGCTCATCGAGTGGGAGAACGTCATCTGCCGTGCATCGAGGTCGCAGTCGAAGATGTAGATGCCACTATTCTTCAGCAGATGGTTCAGCCGCTGCTCGTGCCACTCGATGTCCTGCTCCGTGTCCTTCAGCCGATGCTGCTGCCGAGCCATATCGGCGTGGATGCTGTGCTCGCGGTTCAGGTCTTGTGCCACATGGATATACTGAGTCACCTCGCCCGCCTCGTTGCGGATGGGCGATACTTGGAGTTCGACGTAGTTCTTGATGCCCATCTCCGGATAGTCCATCACCTGACACACTTGCAGCCTGTGCCGACTGTCAGGTGGATAGGCATCGCGCAGCAGAGCGATGTCGAACATGTTCCTTGAGGTCCAGAAGCGTTCGTTGTCGGGGTTCTCGAACTTGCACAACTTCCTCATACTCTTGTTCAGCGTCAGGAGCCAGCCGTTGCTCTTGTAGAAGGAGATGCCCGCTCCCACCATGTTGAAGAGGTTCTCGAACCTGCGCTGCAGATGCTCGTTCTGCTTTTCCTTCTCCATGTTGTGGGTGATGTCGTGAATGGCATTGACGACATACACAGGCTTCCCCTCGCTGTCCAGTTCCACAATAGCGTGGCCATGGAATTTCAGCCACTGCGGAGCCTCCTCCGTGCCCGCGTTCCACCGCTTCTCCAGTTCAAACTTGCGTTCCCTGCCGCTGAGCAGGAGCTGCATCTTCTGCTGGAACTCCTCGCGCTCGTCGGGGTGGATGCGTTGGGCAAACACCTGCAGGGTCAATCCGGCGTCGGGCAGCAGATGTCCGTGGCGATTGGTCATCAAATTCCGGGCGATGTCGTACTGCATCACCAGGAAGTTTCCCATCTCCAGCGCCTTTCCCATCATCAGGTTGATGTCGGTAGAGGTGCGCTGGATGCGGCGCACATGCGCTTTTGCCAGACGAACGAACAGATAGATGATGAGGGCGAGCACCAGGATGCCCACGGTGATGTAGATAGCCACGGGCGAGGTGTCGTCCTTTCTCACCTCGGGATGGAACCAGCGGTCGTGCAGCTGCTCCACCTCACCATCCTGCTTCATGCGCGAGTAGAGGTCGTCAATCGCCTCTATGAGTTCCTTGTCCCGTCCGATGATGTGGATGTCGCCCACAGGGATGTTCACCTCGTGCAGACAGATGAGCTCCTGAATGTCGAGTTCCTTCAGCTTCCACTTCAGCGCCGCTTCGTTCCACACGAAGTACTTGTATTTGCCTTTCACGATGCCCCAGAGTGCCTCCTTGGGTGGCTGATAGTTCAGCTCCGCATGATTGGGGAACTCTTGCTTGAAGAACTCAGCCGCATACCCTCCGTGGTAGAACACCGTCTCCTGCGGGTCGGTCAGATTCTTCAGCGGCACAACGCCCTCCGAGTCGTTCCTCGTTGCCACGCTCACGCGGTAGTAGGCAATCGTGTTGCTGGAGCAAGCAAACTCGGCGGATTTGTACTTCCGCACATTGTCGAAGATGATGTCGGCCTTCCCCTCGCGGAAGAAGTCCATCGCCTTGCTCTCCTCCATCATCTGAAACTTGTAGGGGATGCCCATCTTGTCGAGCACAGCCGAGAGGACATCGACGTAGAACCCCGAGGGTTGCGCCTGGTCGTTGTAGAATTCGTAGGGCGGCTTGTCCCAGTCGCCCGTGATGATGAGCGGGCGGTCCTCCGTGTAGCGCGACTGTGCCCACAACGTGTGCGCGCTGAGGAGCAAGAGGCAGCAGAAGATGAGCGAGCGTGTATGATTTGTCTTGTTCATGCTTTGATGAGTTGATTGAAAAACTGAAGAGAGTAACTGTTGCTGACCCGTGGCCGGGGAGGCGGAGCGAGCGGCTGATGCCACCAGCAGGAGGCTTATGCCATCTTCTTCCGCTTCATTGTGGTGGCTTGGCAGGGCAGAACAATCCACACCGTGGTGCCCAAGCCCTCCTCCGAGTTGATTTCCATGTGTCCGCCCATCTGCGCGAGGAGTTCTTTACAGATGGGTATGCCCAATCCGCTGCTGGAGCGCGCATCGATGGCGGTTTGTGCATTCAGCATGTCCAGTTCCGCCTGTGGTATTCCGTCGCCCGTGTCCTCGATGGAAATCATCAGCCTCCTGCCTATGTAGTCATAGCGTGCGCGGATGAATCCGTGGTGCGTGTGCTGTATGGCATTCTCCAGCACGCGCTCAATGACGTTGCCCACCTTCTGCGCATCGATGTTCACCACCAGCTGGTCGTACGGACTCTCTACCGCAAAGGTGATGCTCTCGTTGTTCAGTCGGCCCGCCACACAGTAGGTGGTGAACGTGTCCACAAAGTCGCAAGGCTGCTTCACCACCTCAATCATGTGCGCTTCCAGGCGCGAGAGGTAGAGGATGTTGTCGATGAGGTGGAGCAGATAAGTGGAGTTGCGCAAGATGACATCGCAGTTCGTGTCCGTCGAGTCCGCATCCAGGTTCGGGTTGAGCACATCAGCCGCCGCCACAATGGCGTCCATCGGTGTGTGTATCTCCTGTACCATATTTCTGATGAAGCTCGTCTTCGTGTTCTCCACCTCCTGCACCTTCATCGCCTCGTGGAGGAGCTTAAAGTCAGTGGTCTTCTGCTCCGTAATGTCCTGGCACAGCCCGAAGTACTCTACCACCCCGCCCTCTTCGGCCCCTGCTTGGCCCTTTTGGTGGATGGGGATGAAGTGGAACAGGAAGTGGAGTGGGTACTGGCCGTGTAGCGAAAGGCACGAGCGAAGGTCGAATTGCATTTCCCGGTCCACGCCATTGTCCATGTCGTTGAGCACGTGCATGGCTTTGTTCTGCGCCGACTCATCCACCAGCGTCATGCACCGTGTCTGGGTGAGCGAATGCTGCAGCTCTCCGATGCCCTTGTAGATGCTGAGCGTGTGGGACTGGGGCGAATAGCTGAGCATGCGTATGTTTCCGTCGCGCAGAATGTCATTCATTCTGTGGAAGTACTTGCTGAGCGTGTCATCAGCTTGCCGCGCCAGCTGGGTGATTTGGTGCAGACGCTCCATATCGTCATACTCCTGCGTCAGGTCGCAGCACACGGCCATGATTTCCTCCACGCCCCCCTCCGCGTCGCGGCTCACCTTCAGCTCCATGCCGCACACCAGCCTCGTCATGCGCCGGCAGGCCAGCACCTTGCGGTCCTCCAGCGGCAGGTGAGCAAAGTCGAACGTGTGGGTGCAGCGGTAGCCGTCCAGCTGCTCAGTCTCCAGGCCGTGGAGGTTGAGCAAATCCTGCCAGGAGACCTTCTCTGCCAGTATGATGTCGCGCTCGCATCCGAACATTTCGCACGCCTTCTCGTTGATGTCGGTCACCACTCCCTGGGCGGAGAAGAGGATGATGCCCTGCGTGGGGAGGTGGAAGAGGGTGGCGTAACGCTGCTTGGCCTCCTCGTCGGCCCGCTCTCGCCGGTGCATTTCCGTCACGTCGCGCTTGGTGCCCAAAATCACGGTGGGTTTGCCCTGCTTGTCGCGGTGCAGCACGGAGAGCACCACCACGAAGTCCCGCACATCCTTCGCCCCGTCCTCCACGTCGCGCGCCTTGATGCTGAGCTTCACCTCCGGCTCCTCGCGCCGCTCCTTGGCAGGGCGCTCGGTGGCAGCCAACTGGCGAATGGCCTGGATGAGGGCATTGAAATCCTCGGGCTGATAGCGGTGTGCGAACTCGTCCATGGTGTAGGTATAAGCCACCTGCCCCTTCTCGTTGCGCCATTCAAACAGTTCCTCGCTCACCAGATAGGTCCACATTTTCACGCGGCTGGTTTCCAGTATGAGGGCGAGGCGCTTGTTCCGCCCTTCGTTACGCTCGGCCAGCCTGCCCGCCTGCAAGTTGTAGGCGACGGCATAGATGCCCAGTATGAGGGCAAAGAGCCCCGCCGCGGCCGCGAGCCACCACACCCATGAGGGGACGCCCGTCTCCTGCCGTTCCGGATAGAACCACTTGTTGCGCAGGTCCGTCAGGCGGTCGGAGGAATCGAGTGCGCTGTACACACTGTCCAGTCGGCGCAGCAGGACAGGGTCGTTCGACATGAACTTGTACTCGCCGTGCGGCATGTTGATGGGTGTGAGCTGTATGTCATCGATATGATACTTGTTGATGAGCCACTTCAGCGAGAGGGTGTTCCACACCACGGCCCCTTCGCCTTCGTTGCTCACCTTCTGCAGCGCCAGTTTCACCGCGCTGTAGGGTATGGCATTATCGCCCCATCCGTAGTCTATCATCAGATGGTGGCACAGGCTGCTGTCATTCACGAACACGCGGTGGGTGCTGAGGTCCTTGAACGTGGCAATTTCCACAGGTTTCTGCCGGGGGGATGCCACACTTTGGGTGAAGAGCGTGACGGTATTCTCGCTGTAGTGTCCGTAGGAGTCATGATAGCCGGCCGAAAGACCGAGGATGAGGTCGCTTCGCCCGTCGCGCAGGTCCTCAAAGGCGTCCTGCTTTTCCTTCAGCTTCACCACGTAAGGGATGTTCAGCTCGTGCATGAGCAACTTGATCAGCTCCACATTGAAGCCGTCGGGCTCGCCATGCTCGTTGAGGAAGGAATAGGGCCAAAGATCCCACATGTCCTCATACACTAAGGGGGCGGCATCAGAGTAGATTCGTGCCCGCCTTGCCGTCGGGTGGCGCGCAGGCTGAGCCTCGCCCAGGGTGTCGCACTGCAGGGTGTCGGTGGGCAGGGCATGCGCCGGCAGCGTGAGGCAGGTGAGCAGGAAGAGGGTGAAGAGAAGATGATGTTTTTTCCTCATAAATTAGCAGAGAATTATCAGAGTTGGGGGTGCAGACATGCACGTGCGCAGGCACTACAGGGGCAAAAGTAGTGTTTTCTTGCCAAACAGACAAGGCATGAGGGGCAAAAACCGCAGGTGGAGGGTGAAAAAAGCACGGAGCGGGTGCCAAATCGGGCCTGCATGGTGGCAATGGGAGGCAGAAAGTTAAAAAAGCGAAAAGGCGGAGGAAAAGGATGTTGCAGGGGGAGCGTTCACATCTTTTGCGGGGAAATGTTTGGTTGAGTAAAGAATTTAGCGTACCTTTGTGGCAATAATCTCAACTCTAAACATAAAGACATGAAAAGTATCAAGTTATTGCTGTTGATGGTGGCAATCACCATCCTGACAGGCTGCGGCACCACCAGCCAGGTGCCCATTACGGGAAGAAAACAGAATCTGATTGTGAGTGATGAGCAGGTGATGAGCCTGAGCAACGAGCAGTACCGCGAATACATGAAGAGCGCGAAGCCCTCCACCAACGCGGCGAACACCGCCATGGTGAAGCGAGTGGGCCAGCGGCTGGCGAGAGCAGTGGAAACCTACCTGCGGGCCAACGGCCAGGCAGCCGATGTGGCGCACTACGAGTGGGAGTTCAACCTGGTGCAGAATACGCAGGTCAATGCCTTCTGCATGCCCGGGGGCAAAATTGTGGTGTACGAGGGCATATTGCCTGTGACACAGGACGAAGCCTCGCTCGCCATTGTGCTGGGCCACGAGATAGCGCACGCCGTGGCGAAGCATTCGGCCGAAAGGCTCAGCAACACGTACAAGCAGCAAGCCGGGCTGCAGATCATATCAGGCGTGGCATCGGCCGCCGGCATGGGGCCCAACTGGTCGGCCATCACATCCAAGGCCCTCGGCGTGGGCGCACAGGCATGGTCGTCGGGATTCTCGCGCAAGCAGGAGAGCGAAGCTGACCACATAGGCCTCATCTTTGCAGCCATGGCGGGCTACGACCCCGAGGTGGCTGTGAACTTCTGGCAGCGCATGGCAAAGGCGGGCAACAGCTCTACGAGCATATTCAGCGACCACCCGTCGGATGCGAAGCGCATTAAGCAGATAAGCGGTTGGCTCCCCGAGGCGAGGAAGTATTACAAGAAGCAGTAGCACTCCACTCAACACATCATTTCACCATGGAACAGGCAGGCAGGGAAAGGAACGTGGGCTACGCAGCCGAGTCGTTCAGCGACTTCATTGCGCAACTGGAGGAGGCCATGAACCTGGCTCCCGACTACAGGCGTGCGTACAGGAAGCTGAACGAGGTGTTCAGGCGCTGTCTGACGCTCCACACCAGCGGCTCGTGGATAAACTTTGGCGGCGATTATGCCAAGACCGACTACTTGCTGAAGATGCACGACGCGACGGGCCGGCTCAGGAAGGAGGTGAACGCCATGCGTGCCAGGTTGCGGCACCTGCACGAGGCGGGCGACGAGGACTTGCAGCGCACCTTCATTGCCGACCTGACGAGCCTGTGCCAACTGCTGGCGCTCATCTACAAAGCCGATGTGCCCGCACCCCTGGCGGCCCTGATGCCGAGGGACGCGGAGCCGGAGGAGGAGAGCCAGGCGGTGAGGGACTGCCTGCGCGTGACGGTGGAGCGTTGGGACGACACCTACGTGTACGTGCACTCCGAGGCGGAGGAGGACAAGGGGCTGCTGACGGTGTGCTATGCGCGCCCGGGAACGAAGGATGGGATGCAGAACTGGACCTACCTGAAGGAGCTGTTCCACATCTATGTGCCGCTCAACCTGATTCGCCCACGCGAGCTGGGGGGCGTGCTCTACCCCGAACTCATCATCTACCAGCCCGATTACTTAGTGAGCATATCGACTGTGGCGCACTGCTTCACGAACTATGCCGAATCGCCTGTGGTGGACTTGCTCAAGCGGCTGCAGCCACAGCCGAAGACGGAGGCGATACTGTTAGGAAACATGGCGGGACAGCTGCTCGACGAGTGCATACACGACATGCCCGACGGGCACACCTACGCCGACAGTGCCAAGGAGTTCTTCAAACAGAACGCGCTCGGCATGCTCACCACCAGCATTTCGCCACAATTCCATCAGGAGGCACAGCGCCAGCAGGAGAACATTGAGCACGCCATCAAGGAGGCGCTGCCCCGCATGGTGCCGAACTACGACCCCGCCGGCGGCATGGTGGAGCCCTCCTTCTTCAGCGAAATGCTCGGGCTGCAGGGGCGCATGGACTACCTGCAGATGGACTACTCACTGCTGATGGAGCAGAAGTCGGGCCGAGGAGCATGGCCGCAGGGCGAGTACGTGAAGCCGAAGCAGACTGACGAACACTACGTGCAGATGCTCCTTTACCGCGCTGTCATCACCTATAACTTCCGTCCGCAGCATGAGCGCAACGGCTGCAACCTGCACACCTTCATGCTCTACTCGAGATACACCGACAGCCTCTTAGGGCTGGGCAACGCCCCCGAGCTGCTCTACAAGGCCTTCAGGGTGAGGAACCGCCTCGCCTGGGCCGAACTGAAGCTGGCGCAGCCCGATGGCTACCGCCTCCTGGAGCGGCTCACGCTGAGGGGTGTGAACAAGAAGCACGACACCAGCCGGCTCTGGACCGACTACCAGGCCCCACAGATAGCGCAGCTGCTCGGAGCCATCAAACTGGCCTCGCCGGTGGAGCGTGCCTACTACTTCCGCATGCTCTCCTTCATAGCCAAGGAGCATGTGCTGGGAAAGATGGGAAACAATGCCCGGGCCTGTTCGGGCTTCGCCAGCATGTGGCACGACTCGCTCGCCGACAAGCGCGAGGCGGGCAACATCTACGACGGACTTACGCTCGCCTATCCGGACAAGGAGACGGCGGGGCGCATTGAGGCGGTGGAGTTGCGGTATGCCGAGACGGCGGACTACGACATGGCTAACTTCCGAGAGGGCGACATCGTCATTCTCTATCCCTACAACTGGGGGGAGGAGCCCGATGCGCGCAAAACGATGGTGCTGCGGTGTGTAGTGGAGAGGATTGGCACAGCCACCATACGCCTGCGGCTGCGGAACGCGCAGACCGACAAGCGCGTGTTCAGCCGGCATGCTGAAAGACCCTGGGCCATCGAGCACGATTTCATGGAGTCGTCCTTTGCCCCACTCTACCGCGGCATGCAAGCGTTCCTCACCGCCCCGAGGGGACGGCGCAACCTGCTGATGATGCTGACGCGACCCCGCACGTGGAAGGAAGTGCGCGTGAGGGGAGAATACGGATGGCTGCAGAACATGGTCCACGCCATGAAGCGCGCCAGGGACCTCTTCCTGATTATTGGACCGCCGGGCACAGGGAAGACCTCCTTCGGCATGATGGCCACACTGATGGAGGAGCTGCGCGAGCCGGTGGGCGACATACTGTTGCTCTCCTACACCAACCGCGCGGTGGATGAGATAAGCAGCAAGCTGGCCGACCACGGCATCGACTTCGTCAGGCTGGGGAGCGAGAGCAGCTGCGCCGAGCGGTACAGGCCCTATCTGCTGAGCGCGAAGGTGGAGGAGCTGAAGACACTGAGGGCACTGAGGGAGAAGGTGATGAAAACCCGCGTGATGGTGAGCAACATCACCACGATGACAGCCAACCTGGAGCTGCTGAACATTAAACACTTCAGTCTGGCCATCATCGACGAGGCGTCGCAGATACTCGAGCCGCACCTGGTACCCCTGCTCTGCGCGAGGGGGAAGAAACAGCCAAGCATCAGGAAGTTTGTGCTCATTGGAGACCACAAGCAGTTGCCAGCCGTGGTGAGGCAATCGGCCGAGGAGAGCATGGTGAGGGAGCCGCTGTTGAGGAACATCGGGCTAAGGGACTGCCGCGAGTCGCTGTTCGAACGCTTCGTGCGCCAATACCGTCACGACCCCCGCGTGTGCTACATGCTCAAGCACCAGGGGCGCATGCACCACGAGATAGCCATCTTCCCAAACACGGAGTTCTACAAGAGCCGCCTGCAGGAGGTGCCACTGCCTCACCAGACGGCCGCACTGCCAACGGGCGGCGAGGGGTTCGGCCAGCACGGCATCATCGACCTGCTGCTGGGCAGGCGCATCGCCTTCTTCGACGTGGAGCGGCCCGAGGAGCCGGTGTCGGACAAGGTGAACCCGGCGGAGGCTGAAATGATAGCTGCCACGGTGAGGAAGATATACGAGCTGGAGCACGAGCGGGGCTTCAGGGCCGAGCGCACGGTGGGGGTGATTGTGCCTTACCGCAACCAGATAGCCACCATCCGCCAGGCGATTGATGCCTACGGGGTGGAGGAACTGCACAACATCAGCATCGACACGGTGGAGCGGTTCCAGGGGTCGCAACGCAAATACATCCTGTACGGCTTCACAGTGCAGCAGAAGTATCAGCTCCAGTTCCTGTGCAGCAACCAGTTCGTGGACGAGTCGGACGGCACGGTGGTGGACCGTAAGCTGAATGTAGCCATGACACGGGCCGAGGAGCACCTGTACATGTATGGCAATGCCACGCTGCTGGCCAACAACGCAACGTTCGACCGGCTCATCAAGCTGATGAAGGCACGCGGCACATTCTTCAGAGTGAAGAAGCAGGACTACATCGGGGGGCGGTTCAGCCCGACGGTGGATGGGGCGGAAGAAGCATAAACAGCGCATGTACGGAGGACATGCATGGAAGGAAAGTTTTTAACAACAGAAGGAGGGAGCACCCATGGAAGCGAAATGGGGAAGCGCTCCGCCATCGAATAATAATAAGATAAAGGCCTTTGCCGCAAGCAAGATGAACAACACGCACAGCATTCAATTAGCGATGATTTTGACGATGGGCGTTGCCCGAGGGGAGCACGCCAGCATTGTCAATCAGTCTGTTGGGTTGGACAATTTTTTTGCAGACCGTTTAACTCAGATTCTCTAATCCTTTATATAAGCCTTACTAAGGTTAAGTTTTTCCCAAAACAGATTGTAGTTTCCCGATTTGGGTTAACAGTCTCCGTTGCTTAACCCTAAGATAGGTTGACTCGGTTAAACGTTAAAACCATTTTATGTTGACTTTCATCACATTTTACACGCTTGATGGGAAAAAGCGCAATGCGCTCCAGAAGGGCATCAACATCATCAAGGTGGGTGGCCAAACCAAAAAGGTGCTGGTGAAATGATGTTTTCATCTAAGAATACCTTACCTAAGCTTTACCTCCCATTCTTGTCCGATACTTGTCCGATACTTGTTCGATAGTTGTTCGATAAATGATCGAACAAGTACTGGACAACTACCGCATAAATATCGAACAAATATATGAGGTACTCGCTTGCCAGCATACGGATAATCCGATTCCACTTCTTGCTGGTGTTGTATTTTGATTCATCACGGCATCGGGCATCACGTCGATGCCAAAGAGGAGGTCGTCTTTGTCGTAGCCGAGAAAGGCGATGTATTTCAAGATGAGGGCATAGTTCGTCTGCGCATAGACCATACTCTTGTGTCCTGTGGCATCGAAGCAAATGGGCTCATGGTGTGCGATGCGGTTTCGGAAAGCCTTGATTTGCTGCAATTCCTTGAAGATGGCCTTCTGTCCGAGACCTATCTGCCGACCTGTAAATATCTGCAAGATGGACTGACCGCCGAGACGAAAGGGAACTTTTGTAAACATGTACGTCCAGAAGCCAAAGCTGACTGATGCAACCACTTTGTCGGGTGTGTATTTGCCTTTGGCCACCATCGCTGTAATGTCATTCAGCGTATCGTGCTGGTGGGGCGAGTGTTCCAGCATCCCACCGCTCTGCAACTGGTGGTATATCCAATCTGCATCGTTGAAGTGGGCGGCATAATGCTGGTTGATGGCATTGCGGAGGATGATTTCGAAGATGTTCAGCACACCATAGAATTTCTGACACAACTTTAAGTTATGCCGGTAGAGCGTCAGGGCTTTGTTGGTGTTGCCACCGCACGCATTTTTGTATTTGTTGAGCCTTGCAGCCGAGAAAGCATCCTCGAAATCTTCATATTTCTAAAAATCTTTCCATTTGTTTGCACAATTCAGATATTTCGCCTACCTTTGTAGTGTAATCCCCCGGAGTCCCTGTCCTAAAGACAAACTTCGGGGTTAAGTTTTCTTATAGGCAGGTGCAAAGGTTGCGATATTTTTTGAATAATGATGCGATTGCCTTTGCTTTTTATTTCATAGGCGAGAAAGGGGGCTACTTTTCCTGTCCGAATGCAATCTCTTTGCGGAGCTTACTCAGATAGGTGGGCGTGATGTTGAGGAACGAGGCGATGTCCTTCAACAAGATCATCTGCCCCACCTTCTCCCGCTTCCACTTCGCTACGACGGCTGTTAGGCAGGGGCTGGTAGAGGCGATGTTGGCGAATGTAATCGATGACTTTGGGGTCGAGCCACTCGTTGAGTGCATCGCTGCCGGCGGCGATGGCCTGCCGTATCTGGGTGGAGGAGATGTCGCACTGCGGAGCGTCAATCACGTGCACGGTGGGGGGAAGCGATGCTTCGTCGATGGTGTAGCCCGGGCGTCGGAAGACGAGCACTTCGTAGCGGTCGAGTATGTCCTGTGCCCTGTACCAGCGGGGGAAGGACTGCCAGCTGTCGGCACCTATCACGAGCTGAAACTCATGCTCCGGATACGCGCGGCTGAGTGCGCTGAGCGTGTTGAACGTGTAGGAAGGTAGAGGAAGGTGACGCTCGAAGTCGGAGACATACACTCCGGGGAGGTTGTCGGTGGCTAACCGAGCCATTGCCAAGCGGTGCTCGTAGGGAGCCAATTGGCTGTACGAAGCACCGCGTTTGAACGGATTAAGAGGGGACACGAGTAAAAAAAAACTAATACTATGATATACTTCCTGTAAAATCTTCATGACTTGTATGTGTCCCCGGTGAACCGGGTTGAACGATCCACCATAAATCCCGACCCTCATAACAATCCGCTGATAATTATATTCGAGAAGCGCAGACCCACTCCGCCTTCGTTTTAGAGGTTATTTACAATAGCTTTTATCTTCTCCTTCGTCGCCGCAGTCTGCTGCTCGTCAAGCTTAGCGGTCACAATCCCGCTGTCTTCGGCGCTCCAGTAGCGGCAGATGTCGTGATACTCGGCGGTGGCGCCCGTATAGACACCAGGCGAGTGGGATGACAGGAGCAGGGCCATCTTCTTTACCTTGGCAGGCTTGTTAACGCTGTACATGCGTTGGATGGGAGCCTGAATCTGTGCGTTGAGCGTGAAGTAGTAGATGGGCGCAGCGAGCACCAGCACGTCGGCCTCGGCCATGAGGGGGTAGATGGCTTGCATGTCGTCCTTCTGGATGCATGCGCCCTGCCCCTTGGTGTGGCAATATTCGCATGCCAGACAGCCCGCTATCTTCTTGTGCGACACGTCAACCAGCGTGACCTGGTGGCCGGCTGCTTCTGCTGCTTGCTTGTATTCGTCCGCCATCCAAGCGGTGTTTCCCTTAGCCCGAGGAGAGGCTTGCAAAATGAGAATGTTCATAACGTTAATGTGTAAAAGATTTATGTAAACCAAGAAAATGCGAGTCAATTGTCTGGAGAAGACGAGGCAAAGGTACAAAGTTTATTCTAATTGCGCAAGACTTTGCGGCAATTTTTTTCAGTTTCTCTCATTTGGCGTGTCAACCGAGGAGAGAATCTGCACGTTCTCCACGACGGGGCGGCCCGCTGTGAAGCGCAGTACGATGCGGAAATTGGCGATGTCGCTGTAGATGTAGAGCGGTATTTCCTCGTCGAGCTTCGGTTGGTGGTCGAAGGTGAGGCGTATGGAGGAGCCGGCAAGGTAGTTTTCGGTGGGGCGCTGGGCGCGGTCCTTGTCGTTTATGGGATAGAGCGAGAAGACGGGGTCGATGAGGGCGAGGAGGCGGGGCAGCTCGATGTGGAGCTTCTTGTCGCCGCCCGTGACGAGGTTCTTCACGTCGCGCTTCACGTCGTTCCACAGGTTGCCGTCGCTCGCGGTGCCCACCACCCGTATGCCCTGCTCGATGAGGCGGTGGAGCTTGGGGGTGGAGAGGTGGAGGTCGCGGAGAAGCTGCTGGTGCGAGCCGGTGGTGGCGGGGAGGCTGGACGGGGAGCGGGCCAGCCGGACGGCCTGCTCCGTGGCGCGCATGTACTTGTAGTCCACGTTGTCTATCCAACATATCTTGTCGTCGGTCATGGCAATGGCACGTATGTGGGTGATGTCGTTGTATTTCTTGTCGGCATACCTCAGCTTCACCACCCCAATCTCAGTGCGGTCGTTGTGCCGGATGATGTTGACGGAGGGAAGTTTCTGTACGTCATACTCGTCCTTATACATATCGGTGTAGTGTAGGCAGAGGAAGATGCGCACATTCTCCAAGTCAATGTCAGAGCGGTTGTGGATGGTCACCTTTATCTCGTCGTCCTTGTCAGCCAGCGTCCAGTTGACGGTGGGCTCCACCTGCACATCGAGGAAACTCTGCTCGAGGAGTATCTGCTTGAAGGCGCTGTACATGTTGTCCTCGCAGTAATGCATGTCGCTGAGCAGGCAATCATACACGCCCTGATGGCCGCGGCGGTAGAAGTGGTTGAAGATTTCGCGCTTGCTCCCCTCTACGTCGCCCTGCTGCGCGTAGTAGTGAGCCTTGAGGAGGTTGGGGCTGAAGATGCCGAAGCCTTCCATGGTGGAGCGGTAGAGGCGGAGCAGGTACTTGCCCTCGGCGGAGTGGTTGAGGTAGGTGCGGGCGCGGTAACTGTCGAGCAGGTCGGTGAGCTCGGCGGCCTGGCGGGGGTACTCGATGGATGCCTGGTCGAAGTACGACACAGCCTTTGCGGCCTCACCCTGCTGGCAGTAGAGCAGTCCCTTCAGCACGAGGGCGGGTGCGGAGCGCGAGGGATAGAGCGCAAGGTAGTGGTCGAGCGTGTTCTCGGCCTCCACAAGCATGTCGGCGCGAGGGTCGGCCCGCGGGGTCTCCACATGAGCGCCCGCCAGCACGGAGTCGGCCTTGGAGAGGGCAGCGTCGGCACGCTCCAGGCTCTTCGGAAGCCCCACCTCCTGAGCAGTACGGAGCGCCCCCGACGGCCCCGTGCCGCTGCACACCTGAATGAGCGACAGGCTCTTCAGCAGGAGGGCCTCGCGGTTGGTGGGATAGTCATTCAGCACCTGCTGGGCCTGGTTGTAGGCTCCGAGCGGATGGCCCTCGTAGAGGTCGATGTACGCCTTGTCCTTCTTCAGGCAGAGGGCGTCCCACTCGTGCATGTACTTATAATATATAGGTGCGTACTGTTCCAGGTAGTCGATGTACGACATCCTCACGGCCTCTATCTCGCGCTCCAGCTGGCGCTTCAGCTCTTTCTGCTTCTCATACTCGTCGAAGGCGGCGGTCTTGGCCTTCTCCACGCCCCCTGCCACACTCACCGAACTGAGCGTGGCGTCGCCTGTGAGCATGGAGCCTATCACGCCCACGGGGTTGACCTCGGAGGCAAAGGTGGTGGCGCCGCTGGTGGCGCTGCGCATGAGCATCCACACGTCATCAAGCTCCTGGTGCTCGCGCCGCAGGTCGTACAGCCGCTGGAGGATGGGGAAAAGTTTCCGTTTCTGCTCCAACACATCAGGAGCCACATGGCTGAAGTCTTGCTTGGCCACATACTCCAGGTAGGACATGAAGTCCTCGCTCTGCACCTGCGCCACCTCCAGCGCATTCATGGCGCGCACAGTCGCCTCCAGATCGTACTCCGAGGCTGCAGCCTCCACGTCCAAAGCCTCCCAGGCGGGTTGAAACTCCCTGGAGGGCTCATACGCCTCCAAGTCCATCTTCTCTACGGGCCAAAACTGCCAAGCCAGCAGTCCGACGGCGCACAGCACCACCAGTGCCACAAGGGTCCAAACAATTGTCTTTTTCATCATTGCCTCTTCTTTGGCCACAAAAGTAGGGATATTTTTCCGTATCACCAAATAATTGCATGGAAATCCGCAAAAAACGCGGGCGGACCGGCCTGAGCCAATCCACCCGCGCACGTTTTGGGGAATGAATATGTGTGGGGACTATCAGAACTCGCTCTCGTAGCTGGAGAACACCATGTCGGCATCGAACGGACGACGCTCAGCCGGCTTATAGTCTTCCTTCGCACCCACGATAATCTTATCGAATTCGCGCATGCCGGTGCCAGCAGGAATGAGGTGGCCGGAGATGACGTTCTCCTTCATGCCCTCAAGCGGGTCGCTCTTGCCGCAGATGGCGGCCTCGTTGAGCACCTTGGTGGTCTCCTGGAACGAAGCGGAGGACATGAACGACTTGGAGCCGAGGCCTGCTCGGGTGATGCCTTGGAGTATCTGGGTAGAGGTGGCCGGGACTGCGTCGCGCGTCTGCACCAGCTTCAGGTCACGACGCTTCAGCATCGAGTTCTCGTCGCGCAGCTTGCGCGCAGTAATGATCATGCCCGGCTCCAGCGTCTCTGAATCGCCTGCGTCGGTGACGAACTTTTTGCCCCAGATGCGGTCGTTCTCCTCCAGGAAGTCGAGCTTGTCAACTATGCCGCCTTCCAGGAAGCGGGTGTCACCGGCATCCTCGATGCGCACCTTGCGCATCATCTGGCGTACGATAATCTCAAAATGCTTGTCGTTGATGCTCACACCTTGCATGCGGTACACGTCCTGCACCTGGTTGACAATGTATTCCTGCACAGCAGTTGGGCCCTTAATGGCGAGGATGTCGGCAGGAGTGATGGCACCGTCGGAAAGCGGCGTGCCCGCGCGAACGTAGTCGTTCTCCTGCACGAGTATCTGCTTGGAGAGTGGAACGAGATACTTGCGCACATCGCCCACCTTCGAGGTGAGGATGATCTCGCGGTTGCCGCGTTTCACCTTGCCCATCGTTACTTCACCGTCTATCTCAGCCACCACGGCGGGGTTGGACGGGTTGCGGGCCTCGAACAGCTCTGTCACACGGGGCAAACCACCGGTGATGTCGCCAGCTTTCGCCACGCTGCGGGGTATCTTCACAAGGATGTCGCCAGCCTTCAGCTGCTGACCGTCCTCCACCACGATGTGACCGTTGATGGGGAAGGAGTAAGTGCGCAGCAGGTCGCCGTAGGGGGCCGTGAGGATATGGCAGTAGGGCACTGCCGCGCGGTCCTTGGCCTCGGTGACGATGAGGTCGCGCAAGCCCGTGGTCTCGTCGACATCCACACGGTAGGTGAGACCTTCACGAACGCCTTCGAATTGTGCCACACCGTCAAACTCGGTGACGATGACGGAGTTGAAGGGGTCCCAATCGGCTATCACCTGTCCGGCCTCCACCGTGTCGCCAGAGTTGGCATACAGGTTGGCACCGTATGGCACGGGCACGGTGGAGAGCACAATGCCTGTGTTGAGGTCGTGGAACCGGAGCTCGGCAAGACGACCCACCACAACTTGCCCGTTGGGATGCTCCTCGGTGGGGCGAGCCACGGTGCGAAGTTCGTCGATTTCGATGCGGGACTTGTTCTTGGCTTTGATTTGTGCATTGGCGGCGGCGTTACCGGCCACACCACCTGCGTGGAACGTACGCAGCGTCAGCTGAGTACCTGGCTCGCCAATGGCTTGGGCGGCAATCACGCCGACGGCTTCGCCTTTCTGCACCATGCGCTGGGTGGCGAGGTTGCGCCCGTAGCACTTCATGCACACACCTTTCTTGCTCTCGCAGGTGAGCACGGAGCGTATCTCCACGCTTTCTATGCCGCTGGCTTCGATTTCGGCTGCAAGGCGGTCGGTAATCTCTTCGCCGCTGGCCACGATGAGCTCGTTGGTTTGTGGGTTGACGATGTCATGCACCGAGACGCGGCCCAAGATGCGGTCGGCAAGCGATGCTACCACGCGGTCGCCGTCCTTCAGCGCGGTGCAAACCAGTCCGCGGAGCGTGCCGCAGTCCTCTTCGTTGATGATGACATCGTGCGACACATCGACCAGACGGCGGGTGAGGTAACCTGCATCGGCCGTTTTCAGGGCTGTATCGGCCAAACCCTTACGCGCACCGTGGGTGGAAATGAAGTATTCCAGCACGGACATGCCTTCCTTGAAGTTCGACAGAATGGGGTTTTCGATGATATTGTTGTCGGAAGCACCTGCTTTCTGAGGTTTTGCCATCAGACCACGCATGCCGGCAAGCTGTGCAATCTGGTCGGCGGAACCACGGGCGCCTGAGTCGAGCATCATAAACACAGCGTTGAAGCCTTGGTCGGCCTCGGTCATCTGCTTCATCAGCGTCTTCTTCAGCTCATCGTTCTTCTTGGTCCACGTCTCCACCACCTGCTGGTAGCGGTCCTTGTCGGTAATCAGACCCATCTGGTAGTTCATCGTAATCTGGTCAACAGCATCGTGACCGTCCTGCACAATCTGCTCCTTCTCGGCTGGGATGATGATGTCGTCCAGCACGAAGGAGAGTCCGCCCTCGTAAGCCTTACGGTAGCCCAGGTTCTTGATGCCATCAAGGAAGTGGCAAGCACGGGCCATGCCGACACCCTTGATGACGCGGGTGATGACCTTCTTCAGTGCTTTCTTGTTAATCACTTCATTCACAAAGCCTATCTCTTCGGGTATCACTTCGTTGATTGTGATGCGTCCCACGGTAGTCTCTACCATGTGCTTGATGCGATTGCCGTTATCATCTATGTCCCACACCACACACTTAATCAAGGCGTGGACATCTACCCTACCCTCGTTGAAGGCAATGATGGCCTCCTCTGGACCGTAGAACGTGAGGCCTTCGCCCTTCGCACCCGGACGGACTTTGGAGATGTAGTAGAGTCCTAACACCATATCCTGTGAGGGGACCGTGATGGGTTCACCACTGGCGGGCGAGAGGATATTGTGCGACTGAAGCATCAGGAGCTGAGCCTCAAGAATTGCCTCGTTGGAGAGGGGAAGGTGCACGGCCATCTGGTCGCCGTCGAAGTCGGCATTGAATGCAGTACAAGCAAGTGGGTGCAGCTGGATGGCCTTGCCCTCAATCATGCGGGGCTGGAAAGCCTGAATACCCAAGCGGTGAAGCGTAGGCGCACGGTTGAGGAGCACGGGATGACCCTTCATGACGTATTCCAGAATGTCCCACACCACGGGGTCGCGGCGGTCAACAATCTTTTTGGCGGACTTCACAGTCTTCACGATGCCACGCTCTATCAGCTTGCGGATGACGAATGGCTTATAGAGTTCGGCAGCCATCAGTTTAGGCAATCCGCACTCGCCCATGTTGAGTTCGGGTCCCACTACGATGACGGAACGGGCTGAATAGTCAACACGCTTGCCTAGGAGGTTCTGACGGAAACGTCCCTGCTTGCCTTTGAGGGCGTCGGAGAGGGACTTCAACGGACGGTTGCTCTCGCTCTTCACCGCACTGCTCTTGCGAGAGTTGTCGAAGAGCGAATCGACTGCTTCCTGAAGCATGCGCTTCTCGTTGCGAAGAATCACGTCGGGAGCCTTTATCTCAATGAGTCGCTTCAAGCGGTTGTTGCGGATGATGACACGGCGATAGAGGTCGTTGAGGTCGGAGGTGGCGAAGCGTCCACCATCCAGGGGCACCAAGGGGCGCAGGTCGGGCGGAGTGACGGGGATGTTGTGCATAATCATCCACTCCGGACGGCTCTTTCCCTTGCTGGCACGGAAGGACTCTACCACCTGCAGACGCTTCAGGGCTTCGGTCTTGCGCTGCACGGAACCATCCTTGTCGGCGGCGGCACGAAGTTCGTTGGCGAGGTGGTCGAGGTCTATCTTCTTGAGCATGTACTCCACCGCTTCGGCTCCCATCATGGCGATGAACTTGTTGGGGTCATCGTCGGGAAGGTTCTCGTTGTCGGGATCGAGGTTGTCAACGATGTCATAATACTCCTCTTCTGTGAGTAATTCACCGTTTAAGATATTCTTCTCAGCATCCTCAGCCACACCGGCTTGGATGATGATGTAACGCTCATAGTATATAACAGCATCGAGTTTCTTGGTAGGCAACCCTAACAAGTAACCAATCTTGTTGGGCAAAGAGCGGAAGTACCAAATGTGGGCCACCGGCACCACAAGGGCAATGTGTCCCGTGCGCTCGCGGCGCACTTTCTTCTCTGTCACTTCCACACCGCACCGGTCGCACACGATGCCCTTGTAGCGAATGCGTTTGTACTTGCCACAATGGCACTCATAATCCTTGGTGGGACCAAAGATACGCTCGCAGAAAAGGCCATCGCGCTCGGGCTTGTAAGTGCGGTAGTTGATGGTTTCTGGCTTCAGCACCTCACCGCAGCTGTTCTCCAGTATCTCTTCGGGGGATGCCAAGCTGATGGTGATCTTGGTGAAGTTATTCTTAATCTTTGTTTCTTTCTTAAAAGCCATGTTGTATGTCGTCTATTTATATTAATCCAATGAGATGCTAAGTCCAAGACCACGGAGTTCGTGGAGCAGCACGTTGAGAGACTCTGGAATGCCAGGAGTGGGCATGGGGTCGCCCTTCACAATGGCTTCGTAGGCCTTGCTACGACCGTTCACATCATCTGACTTGATGGTAAGTATCTCCTGAAGTACATGGGATGCGCCGAAGGCTTCGAGCGCCCACACCTCCATCTCTCCGAAGCGCTGGCCACCGAACTGTGCCTTACCGCCAAGGGGCTGCTGCGTGATGAGCGAGTAGGGACCAATGGAGCGAGCATGCATTTTGTCTTCCACCATGTGGCCGAGCTTCAGCATGTAGGTGACACCCACGGTGGCGGGCTGGTCGAACCGAAGGCCTGTCTCACCGTTATACAAATAGGTGCGGCCGTAGCGTGGAAGGCCTGCCTTGTCAGTCCATTCGCAGAGGTCTTCAAGGCGTGCACCATCGAAGATGGGGGTGGCGAACTTCACGTTGAGTTTCTTTCCTGCTGCACCAAGCACGGTCTCGAAAATCTGACCGATGTTCATGCGCGAGGGCACACCAAGCGGGTTCAGTACGATATCCACAGGAGTACCATCCTCGAGGAACGGCATGTCTTCCTGACGAACCACCTTGGATACAATACCCTTGTTGCCGTGGCGACCGGCCATCTTATCGCCCACACCTATCTTACGCTTCTTGGCGATATAGACCTTGGCCATCTGGATGATGCCTGATGGCAGCTCGTCACCGATGGTGAGGGCGAACTTCTTGCGGTGCAATTCGGCTGCGAGTATCTTGTACTGCTTAAGGTAGTTGATGACCAGCTCGCGAATCAGGGTGTTGGTGTGCTCATCTTTTGTCCAGCCAGACAACTGTACGGTCGTGTAATCAATGTTATGAAGTGCACCAGCGATGAATTTGGCCCCCACGGGGATGAGGTCGGCACCCATGTAGTCCTTTACGCCCTTTGATGTCTTACCCTTCGTCAGCTCCAGAATCTTGTCGATAAGGATTTCCTTGAGGCCATCCATCTTGTCCTGATATTCCTGGTCGTAACGGGGAAGAATCTTCTTATCCTCAGCCTTCGACGCACGTGTCTTGATGGCCTTGGAGAAGAGCTTCTTGTCAATCACCACACCAGAAAGGGAAGGAGTAGCTTTCAGCGAGGCATCCTTCACATCGCCAGCCTTGTCACCAAAAATGGCGCGGAGAAGTTTCTCTTCAGGAGTGGGGTCAGACTCACCCTTAGGAGTAATCTTACCAATGAGGATGTCGCCAGGTTCGATGCGTGCACCCACGCGCACAATACCATTTTCATCAAGATCCTTCGTAGCGTCTTCGCTGACATTGGGGATGTCGGCAGTGAGTTCCTCCACACCGCGCTTCGTCTCACGCACTTCGAGCGAATACTCATCTACGTGGACAGAGGTGAGCAGGTCTTCGCGTACCACACGCTCGTTCAGCACAATGGCGTCCTCATAGTTATAGCCCTTCCATGGCATATAGGCCACAAGGAGGTTGCGTCCAAGTGCCAACTCGCCTGCCTCGGTTGCATAGCCTTCCGTAAGGATGTCTCCCTTCTTCACATGCTGACCACGGTCGCAAATGGGGCGAAGGTCAATCGTCATGTTCTGGTTGGTGCGGCGGAACTTGGGTATCTTGTATTCTTTCAGTGCGGGTTCGAAGCTGACAAACTCTTCATCCTCTGTGCGGTTGTAGAGAATGCGGATGGTGGTGGCATCTACATATTCAACCACACCATCGCCCTCGGCCACAATCATGGTGCGAGAGTCCTCGCACACCTGCTTCTCAATGCCAGTGCCCACAATGGGAGCCTCAGTGCGAATCAACGGAACCGCCTGGCGCATCATGTTCGATCCCATGAGTGCGCGGTGTGCATCGTCGTGCTCCAAGAATGGGATGAGGGCTGCAGCGATGGAGGCAATCTGCTGAGGAGCTACGTCCATATAGTCCACTTCTGATGGTGGAACCACTGGATAGTCAGCATCCTGGCGACACTTCACCACCTTGCGGATAAAATGACCGTCATCCTTCAAGGGAGCATTTCCCTGACCGATTATCTTGTTCTCCTCTTCTTCTGCAGAAAGGTAAACGATGTGGTCGTTATCAATATCAGCAACACCATCAATCACCTTGCGATAGGGAGTCTCAATGAATCCGAGATTATTAATCTTTGCATATACGCAAAGGGAAGATATCAGACCGATATTAGGTCCTTCAGGAGATTCGATTGGACAAAGACGACCATAGTGGGTATAGTGCACGTCGCGAACCTCGAAACCTGCACGTTCACGAGACAAACCACCAGGACCGAGTGCGGAGAGACGACGCTTGTGAGTCACCTCTGCCAAGGGGTTTGTCTGATCCATAAACTGCGACAACGGATTCGTTCCGAAGAAGGAATTGATCACACTCGATATAGTCTTGGCATTAATCAGGTCGGTGGGTGAGAACACTTCGTTGTCACGCACATTCATGCGCTCGCGAATCGTACGGCTCATACGAGCAAGACCACTGGCGAACTGATTGGAAAGCTGCTCGCCGACGGTACGTACACGACGGTTGGAGAGGTGGTCAATATCGTCCACCACAGCCTTTGAGTTAGCAAGTTCCACCAAGTATTTGATAATCTCTATAATGTCCTCCTTCGTCAACACACGCACCTCGGGGTCGATGGAAAGATTCAATTTCCTATTGATGCGGTAACGACCCACATCACCCAGGTCATAACGTTTGTCGGAGAAGAAAAGTCCATTGATGACTTCACGCGCTGAGGCATCATCGGCTGGGTCGGCATTGCGCAACTGACGATACACGTATGTGACGGCTTCCTTCTCTGAGTTGCTGGGGTCTTTCTGCAGCGTGTTGAAAATAATGGAGAAGTCGGCAGTGTTGGCATCGTCGCGCTGAACGAGAATAGTATCAACTCCTGAATCAATGATCTTCTCCACCACATCGTCGGTGATGACGCTGTCGCGGTCCACCACAATCTCATTACGCTCAATTGAAACCACTTCACCCGTATCTTCATCCACGAAGTCCTCATTCCACGATTGGAGAATACGAGCTGCAAGCTTACGGCCTTTCGCTTTCTTCAGATTAGCATCGGTCACCTTTATCTCGTCAGACAGATTGAAGATGTCAAGGATATCCTTATCGTTTTCGTAGCCGATGGCACGAAGCAGCGTGGTCACAGGCAATTTCTTCTTACGGTCGATGTAGGCATACATCACATTATTAATGTCGGTAGCAAACTCAATCCACGAACCCTTGAAGGGAATGATACGAGCCGAGAAAAGAGGAGTACCATTGGCATGGACACTGGAGCCAAAGAACACGCCTGGAGAACGGTGAAGCTGAGAAACGACAACGCGTTCGGCACCATTGATGACGAACGTACCATTGTCTGTCATATAAGGAATCGACCCCAAGAATACGTCCTGGATAACTGTATCGAAATCCTCATGGTCTGGGTCTGAACAATAAAGTTTGAGCTTGGCTTTCAAAGGAACGCTGTAGGTCAGACCACGTTCCAGACACTCCTCAATCGAATAGCGAGGTGCATCAATATAGTAGTCCAAGAACTCAAGAACAAAATTATTGCGCGTATCTGCAATTGGGAAATTCTCTGCAAACACCTTGTAAAGGCCATCTTTCTTACGCTTCTCTGGCGGTGTGTCCAATTGAAGAAAATCTCTGAAAGACTTCAGCTGAACGTCCAAGAAATCAGGATATGGCATCGGGTTCTTTACGGTGGCAAAGTTGACTCGGTTGTTGATGATTTGGGACATCTTATAAATTTGTTTGAATAATAATTCAGATTATAAAGTAGGTATTATCTCTGCGCTCGATTTCTGGTGCTACAGCATATTTTGTTCTCTCTTCCCAATAGGAATTGCAACTCACACCGACAATCAAGAAGGGATGCTTTGCCTAAAAAAGACACAAAAAGGTTAAGAACCCTCAACCTGAGGATTCTTAACCATCGCTATGTAAGGTGATAAATTACTTAATCTCTACCTCAGCACCAGCTGCTTCGAGAGCGGCCTTAACTGCCTCGGCTGTAGCCTTATCAACGCCTTCCTTCACATTGCAAGGAGCACCATCAACAAGATCCTTAGCCTCCTTAAGACCAAGACCAAGAGCTTCCTTAGCAGCCTTTACAACCTGAAGCTTAGCAGCACCTGCGCTCTTGAGAACAACATCAAATGAAGTCTTCTCTTCAGCAACAGCTGCACCTTCAGCTGCGGGACCAGCAGCAACAGCAACAGCTGCTGCAGCAGGCTCAATTCCGTACTCATCCTTGAGGATAGTCTTAAGTTCACTTACTTCTTTCACTGTCAAGTTAACCAACTCTTCAGCGATAGCTTTAACAGGGAGAACTTGCATGGAGGCGCAAACGCATGCACACATCAGCACAAGTTTTCGACAGCTTCGAGGTCTTTACTCCCCTTTTTTCTCAATTGCATCAAGCAATCCGTGAATAGTAGTGCCCGCATCGAGAGCAGAGAGAACGCTGTTGACTGGGCCTTCGAGCATTGCGACAACATCTGCGATAAGCTCGGCCTTGCTCTTGATTGCAGCAAGAGTGCCAAGTTGATCTGCGCCAATGTAAACGCTCTCTTCCGCAAACGCTCCTTTCAGAGCTGGCATGTCGCCATGTGTTTTACCAAACGACTTAATCAGTTTAGCAGGCTGGTTAGCAACCTGAGAGAACATGATACCGGTCGTGTTCTTGAGAATGGGCTTCAGCGCCTCAAAATCGGCATTGCCAATTTTTTCAAGTGCCTTGATGAAGAGTGTGTTCTTCACCACCTGAAGCTTAATTCCATCCTTATAACAAGCACGACGAAGCTCGCTTGTCGTCTGAGAGTCAAGAGCAGTTACATCTACTACATAGAAATGTGGATAATTGTTGAGTGTCTCAACAAGCTTATCTATAAGTAAAGCTTTATCTTCTTTCTTCATGATTCTGATCCAAATTAATTATTCAACAGACTTAGGGTCAACTTTGATGCCCTTGCTCATAGTACTTGAAAGATAAATGCTCTTGATGTAAGTGCCTTTCGCTGTAGCAGGCTTGAGTTTGATGATTGTATTGATGAACTCCTGGGCATTCTGAGCAATCTTCTCGGCAGAGAATGAAACCTTGCCGATGGATGCGTGAACGATACCAGTCTTGTCAACTTTGAAATCTATCTTACCTTGCTTCACTTCACGGATAGCCTTAGCAACATCCATAGTAACTGTACCACTCTTGGGGTTTGGCATCAAGCCACGAGGACCTAAGACACGACCGAGTGCACCAATCTTACCCATGCAAGAAGGCATAGTGATGATGACATCGATATCAGTCCAACCACCCTTAATCTTGTCGATATACTCTTCAAGACCTACGTAGTCAGCACCTGCTTCGGTTGCAGCAGCCGCTTGGTCAGAAGGAACGAGTGCAAGAACACGTACTTCCTTGCCTGTACCGTTAGGGAGAGAAACCACACCACGCACCATCTGGTTAGCCTTACGTGGGTCAACACCAAGACGGATGTCAATGTCCAACGAAGCATCAAACTTCGTAAAGGTGATATCCTTCACAAGTTGCGATGCCTCAGCCAGCGTGTAATCCTTCCCTGCTTCAACCTTGTCAGCAACTGCTTTCTGATTTTTTGTAAGTTTACTCATTTGATTGAATTTTTAATTATTTACCAGGGAATTCTCCTTTAACTTTAATACCCATACTTCTTGCTGTACCTGCAATCATAGACATTGCAGACTCAATTGTAAAGCAATTCAAATCAGGCATCTTATCCTCTGCGATAGTACGAATCTGATCCCATGTCACTTCGGCCACCTTCTTTCGGTTAGGTTCAGCAGAACCTTTCTTAATCTTGGCAGCCTCCATCAACTGAATTGCAGCAGGTGGTGTCTTGACAACGAAATCATACGATTTATCTGCATAGTAGGTGATAACGACAGGAAGAACCTTGCCTGCCTTATCCTGAGTTCTGGCGTTGAATGCTTTACAGAAATCCATAATGTTAATTCCTTTAGAACCCAATGCGGGACCTACTGGAGGTGATGGATTTGCTGCACCGCCTTTAATCTGTAATTTGATTAATCCAGCAACTTCTTTAGCCATTTTTTAATCGATATTTAATAATTGAACGATAAAAAGGACTGCCTGCGTAACATCAAGCAAGTTCCTTTGAAACTTGTGTAAAGCTTAATTCGAGAGGAGTAACCCTTCCGAATATCTTCACCGACACCTTGAGCTTTTGCTTGTCAACGTTAACCTCTTCAATGATTCCGTCAAATCCAGTAAAAGGACCTTCATTGACTTTGACAGATTCACCTACAAGATAGTCAGCATTAACAACTGCATCAACAACATCTGGCTCCTCGTCTTCACCAAGACCTAACATCCGGTTCACCTCTGTCTGACGTACAGGAGAAGGCTTATCAGTGCCGCCTAAAAATCCGAGGACATTTGGAGTGTTGCGAAGCATGTGCGTAATTTCGCCATCAAGAGCAGCCTCAACCAGAACATAGCCAGGAAGAAGATTCCTCTTGGCTGGTATGCGTTTGTTATTAGCACCTACCTTGATAATGTTCTCTTGAGGAATGAGAACCTGAGTAACTCTGTCTTCATAACCGTGGTTCTTCATGTCAAGTTCAATATATTCCTTGACAGAAGCTTCTTTTCCACTGATTGCCTTGAGGACATACCATCTCAGAACAGGTTCTTCCTTAGGTTTCTTCGCCCAAACCTTAAGGCCCGTTTTCTCATCCTTTTTTAATTTTTCTGCCATATCGCTCTAATCAATAAAAGAGTGAATAAATGAGCTTCAAAACCCATTCAAAGACGAAATCTATTGCACCGACCAGCAAAGCGATAATGATGGAAGCTGATAAAACAAGTATCGCCTGAGAGGTCAACTCTTTGTTTGTCGGCCAAGTCACCTTATGAACAAGTTCATCGTAGGATTCTTTGCAATATGTGATAATACTATTCATATTCTTACACTTTTTTGCACGGGAAGAGAGGCTCGAACTCCCGACACCTGGTTTTGGAGACCAGTGCTCTGCCAACTGAGCTATTCCCGTAGATTAGGTGTCAGGCGACAAGAGCATCACCTGACACCATATTCTTGATTGTCCTTAATCAAACGATTAATCAAAAACCTCTGTAATCTGACCAGAACCAACTGTACGACCACCTTCGCGAATAGCGAAACGAAGACCTACGTTGATAGCAACTGGGTAGATAAGTTCAACCTTGATCTCCACGTTGTCACCAGGCATTACCATTTCAACTCCGTCTGGGAGAGAAATCTCACCTGTACAGTCCATGGTACGGAGATAGAACTGTGGACGATAGTGATTCTTGAATGGAGTGTGACGACCACCTTCTTCCTTTTTCAGCACGTAGATAGAAGCCTTGAAACCTTTGTGAGGAGTGATAACTCCAGGGTGAGTAATCACCATACCACGCTTCACATCCTTCTTGTCGATTCCACGGAGGAGAAGACCTACGTTGTCACCAGCCATACCTTCAGGAAGAATCTTACGGAACATCTCAACACCAGTAACGACAGACTTAGCATCTTCACCAAGACCAAGGAGCTGAACTTCGTCACCTACCTTCACAACACCAGTCTCGATACGGCCTGTAGCCACTGTACCACGACCTGTGATAGAGAACACATCCTCAACAGGCATCAAGAATGGCTTATCAACATCACGAACAGGCTCTTGAATCCAAGTGTCGCAAGCATCCATGAGTTCCATCACCTTGTCTTCCCACTCTGGAACACCATTCAAAGCACCAAGAGCAGAACCGCGGATGATAGGAGTCTCAGGCTCGAAGTCATACTGAGCGAGAAGATCCTGCATATCCATCTCAACGAGCTCAAGCATTTCTTCATCGTCAACCATATCACACTTGTTCATGAACACTACAAGACGTGGCACATTCACCTGACGAGCAAGGAGGATGTGCTCACGAGTCTGAGGCATAGGACCATCGGTTGCAGCAACCACGATGATAGCACCGTCCATCTGAGCAGCACCAGTAACCATGTTCTTCACATAGTCGGCGTGTCCAGGGCAGTCCACGTGAGCGTAGTGACGTTTTGCTGTCTCATACTCGATGTGAGCAGTGTTGATAGTGATACCACGCTCCTTCTCTTCTGGAGCATTGTCAATCTGGTCGAAAGACTTAACTTCCTCAGAACCGAAGCCCTTCTCATGAAGAACCTTAGAAATCGCAGCAGTAAGAGTAGTCTTACCCACGAATGTTTCTTTTGCCATAGCTAAAAATTATTCTTTAGAGTTATTAAATTGATTTACCATTTAATTTTTCTCGGCGAGAGAGAGCTGTTAACGAGATTTGAACTCGTGACCTCTTCCTTACCAAGGAAGTGCTCTACCACTGAGCTATAACAGCATTTTACATATATATATAAATAATGTGTATCTCCCCTCTTGAACTTCTTGTCGGAGTGGCTTGCGCCGAACCGACAATATTCTCTTCTTTGAGCCTCTTGTCGGAGTGGCTTGCGCCGAACCGACAATATTCTCTTCTTTGAGCCTCTTGTCGGATTCGAACCAACGACCCCGAGATTACAAATCACGTGCTCTGGCCAACTGAGCTAAAGAGGCTTTGAAACCGTTCGCACGGACATGTCCATGCGAAACGGGTGCAAATTTAGGCATTATTTTTCAAATGCAAAACTTTTTACAGACTTTTTTTAAACATTTGCCTGTTTTTCTTTATATTTACCCAGCTGTTTTTCAATTGCAGCCAGCGATTCCATGATTGATTCTTCAAAAGTGTCGCAAATTTTCTCGGCATAAAGTTCGGTCTTTGGCAACACCACTGTGATGCTGGCTTCCTTATTCATTGCCGTCTCTGGTTTCACGACTTTCAATGACACCTCTACCTTTCTTATATCGTTGCAATATTTATCCAGTTTACTAACTTTCTTTTGGATGAACTCTTGCAGCTTTTCGGTTGCGTCGAATTTAATCGCTTTGATATTAATGTCCATAGTCACTGATTTTAAAAAGTTGAACAATATATTTACTTTCATTTGCGCGGATGCGCATTTTTGTATTCATCTTTCAATTCCTCAAATGATACATGGGTGTAAATCTCTGTGGTGGCGACATTTTCATGTCCTAAGAGTTTTTGGATGGAAGTCAAGCCTGCCTTATTATTCAGCATCGCTGTGGCGAATGAGTGGCGGAGTACATGCGGGCTTCGTTTCTTGATGGTGGTCACCAACGAAAGGTTTTCTTTCACTATCCGATTCACCATACCCTCTTTCATGGCCAATCCTTTTTCTGTCACGAAAAATGTTGGAAAAGCCTGATGCCCCAAAACTTCTTCACGCGCCATTCTGTAAGATTGGATTTCATTCTCCAGTTCTTCGCCAAACGGAACGATCCGTTGCTTGTTGCGTTTACCTGTCACCTTTATCTGCTTGGCTACCAAATCCACACTTGCATCTGTCAAGCCCAGCAATTCTGCACGTCTGATTCCCGTCTCATAGAACATCATCAAAATCAATCGATCCCTGACACCCTTAAAAGACTTGTCCTCGTCAATCAATTCCAGCAGCCGATCCATTTCCGACTCGCGCAAATAATAAGGCAGCGAGCGTTTCTTTTTCGGAGCGACCACTTTTTCCATCGGATTGATGTCCACCCACCCCACTCTACGCAGATATTTGTAGAAGGTGCGCATCGCGCTCAGTTTCCTGTTGACAGCAGCTGCCGTGAGTTTCGACTCGTCCATCATGAAAATCACCCATTCCCTCACATCGTCAGCCTGCACGGCTTTCCATGAAGCATCAGGGTTTTGATCTTCGAGAAAATTCCAGAATAACGACAAGTCCTTCGCATAAGACTCGACGGTAGCCGGAGAATAATTCCGTTCCGACTTAAGATATTCCAAGAATGAATCAGTCCACAGTTCCATGTTTCATCGTTTTCTGCGACTAATTTATGACATTTTAGTCAAACGACAAAATTTTCGACTGAAAACTTTGTTAATCTTTCAATTTTTTCCTTTTTTGAGAGCAATTCTACTACCCAAAAGACTATTCTTCCTCCTGATGGAGCTTGTTCACATAGATGGCGTGCTGCATCTTGATGCGCTTCAAAACAGAGGGCTTTTCATACTGTTTGCGCGTGCGAACTTCCTTAATAATGCCAGTTTTCTCGGCTTTTCTTTTGAACTTCTTGAGAGCTCTCTCAATGTTCTCACCTTCTTTTACAGGTACAATAATCATTTCAATTCTTTTTAGAAAATGTTGATAAAATAAAAACTTAAAAACCGCCGGGTTTTACCCAACGGGCGGCAAAATTACGGCAAATTTATTAAACCACAAAACTTTACGGCATTTTTTTTTGCAAAAAGATGCTTTAAGTCCATTTTTGAGCCTTACCTTTCATTTTTTTGGCACGTTCAAAACCCATATTAGCCGATTTCTCAATCAATTCACGAGCCACAGAATTGTGGTTCTCTCCTTCACCCAAAACGCGGTGATAGATGCCTAACCAATAAGTGGCCTCCGCATCCCCCCGCTTCGATTTTTCCTCCAAGCAATGATTGATGTAGTTAATGTAATCTTCAATACCGATATGCGCGTTTCCTTTCTGATGCACAATCATCTCCTGCAGTTTCATGCTCTCCTGTTGCGAAAACACGTTGTTCTTCCCCGCAACGAATTTGAAGACATAGTCCATTTGCTTTTTCGTAGCATACATACCGAAGGTGGAAGTAAGCGAATGCATGAGGAAATGGTTGATGACCACCACCACGACAGTCAACACCAATCCAATCCAAAAGAGGATGTCATTCTCATAATACCCATACCACATCGTCGGCACCGTACCCAACAAAAAGAAAGGAACAGGAGTGCTGAAATACCTCTCAATAGCTATGTAGTAATAATTTCTTTTCATATACATTATTATATATACACGTGCACGAAAAGTCAAAAACACCTTGTCAACACCATAAACCATGCAAAAAACGCTGCAAAGTTATCATATTTTTTTCGTTCTCGCCACATTTTTCCTATATTTGCATCATAAAACGTAAATCTTTAATATGAACATAGGCGATAAAGTAAGATTTTTGAATGATGTAGGCGGCGGAACTATCACCGCCTTCCGTCCAGGAGGCATTGTGTTGGTAGAGGACGAGGACGGCTTCGATGTTCCCATACCACAAAACGAAGTGGTCGTAATAGAGGAGAGTGCACCCAAAGTGGAAAAGAAGAAAAACACTCCCAAGGTGGAGTACGGAACGTCCCCTGCAAAGGAGAGCATCCCCCCCAAAAAAGAACCAAAACCACATGAAAATACAAGTAAGGCAGAAGAGCAAACCCTCAACGGCAAAGAATACCTCCAATCGAAAACCATTGCGCCAGCTAATCCTGATGACGAATTAGATGAGAATCTGGAGGCGCGGATTGTTCGTCTGGAAATGACCATCCAAAAGCTTGAAGCACGCATTGCCCTTCTCGAAGCAGAAAACAACCTGCGGAAAAACGAGAAGATGATGGAACAGCAAAACCGGCAACGGAAGAAAGCCCAAAAGCCCACCAATTTGGAAGAGCTGCAAATTTTATAAAAATTCTCACTCATATTAATACCATCAATTTAATAACCAGCAATCATCTAACCACATGAAACGAGAAGCATTCAAAATGTTCCTGAAACCTGGCTGCAAAGAGGAGTACAAGCGTCGTCACGCCAACCTCTTTCCCGAATTGAAAGCCCTGCTCAGTGAAAGCGGAGTGCGCAACTACAGCATATACCTTGACGAAGACACCAACACCCTCTTTGCTTATCAAGAGCTGGAAGGAGAAGGTGGAAGCCAAGACTTGGGCGGCACAGAAATTTGCCAAAAATGGTGGGCCTACATGGCTGACATCATGGAAACAAACCCCGACAACAGTCCTGTTTCCATTCCTTTACCAGAAATGTTTCACATGGATTAAAAACACATTCCCATTTTGGCTACTGCAAAAACAAGAATATTCAAGCCTTCCGACACCTCCATCATCGGCATGATGGAGATGACCCTCAAGCGGAATTGGAGCCGACCCTGTGTGACAAACTACGGCACCACAGAAAGCTACACCTACGGCGAGACAGCTAAGATGATAGCTCGCCTCCACTTGCTGTTTCGCCAGTTGGGCATTGAGCCAGGCAACAAAATTGCCATTTGCGACAAAAATAATGCCCACTGGGCCATTTCTTTCTTTGCCATCTTTAGCTACGGAGCTGTGGCAGTGCCTATCCTTTCCGAGTTCAGCATCAAACAGATTCAAAACATCTATAATCACTCCGAATCCTCCCTCATCATTTGCGGCGAAAAATACGCCAAGGAACTCAAGGCACGCATTCTCCGCATGACCGACTTCACGCTTTCCGATGGTTCGCAAGGCATTGACATGACGGCATTCACCGACCTACAGCCCAACGACATCAAATACTTCCGCGAACGCCCCGAAGCACTTGCCTTGCTTAGCTACACCAGCGGTTCCACTGGTCGCAGCAAAGGAGTGATGCTCCCCTACCGCTCCATCTGGTCCAACTGCCACTTCGCCGACGAGGTGCTCGACTTCATGCCAGGCGACAACACCCTCTCCATCCTCCCTTTGGCACACATGTACGGCTTTGCCTATGACTTCTTCTTTGCTTTCTGCATAGGTTGCCACATTCATTTCCTCACCAAAACCCCATCGCCCCATATCGTCATTAAAGCCTTCGGCGAAATTCGCCCAGTGGTTGTCATTGTCGTGCCCCTCATTTTGGAGAAGATTGTGCAGAAACAAATCTTTCCCATCTTGCGCACACGCCACATTCGTGCTCTTACCGCCATCCCTATCCTTCGCGAGGTAGTTTATCGGCAAATTCGCAACAAACTCTATGCGGCCTTGGGTGGTAATTTCTATGAGTGCATCATTGGCGGAGCCGCATTCAACAAGGAGGTGGAAGACTTTTTACACCTCATTCGCTTCCCCTACACAGTAGGCTATGGCATGACAGAGTGCGGACCCATCATCGGATATGAAGACAAGCATCTGTTTGCCAAAGGTTCATGCGGCAAAGCGGCACCCCGCATGAAAGTAAAGATTGATTCGAGCGACCCTCAGAAAAAGCCTGGTGAAATCCTCGTCAGAGGAGCCAATGTCATGTTGGGCTACTATAAAAATGAGGCAGAAACCCTTTCCGCCATTGACGAAGAAGGTTGGCTCCACACAGGCGATTTGGGCACCATCGACAAGCAGGGCAATATCTTTATCCGTGGGCGCAAAAAGACCATGCTGTTGGGAGCTAACGGCCAAAATGTCTATCCCGAAGAAATTGAAGACATCATTGCCACCCACACCATCTTTGAAGAAAGCATCGTGGTGCAGCGAGGCGAGAAACTCGTTGCCCTTGTCTATATCAGTGAACCTGCCTTAGAACATCATGGACTTACACACGAAAGCCTTCTGCAACAGCTCGACACCTATAAGCGGCACATCAACTCCTTCCTCCCAGCCTTTGCCAACATCACAGCCATAGAGTTGCAGGATAAAGAATTTGAGAAGACTCCCAAACGAAGCATCCGCAGGTATCTGTACACATAGTAGTCTTAGCTAACAATGAAACAAATAGAAGTGGTAGCCGCAATCATCTACAATTCCCAAGGGCACATTTTCGCCACTCAACGGGGATATGGGGAGTTCAAGGATTATTGGGAGTTTCCTGGCGGAAAAATAGAGATTGACGAGACTCCCGAAGAGGCCTTGAAACGAGAAATTTGGGAAGAGTTGGAGACACTGATTCAGGTAGAGCGGCTGTTTGAAACGGTGGAATGGGATTACCCCAAATTTCACCTCACCTTGCATTGCTATCTTTGTCACATAGAAAGTGGGCATCTGGAACTAAAAGAGCATGAGGCAGCCAAATGGCTCAAGAAGGACGAATTGGAAAGCGTGAACTGGTTACCAGCTGACAAGGATTTGGTAGAGAGATTGAAACAAAGCGTTGATGAGATACTCCTAACTGCATTCTGAAACTTGCCCTATTCACCGCTTCCCTTTATTCAGCATTGCCATATACTTGTCGTACGAAATGTGTCGGCCACCCATCGAATGAAAGAGCGGAGTTTCGAACTGGCAGTCGATAAAGAGCCCCCCAACCACCTCCATTGCTCTTGCCAAATGAATAAGCGCCAATTTGGAAGCATTTGGAACAAGCGAAAACATACTCTCACCGAAAAAAGCCTGACGAAGGGTGACACCGTAAAGTCCCCCCACAAGCCTTCTGCCTTTTGGAGAGGCTACAAAGCTTTCTGCAGCAGCCCCTTCTCCTTGCCTTTCCCATACTTCCACACTGGCCGCATAGCCCAAATGATGCAGTTGGGTGTAAGCCTCAATGATGTTGGGTCCCAGCCAAGCTCCACACTCCTCGTTGCGCCCTTGCGCTGTTGAACAGCCATGAATAACACCAGCAAAATCTTCATTGACAGTTACGTCATATTTCTGTTGACGGAGCAGTTGGCGCATGGAGTGACTGATGTGTATCTCATGAGGGAAGATGACATAGCGGTCGAGTGGACAGTACCAATGCGGTTCACTCTCCATGTTGAAGGCATACCAAGGAAAGAATCCGTTGCTATAGGCCAAGAGCAATCTTTCCACCGACAGGTCGCCACCAACAGCCACCCACCCATTGTCCTCGCCCAAACGAGGATTAGGGAACCACAGTTCTTCATCCAATTGCCAGACAGCCATCTTTCACACATATTACAATTTGACCACCTTTCCTCAAACTTCCGAAAAGAATCTCGCGCATCAGCATAGGTTTCAGCTGCTGCGCTATGACACGATCCATTTCGCGAGCACCGTATTCTGCCGTGAATCCTTCTTTGAGCAGATGATCAAAAGCTTCTGCCGTCAGCGTCATCGTCACCTTTTTTGCCTCAAGCTTCGTGTCGAGTTCGCGGAGTTTCTTTTTCAAGATAAGTGCAGCCATTTCCTTATTCATATCATGGAACACGACGGTTCCCGACAAACGGTTCAGAAACTCTGGCTTAAATACTCGCTTCACCTGCTTCATCATAGCATCACCTCGGCTGAGGCTGTTGCTGAATCCTATGCTCTGTCCAGCATACTGCGCTCCTGCATTGGAAGTCATGATGAGCACCACATTACGAAAGTCAGCCTTGTTCCCTTTATTGTCGGTCAGACGAGCATAATCCATCACCTGCAACAAAATGTTGTAGATGTCCTGATGCGCCTTTTCAATCTCGTCAAGCAAGAGCACGCAGTTAGGCGACTTGCGTATGGCATCCGTCAACAGTCCTCCGTCTTCGTAACCCACATAACCCGCAGGCGAACCGATAAGTTTAGCCACAGCATGCTTCTCTGCGTATTCGCTCATGTCGAACCGTATCAGTTCTATGCCTAACTCTTTGGCCAGAACCTTCGACACCTCTGTTTTGCCAACACCCGTAGGACCCACAAAAAGCAGCGAGGCCAACGGCTTGTTTTCATCCAGCAAACCTGCCCGCGACATCTGCACCGATTCCACAACCTGGCGGATGGCTTCGTCCTGCCCATAAATCTGCGAAAGCATTCGGCCAGACAATGTTTCCAATTTCTGATAGTCCTCCTCTTCTGCTTCAGACAGGGCATCTACCTTACAAGTCTTCGACAACACATCGGCAATCTCTTTCTTCCCAATGACGCAAGTCTTTTCCTCAGCTTCCACCGCAGCACCTGCCTCATCAATGAGATCGATTGCCTTGTCTGGCAGGAAACGGTCGTTGATGTGCTTGGCACTCGCTTCAACTGCAAAGTCTATGGCCTCATCGGCATACTTCACCTCATGAAACTCTTCGTAGCGCGGCTTTAACTGCCGAATGATATTTTTAGTCTCTTCTACCGAAGGTTCTGGTAAATCAATTTGTTGAAAACGGCGTATAAGTCCTTTGGAACGCGAGAAGTGACGGTTATACTCCTCGTAGGTGGTAGAGCCAATGAAGCGAATCCTTCCCGATTCGAGATAGGGTTTGAGCATATTGGAAGCATCCATTGCTCCTTCTCCTGTTGCACCCGCTCCCACAAGAGTATGAATCTCATCAATATAGACAATATTATTATCGCCTTCAGCCTGCACACCGTCCATAATCTGTTTGATGCGGTTTTCGAAGTCGCCACGATACTGCGTGCCAGCCAAAAGTGTTCCCATATCCAGCTGATAGACACGACTGCCCTTCAATCGCTTTGGCACTCGTCCTTCTTCTATCAGTCGCGCCAATCCCCACACAAGAGCCGTCTTGCCCACACCAGGTTCTCCTACATGTAGCGGATTGTTTTTGTCTCTACGACAAAGCACTTGAACAGTCCTTTTCAATTCTTGCTCTCGGCCCACAAGCGGGTTCTGCTGCCGATAGAAGTCGTTCATGCAAGTGACGAGCCGTTTCCACGCAGCTTTGTCATCCGATTCCTCGTCCTTTTCGTTTAAGCTATCCTCCGTATCATAGAAACCAATCAGTTGGCTCATGAAGTTGGCCTCTTTACCAAAGAGTGCATCTTTCAACAGATACGCTGCCCAGGAGTCTTCGAGTGCCAAGATTCCTTTCGTCAGATGAGGAATATCCAGAGTCTCCGCGTCGCTCGATGCCACTTGCTGAATAGCCAGTTCTATCACTTTCTGCAGTTGCGCCGATGCCTCTGGTATGTATTCCGTTCCGGCTGGCAACGACTCCACACTCTCCAAATACTCCCTGATGCGCTCTTCCAATTGGTATGGGCTGAAGAAGATGTTCAGCGCAGAATTAAAATTGAAATCTTCAATTAACGCCAACAGCAAGTGCTCTGGCATGATAAACTCATGCATGTACTCCTTGCTGTACTCGTAGGCCTTGTTCAGCATCCGCGAAGCCCGCAACGTTTGATTAATCTGTGCCATACACTATTCCTCCTCAGGTTCCACAGTCAGTCGTAACGGAAAATCCTGTTCCCTTGCCATATTGGTAGCTTTGCGCGCTTTCGACAAAGCAATGTCGTAGCTATAGATGCCCACCACAGCCTTGTCGGAGTGGTGAACCTGTAGCATCAGTGCCTCGGCTTCCTCCTCGCTTTTCAAAAACACCTGCACCAATATCGTCACAACAAACTCCATCGTAGTGAAATCATCGTTATATATGATAACTTTATACCGTCGCGGCTCTTTCAAATTCGTCCGCTGCCTTTCTCTCAGTTGCGACTGTTCTCTTGCCATATTTGATTAGCTTAAAAATTGCTGAATAATCCTAAGTTTTATCAGTTTGACAGTGCAAAGATACAACCTTTTTGCGAGATTAGTGCAGAATCCCCTCAGATTTTTTCGCCCATGTATATCCTTGGAGCATTTCAACAAAAAGCACCTTACCGATTCAGATTTAAACAAGGGATTCGAAAACATGGAATTTTGTCACTTGCTCCATGTTCACGACGAAAACACCCACATTCCTTGCAATTTCTGCTCAGAAGATGCGAGTTTGTCAGATTTTTGTAGTACCTTTGCTACATCATTCAAATAACACGCCTGCCAAAATCAGCATCTATCATGTCACACATTCAGTCACTCATCCATTTTCTCAACGCATCGCCTGTCAATTTTCTGGCTGTGAAGACTATTGCCGAGCAATTGGAGCAGCATGGTTACAGACGCATCGACCCTGCCGAAAAATTAGGTTCAATGGAGGCAAACACGAAGTGCTACTGCACCAAAAACGACTCATCCATCTATGCCTTCCACATTGGCAATCAACCATTGGAGAAAGCGGGATTTCGCGTGATTTGCGCCCATTGCGACTCCCCTACGTTCCGCATCAAACCCCATGCCGAAATGACCAGCAAGGAAGGCATTGCAAAACTCAACACGGAACTGTACGGTGGAGCCATCATGTCCACCTGGTTCGACCGCCCACTAAGCCTTGCTGGGCGCGTCATCCTGCGGAGTGGTGATGCCATGCACCCACTGACTCGCCTGCTCCATATTCAGCGTCCGCTCCTGCAAATACCCAACCTCGCCATCCACTTCAACCGTGAGGTAAACGAGGGGGTGAAGCTGAGCAAGCAGAAGGACATGCTCCCCTTGTTGGGCATCGTTTCAGAGGAAATGGAGAAGGACAACCTGCTGATGGGCATCATCACAAAAGAGTTGCAGGTGGAGGCAAAAGACATTCTCGACTTCGACCTCTATCTCTACGACACCACCCCACCCTGCACCTTTGGCGCACACGATGAGTTTCTTTCGGCTGGAAGGCTCGACGACCTTTCAATGGTGCATGCAGGGCTGACGGCACTCCTTGAAAGCGAGGACTCACCCAAAGCGACACGCATATTAGCCATTTTCGATAATGAAGAAACGGGATCGCAAACCAAGCAGGGAGCAGGAAGTCCCTTTCTGGCCAGCATTATCCAACGCATGATGCTGGCACAAGGCGGAAATCAAGAAGGCTTCTACCAGGCAGTGGAACGCGCCTTCATGGTAAGCGCCGACAATGCCCACGCTTGGCATCCCAACTACTCAGACAAGTACGACCCCACCAACCACCCAGTGCTGGGAGGAGGGCCTGTCATCAAGTTCAACGCAGCACAGAAGTACGCCAGCGATGCTGTCTCTGCCGCTGTGTTCCAACAACTCTGCGAGCAAGCGGGTGTGCCCTGCCAACGCTTTGTCAACCACAGCGATGTGGCAGGCGGTAGCACCTTGGGCAACATCCTTGCATCGTCCCTTCCACTGCGAGGAGTGGATATGGGCAACCCCATCCTGGCCATGCACAGCGTGAGAGAGACGGGAGCCTGCATCGATCAAGACTACTGCATCGAGGCATTCAAGCAACTTTATAAAAATTAAGGTATGTTCTAATAATTACTAAATCTGAGATGATTATCTTCCATTGTTTTTGTTGCTTTTGGGCATCTTTTGGCTTATTCCCTTGGGCCATAGCTCGCTATGCCACTGCGGTCTTGCACCCAAATCTACTCCAAAATCAACTAAAAACAATTGAAAGCTAATTTTTAGAACATACCTTAAAAGATTGAAAAGGCATTTACTTATTTCCATTTAAAAACCATACCTATGAGAAAATTTTCTTTTACTTTTCCCTTGGTTGCAGCTCTGTTGGTTGGCCAACTGTATGCATGCACAGGTGGAAAAACGGCTGGGAACAATGCTGCCAGCACAAACGACTCATCCACTACAGAAACCGCTGCGGGTCGCTCCGCAGAAACGGAGTGGGAAGACGTGAGTGAGCAAGAAGCCATCGCCTTCGTTGAGGATTTTTACAGTCATGCAACAGAAGATGAGGGCATTTACAAGTGGGACGAAGCCGTTTTGCAGAAGTATCTCTCCCCAGCCGTGCTCGACACCCTCCATGCGCTGGTGGGGGATGCCTCAACTGAAACAGATGGCGCAGAGAAGTATGCCACTTGGCTACTTACAGGTCTCGACAATTCAGAGCAAATTATTGTGCGCAATGAAGACGAAGCCTGCCTTACCGAGGACGGACGTCTGCACAAGACCTTCACCCTCGCTTACTGGGCCGACAGGATGCTGACAAGCTACCAAGAACTCTTCTACACCGTGAAGAAAAAGGGAGACAGACTTTTCATCACCCAGATAGACAGCCTCAACGAGAGTGCAGCTAATCAAGTGTGGGACATGCTGGAAGACCGCGAAAGCTGGCGAGATGCGGACATGGAGGATGAAGAAATGGGGGGCTACGAGAACCTGAGCGAGGAATAGATTGACAGCCTCTACGAACATGCGCTTGATTGATGCCCCACAGACAGACAAATCCCCTTTTACCTTATTTTTCAAACCATAACATCAGACGAAAAAAAATGAAAAAGACATTCTTTGTGATTGCAACGGCCTTGTGGTTGACCAGTTGCGTCAATTTCAGCAAGAGCGAACAAACAAGTGTGAGCGACAGCCTACCCTCCGAATTGGCTAACAATGAAGGCAGAACAGGCCTGGAGGATGAAGAAGTGCCTTACGAGGAAAGACAATCCGACGAAACCGAGGAGCTGGGGCTGGCACCTTATCAGGAAGAGAAGTTCCCCATCAGCGAATTACCCTCGAATGCAGAAGAGAAGGACCGCCAGGGAAAGTTAGCTCTCTATGTAGTGACGGTGAACGCACCCACTGAAGATGAACCAGAAGGCATCTATTCCGTATGGATGACTGACGAACAAGCTGGAACGGCTCGCCGCATCCTCCTCACCAACCCAACAGCCAGTGGACTTTGGGACGAAATGGAAGGAAAGAACGCCGATGCAGCACCTACAGAGATGCAACTCATAGCCACTGCCGAAAAAGCTTACTTTGCCTCGAAGGATGGCAAGAAAATCATTGTGGAAGGTTGCCCTGATGGCCGAAACTTCTGGACCTACATCATCGACACAGAGAAGCGCACCTTCAAACAATTCCCCTCAACCGAAGGCGTGCAGGAAATCAACCTCGACAAAGGCGAAGTCATCCTCGCCTCATACGGCTATTTCCCAGCCCCCGACTACGGACGCTACACGGTAAACAAAGCTTACTCGCTCGAAGGCAAGTTCCTCCGTCAAACCAGCGAACCCGAAGCAGAGTAAGACCGGCTAAGCCGTTTCAGCACCACAAGGAACGCAGGAATGAGGAAGCAGTCAGCTGCTACCCAAGCGGCAGGATCGCCAATGCAAACGCCTAAGAAGCCGATGGCTGGCACCACGAAAAGACTGACAAGGACACGAGCCACTAATTCGCTCACACCCGACCACATGCTGAGTTTGGTCTTCCCCACCCCCTGCAGGGAATAGCGAAACACGCACAACGTGCCCAAGAACACATAACAACAACAGGAGAGACGCAGAAACTGCTCGCTATAGTCGAGAATCTGTGTCTCTTCTGCATATATAAACAATGTGGAAATGTCGCGAGCAAAAAACCACAGGATGAGAAAGGTGACCACACTATAAACCAGCATCATCAGCAGTCCGTCTTTCAACCCTGCTCGAATGCGGTCAAACTTCTTTGCGCCTAAGTTTTGTCCGCAATAGGTGGCAAGAGCCACACCCAAATTCTCGTATGCGCAGATGAAGAACATCTTGATGCGCATAGCTGCCGTGAAGGCTGTGGCACACTCCGTACCCAAGGCATTGTTGGAACTCTGCAGCATGATGGAGCCAATAGCAGTGATGGAGAATTGCAACCCCATCGGCACTCCCATACAGAGCACAATCCACGCATCAATCCAAGAAACTTTCTCTTCTGGAACATCGCCTTCTTTTTTCAGAACAGGAAAAGCCTTCTTCATATAAATCATGCAAAGGAGGAGACTCACCAACTGGGCAATGGCAGTAGCCAAAGCGGCACCACCCACTCCCATTCCAAAGACGAGGATGAAGAGAAAATCGAGCGCAATGTTCAGCACAGCAGCAAGAAGCAGAAAATAGAAGGGAGTCTTGCTATCACCCAAAGCACGAATGACGCTCGCCAGGAGGTTGTAAACCAAATTGCAGGGAATGGTGATGAAGGTGATGAGCAGATAGGTGTAAGCATCCTCAAAAATTTCCGCAGGTGTCTGCATCCAGCGCAAGATGTGAGCACACAGCAATGAACACACAAAAGCCAGCACGAACGAGAAAAAGGCTCCCCACATGTAGCTCACCTTCACATATCGCCTCACCTGAAAATAATCCTGAGCACCGAAAGCCTGTGCTATGGGAATGCCGAAGCCTCCCGTCAGTCCATTGCAGAAACCAAGAATGAGGAACAACACACTACTGCTCGCTCCCACTCCAGCCAAAGCGTTCATGCCTAAAGTTTGCCCCACAATGGCAGCATCCACCAAACTGTAGAACTGCTGCAAAAGGTTGCCCAGCAACAAGGGCAAAGCAAAACTGAATATCAGCGGAAACGGCCGCCCCACCGTCATGTCTTTTGTCACGTTGAGAAGTGAAAAATGAAAAGTGAAAAATTTAAGTTTTCAAAAGGCTCATCTTTTACTTTTAAAGAATTCCTTCATCAATTGGGCACACTCTTTCTCCAACACCCCGCCGACCACCACCGTCTTAGGGTGCAGTGCCTGGGGAGCGAACCGCTGAAAACCACGTTTCTCGTCACTCGCACCATACACTAAACGTCCCAACTGGCTCCATCCGATGGCTCCAGCACACATCACACAAGGTTCCACTGTCACATAGAGCGTACAACCTGTCAGGTATTTTCCACCCATCCACTCCGAAGCCGCTGTAATGGCCTGCATCTCAGCATGAGCCGTCACATCGTGCAGGGTTTCTGTCAAGTTATGTCCTCGGCCAATCACTTGTCCTCCAGCCACCACCACCGCACCAATCGGAATCTCATCCTGTGCAAGTGCCGTCCTCGCCTCATCCAAAGCCAGGCGCATATATCGTTCGTCAACTGTCATCGCTAATCAATTTGGCTGCAAAGGTACGATTAAGCGAGCACAATACAAAATGAAAAATCACATTTTTCATTTTTATTGTCGAGCGTGAGTACCTTGCGCGGAGCGAACGGTACGATTAAGCGAGCACAATACAAAATGAAAAATCACATTTTTCATTTTTATTGTCGAGCGTGAGTACCTTGCGCGGAGCGAACGGTACGATTAAGTGAGCACAATACAAAATGGAAAACCATATTTTTCATTTTTATTGTCGAGCGTGAGTACCTTGCGCGGAGCGAACGGTACGATTAAGCGAGAGAAAAACCAAATTAATTACTGAAGTACTCTCCTCCACAAATTTTATGATTAAGGAAGTTGGCTCTCAACACGTTCCGTGTTTCGAAAAACAATAATTACCAATAATTGTTTTTCCGACCGACGAACGAAGCAAGGGCAGAGGCGGAACTTGTTCAGGCTATGCCTTGCAAGGAGGAGGAAGACGAAGTCAACTAGCACAGAATGTGCCGCAGTCAATTTGCTATCTCAACATCCATTTTGTAGTTAAATATATACAAAAACGTATCGTAATTACAGAAATGAATGATAAACGTGGTGTTCATTTCAAAAATTATTTGTAATTTTGTAGCAAAATTACAATAATAGACAAAATAATTGCGATATGATACGAGATTTTTGGGTAAAGAACTATCTTTCCATTCGTGACAAGCAGGAATTAAGCTTCGTGGCCAAGGGACCATCTTCGGAACTTGTCACCGAAGTTGTTGATGGTGTGTTCTTGTATAAGTTAGGCATCCTCTATGGTTCAAACGCTTCGGGCAAGTCAAATATGCTGATTGCCATGAACGAGGTGTTCCGTCTGTT